>CAZCZO010000003.1:0-208454 GCA_964503275.1 uncultured Gemmatimonadaceae bacterium | reverse complement strand
TGATCATTGCGGCGACGACGTATGACAACAAGATTCGGGCGTTCGATAAGTCGAATGGGAAGCTTCTGTGGGAGCATGAGCTGCCGGCGGCGGGGAATGCTACGCCGTCGACGTACATGGTTGGGGGGAAGCAGTACTTGGTGATTGCGGCGGGTGGGGGGAAGAATGGGGCGAAGAGTGGGGGGAGGTATGTGGCGTTTGGGGTTAGGGAGTAGGGGGATGGCTGGGCGCTCTGAACGCTTCGGATCGAAGCCGGGGGGGTGTCTTCTGCAGAGCCAGGTCACTGGCGGAGTACCTCTCGTTGGAGCCGACGGAGTATCGGTTAGGTGGGCACGCAGGAGCAGTTGCGGTGGATCAAGTCGCAGATGCGTGAATGAGTGGTGGTCTCACTCTGGCTTCGTTACGCCACTCACCGGCGTTGACTGCTCTGCCGGTACCGGATTCGTGAATGTGACGCGTCGCGGATGTCAGAGGCCTGAGGTACCGTTCCCTCGCGAGACTTCATTGGGAGAGATTGGGTATGTCTCAGGACTCTAGCTACGGTGCGGCGTTCGACCCGCATACTGCCGATGAGCAGCGGATTCTTGCGCACGCACGTCGACTCCGGGGCAAGCCTCTCAAGGCTGTTCTGCCTCTGCCTCACCAGGTTCGTGAACGGTCACCCCGTGATAAGGGCGCTGTCGGTCAGCTGATTGAACGTTACTTCAATATCATCCAGAACAGTGACAGTGCTCCCGACTTTGTGGCTGCAGGAATCGAGCTGAAAGCGGTACCGCTCAAGGTCACGAGCAAAGGGGTGCGATCGAAGGAACGCACCGTCATCTCGATGATCGATTTTCCCAGACTTGCCGAAGAATCGTGGGAGTCGGCTTCAGTTCGGAAGAAGCTCGAGAGCATTCTCTTCGTGTTCTACAACTACGTGCAGGGGCAGGAGGCAGTCGATGCGCACGTTGTGGACTCTGTACTCTGGTCTCCCGGTGCCGACATTCGCCCGCAGATCGAGATCGATTGGTCAGTGGTCCAGCACAAGGCGCGCCATGGTCTTGCGCACGAGATCTCCGAGGCAGACGGTCGCATTCTCGGAGCAGCGACTAAGGGAGCCAGCGGCGCGACGCGAGTCGCGCAGTACTTGAACAAAGGGCCTCTTGCTAGGCCGCGAGCTTGGGCTCTCAAGCAGAGTCTGACGTCTCACGTCTTCGAGACCGAGGTTCGGAAGAAGCCCGAGGTCTCATTGGCGGACACACTGACGTTGTCGCCGAATGAGCAGTTCGAGCGAGCTGTCCTGCAGCAGCTCGAACAGTTGCGTGGACGTAGCATTGCCGAACTGGCTCGGTCCGTTGGTGTTCCTCTCAGCCGCGCGAAATCCGGAACCTCCATTCTCATCCGGAGAGCCTTGGGTATTTCTGATGACCGAGCGAGGATCAAGGAGTTCGAGCAGTTCGGTATCGAGATCAAGACAGTTCCGGTGTCGAGCGCTGGTAGGCCGTTCGAGTCGATGTCATTTCCGCGATTCTATCACATGGAGATCGTCGAAGACGACTGGGTCGATAGTGATCTACGTGCTCGCCTCGAGCGCCTGCTAGTTGTCCCCATCCTTCGCTCCTCGAGGAGTCAGCCGAAGCATAAGCACCTCATCGGCCGCGCATTCTTTTGGAGTCCAACTCCGGAGGAACTAGTCGAGATGCAGCTCGAGTGGGAGAGATTCAGAGATGCCATCAGGGATCAGCGCGCAAACAGCCTCCCGAAGGCTTCTGAGACGAGTTTCATCCACGTGCGACCCAAGGCCAGAAATGCGAACGACAAGGAAGATGCTCCCGGCGGCATCCGAGTCGTGAAGAAGTGCTTCTGGCTGAACTCGAGCTACGTCGCGCGAATCATCGCTTCGGCCGGCGGCCCGCTTTGAGGACTCGACGCAAGGGAGCGGGAAGCTTTCCCTCGTTCTTAGCCAGCTGGCACTCGTAGTACTCGAATACTCGCCACCCATCAGCCTCAAGCGCACGGCGCGTTCGGCCGTCTCTTGCGCGATTGCGGCGGAACTTTTCGACCCAGAACTTCCGGTTCGACTTGGGCAGAGGAAGTCGACAGTCCGGACACCGGTGCCAAAAGCACCCATGCACGAACACAGCGATGCGGCGTCCAGGGAAGGTAATGTCTGGTCGTCCCTGGGCCTTGCGCCAGTTGAGCCGGTATCCTGGAAAGCCTGCCTCACGAAGCGCACTTCTCAGTAACCGCTCTGGTGCGGTATCCGAAGCGCGGTTCGCTCGCATCACGCGAGCTACCGCTGGCGAACTGGCGGGTGGGGCGCGGTGGTCAGCCAATCAACGGGCAGCGGCTTTTGCGACGCGCCTCTTTGCTCGCTTCTTCATCGCTCGCTTCTTCTTCAGCTTGAGTCCGATCTCCTTCGCGACTCTACGCGCGATACGCTCCACGACGCCAACGACCAGCGCGTTTCCCATGCAGAAAGCTCGCTGAGCATCCGACATCCCAGTATCCGTCCAGTGATCGTCGAAGCCGTTAAGTCGCTCCAGTTCAATTGGAGTGAGTCGACGAAAGACACCGTCCTGGCAGATGATGTGTTTGGAGCGCGTTGCCGTCGCGCCACCTTCGGACGTCAGAATCGTACGAGCCGGTCGATCGAGTGGATCGGGAAATGGCAACGCGCCTTCCGTGTAGAAGTAAGTCGCGCCGGTACGCTTGTTCACCCTCGGTTCGTGCTTCGAACCCTTCGCGTACCTCCATTTCGCAATCGAACCTCCTTCTACCAAGAACTCTTCGGGAACCTCGTCGAGCGGCTGGAGGATGTCGCCAAGTGTTTTTGAGGCGCCTCTGTAGTTCGCTTCGACCGACACGGTCCATACGCGTCTCGCGCGCATGAATCCCGCGCCCAAGAACCCGGACCGAGCGTTACCGTGCCCGAACGACTTTGTTATCTCTGCCAGGTCACCGCGAAGTTCGAAGTGAGGCTCAGTAAGTGGGTCTAAGGTCTGCGAGCGCTTGATTGGTAGCGCGCGGGCCAGTACTCCTGTCCTGTAGATCACATCTGCAGCGTCGATCTCGGCACTTGTCCGGCGACGGCCAACGATGAATACACGCCGCCTCTTTTGTGGAAAGCCATAGTGGGCAGCGTTGATGACCCTCCATTCCACATCGTAGCCAAGGTCCGATAGGCTCGCGAGCATGATTGCGAAGTCCCGGCCTCGCTGAGAGGCCGGCGACTGCAGTAAGCGATCGACGTTCTCCAGGACCAACCAGTCGGGCCCCGAACCGTTGCGTTGCTGCAACTTGATCAGGCGATGGATCTGCCACCACAGCACGCCCTTCTTTCCCACTAGTCCGTCAGACTGATTGAGCGGCTTAGCTACAGAGTAGTCTTGGCACGGGAAGCCACCGACCAGCACATCGATTGGCGCCATGTCGCGGCTGAGCGATTCGACGCCGTCAAGTACAGCTGAGATATCAGCATTCGAGTGGCCTTCGGAACCGAAGTGCGACTCGTAGCATCGCGACGCGAACTGCTTGCCGACTGTCCCGGGCGGCTCCCATTGGCTGCTGAACACGGTGCGAAAGCCGTCGGATGCGGCTTGGAATCCCACGCGAAAACCGCCAACGCCGGCGAACAGCTCTGCAATGCTTGCGGTGCGCGACTCCTCTCGCGGACTGCGGGAACGCGGCAATCTCTTTCTCCCTTTGGCATGTGTTGAGCTGTAAAAGATAGCGCAGGGGCCACCGCGGATCCAGCCGCCAACGAGCGGGTGCTACCCCCCCCCCATGGGTGCCACGAAGTTGCCAGGCTGTCCGGGAATCGATGGGTTTCAGATGTGCGGCGATTTCCCGACTTGACGGGCCGCGCATCCAGGCTTCACCCCCTGGCCAAACCGTCTAAGTCGCATGGCTCTCCGGCCGGCGACAGTTTGTCGTCGGCCGCTCGTGCTTTCAGGTCATTGTCAGACCCCCTCCTGAGCTTTCATCACGAACGGCCGACACCCACGTCTCACCCCAGGAGTTCCTGATGCGCCTCCCCCTGCTCGCTGTCCTGACCCTCGCGCTCGCCGCCACTGACGCGGCCGCGCAGTCAACGCGCTGCACCACCCAGACCATTGGGCGGCAAACGTACACCAGCTGCTCCGACGGCTACCGGTCGACCTCGCAGCAGATCGGCAGTCAGGTATACAGTTCCGACAACCGCGGGACGTACAGCACCACGCAGTCGATCGGCAACAGCAAGTACTACAACGACGACACTGGCACCCAGGCGACCACGCAGCGGATCGGCAGCTTCGAGTACACCACCATCCAGAGTCGCGCGGGCTCAGTCAGCCTCACCACACAGCGGATCGGGGCGTATGACTACACGTCGGGTATGCTGCCCGGGCAGGCACGGTTGTCGGGCTCCACGACCAACATCGGGTCAGCGGTGTACCCGAGCTACCGAGTTACGCCGCCGCCCGCAGTCATCCGCCCGTTCTGAGGCCTGTATCATGACTGACCAGCAGGGCGACGAGCCGGATATCCAGCCGGAGATCGACAAGGCAGTCTTAGCGTGGTGTCGGGGCAAGGTGGACAAGAAGTCCCTCAGAGTCATCACTGACTTCCTTGAGGAGTTTGGTGGCGTGAGCGAAGGCGAAGGTGAGGAGGCAGGGATATTCATCTCGCCTGCGGTTGCAGTCGCAATCTTCGACGGGCTCGACTTGACCGAGGTGGCGGCGGAGCTTGGCCTAGAAGAGGGAGCGCGACCCACGAAGGAGGAGATCGACGAGTATCTGGCGTACAAGATGGAGAGGGCTGCCGAGGATAGTGACGACTCGTGTGCCTTCTCCTCGCACCTGATTACCAGCACCGACGGTGCCGAGCTCATTCTGGTCGCGACAGTGAACGGCTATAGCTTCTCCGGCGTCAGTACCACGTGGTATGGCCCTTACGACGCGGTTGATGAGTTCGTCGCGGCGCTCACCGCCAGCCATTGGCTCGAGAGTAGCCAGTCGCCCCGCGAGATTCCCAGCGCCGCACGTAAGAAGATCCGCGACGGCACACATCGCTCCAAGCTTCGTTTCTTGTCCCGCAGTTCCGAATAGCAGCACCACCGTGCCCCCCCCCGTCGCGATTTGACCGGCCAGCTTGTGGCGCGACGCTAAACAACTCCCACTAAAGCGACCACGAGATCAGTGGCGGTCATCCACTGATCACCTCCCCGCGCTCCGGCGCGGAGGAGTCGTTGCATGATCGCTCGATCCGTACCACCCGCCCGCTCGCTGCTCCGCCCGCTGGGCATCGTGGGCTACGACGCGCTCGAACCTGCGCTGCTCGCGGCACTCGCCACTGGCGAGCCGCTACTCCTCGTCAGTGACCACGGCGCCGCCAAAACGCTGCTGCAGTTCGACGACCTCGCGGGCTTCCCGGTCGTCGACGAAAGCGGACGCGGCAGCCCAGTAGCGGCCAACAAGCTCTTTCCATGCATCGACGAATTGCGTCAACAAGCCATCGGTCTGCGCCTGCAGCGCCATCGCACCGGTGAAGCTCTGGGTGCCGCTCGCCAACAGGCGCTACCCCCCCACCACCACACCCACCCAAAGCGACCACAGCGGCATTGTCAGCCTCCCTCGTCAGATTCGTACCCACGCGGCGAGCCACCGAACGCGCGCCTGCGGTCCACTCTTCAACCGAGGATCATCACATGGCCAGGGTCATCACGCTGCCCCCCAGCGAAGAGATGCTCAAGCGCTACTGGGGGTCGGGCGTCCTCTCCTTCAGCGTCAGCACCCCGTTCAAATATCGCAAGTCAATGCTGTGGGACTTGGAGGCTACTTCCCCCCCACCACCCGATCCACCGCTCCCCCAAGGAACCGACGACGGTCATCCGCCGACTTCAACTCGACCCTGATCGCCCCCTCGGTCGCCACCAGGCGCCACGTCCCCGCCTCCGCGAGCTCGTAGCGCAACCACGCATCACCATACCCTAACTCCCTCGCCGTCCGCGGCAGTCGGCCCGTCGTCGCCACGAACTGGTCGATGCGCTGCGCGGCGAGGTAGGTACCATACCGCAACTCCGCCTCGATCCGGTCCGGCGTGCGCGGCGGCGGGCCGTCCTGCACCTTCGTCTGCAGGCCCCACCAGGCCCCCGCGACGATCACGCCCACCAGGATCGTGTACACCGCGAATCGCATCGGTCCCCGACGCTTCTCGGCGGCGATGCGCGCGTGCACCTCCACCCGCTCGTGCTCGATGGTCTCCATCGCGGCGCGGATCAGCTCGGCGTCCGAGGGCTCGCCGTCGGGCGGAGTGACCCCGCGCGGTGGACTCATACCAACGCCGCCCGACGCAACGCCGCGCGCACGCGCACGATCAGGCGCTCAGGCTCGATGGGCTTGTTCAGGTAATCGTCGGCGCCCTCCTCCATCAGGATCAACTCCTGCTCGCGGTCCTCAGACCCCGTCAGGATGATGATCGGCATGCGCCGTGTGCGGGGATCGCTGCGCAAGCGCCGCACCACGGTCTCACCATCCACGCCCGGCATCTCAAGGTCCAGCAGCAACAAACTCGGCAAGCGCTCACAGGTCGCGAGATACTCCAAGGCCTTGAGCCCGTCCGTCGCCTCGTGCACCTCCATCTCGTAGCCCGTGAGGATCACGTTCGCCGCAATGCGACTCACGGGATCATCGTCGACCAGCAGGATCAACGGCGTCTGGGGCGCGGCGGCCGCCGGTCGAGCGGGTACCGGTGGCGGTGGTGCCGACGCGGCAGCCGCTCCCGTCGTCGCCGGCGCGGCGGGCGCCGCGGTAGCCGGCCCAGGCACTGCCGCCGCTGCTGCCGCTGGCGCCGTCGCCGCATTCGAGTCGAACAGCGGGTCCGGGATCCCGATCACACGCTCCACTTCGTCCAACGTCGTCCGGCCATCGCGCACCGCGTCCAACGCGACCTCGTGCAGCAAACGCATCCCCTCGCCCCGCGCCATCTGCAGCACCGCAGGCACCGGCGCGCCCTCGGCGATCGCCTTCTCGATCGCCTCGCTGCACACCAACACCTCGGGCACCGCCAAGCGTCCGCGGTACCCCGTCCCCGCGCAGTCGTCGCAACCGACGGCACGCCGCACCGGGGCCACGCCGCTGTACCCCATCAGGCGCTCTTCCTCGGCCGTGTAGGGTGCCGTGGCCGCGACCGCGCACTTGGGACACAGCGAGCGCAACAAGCGCTGCGCGATCACGCCGCGCAGTGCGTCGCCCACCGTACCGGCCTCCAACCCGAGGTCCAGCAGACGCTGCAACACACCCACCGCGTCGTTCGTGTGCAGCGTCGTGAGCACCAAGTGGCCCGTGAGGGCCGCGTGCGCCGCCGTCTGCGCCGTCTCGGCGTCGCGCACTTCGCCCACCAGGATCACGTCGGGGTCCTGCCGCAGCACCGCGCGCAGCGCGCCGGCGAAGCTCACGCCCCGCTTGGTCTCGACCTGGATCTGCGTGATCCCGGCCAGGTCGTACTCGACCGGATCCTCGATGGTCACGACGTTCACCGACCCCGAGGCGATCTCGCGGACGGCGCTGTACAGCGTGGTCGTCTTGCCGGAGCCCGTGGGCCCCGTCACCACCACGATGCCGTCGCGCTGGCGCAGCAGCGTCTTGATCCGGCGGAACTCCGCCGCCGGGAACCCGATCGACTCCAGCGACTTGCTCTCGCCGCTGTCCAGGATGCGGATCACGGCCTTCTCGGCGTCGCGCGTCGGCACCGTCGACAGTCGCAGGTCGATCGACTTGTCGTTGAACATGATGCGCGCCCGCCCGTCCTGCGGACGCATGCGATCGGCGATGTCGAGCTGCCCCAGGATCTTGATGCGCGACACCACGCGGCTCAGCACGGGCATCGGCAGCTTGAGGTAGTCCTGCATCACGCCGTCGATGCGGTAGCGCACCAGCCCCTCGAGCCGACCGGGCTCGATGTGGATGTCCGACGAACGCCGCTTCACGCCGTCGGTGATGATCAGATTCACGAGGTTCACGATGGGCGGCGCATCGACGTCGGACACGTCCACCGTCGAGGTCCGCGCGGCCTCGGCCGCCGTCACCAGGCCTTCGGCGATCCGGTTGGCGGCCGACAGGCGCAGCGCCGCCTCGCTGGGCGGGGCGTAGCTGGACTCGATCGCCGAGCGGATCGCCGTCGGCGAGGCCAGCTCGAAGCGGATCGCACGGCCGCAGGCGAACTGCAGTTCCTGCTCGGCGTCGAGATCGAAGGGCGCGCTGGTCGCCACACCCAGCAGCTTCGCCGTCTCACGCACGGGGAACACCAGATGCTTGCGGGCCAGCCGCTCGGGGATCAAGCGCGTGGCGTGGGGTTCGACCTCCGCCCACTTGGCCAGCGGGACCCGCATCGTCTCGGCCGCCCGCGCGAGGACTTCGTCCTCGGGGATCCCACACGCGACGACCACGGTCGCGAGCGCTTCGTCGGTGGCGGTCCCCATCGGCAGGTCCAGCGCCTCGACGTTCGGCCACCCTTGGGCGCGCGCCACCGCCACCAGCCAGTGCTGGGCAGGCGCTCGATTCGTTGGAGTAGTCATGGGGGGCAAGGTACCTCCGTAGTGACCCGGTCCGCGAGGGGCGTGCCGGGGGCCGCCACACCATATTTCGACCGTGGACTTCTCGAATATCGCGGCCCAGCTCTCTGCCAGCCCGGCGACCGCCATCCCGTTGGTGTTCCTGGCCGGCGTCCTCACGTCGCTGACGCCCTGCATCTACCCCATGATCCCCATCACGGCGGCGATCGTGGGCGGGACCACCGTGGGCGAGGCACGAGCACCCCGCGGCCGAACGGTGCTGCTGACCTTCGCCTATGTGATCGGGCTGGCGCTCACCTACTCCCTGCTCGGACTGTTCGCCGGGATGACCGGAACGATGTTCGGCTCGGTGAGTACCAACCCGTGGCTGTACTTCGCCATGGCCAACATGCTGCTGCTCGCCGCCCTGGCCATGCTCGACGTGATCCCGGTGCGGGTGCCGTCGTTCCTGTTGCAGCGGGCCGCGAGCGCAGGCACGGGCGGCCGCGCGGGCGGCGCGTTCGCGATGGGCGCGATGAGCGGACTGGTGGCCGCCCCCTGCTCGGCGCCCGTGATGGCTGCGGTGCTCACCTGGGTGGCGGGCACCAAGAGTGCCGCGATGGGGTTCGTCTACTTGTTCGCGTTCTCGCTGGGCATGTGTGCCCTGCTCGTCGTGGTGGGGCTGTCCAGTGGCGCGGTGGTGCGCCTCCCGCGGGCCGGCCAGTGGATGATCTGGGTCAAGCGGGCGTTCGCGCTCGTGATGATCGGGGTGGCCGAGTACTACCTGATCAAGATGGGCCAACTGCTGTTCTAGTCGTTCACTTCAATCACTCGACCTGTGCGTCTCGCGCTGCTTGCTTCCGCTCTGTTGTTCGCGCTCCCCGTGGCCGCGCAGGAATCGGGGATCCCGGTGGGGTCCGTGGCGCCCACCGCGGTGCTCAAGGACGTGAACGGTGTCTCGGTCGATCTCAAGTCGATCATCGGGAAGCGGCCGGTGTTGCTGGAGTTCTGGGCCACCTGGTGCGGTAACTGCAAGGAGCTGGAGCCGACGATGCTGGCCGTGCAGAAGACGCATGGGCGCGACGTGGCGATCTTCGCGGTGGCCGTGCCGCTCAACCAGTCGCTGGAGCGCGTGAAGCGCTATGTCGAGGTGAACAAGTATCCCTTCCCCATGCTCTGGGACGCCGACGGCGAGTATGCCGGCGCCTTCGAGGTCCCGGCGACGAGCTATGTGGTGCTCATCGACAAGGCGGGCAAGATCGCGTACACGGGCGTGGGCGGAAAGCAGGACTTGGACGCGGCGATCCGGAAGCTGCGTTAGTCGCCCGACGTCGCCGCGCTCCCCAGCGGCAGCGTCAGCAACTCGCGCGGCGCCTGCGGCTCCTGCGTCAGGACCACGCTGAGCCGATCGATGGGCAGCGGTTCCTCAATGCGTAGCGCCAGCAGCCGCTGTTCACGGGCGCGGGTCAGCGGCGGGTACATCGTCAGCGTGACATGCGGCGTGAAGGGGAATCGCGCCGCGTAGGTCTGGACGCCGGCCGCGCTGAGCGCATCGCGCAGCCGATCGTGGAGCTGCCGCAGCGGGCCATGCGGATCGAGGGGCAGCACGACGATGTCGCGCCCGGTGAAGCGCTCGGGCGCCCCGAAGGGCAGGGTGAGCGGCGGGGTCGCCTGCGCCACCGGTGCCAGCGCAGCACGCAGTTGAGCGGGCGTGTGATGCGGCAAGATGGGCCCGACCCCGGACGACCCGAGCAGCGTGAAATGCGGGGCCCAGATCTTGGCGAGCCTTGGGTCGTTGGCGCGCTGGATATCGGCGATGCGCTCGCCGAGCGCTCCGGTGATCGGGACGATGACGAAGATGCCGCGCAGTGCCGTCACGGGGCGGTCTTCCAGGTGACGGCGTCGGGACGCAGGCCGCGGGTGGCCAGCGCTGCGACGACCTCGAGCAGGGCGTGATCGACGGCGTCGGAGGTCGCGGTGCCGAGCGCCAGGGCCCCGACCAGCGCCCGCGCGACGGCCTGGGGGTCGAGGTCGCGGCGCAGCTCGCCCCGCGCGACGCCCTCGCGGACCAGCTCGGCGAGTTCGCTGAGGGCGCTGGCCACCGGTCCGCTGGCGTTGGCGGCCGCGCGCCGCGGTTCGCTGAGGGTCACGCGCACGGCGCGGGCGCCGGCCCCGTCGAAGAAGCCGCCCCAGCGTCGCAGGGCCTCGCTGAGGGCGGGAATGACGCTGCCGGGCCGGTCGCCGAGGGGCTGGCGCGGGGCGGGCGGCACGGCGAGGGCGAGGGCGGCGTCGAGGACGGCGTCTTTGTCGGGGAAGTAGCGGTAGATGGTGCCGACGGTGACGCCGGCCCGGAGGGCGATGTCGGCGACGCGAGTGCCGAGGACGCCTCGCTCGGCGGCGACCTCGAGCGCGGCCCGGGCGATGTCGGTGGGCCGTTGGTCAGGATGTCGTCGCCATTTCGGCCCCATCTGTAGTAAGTAAATGAATGCTTACTTATTACGCAAGGGCACTGGGCGCGCGCCGATCACACTGGCCCGCGCCCACGTGGCCGCCGCGCCGACCCGACGCGGCGGCCTCGTCGATCACTGCACCACGAACTCCTTGATCATCCCGTGCAGGAAGTGCGGCTTCCCGTCGCCAGCGTCCGGCACGAAGCAGATGAACGCGTAGCTCCCCGGCGTCATCTCGGCCTCGAAGAACACCGACATTCCCGGCATCGCAGGCGCCGTGCCCCCCACCGGCATCCCCGGCGGCGGACCCTCGGGCTTCTCCACCCAGTGGATCATGTCCATCGCCGTCTTGCCCGGCTCCAGGCGGATCAGCTCCACCTCGTGCATCTGACCCGGATTCCCCACCACCTCGAACATCCGCGTCCCCGCCGCGATCGGCGCCGACAGCTCGAAGTTGTAGTCGAAGAGCCGGATCGTGACATCGGGGGTCGGCAGCGCCGCCCGGGGCGCATCGGCCGCCACCGGCGTCACGGTCAGCGGGCGGCTCATCCCGTGCGCGATGTGCGGCACCCCGTCGGGCACATCGACCAGGCAGATGATCGCGTAGTTGCCCGGCTCGAGGTCGATGGTCGCGTTCGAGATCCCCCCGCCCGGCGCCGGCGCGTTGGGGCCACCCACCGGCACCGCCCACGCGGGGGGCGGACCCGGCTGGGCAAAGGCCGCGACCAAGTCGTCGTAGGTCTTCGCGCTGTCCAGCCGGAAGATCACCGCGTGGTGGAACGTCGGACCCTGGGCGACCAGCCGGAACGTCGTGACCCCTTCGGGGATCTCGGCCGGCGCCTCGTACGAGAAGTCATTGGCGACCACCGTGACGACGTTCGGGGTCGGCGGCGCGACCTCGACGACCGGGTCGGAGCTGGCACACGCCGCTGCGCCCGCCGAGAATGCGAGCGCGAACGCACCGAGGGACTGCCTGGAACGGGACATGGAGTTGTGGAGGGTGAAGGTGAGCTGCCATCGTAGCCCTCAGCGGCGCGAACGGCAAGCGACGCCCCGGCTGAACCCTTGCCTCCGCGCTGTTCCCCTGCGATTACTCCCTGTATGCTCTCTCTCGATCTGACCGGCAAGCGCGCCCTCGTCGCCGGCGTCGCCGACGATGCCGGCTTCGGCTTCGCCATCGCCAAAGCCCTCATCGAAGCGGGGGCCTCCGTCTCCGTCGCCACCTGGCCGCCGGCCCTCAACATCTTCCTCAACCTGCTCGAGCGCGGGAAGCTGGACGAGGCCCGCCGGCTCCCCAACGGCGACCTCCTGAGCTTCGAGCGCATCTACCCGCTCGACGCGGTGTTCGACACCCTGGCCGACGCGCCCGACGACCTGCGCGAGTCCAAGCGCTACAAGGAGACGGGCGACTTCTCCATCCAGGGGCTCGCTGACCGCCTCGTCGCGGACTTCGGCGCGCAGCCGCTCGACATCCTCGTGCACTCGCTGGCCAACGGCCCCGAGGTCAAGAAGCCGCTGCTCGAGGTCTCGCGCCACGGCTATCTCGCGGCGGTCGGCGCCAGTGCCTACTCGCTGGTCTCCATGGTCCAGCGCCTCGGCCCCCTCATGCGGCCCGGCGGCTCGGTGGTCTCGCTCACCTACCTCGCCAGCGAGCGCGTGATCCCCGGCTACGGCGGCGGCATGTCCTCGGCCAAGGCCGCGCTGGAGTCCGACACACGCCTGCTCGCCTTCGAGGCCGGCCGCGCGCATGGACTCCGCGTCAACACCATCTCTGCCGGGCCCCTCGCGTCGCGCGCGGCCTCGGCGATCGGCATCATCGAGCGGATGGTCGCCTACTGCGAAGTGAACACGCCGATCCCCGAAGCACTCACCGCCCGCGAAGTGGGCACCGCCGCCGCGTTCTTGTCCTCGCCCCTGGCCTCGGCCATCACCGGGCACACGCTGTACGTCGACAAGGGCTACCACGCGATGGGGATGGCCGCCAGCGCACTCACCGCCGACACCGCACCATGATCCACCGAACGACACTCGTGACGCTCGCCGCGCTCGCCCTCAGCGCCTGCGGCGGTTCCTCCTCGGACACGGCCGCCGCCGACCGCGCGGCCTCGACCAGCTCGGACACGGCCTACGTCCCGCCGCCGCTGCCCATGCCGGCCGACTCGGTCGTCGCACGGATCATCCCCGCGATGTACTCGCTGATGTCCACGCAGTGGATCGTCGGCGACTCGGCCCTGTTCGCCGAGATGTACCTGGCCGACAGCACGGACCTGTGGGTGGCGGGCGTGGGCGCGCATTGGGATCGCGCCCAGGTCGCGGCGGGCTTCGGCGCGCTGGGACGCTCGCTCGGCGCGAAGGCGCTGGAGCGGACCTCGGCGGGGATCAGCATCCGCGATCGCGAGGTGACGGACTCCGGGACTTTCGCAGTGACGCTGCCCGCTGGCGCACGCGCGCCGCGCATGGGCATCGCGGGCCGCTACTGGACCACATGGACGTACTCGCCCAACGGCGAGTGGCGGATCCTGCGCGACGAACTGCTGGGCGATGGGTTCAGCGCCCGCGACCGTGCGGCCCGACCGGCGCGCCCTGCGCCGTAGGTCAGCGACTCACAGCGCACTGGATGGAAGCGCACGGTGGAGCATCACCGTGCGCTTCGCATATTCACCGTCGGAGGGATGATCCAACTCGCCCACAGCGGTGAACCCGTGCCGCTCATGGAAGCGCGCCGAACCGGGGTTGGGCGGGACGAGATTCACTTCGGCGAGCACGCAGGGCCAGCGCCCGCGGGCCATGGCCGCGAGATCGTCGTACAGGCGCGAGCCGTAGCCCCGCGACTGTGCCCGCGGATGCACCGCGATGCGATCGACATACACGAAGTCGTCGTAGCGCGCCGAGAACCAGTCGTAGTTGTCGGAGTCGTAGCGCGCACCCGGTGGCAGGGCGAGCAGGAACGCCGCGACCCCCTCGGCATCGTCGACGACCCGCGCATACACGCACTCCGCCACGATCGCGCGCAGCTCGGCGACCGTGAGCCGGTTCATCGCGGGGTAGGTCGCGTTGTTGATCTCACACAGTACCGCGGCATCGGCGTCGGTGACATCGCGGATCACACCGGCCACCGCTGCTCCTGCCAGGCCTGGTCCCAGAACATCCACTCGTAGCGCACGCTGACCACGAAGGCGTCGACCGCGCGCGCCCGGGCGGCCGCGTCGGCGGCATCGGCGAAGCGCTGCAGCCGCTCCAGCAGGTTGGCCATGTACTCATTGAAGCCCGGATCGGCGTACATGCGCAGCCACGCCGCATAGGGATGCGCGTCACTGATGGTGCCGAGCTCGCGCTGCAGGTGCTGGCCGAGGTCGATGTACAACCACGGGCAGGGCGTGAGCGCGCCGAGGGCTTCGACCAGCGTGCCCCGTGTGGCGGCGCTGACCATGTGGTCGGAGTAGGCGCGGTTGTTGGGCGTGAGCGTCAGGGCGGCGATGTCGTCGGCCGTGTAGCCCAGCGTCTCGCCGTAACCGGCGTGCAACTGGCTCTCGACCACGAGCGCCATGCGCGCCGCGTCGATGAACCAGAGCTTGTCGGTGGGCGCGACACAGCGCGTGCTGATGAGCGCCGCCGCGTCGGCGAAGCTCTCCAGGTAGCGCGCATCCTGCATCTGGTAGAAGCGGAACCGCCGGCTCGTGAGCGTGCCGTCGGCGAGCGCGCGCACGAAGGGATGCTCGTGCGCGGCGGTCCAGGCGCTGCCGGCGGCGGCGAGGCACTCGGCCGCGAAGGGCGGGACGGGAAAGGCGGGTGCGGTCATCGCGTGCCGACCATGCGTGGCGCGGTCGCGGTGGAGGTGGTGCGCACCGGCGCCGGCAGCGGTGGGTCCTCGGCCTTGGGTTCGATGGGCGGCAGGTTGGCGCTGCGCAGGATCGCGTTCACGGCGTCGAGATGCTGACGCAGGGCGGCCTGCACGCGGTCCAGCTCGACCTGCAGCTTGGCCGACAGCTCATTGAACACCTCGTACGACTGCTGGGTGGGCCGCGCGGGGGCCGACGCGACGATGCCGTTCAGCGCCGCGATCTTGTTGTTGAGCTTGATGGGATAGTTGAGCGGATCCTGGCCGGAGCGGTTGCGCACCTGATAGATCTCGGCCTCGGCGGCACTGAGCGCGTTGGCGAGCTGCGTGGCGCGGGTGGCCAGTTGCCGCGCCGCCGCACCACTGATGCGCTCGCGACGATCGTCCAGCTCGTGCTTCACCCAGCGCGAGGTCTTCACGGCGTCGTGGGCCTCGGTGACGCGGTCGCGGATCTTGACCAGGAACGCGAACTGCTCCTCGAGCTCGGCCTGCGTGACCTGCGCGCGCGGGTCGGCCAGGAGGGTGAACGGCTGGGTCAGCGTCTCGCCCCCGGCGGTGAGTCGCACGGTGTACGTGCCGGGGACCGCGAGCGGGCCGCGCGTGTTGGCCGCCCACATGATGATGCCGCGGAAGCTGCCGGCGTCGGGCCAGCGCATGTCCCACGCGAAGGTGTTGTGGCCGGCGCGCGTCGTGGGCGTGCTGCCACCGGCACCACGTCCGGGGCTGGCGGCGCCGCCGGTGGGCGCCGCACTCTCGTAGCGCTTGATGACGCTGCCGTCGGGAGCGAGGAACTCGAGCGTGACGGGCGTGCCGGCGGTCTTGAGCAGGTAGTGCACCACCACGCCCGCCGGTGGATTGGCCCCGCTGGGGCCACCGCGCCCCCCCTCACCGCCGCCGCCGCTCCAGCTCACGAGGTGCGTGTCGCGTGGCTTGTAGAGCGTCGCGTTCGCGGTGCTGGCCTGCGCGCTGTGCTGACGCAGCGGCGAGAGATCGTCGAGGATCCAGAACGAGCGTCCATGCGTGCCCGCGACCAGGTCGCCCTCCGCGATCACGAGATCGTGCACGGGGACGGGTGGCAGGTTCAGCTGCAGCGACTGCCACTGGGCGCCATCGTCGAAGGAGACCCACACGCCGCGCTCGGTGCCGGCGTAGAGCAACCCTGGCCGAGCCGGGTCCGCACGCAGCACGCGCGTGAACTCATCGCGTGGGATGCCGGTGTCGATCCGCGTCCATGAGGCACCGCAGTCGCGCGTACGCCACAGCGAGGGCGTGAAGTCGTTCAGCTGATACCGGTTCGCGGCGAGATACGCGGTGCAGGCCTCGTGGGTCGAGGCGTCGATCATCGACACGCGCGTGAAGTCGCCGAGGCCGCGCGGGGTGACGTTGGTCCAGGTACCGCCGCCGTCGCGGGTGAGGTGCACGAGGCCGTCGTCGGTGCCGGCCCAGATCAGGTTCCGCTGCACTGGAGACTCGGCCACGGTGAAGATGGTGGCGTAGGTCTCCACCCCGGTCTGGTCCTTGGTGATGGGGCCGCCCGAGGGGCCCATCGTGCGGCGGTCGGCGCGCGCGAGCACGGGGGAGATCTTCTCGAAGGACTGGCCCTCGTTGCGGGAGCGGAACAGCTGACTCCCCCCGATGTACAGCGTGCCCGGGTCGTGCGGCGACGTGACGATCGGGAAGGTCCACTGGAAGCGGTAGGTGATGTCCTCAGATGAGTAGCCCATCGGGTTGTCGGGCCACACGGTGATGTTGCGCGAGATGCCCGTGCGCACGTCCTTGCGCGTCAGCAGCCCCCCGTAGGAGCCCGCGTAGAACACGTCGGGGTCGTCCGGTCGCGAGGTCACATAGCCGGACTCACCGCCGCCCGGATACTTGGCCGTCGCCATGGTGATGCCGCCCTCGGCGCGACTCGGCAGGCAGATGGTCGAGTTGTCCTGCTGTGCGCCACAGACCCAGTAGGGGAAGTGATTGGTCGTGGACACGTGGTACATCTGCGCCGTCGTGTAGGCTTGATCGGTCCAGCTCACGCCGCCGTTGAACGAGACGTTCGCGCCGCCATCGTTGGCCTCGACCATGCGATTCGGGTCGTCGGGGGCGATCCACATGTCGTGGTTGTCGCTGTGCGGCGTGGCCATGGTCCGGTAGGTCCGGCCGCCGTCGGTGCTCTTGTGGAACGCGACGTTCAGGACATAGACCGTGTTGGTGTCCTTGGGGTCGGCGTAGAGCTTGGAGTAGTACCAGGCGCGCTGACGCAGATTGCGGTCGTTGTTGAGGTAGGACCAGGTGCTGCCCCCGTCGTCCGAGCGATACACGCCGCCCGAGTCGGCCTCGATGATGGCCCATACGCGCTGCGGCTTCGCGGGCGACACCGCGATGCCGACCTTGCCCCAGAGGCCCTTGGGGAGTCCCGCATTGGCGGTGAGTTCGGTCCAGGTGCGGCCGCCGTCGGTGGTCTTCATCAGGCCGCCGCCGGGACCGCCGGAGTTGAGCATCCACGGGGTGCGATACGCGTGCCAGAAGGCGGCATACAGCACCTCGGGATCCGAGGGGTCCATGATCAGATCGCTGATGCCGGTCGAGTCGTTGCGAAAGAGGATCCGGGACCAGGTGCGCCCGCCGTCGGTGGTCTTGAAGACGCCCCGCTCGCTGTTGGGTCCGAAGACCTGACCCAGCGCGCCGACATAGACGATGTCGGGATTCGTGGGATGGATGCGGATGCGGGCGATGTGCCGCGTGTCGCGCAGCCCCATGGACGTCCAGGTCCGCCCGGCGTCGGTGGACTTCCACACGCCATCGCCGTGGGAGGTGTTGCCGCGGATATGTGTCTCGCCGCCGCCCGCCCACACGATGTCGTTGTTGCTCGGCGCGACGGCGAGGGCGCCGATGGTGCCCCCGAAGTAGCGGTCCGTGGCCGGGCGCCAGGTGATACCGGCGTCCTCGGTCTTCCAGACCCCGCCACCGACCGTGCCCATGTAGTACTCGAGCGGGCGCTGGGTCGCGCCGGCCACGGCGACCGAGCGGCCGCCGCGGTGCGGGCCGATGCTTCGCCACTGCATCGCGGAGAAGCTGGCGGGGTCCACGGTGGACTGCGCGGGGAGGAGGGCCGGGAGCAGGCCGGCGAGGACGAGGCCGGCCGCGCGGGCGCGATGCCGGAGACCTGTGGGACGAGGAGGCACGGAGGGAGCCTGGGTGAGGGGGGTTCGACCCCGACTATCGCCACCCCAGCGATGCGGCGCAAGTCTGCGGGCACGGGGCGGCGGCGGCGGACGCTCATCATGTTTACGTTCCACTACCTCTCTTTTGGCACCTATGGCTTCGCCACGCCGACGCGCACGATCCATCTCTGCGGTCCTCGCCCTGCCCCTGCTCGCGCTGGTCGCCTGCGGTCGCGGCGACGCACCCGTCCCGGAGGTGCCCGAGGGACGGATCGCCGTGAAGGTGGGAGAGGTCGGTGGGTTGTCGGAGCCCGAGAGCGCGCGCTACGACAGCCGCCGGGACGTGTGGTACGTGTCGAACATCGCGGGGGGCCCGTCGGACGCCGACGGCCGCGGCTACATCACGCGCATCAGCGGCGACCTCGAGACCGTCGACACGATGTGGGTGGCCAGTGGCGTCGACGGCGTCATGCTCGATGCGCCCAAGGGCATGGCCTTGGTCGGCGACACCCTCTGGGTCACCGACATCCGGGCGATCCGCGGCATCAATGTGCTGGATGGCTCGCCGGTGGCGTCGGTGGACATCCCGGGTGCGGTCTCGCTCAACGACATCACGTACGGCACCGATGGCTCGCTGTACATCACCGATACGGGGATCGAGTTCACCGCGACCGGGATGTCGCATCCGGGGCCGGACCGGGTCTTTCGCGTGACCGGCCGGGAGGTGGCAGAGGTCCTGCGCTTCGCCGACGCCCCGGCTCCCAACGGGATCGCCGTGGATGCCGACCGCGGCAACCTGGTGATCGTGCCCCTCGCGAGTCCGACGATCTATCGCTGGACCATCGGGGACTCGGTGGCCGACTCGGTGGCGACCGGCCCCGGCGGCTACGACGGCGTCATGGTCCTGGGCGATGGGCGCGTGCTGATCAGCAGCTGGGCCGACTCGACGGTGCATGTGCTCGACGGGACCGTGCTCAGCCCGATGATCACCGGCGTGCCCTCACCGGCCGATCTGGGGGTCGACACGATGCGCGGGCATGTCGCGATCCCGCTGTTGGAGCTGGGTCGCGTCGAGTTCTGGACCATTCCGCTCCGGTAGTCCGCTGCGGCGACACGCTGGACCCGACGACGCGAGGACGCGATGAGCGGACGACGGCTCGCCCTCGTGCTGCTGTCGTTCGGCACGATGCTGGGCGTCTCGGTCTATGTCGTGTGGTCGCAGTGGGCCCGCGGGTCGAACTTGCCGTCGATCCCGCTGGCCACGCACGCGATCGCGCTGGCCCTCACGGCCTTCGAGATCCTCGCCCGCGGCTTCAAGATCGTCTTCAGTGCCCGGGCGGTCTCGATCCGCCTCTCGCTGCGCACGGCACTGCGGGTCTGCTTGGCCGGTGACTTGGTCGCGTCGCTGACCCCGGGGCGCAGCGGCGCGGAGCCGGCGCGCTTCCTGGTGCTCGCCGAGGCCCGTCTGGCGACCCCGAAGATCATCGTCGTGCTCTTCCTCGAGCTGGCGATGGGGTTGCTGGCGTTCATCGCGCTGGCGTTCACGCTGTGGTTCCTGCTCGCGGAGAGCAGTGCGACCTTGCGCGTGCTCGTCGGCGTAATCGCGGGGTACTCGGTCTTCGTGCTCGGGTTCGGGGCCCTCGGCTATGCGCTGTCGCAGCGCCAGGCGACCGGACCGGCGCCACGCTGGATCCGCGCACTGGGGATGCACTCCGGGCACTGGCGGCGCATCCAGCTCGCAATGCGCCAGTTGCGGCTGAGTGTCGACGCCCTGCGGTCGGCGCGGCCCTCGCTGCTGTTCGCCTCCTTCGGGGTGTCGGTGCTGCATGTGATGGCGCGGCTGATGATCCTGCCGGTGCTGGTGTGGAGCATCGATACCTCGGTCGCGCTGGCCCCGTTGATCCTGTGGCCGCTGGTCTTCCTGTACGGCAGCGCCGTGGCGCCGGCGCCTGGCGGCGGGGGTGCCGTCGAACTGACCTTCACGACCTCGCTCGACGGCGTCCTGACCCCGGCCCTCCTCGCGACGAGCCTGGTCTGGTGGCGCTTCTACACCTACTACCTGTACATCATCGTCGGAGCGTTGGGCGCGGGGAGCGTCGCGACCCGCTTCCTGCGCGGGGACCGGCAGCAGGAGGACCACGACGAAGCGGAGTCGACGAGCGCACGTTAGCTTGTCGGCACGCCTATGACCTACGCCGCCATCACCGGCTGGGGCGCGTGCATGCCGCCCGCCGTGCTGACCAATGCCGATCTCGCGACGTTCCTTGAGACGTCGGACGAGTGGATCACCTCGCGCACCGGCATGCAGGAGCGCCGCATCTCGCACGTGAGTGCGGTGGAACTCGCGACCACGGCCGCCGCACGCGCGATCGCCTGTGCAGGGCTCACCGCCGCCGACATCGACCTGATCATCTACGGGGGCGTCAGCAACGAGGAGCTCTGCCCTAACTCCGCGAGCGGGGTGCAGGTCGCGCTCGGCGCGACGCAGGCGGCCGCGATGGACCTCAACACCGCCTGTACCTCCTTCTGCTACGGCCTTGCCACCGCCACGGCGATGATCCGCTCGGGCATGATCCGCTCGGCGGTGGTCATCGGGGTCGAGCTGATCTCGCGCTACATGGATTGGAGCAACCGCAACGTGGCGGTGCTGTTCGGCGACGGCGCGGCGGCCGTGGTGCTCCAAGCCAGCGAGCAGGAAGAAGGGCTCGTCGGCTCGGTGCTGGGCTGCGACGCCGACGCGCGCCAGACCCTGCGGGTGCGCGGCTTCGGCTGTGGATACTCCGGGCTCGGCATCACGTACGGCGACACGCTGTGGGACTTCGATGGTCCGTCGATCTTCAAGCGGGCGGTGCAGGCCATGGCCACGGCCTCGACGACGGTGCTGCAGCAGGCCGGATTGACCTGTGCCGATGTCGATCTGGTGATCCCGCATCAGGCCAACCTCAGGATCATCGAGTCGGTCGCGCGGTACGCGGAGATCCCGATGGACAAGGTGATCGTCACGGTCCACAAGTACGGCAACATGAGCGCGGCCACCGTGCCCGTCGCGTTGGTGGAGGCCCTGGAGCAGGGACGGGTTCGGCCGGGGGCGACGTTGCTGATGCCGGCGTTCGGTGGCGGCCTGACCTACTGCTCACTGCTCGTGAAATGGGGCACACGGGTGACCCCGCTCGGGACGAGTCCGGTCGAGTTGCCGCCCCTCACGGAGTCGGCGCTCGCCATGGTGAACCGCGTGCGGGCAGGGCAGGACCCCCATGGTCGGTCGGCGGCCGGCCTCATGGCGCCGGTATTCGCCGAGCAGCGGCGTGTGCCATGACGACCCCCCTCGACTTCGATGCCGCGCGCGCGCTGGCGCAGCGCTTGGACGCGGCGATCGGTACGGTGATCATCGGGCAGGACGCCGTACGCCGCGAGGTGCTCACCGCGGTGTTCGCCGGCGGGCACTGCTTGGTGCGCGGCGTGCCGGGCTTGGCGAAGACGCTGCTGATCCGGTCGCTGGCCGCGGCCTGTGACCTGGACTTCAGTCGCATCCAGTTCACGCCGGACCTCATGCCGAGCGATATCCTGGGCACGGAGGTCATCGAGGAGGATCAGGCTACCGGCAAGCGACACATCCGGTTCATCCGCGGGCCGGTGTTCGCGAACATCATCCTCGCCGACGAGATCAACCGCACACCACCGCGGACGCAGGCCGCATTGCTCGAAGCGATGCAGGAGTACCAGGTCACCGTCGGTGGCACGCGGCATCCGTTGTCCCGGCCGCTCTTCGTGCTCGCGACCGAGAACCCGATCGAGCAGGAGGGCACGCACCCGCTGCCCGAGGCGCAGCTGGATCGCTTCCTGTTCGCGGTGGTGATCGACTATCCCACGCTCGACGACGAGCGGCGTGTGCTGACGTCCACGACCGGCGGACGGGATGGGGTGGTCCCGACGGTCGCGACGGGGCTGGAGCTAGAAGGGGCGCGCTTGCTGGTCCGCGAGCTGCCCGCGGCGGACAACGTCGTGGACTACGCGTTGCGTGTCGTGCGCGCTACGCGGCCGACGGACCCCAGCGCACCGGGCTTCGTCCGCGATTGGGTGCGATGGGGCGCCGGCCCGCGGGCTGGGCAGGCGCTGCTGCTCGGGGCCAAGGCGACGGCACTCCTCGATGGTCGCCCCGCGCCGTCGCTCGACGATGTGCGACGCATCGCGCACCCGGTGCTGCGGCATCGCGTGCTGCCGAACTTCCGCGCCGAGGCCGACGGCGTCACGGCCGATCGCGTGATCAGCGATCTGCTCGACGCTGTGCGTGGCTGACCGTGAGCGCGCTGCTCTCGGCGGCCGATGCGGCGGCGCTCGAGGATCTGTCCCTGGCAGCTCGGTTGGTCGTCGAGGGCATTCGCGCGGGCGCGCATCGGTCACTGCGGCCTGGCTACTCGACGGAGTTCCGCCAGCACCGGCCGTATCAGCAGGGCGATGACCTCAAGCATCTGGACTGGAAGGCCCTCGCCCGCACCGACCGGCTCTACACGCGGCAGTTCCGCGAGACGACGGACATGGCCGCCTTGGTGGTGCTCGACACCTCGGCCTCGATGGGATTCCCGGAGAGCGGCGTGTCGAAGTTCGCCTATGCGCGGGTCCTCGCGGCGGCCCTGACGCAGTTGATGACGACCGCGGGCGATGCGGTCGGCCTGCTGACGCGCCGCGATGCGCGCTGGGAGTTCCTGCCTCCGCGCTCCGGGATCCTGCATCGGCGGCTCATGTTCTCGCGCTTGGAGGCCATGGCGCCCGGCGGCATCTGGGAGGGGCCGCGCGTGATCACCCGCGCGGCGGAGATGCTGTCACGGCGGGGCTTGTTGATCGTGCTGTCGGATCTCTACGACGACGAAGCGCCGGTGCAGCGGGCGTTGCGGGTCGCGCGGCAGCATGGGCACGATGTCCTGTTGCTGCAGATCCTGTCGCCACAGGAGCGAGCGCTGCCGACCTCGTCGGCGCGGGTGCTGGTGGACGCGGAGACCGGTGCACGGTTGGAGGTCGATCCCGCGATCGCCCGGGCGGCGTATGCGCAGCGCTTCTCGGCGTTCCTCGAGCGCTGTGCGCGGGCCGCGCAGCGCGATGCGATCGAGCACGCGGTCTGCTGGACCGACACCGACCCGGCGCAGACCCTGCGCCGATTGCTGCTCCAGCGCCACGGGCGCGTGCACGCGCTCGACGCGCGCGCTTCGGACGACTGATGCGATTCCTGCTCCCAATGGCACTGCTCGGGGCGCTGTCGCTCGTGGTGCCGGTGGCGATCCATCTGCTGAGCCGCGAACGTCCCACGGACCAGCGTGTGCCGTCGCTGCGCTTCCTCGAGGCGACCGCGCTCGTGCCACGACGGCGTGCACGGCTCGAGGACGCGTTGCTCCTCGCACTCCGCATGGCGATCCTCGCGGCGGCGGTGCTCGCGCTGGCACGCCCGACGGGCCCTGACGCTGCTGAGCAGGACCTGCGTCCGCTCTCGGCGAGCGAGGCGGCGACGGATGCCCCCATGGTCCCGGTGACGATCGATGTCGTCGGCGTGGTGGGGGCACTGCGGGCGCAGCACATCCCAGTGATCGCAGCCCTCGTCCGCGAGCCGGCGATCGCCTACGCCCTGCGACTCGGTGCGGTCGATACCGCCCGGCGGCTCCCCGGCACACCGGTGATCACCGATGTGGACGGGCGGGTGCGACTCAGTGCCTGGGGCGATGACAGCGATACGCTGCGTCTGGCGACACACCTCGCCGCTGACGCGCCGGCCAGGCGACTGATCGCGCTCGTGGTCTCGACCTCGGATCGCGGTCGGCTCGGGGCGACGCTGGCGCCGGACTCGTTGCCGGTCCGCGTGCGCGCCGCGCGCAGCGTGGATGACGACCAGGCTCCGCTGGCGCGCATCGTGTGGGGCATCGTGCTGGTGCTCCTCGGCGCGGAATGGGCGCTGCGCCGCCGCATCGTGCGCACGCCGAGTGCGACGTCATGATCCCGCACGGATTGTCGGCGCTGTTGCGCGCCGTCGCTCGTCGACGGCAGACCCGCGCGATGCTCACGGGTGCGGCGGCGGGTGGCCTTGCTGCCCTGTGCATCGCGGCGCTGCTCCCGGCCGAGGTCGCACTGGGAGCCCGACTCGCGCTGTGGGGCGTACTGGCGGCGGCAGGAGGACTCGCCCAGTGGGCGCGGCTTGGCCGCACGACGCGGGCGGACGCGGACGCGATCGAGCAGGCCGCGCCCAACGCACAGAACCTGGTGCGCACTGCCGTCGAGTTGGTGGAGCAGGGCGCGATGTCACCGATCACCGAGCGCGTCTGGCGCGATGCCGACGCACGGGTCCGTGGGGTGCGAGGCGCGAGCGTGGTCCCGCTGCGACGTGCCGGCATGCTGGCCCTGCTCCCGCTGCTCGGTGTGATGCTCTGGGCGCTGTGGCGTCCGATCGTCCGCGATCTCGACCCCTGGCTGCCAGCGGTCTTGCGCGGCGCACCGAGCCTGTCGGCGCTCACCGTGAGACTGGAGCCGCCCGCATACACCGGTCGTGGCACGGAGTCGCTGGCACTTCCCCGCGAGGTGATCGTGCTCTCGGGGTCGACGTTGTCCCTGCGCGGACGCCTCGACGCGGCGGCGGTGGTCGTGACCCACTTGGGCGGTGTCGATACCCTGTGGGCGGAAGCGCTCGAGCAGGCTGCGGGATTCGTGGTCGCCGCCGACGAACTGGTGACGCTGACGCCGCTGGCCCGCGATGGCACCGAAGGAGCGCGGCATGTGATCGCCGTGCGCGTGCGCGACGATGCCCCGCCGGTGGTGCGGATCCTCACGCCGGCGCGGGACCTGCGCGTTCCCGACGGCGATCGTCAGTTGGCCCTGACCATCGAGGCCAACGATGACATCGCGTTGGCCGACCTGCGCGTCCGGTTCACGCGTGTGCGTGGGGCAGGTGAGCAGTTCGCGTTCGTCGAGGGCGACGCGACGCTCGACCTCACGCGGGATCAGCGCGAGCAGTGGCGTGCCCGTGCGACCCTGCGGCTCGACACGCTGCGGCTCGAGCCCGGCGATGTCGTGGTGTACCGCGCGATCGCGCGCGACGGACGCCCCGGGACCAGCCCGAGCGAGTCGGAGACCTTTCTCGTCGAGGTGACGGCGCCGGGCTCGGAGGCCGTCGAGGGCTTCGCGGCCGACGACGATCAGGATCGCTATGGGCTGAGCCAGGCGATGGTCATCCTCAAGACGGAGCGCCTGCTCGCTGCGGCCGCGACCGTGTCGCCAGAAGAACTCCGCCGCTCGGCGTTGAGCCTGGCTGCGGAGCAGCGGTCGGTGCGCGCAGAGTTCGTCTTCATGATGGGTGGCGAGCTGGCCGATGATGCGAACGACCATGTCGGCCACCTGCATCTCAACGAGGAGGCAGAGGCCGAGGCGGAGGACGACATCCTCGCCGGGCGGCTCGCGAATCAGGGGCGGCTCGAGATGACCCGCGCGATCCGCGCCATGAGTACGGCGGCGCAGCTGCTCACCGCCGGGACGCTCGCGGAGGCGCTGACCGAAGAGCGGCGTGCCCTCGCGGCGCTCGAGCGAGCGCTGGCCCGCTCACGCTTCATCCTCCGCGCCCTGAGCACGCGCGAACGGGTCGACCCGGCGCGGCGACTGACGGGCACCATGGCTGGTGTGACCTCGTCCTCGCGGCCCGCCGCGCCGGCTGCGGACAGTGGGCCGACCGCTGCGCTGCGCCATGCAGCGACGTTGGTGCAGACCCTGCACGCGCAGGATGGCATGACGCTGTCGCAGGCACAGGAGGTCGCGCGACGGGCGCAGGGTCTGCTCGCCGCGTTCCCGCGCGACAGCGCCGTGCGCGCGACCGCCGAAGCGATGCTCCGGGACCTGCATCCCGATGTCGAGCCCGCGCAACGGCGGGCCACATCGTCCCGGGTGCTGGTCGACCTCGCCGGAATCGTCCGCGCACGCCTTCCGTGGGGTGCCGGCGCGCCCGCGCCTGTGGGCTGGCGCGCGATCGGAGGCGAGCGATGACCGCTGGCGTGACCGCGCGCATCCTGCGGGCCTCCGCGGTCCTGCTGGTGATCCTCGCCGTGGTGGACCCGAGTCTGAGCCTCGAGCGGCGGTCGATCGAGGAGGTCGCGGTGGTGACCGGCTCACTGTCCGACAGCACCACATTGGCCCGGGTCCACGCTGCCATCCCTCCGGAGTTCTCGATCGTCTCGACACCGACCGCCACGACCGATGCCACGGTGGTCGTCGGCGCGGCCACGCCCGATGAGGTCGGCACGCGCGGGCCGCTGCTCGTCCTGACCCCGCCCGCGCGGTCCACGACCATCGGCTTCACCGAGATCGATCTCGCGCCGGTCATCGCCGCCGGAACAGCCGCCGTGGTGCGTGTCCGCGGTCGGGTCAGTCGGGCGGTCACCCCGCAGGTGACCTTGGCCCTGCACAGCGGCGATGTCACCCTCGATGCGCTCGAGCTGACTCTTCCGGACCGCAGTGCTTGGTTCGACACCACCCTGGTCGCACTCCCGACCACCGCTGGTCCCTGGCCGTTGCGCGTCACGGCGCGCAGCGCCAACGACTCGGCCGCCTGGGATCTGCTCACCGTGGTGCGCTCCACGCCATGGCGCGTCCTCGTGCATGACGCGCGGCCGTCGTGGATGTCCACGTTCGTGCGGCGCACCCTCGAGCACGATCCCCGCTTCACCGTGTCGCACCGGGTCGCGACCGCGCCCACGGTGCTGCGCAGTGCCGGCGCAGCGCCCGCCTCGCTGAGCGCGGCGGATGCGTTCCGCGCGGTCGATGTGGTCGTGATCGGGGCGCCCGACGCGCTGCCCGACGCCGACGTGCGCGCGCTGGGCCAGTACCTGCGTCGCGGCGGGGCGGTCGTGCTGCTCGTGGACTCCCTGGCGGGGCGTGCGCTCGCCGAGCTCTCGGGCATCGAGCGTTGGCGAGAGCAGACGGGCCTCGCGACGATGCTCGATCAGCGCGGCCGGCGGCTGCGCGGCGCGCGGATCGTGGCGCCGATCGCGGCGACCCCCGCACTCGAGCCTGTGATGACGGGTGCCGGACGCGTCGGCGTGTGGCGGCGCAGCGTCGGGCGGGGATCGCTCTGGATCAGTACCGTGCGCGACGCCTGGCAGTCGAGAGAGGCGTCCCGTTCGGACTTCGCCGTGCTGTGGCCGGAGCGCATCGAGGACGCTGCCCTGTCCGCACTCGGGGCGCTGGCCGCCGAGCTGGAACGTGCGGTGCTGCCGCCGGGCGACTCGACCCATCTCGTCGTGAGTCTGCCGCGGGACGGGGGCCTCGATCTGCGGTTGAATGACGAGCGCCTCACGCTCGACGGCGTCGGGCCGCGCGCCAGCATCCGCGTCGTCGCGCCGATCACGCCAGGCCTGACCGACATCGTCCTCCGCACGGCGACCGACACACTGCGGGTGCCGCTGCACGTGCGAGCGGATGCCCGCCGCGACCGAGTGGCGGACACCACGCTCCTGCATGCGTGGGCCATCGCGAAGGGGGGCACGACGCTGCCCCTCGACGCGGTGGACGCACTCGGGACCCACCTGCGCGCGATGGACGCCGCCGGGGACGGCAGCGCGCGCTGGCATCCGATGCGCCGGCCCTGGTGGATCGTGGTGCTCACGGCGCTGCTCGGTGCGGAGTGGTCGCTGCGACGCCGCCGCGGACTCGCGTAGGGCCGCGTGCGGCGGCACATTCTGATGGATCGCTCGCGCAATGGCACCAACATTCCACCGTCCGGCTCCGTAGTGCGGACAACCCTCTTGCGAAGGTCACTGGAGTCCTATGTACACACGCGATCAAGCGAAAGCGATCGTCGATAAAGTCCTCGATATGGCGGGCGGCGACGCGCAGGTGACGCTCACCGGCGGCGAGCGCTCGGGCACGCGCTGGGCGAACTCGACGATCACGACCAATCTCGTCCAGTACGATCGCCAGCTCTCGCTGACACTGCGACTCGGCAATCGGGCCGGCACCGCCACGACGCGGGACTTCTCGGACGACGGCCTGCGCACGCTCGTGGCCGACGCCGGTGCGGAGGCCCGTCAGGCCGCGGAGAACTTCTCGCTCCCCGAATTGCTCGGCCCGCAGCAGTATGTCCCGGTCCCCGAGGCGGCCGCGAACGTCTTCGACTACGGGCCGGGCGAGCGCGCGCGGATGGTCAAGGCCTCACTGGATCTCTGCGAGCGCAAAGGCGTGGTCGGGGCGGGCTACATCCCCAAGACTGACCAGACCAATTGCACCGCGAACAGCAAAGGTTTGTTCGCGTACTATCGCAACGCCGAGACGGGCTTCATCCTGACCTGCCGGATGCCCGACGGCAGCGGCTCGGGGTGGGCCGGGACGACCGGGCTCAAGGACATCGGGCAGCTCGATCCCGTCGCGCTGACGGAAGTCGCCGCGAACAAGGCCCTGATGAGCCGCAACGCGCGCGCCATCGAACCTGGTCGGTACACGGTGATCCTGGAGCCCCGCGCGAATGCGCGTTTCCTCTCGCTGCTCACGGGCATCTTCGGCGGCGGCGGCGGCGGTGGCGGAGGGGGCGGCGCGGCCGGCTTGCAGACGCAGGGCGGCTTCATGGCCAACCGCAAGGTGGGCGATCAGCTGTTCTCGGAGTCCTTCAGCCTTCGCAGCGACATCGGGAACCCGGTGCTGCGCCAAAGCAGCATCATGCCGAACTTCACGCCGGCGTCGTCGGTGACGTGGGTGGACAAGGGCAAGCTGGCGTCCTTCGGGCCCAATCAGGGCGCGACGACGAACATGTCGCTGGTCATGGACGGCTCGCAGCTCTCGGTCGAGGAGATGATCAAGCAGACGCGCCGCGGCCTGCTCGTCACGTTCTTCTGGTACATCCGCGGGGTGCCGTCGGAAGGCCAGCCCTTGCTCAACACCGGGATGACCCGCGACGGGCTCTTCTTGATCGAGAACGGCGAGATCGTGGGCCCGGTCCAGAACTTCCGCTGGAACATGAGTCCGATCGTCGGCTACAACAACCTCTCGCTGGTCGGCAAGCCCGTGCCGATGCACATGGGCGAGTCCTACGACGGGTCAGGCACGGCGCTGATCCCACCGGTCCGCATGGAAGAGTTCTACATGACCTCCGTCTCTCCCGCTCTCTGAGGCATACCGATGAAGCCGACACGCCGAGATTTTCTCAAAGGCTCTGCCGCCGCCGCGACCCTCGCCTTCACCTCCGGTGACATCGTCGCCGACCTGATCGCGACGTCGCCGACCGGCCGCGCCCTCGAGTCGAAGTTCAAGGGCCTCGCCGACATCGTGCTCGCCGAAGCGAAGCGCAACGGCTGCAGCTATGCCGACGTCCGCTTCACGATGAACATGACCCTGCGCGGCGCGAACGCGCAGTTCTCGGTCGGCGGCGGGGGCGGCGGGGGCGGAGGCCGAGGCGGCGGGGGACGGGGTGGTGGTGGCGGCGGCGGTGGGTTCGGGGGCGGCGGGTTCGGCGGGGGCGGCGGCGCGCGCGACGCGATCCCCACCGACGATGAGCGCCGCGCCGCCGGGTTCGGCGTCCGCGTGATCCACAGCGGCGTGTGGGGCTTCGCCTCGAGCCCCATCGTCACCGCCGAGGAGCTGGTGCGCATCACGCGCGTGGCCACGGAGGTCGCCAAGGCCTCGGCGATCGCCAAGAAGATGGACATGAAGTTGGCGCACGTGCCACCCGCGGTCGCGAACTACGTCACGCCGATGACGAAGCATCCGCTATCGGTCTCGGAGACGGACAAGCAGAACTGGGCCCAAGCCATCGTCGACCGCGCGAGCAAGGTCACGGGCGTGACCGCCGTGAGCGCGAGCTGCACCCACGGGTACGAGTGGCGTTACTTCGCCTCGAGCGAGGGCAGTTATATCGAGCAGGAGCTGATCTCGACCACGCCGCAGCTCTCCGTGACGGCCCGCGTCGATGGCGTCACCCGCACGCGCAACTACCCGGCGCCGGCCGGCATGGGCGGCTGGGAGATCGCGGAGGAGTCGGAGCTGCTGCAGGACTGCGAGCAGGCCGCGGAGGACGCCGTGCAGATGTGCACCGCCAAGCCGCTCGGCTCCGCGGGCCTGCGCGATCTCGTGCTCTCGCCCGCCCACATGATGCTCACGATCCACGAGATCATCGCGCATCCCACGGAGCTGGACCGCGTGGTGGGCTACGAAGCCAATTACGCCGGGACCTCGTTCGTGAAGGTGGCCGACATCGGCAAGCTCAAGTTCGGCTCCAAGCACCTCAACGTCACCTGCGACAAGACCAGTCGCGGGCTGGGCACCGTCGGCTACGACGACGACGGTGTGAAGACGATGGAGTGGCCACTGATCCGCGACGGCGTGCTCGTCGGGTTGCAGTCGAACCGCGAGACGGCGCACTTCATCGGTGAGGATTTCAGCCGCGGATGCACGTTCGGCACGACCTGGCGGGACTACCCGTTCCTGCGGATGCCCAACGTGCATGTCGATGCCGGCCCCAGCGGCTCACCGACCAAGGAGGAGATGATCGCCGACGTCAAGGATGGCGTCATGATCGACGGGCGCGGGTCCTACTCCATCGATCAGCAGCGCTACAACGGCCAGTTCGGCGGCCACGTGTTCTGGGAGATCAAGAACGGCAAGATCACGCGGCAGGTCACCGACGTGACCTACAACGCCATCACCACCGACTTCTTCGCCAATCTCGATGCGGTGAGCGGCAAGGAGCAGTGGCGCATGTTCGGGACGGGTGGCGATGCCAAGGGACAACCCACGCAGACCAACTCCATCTCGCATGGCTCGCCGTGGATGCTGTTCCGCAACATCATGGTCGGCGCTGCGTTCGACGGGTGACCTGCGCATCGACGACGCGACACGCGCTCAGGTCATCGCGTACACCACCAGGTTCACCGCGAACTGCGTGTTGTCGCGCGCCCGGAAGCGCTTGTTCCGCCAGTCGTAGTCCCACTCGCAGCCGTAGTCTTTGTTGGAATAGCAGACCCCAAGGCGACCACGATGGTCCACGCCGCGCAGGTAGTCGTGGACCATGTCGTCGCCCCAGCCGTTCAGCTCGTGTGAGGTCTGCGGCGGACCCTCGGGGTAGCGGAAGAAGCAGGAGTACAGCGGATGACTGTTGGGCAGGCGGGGCATCGCACCCGCCGGGCCCGGGAACGCCCGTCGCATCTCGGCCTCGAACGATGTCGCATAGAGACCGTTGATATCGTGGTTGCAGTCATCCGAGAACAGGAAGCCCCCCTCCTCGACGAAACGCACGAGGCCGGCGCGTTCCGCCGACGAGAAGCGCACCAGCTTGTGCCCCGTCATGAACAGGAACGGGAACGCCAATAGCTCGTCCGAATCGGCGGTGATCACGACCTCTTGTTGATGCACAGGGATCGTCGTGTACTGCACCACGGCGTCGAGCACATTGGCACAGACCTTGGGATTGTAGTCCCAATCGCCCGAGTCATAGCGCAGGCGCGCGAAGACGAACTCGTTCGCGCGCAACGGTGGCAACGGTGGCAACGGAGCATGCGCTGCGGCATGCGCGGGCCGCGCGGTCAGCCCGGCAGACACCGCGGCGACGCGCGCGAGGAAGCTGCGACGATCCATCTGGTGCAATCTGCCCGGCCATCGCCGCCCCCGCCAGCACGATGGGCCCGCGGGCGGACGACCGCCGCGGGGTCACCCGCAGGGCACGCGCAACAGCACCCGCGGCTGCATCGGCAAACGGATGTCGCCCGCTGAGATGCGCACCGCGCCGCGAAGCGTATCGCCGATCAGTCGCCCCTCCAGCACGGCACGCCCGGCGCGCTCGACCCATTCGGCACGCACCGTCGAATCGGCACGCGATTCCAGCGAGGTCAGCCGAGCGCGCTGGGTCGTATCGATCACCCCCATCGAGTCGATGGGGGCAACGCACTGCTCCCGCGCTGACGGCGCTGCCGTCAACGCCAGTGCTGCGGCCGGCGCGACACCGCGTCCCCCGCTGACGCCCGCGACCGTGCCACCTGCGACGCCGCGACCACCGAAGTCCGCGACCGGTGGCGCCGTCGGTGGTGCGGCACGCTGTGCGACCGCCTGCTGCTCGGCGATCGGCGGCGTCACTTTGGCCATCGCCTCGGCGCTCGCACGCGTGTCCACCGTCTGCTCAGCGACGCGGCGGGCGGCGATGCGCGCTTCGAGCGCACGATCAGCGGCCGGTGGCACGGCGGCCTCGGTCACCGCGCTGGTGGCGGTGGTCGGTGACCCCGGTGCGGGCACGATCGACGGTGGCGGGACCGAGTCGCCGACGCGCGCGGCCTCGGTTGCTGGCGGGACCTGGGGATCGCCCCACTCCCCTTGGCGCGACTCCCACACCACCGCCCCAAGGCCGACGGCCAGCACCAGCCCAGCCGCCGCGCGCCACCACGGCGCGATCCGTCGACCACCCAGGCCGACCCCGCCAAGCCCCCGCGCCGTCATCCGCGGCACCGCGACCGCGTGCCGCGCCGACGGCGTGTCATCGAGCGCGCCGAGGATGCGCGACGAGGCCGCCAGCAGTCCACGCGCTTCGGCGGCGGCCGCGGCCCACGCGTCATCGCTCGCCACGAGCGCCTCCACGCGCGCCGCGTCCTCGGGCCCCAGTTGGCCATCGAGCCAAGCGTGCAGCAGTCCTTCGTCAACCGGCATGGCGAGTCCCTCCCCGGGCCACCAGTTCCTCGTGTGCCTCGACCAAGCGCCGACGAGCGCGTGCCAACGTGGTGCCGACCGAGCCGACACTGATCGACAACGCCGCGGCGATCTCCGTGTAATCCAACCCTTCCTCGCGCATCAGGAGCGCCTCGCGATCCCGCTCGCCGAGCACCTCCAGCGCCACACGGGCCTGCGCTCTGGCCTCGGCGCGCAGTTGTGCCTCGTCCGCTGCGGGCGCACGGGCCTCGCGCGCCTCGGCGGCAAGCAACTCCAAGTGCCGACGGCGTCGACTCTCCGTCCGCGCTTGGTCCCGCACGAGATTCGTCGCGACGGCGTACAGCCAGCTCCGCTCGTTGCTGGTCGGGCCGGCACGAAGTGCGCGCAGGAACACCTCCTGCGCGACTTCGTCAGCCCAATCCCGATCGCCGAGCCGTCTCGTGAGGTATCGCACGAGTCCCTCGTGATACGTGCGGAACAGTCGCTCCGTCTCGTCCATGCCCTCACCAATCGCGGACCGCGGCGGCCACGGCCGCGGCGTCGAGCTGGAGCACGCCCCCAGCCTCCACCACGAGGACGACCGAACGCCCGGCGACCGTCACGGCATCGCCCAGCGCGAACACCGGGCCCAGATCCGGGATGGCCGCGAGCAGCGCGAAGTAGGCGGCCGAGTACGGCGCGACGCGGACGCGCCGGACCGCATCGCGCTCACGCACGAGACCGTCGGTCCACACGCCATCGCGCAGCGTGAAAGTCCGGTTCCCGACGACGCGTACCGCCGCACGGTCGCCCGCGGCCGACGGAGGCGCGGCCTCCGCAAGCGTGGTCGTCGCACGCTGCGCCGAGGCTGCCTTGGCCGCCGCGAACTCGCGCGCCTGCACCTGGCCGCCCGCGGCGCCGCGGCCACCGAAGTCCGCCGCTGCTGTCGATGGCAGGGTCATGCCCGGTTCCAACACGAGGTACGACGACAGCTCCGTCGGAATGCCGTACGTGGTGCCGAGCGTCCGGAGCTCGTCGTCCAGTTCGGGCGATGCGCCCGCTCGACGGCGTTCAGCGCTCAGCCAGCCCACCCGCTGGACCGCCCAGAGCTTGGCGACATAGGCATGGTCTCGCGACCGGGTCGGCACGTGGACCGCCTGCGTCCACCGCACCGGACCTGCTGGTGTGTCCCCCTCCACCACGATGCGGCCCGCCCCTCGGCCCTGCACCCGCGCCAGCACGACGACGTCCTGCCCGGCGAAGACATCGACCCCGGCAGCGGGCATCATCTGCCGCAACGTGAGGCCATCGCCGCGCACGCGCAGGTCGGTGACCACCGGGGCCGTCAAGCGCTGCGCCACCACGGCCACGACATGCTCGACGTCCTCGTTGGGCTGCACGAACTGCGCGGTGCCGCGCCCCTCGATCGCGATACGCTCGAGCATGGCTGCCTGCACGTCGGCCCCGACCCCGAAGGTGAAGACGCGATGTGCGCCGCGCTCCGCCGCGGCCAGTCGTGCCAGTGCGGTGGCGTCGCGCTCCCCGACCGTCGCCGCGCCGTCGGTGAGGAACAGCACGACCCCGAGCCGCGAGGCGGGCACCGGCGCCTCCAACGCGCTCTGCAGCGCCGCCTCGATGTTCGTACCGCCCACCGCGGCGAGTGCATCCAACCAGCGCTCCGCGGCGGCGATCGTCGCCCCGGTCGCCGACTGCCAGTCACGGCGATACTGCTGCACGTCGCTGGAGAACGCGATCAGGCGCACCCGATCGAGCGGAGACAGCGTGGCGAGCACCGCACGCCCCGCCGCCTTGGCCTGCGCCAACTTCGTGCCGGCCATCGAACCGGACACATCGAGCACCAGCGTCACGTCGCGTGGCAGCGCGCGCGTCCGGCTCGCCGGCGGCGAGATGGTCAGGAGCAGGAACGCGTCGTCTGCCGTGGGCGCGTGGATCAGGGGCGTCAGGACCGCGTGGTCACTGCTGCGCACCGGCAGCAACAGCGTGAGGCGACTCGCATCGCCACGCACCGTGACCTCGCGACGTCCATTGCGCTCCTGCACCGTCAGTTGATGGGTCGGCGAGTACGCCGTTCCGTAGCGTGCAGGGTCAGGGATGGACAGCGTGAACGAGGGCGGCGCCACCGCCTGGACCGAGCCCGCGCTGCGACCGCCCGCGAGATGCTCGATGCGCAGCGCGGTGCCCTCACGCCGTGCGACCACCGCGAACCGGACCTCCACCGTGCGCTCCTCCCCCGGCGCGATCGGGAAGATGCGCGTACGGAACAGGTCGTGGTCCATCCACTCCACCAACGCGGGATCGCGCACCTCACGCACGATCTTCTCGTAGATCCCGCGCGCCTGTGCCGCGTCGAGGGTCTGACCCGTGACCGGCTCCCCGTCGATGGTCAGGGCCAGTGCCTCGAAGGCCGCACCGCGCGGCAACGGCAGCAGGTAGTCGGCCTCACCGATCCCTGTCCCGCGATTGCGGAAGCGCTCGGTGAGCACATAGCGCAGGGTGTTGCCCTCCAAGGTCACTCGCACATCGCTATATGTGCGCTCGATGTGCTGCATGGGGGCCGGCAGCGGTCGCGGACGGGCGATCGGACAGTCCACCGGCGTCGGACACCGGGGTGGCGCGACCTGCGCGCGGGGCGCGGTCAACGGGAACAGCAGCGGCGCGGCGGCCGACAGAGCGAAGACGATGGGACGCACGGTGCACTCCAGGGTTCGGGTCGCACAGGAGACGACATCAGCCGCGGATCCTTGCACACACCCGGCGGCGGCCCGGTCGACGTGCGCGGTGCGCAGGACCGGTCGCAGGTAGCTTTCGGCTGTGTCCGACCACCTGCTCTCCCCGTCGCATCGCCGCGTGCTCGACCCTCTCGTGACACGCTTGGCGCCCCCATCGGCGCGGGCCTCGCTGGCCGACGAAGTCGCCGCACGCATCGCACGCCTCCCGGCGCGGCAGCGCCAGGAGTTGGGCGTCGGCATCCTCCTCCTCGGCGCCAAGCCGACCATCGCGCTGAGTGGGGCCGGCTGGCGCGACCTCGCGTCGCTCGACCCGGCCACGCTCGACACCCTCATCGCACGCTGGCTCGCGTCGTCGGTCGCTCCCGTGCGGAAGTCGATCACCGCACTGAAGCGACTGACGCTGGGCACCTATGTGGCCGACGTGGCGACGCAGCGCGCGCTCGGCGTGCTCCCGCCATCGCGGGTGCAGCTCCCGCGCGTGGCCTGGGACGGGGCGGCCGCAGGAACGCCGGACGACGCGGAACCCATCGCGCGTGGCCACGAGCGACCGACCCCCCGGACGCTTCCCGCCGCGCAGATCGTCGATCCCGAGTCGCTGCGCGACCGTGTCATGCGCGCCGACGCGATCGTCATTGGCAGTGGCGCCGGTGGCGCGGTCGTGGCAGCACGGCTCACCGCTGCCGGGCACTCGGTGCTGGTCGTCGAATGTGGCGACCAGCTCGCATTCGCGGACCGCACCGAGGATGACGCAACACTCATCGAGCGCTGTTACGCTGATGGCGGTGCCCGCTGCACCGACGACCTCGGTATCCCGATCCTGCAGGGCAATGCCGTCGGGGGCGGGACGCTCATCAATTGGATGATCACGCTGCGAACACCCGCGCACGTGCTCGACGAGTGGGGGCGTGAGTTCGGCATCGAGGATGTGGACGCGGCGACGCTTGCGCCGGTCTTCGAGCGCCTCGAGCAGGAGCTCCGGGCTCGCGACGTGCCCGAGGATGCACACTCGGCCAACAATCGCCGTCTGCTCGACGCCGCGCGGTCCCTCGGTTGGCGGCACGCCGCGGCGCGCATCAATGCGGACCGCTGCCTTCGTGCCGGCACCTGCGGCCTGGGCTGCACCCACGGGGCCAAGCAGGATGCGACCCAAGTCCACCTGTATCAGGCACTGCAGGGCGGGGCGCGGCTGCTGCCACGCACGCGCGCGGAGCGGATCCGCGTCGTTGAGCGCGGCGGACCTCGTCCCCTCAAGTCGGTCACGGTCACGCTGCACGACCGCGCGCAGCGTCCGATCGGCACGGCGGAACTACAGGCACCCCTGGTCATCTGCGCGGCCGGCGCGATCGAGACCCCCGCCCTCCTGCAGCGCTCCGGGCTCGGCGGTGATCGGGTCGGCGACTTCCTGCGGCTGCACCCGACAGCGCCTATCCTCGGGCGCTACGACGAGGCGATCCACGCCGGCACCGGCATCCCGCTCTCCGCGATCATCGACGAATTCGCGGCGATCGACCCCGACGGCTACGGCTACTGGCTCGAATGTCCCCCGCTGCAACCGACGCTGGCGGCCGTCGCGATCCCGACCTTCGGCGCGGCCGCCGGAGAGTGGCTCAGCCATCTCCCGCACTATGGCGCCTTCATTGCGCTCACGCGCGACGGGGCCGACCGCGCCCACTCGTCGGGCCGCGTGCGTGCGCGTCGCGACGGCAGCATCAGCATCCGCTACCGTTTGGGCCCGCGCGACGAAGCGCATGTGCGGGCGGCCACGCTGGCGGCGGCGCGCCTCCACTGGGCGGCCGGCGCGCGGGAGGTGCGCACCGTGCACCGCACGCCGACGGTCCTGCGCGGCCCGCACGAGACCGACGCGCTCCACGCGCGGTCCTTCGCCCCACCCGACTACCAGCTCTCCTCGGCGCACGTCAACGGGAGCTGCCGCATGACCCACGACCGACGCAGCGGCGGCTGCGATCCCACGGGCCAGCGCTGGGGGGCGCCAGGCGTCTACGTCGCGGACGGCTCCCTGCTCCCCACGGCCCCCGGCGTGAATCCCCAGTTGACGGTGATGGCCGTCGCCGACCGCGTCGCCGCCCGGCTCACGGGAACGGCCTGAGATCGACTAACTTTCAGGATTGGCCACTCTCGCACACTCCTGGAGTCCTGTACCCGTGTCTGACCCACAACTCGACGCCCTCTGCATCAACACCATCCGCACCCTTTCCATGGATGCGGTCCAGGCCGCCGAGTCCGGACACCCGGGGACGCCGATGGCGCTCGCGCCGCTGGCCTATGTGCTCTACACCAAGCACGTGAAGCACGACCCCGCGCATCCGGAGTGGCCCGATCGTGACCGGGTGATCCTGTCCTGCGGACACGCGTCGATGTTGCTGTACTCCGTGCTCCACTTGGCGGGCTACGACCTCCCGCTCGACGAGATCAAGCGGTTCCGGCAGTGGGGCTCCAAGACCCCCGGCCATCCGGAGTTCGGGCACACCGCCGGGGTCGAGATGACCACCGGTCCGCTGGGTCAGGGCATCGCCACGGCGATCGGCTTTGCGATGGCCGAGCGCCACCTCGCCGAGACCTTCAACCACGACGGGCATACGATCGTCGATCACGCGACCTGGGTCATCGCGTCCGACGGCGATCTCATGGAAGGCATCTCGCACGAGGCCGCGTCCCTCGCCGGACACCTCGGCCTCGGCAAGCTGAACGTCTTCTTCGACGACAACTCCATCACCATCGATGGTCGCACCGATCTCTCGTGCCGGGACGATGTCGCGCAACGCTTCACCGCGTACGGCTGGCACGTGCTCACCGTGCCCGACGGGAACGACCTGGCCGCCATCGATGCGGCCGCGACCGCGGCCCGCGCGGAGACCACGCGCCCTTCGCTGATCATCCTCAAGACGATCATCGGCTACGGCTCGCCGAATCGCGCCGATTCGTCGAAGGCCCATGGCGAGCCGCTGGGCAGTGATGAAGTGCGTCTGACCAAGGAGGCGCTGGGCTGGCCGACGACCGAGACCTTCGTGGTCCCCGAGGCCGCACGTGCTGAGTGGGGGAAGTGCGTGGCGCGTGGCGCGGCCATGAGTGACCGCTGGCGTCAGGCACTGATCGCCTATGCCAAGGCGCACCCGGAGCAGGCCAAGGAGTTCGGGCGTCGCATGCAGCGCACGCTCCCCGCGAACTGGGAACAGGCGCTCCCGGTGTTCACGGCGGAGAATGGCAACGTCGCCAGCCGTGCGGCCTCGGGCGTGGTGGTGAATGCGCTGGCACCCGTGGTGCCCGAACTCATCGGCGGGTCGGCCGATCTCGCCGGCTCCAACAACACCACGATCAAGGGCAGCGGCGCGTTGCATGCCGGCGACTTCCGCGGGCGCAACGTGCACTATGGCATCCGCGAGCATGCCATGGGGGCCGCGATGAACGGCATGGCCTTGCATGGCGGCCTCATCCCCTTTGCGGGGACCTTCCTGGTCTTCGCGGACTACATGCGGCCCGCGATCCGGCTCGCCGCGTTGATGGGGCAACACGTGATCTACGTGTTCACCCACGACTCGATCGGCCTCGGAGAGGACGGTCCCACGCACCAGCCGATCGAGCATCTCGGCGCGCTGCGTTGCATCCCCAATCTGCTGGTGATCCGGCCGGGCGATGCGCACGAGGTCGCCGAGGCCTGGCGCACCGCGGTCGCACACCGCAGCGGTCCGGTGGCCCTGATCCTCACGCGTCAGAAGCTGCCACTGATCGACCGCACAGAACACGCGGCCGCCAGCGGCGCGCAGCGTGGGGCCTACGTGCTGGCCGACGCGCCGGCCCCGCAGGTCGTGCTGATGGCCACCGGCTCCGAAGTCGCGGTCGCACTCGGCGCGCGGGCCGTGCTCGCGGACCGGGGGATCGCGGCGCGCGTCGTGTCGATGCCGTCGCTGGAGCTCTTCGCCCAGCAGGACGAGACCTACCGCGCCAGTGTGCTGCCGGCCGGGGTGCCGCGCCTCGCGATCGAGGCGGGACATCCCCAGAGTTGGTACCGGTGGGTCGGTGCCGCAGGCGACATCGTCGGGCTGGATCACTTCGGTGCCTCGGCGCCCGCGCCACGACTCTTCACGGAGTTCGGCTTCACCCCGGAGCACGTCGCCGAGCGCGCGGTCGCCTTGCTCGGGTGACCGCAGCGCGGCCCAGCATCACGTTCATCGCGCCCGGGGAATTCTCGCGGGCCGTGGCACGCCTGCCACGCGTCCCGCGCCCCGACGTGATCGTGCTGTTGGTGGAAAGCATCCAGAAGGGGGCGGCCCTGCCTTGGCACCGGCAAAAGCTGGTGCTGGTCCTCAGCACACTGCGCCACTTCGCCGAGGAATTGCGCGCGCTCGGCTATCGCGTGGACCATCGCGTGAGCGCGAGCTACGAAGCGGGCATCGTCGAGGCCGCGCGCGAGCACGGTGCGGGCCGCGTGCTCGCCACGCGGGGCCGTGAGTGGGACATCGCGAACGAGCTCACGCGCGCCGCCGGCCGGCTCGCCGACCTGTCGTGTACGCTCGAGCTCCACGAGGATCGCGGCTTCTATACGACGCGCGAACGGTTCGCGCGCTGGGCCACCGGGCGCAAGGAGTTGCGCATGGAGTGGTGGTACCGCGAGCTGCGCCGCGAGCACGATGTGCTGATGCTCCCCGACGGGACCCCTGTTGGGGGCACGTGGAACTTCGATGCGGAGAACCGCAAGCCTTGGCCGGCGAGCAAGGCGGTGCCCGCCCCGATACGGACGGAGCCCGACGCGCTGACACGCCGTACCATGGCGCAGGTCGCCAGCTGGTCACACGCATGGGGATCGGTCGAGGGCTTCGACCTGCCGACCACGCGTCGCGCCGCACGACAGACGCTCGCACGCTTCATCACCGAACGCCTGCCCGAGTTCGGCCCGTACGAAGATGCGATGCGCCACGGCGAGCATGAGCTGTTGCACAGCGGCCTCTCGTCGGCCATCAACGTCGGCCTGCTCACGCCGCACGAGGTCGTGCGTGCCGCAGAACGTGCCTACCACGCAGGACACGCCCCGTTGCCGAGCGTCGAGGGGTTCATCCGGCAGATCCTCGGCTGGCGCGAGTACGTCTACGGCTACTACTGGCACGCGATGCCGTCGCTGCGCCAGGTCAACGCGTTGGGCGGGACGCGCGCGCTCCCCGTGTGGTACTGGGCGCCGGACGGCGAACCCTACGACGGGACGACGCACGAGGCCTGCGATCTCACCTGTCTGGCCGACACGCTGCGCAGTGTGCGCGATCAGGGGCGCGTGCATCACATCCCGCGACTCATGGTGCAGTCGAACTTCGCCACGCTGCTCGGCGTCGAGCCGGCCGCCCTGAGCCGCTGGTTCTGGGCCGCGTTCACCGATGCCTACGAATGGGTCCAACTCCCGAACGTCATGGGCATGGCCACCTGGGGCGATGGGGGGCAGATGGCGTCGAAGCCGTACATCAGCGGCGGCGCGTACATCGATCGCATGAGCGACTACTGCGCCAGCTGCCGCTACGATGTCGGGCAGCGCACCGGGCCCGACGCCTGTCCGTTCAACGCGCTCTACTGGGACTTCATCGGCCGGCACGCGGAGCGGTTCGCGCAGCATCCTCGCATGGCGATGATGGTGCGCAGCTGGGTCAAGTTCCCGGCCGCGGAACAACAGGCGATCCGCGAGACGGCCGACGCGGTGCGTCGACGGGTGCCCTAGCCGCGACAGCGCCGCGCTAGGTTTCGGGGATGCGCCTCGAACCGACCGCGACCGCGATCCTCCTGCTGATCTTCGGGCTCTTGCTCGGCGTGTCGGTCGTGTCGAGCCGAGCGTCCGAACGGACCGGCATTCCCGTGGTGCTGCTGTTCCTTGGCGTCGGGATGCTGGCCGGGAGCGAGGGCGTGCTCGGCATCCGCTTCGACGACTACGGCTTCGCCTTCCGCGCCGGCACCACCGCGCTGGTGTTGATCCTCTTCGACGGTGGCCTGAACACCCCAACGGCGCTGGTGCGCCAGTACTGGCGCCCGGCGGCCGCGCTGTCGACGCTCGGCGTGGCCCTCACCGCCGGGCTCTTGGCGCTCGCGGCCTGGTTGCTGGGGCTGCCGTTGCCGGTCGCGTTGTTGCTCGGCGCGGTCGTGTCATCGACCGATGCCGCGACCGTCTTCAGCGTGCTGCGCGGCAGCGGCATCCACCTCCGCAAGCGGCCCGGCGCCACGCTCGAGCTCGAGTCGGGGCTCAACGATCCGCTCGCCGTGCTCCTCACGATCTCGCTCGCCACCGCGTTGACAGCGGGATCGGTCGACGATGTGTCGTGGTGGGGCGTGGCCGGTCAGACCGTCTTGCAGTTGGTGATCGGTGGCGTCGCGGGCGTGGGCTTCGGGATGGCCGGTGTGGCCCTGCTGCGGCGAGTGGCGCTCGGGGGCACCGGGCTGTACCCCGCGCTCACGCTCGCGCTGGCCTTCCTGAGCTACGGCATCACCAGCTTGGTGCAGGGCTCCGGCATCCTCGCGGTGTACCTGACGGGCCTGCTCATCGGCAACGCGGACCTGCCGACGCGCAGCACCATCGCCCGCGTCCACGATGCGCTGGCGTGGCTCAGCCAGATCGGGATGTTCCTGCTGCTCGGGCTCCTCGTGTACCCATCGCGGCTCGCGGAGGTCGCGGCGATCGGTCTGGGCCTGGCCTTCGTGCTCATGCTGATCGCGCGACCGCTCGCGGTGTGGATCACGCTGTTGCCGTTCCGCTATCCCGCACGGGAGAAGGCCTTCATTGCGTGGGGTGGGCTCCGCGGTGCGGTCCCGATCATCCTGGCGACCTTTCCCGTGCTGCGCGGCGTGCCCGGCGCATCGCAGATCTTCGACATCACGTTCTTCGTGGTGGTCGTGAACATGATGGTCACGGGCGGGTCGGTCCCGTGGCTGGCGCGGCGACTGGCGCTGGAGTCCAAGGAGCCACCGGCCCCGCCCGCGCTGCTGGAGATCAGCTCGACGCGACCCCTGCGCGGCGACCTGTTGAGTTATTACATCGACGCCGCGCTCGACGTCGCGGGGGTCGCCGTCTCCGAGATCCCGTTCCCCGAGGGCGTGTCCGTGGCGCTGATCCTGCGCAACGATGCGCTGCTGGCCCCACGGCCCGACACGATCCTCGAGATCGGCGACCACGTGTATATCGTCGCGTCGGCAGAGGAACGTCCGTTCGTGCAGTTGCTGTTCGGGCGACCCGAAGAAGCGTAGGCCGCGGATCACCACCGGACGGGCTCAGCGACTCACGGTCCACGAGACCGGGTGTCCGCCCGCGTAGGGCATCACGCCATGGAAGGGCCGCGGGTCGTCGTCGAACACCAACGGCAGGAAGTGGCGATCCCCTTCCCAGAGCGGCAGCTCGAGCAGGCGCGACTGCGGCACCCACTCCAGCCGACCTTCCGCGTTCGTGGCCGGCGCGGTCCCGGTGAAGGCGTCGATCACGAAGATGAATCCGAACCAGTCTTCGCCTGCCGCCCCGAAGCCGGGCCAATTGATTGTGCCGCGCAGCCGCATCGCAGTCACCGTGAGCCCGGACTCCTCGAGGATCTCGCGGCGCATCCCGCTCACGATGTCCTCACCCGGCTCGAGCTTGCCCCCCAAGCCATTGTACTTGCCCAACTGCTGATCATCCTGACGCGCGGTACGATGGACCATGAGCACGCGCTCGCCATCGGGCGAACGGATGTAGCCGAGCGTGGCAAGGATGGGCGTGTAGGGCATCGGGTCGGGGCGAACGGTGGTGGGAGCAGGCGCGGCGCGGACGGGGTCGGTCCGTCATCACGCGCCGTCAATGTTCGGGCCAGCGATCCATCCGCCGCAAGGCTGGGAACGCGCGGCCCACCCATGCGACCACCCCCAGCGTGGCCACGCCGCCCACGAGGACACTGTTGACGGTGCCCAGCAGCTTCGCGGTCACGCCGCTCTCGAACGCCCCGATCTCGTTGCTGGAGCCGACGAAGATCGAGTTCACCGCACTGACGCGCCCCAGCATGTGCTCGGGCGTCACCACGGTCAGCAGCGTACTCCGCACGACCACCCCGATCATGTCGAAGCAGCCGGCCGCCGCGAGCAGCAGACAGCTGAGCCACAGTGTCCCGCTGAGCGCGAACCCGATCATGCTCAGGCCGTAACAGGTGATCGCCACCAGCATGGTGCGCCCGACGTGTCGGGTGATGGGCCGGCGGACCAGCGCGATGCTCATGAGGACGGCGCCGACCGCGGGCATCGCGCGCAGGAGGCCGAGACCGGTCGGACCGACCGCGAGGATGTCCTTCGCGAAGATCGGCAGCAACGCCGTCGCGCCGCCGAAGAGCACGGCGAACAGGTCGAGCGTCATGGCGCCGAAGAGCCGGCGTTCACTGCGCACGAACCGGATCCCACTCAACAGACTCTCCAGCATCACACCATCGACCGGTGCGCGGACCGGCGACGTATGCCGCACGCGGAAGAGCCACCACATCCCCACGAGCATCAGGATGGTGTCGAGGAGGTACGCGAGGGCGGCACCGCCCGCCGCGTAGAGCATGCCTCCCAGGGCGGGCCCGAGCACCGCTGACGCCTGCCAGGTCGTCGTGCGCCACGCGATCGCATTGGGGAAGATCGCGCGCGGGATCAGCTCCGAGCCCAGGGCCTGCCGGGCGGGATGCAGGAACGCACGGGCCACCCCGCTCGCGACGATCACCGCATAGATGCCCGCGACGCGCCAGCCGGTCGGCGCATTGCTGAGCAGCGCGATGCCGAGCAGCGCCAGCGAACAGGCCACCAGGACCCCCATGGACCAGAGCACGACCCGACGGCGATCGTGGCGATCGGCCACGTGACCGGACCACAGCGCGCTGACCATGAAGGGCAGGGCCTCCGCGAGCCCGATCAGCCCGAGCGCGAGGGGGTCGCCCGTCAGATCATAGACCTGCCACCCGACGATGGTCCCTTGGATGTGGATGCTGACCGTCAGCGCGAACAGACCCCAGATGTAGCGGCGGAAATTGGGGAATCGCAGTGCGGCGTACGGATCAGCGCGGGACACAGGGCAGAGCGAGGGAAGCGGGCGAGCGGCGCCTGCAAGCTAATGGGCGGGCGGAGGCGCAGGCCCCCACGATCGCGCCGGACACGGCCACCACGGGCTTCGGCTTCTGTGCGGAAATCGTCAGCTTTGTGATGGAATCCGGCGCGATCGTACCGCAGCGTGCCACATTGTACCGTAGCGTGCCACGTGACAGCGGCGCGGCAGGTCGCGACTTTGCGCGAACGAGCCTTCGGTCGTATGCTTGTCGCGTGCCGCGTGTTCGACGCGATGGTCCTCACCCTCCGGTTCCCCGCCCTATGCTGATGCTCGCTCCTTTCGCCGCCTTTTCGCAGGATGCGGATGTGCTGGCCGCTCTCGGCGACAGCTCATTGCTCCCGATGCGTTGGCTGGCCGCAGCCCAGGTGGCCGCCCGGTTGGCCGATGCGCGTCCCAATGACCGCGCCGAGTTGCTGCGGACGTGGTCCGAGCAGCAACATGACGAAGGCTCCGACGGCGTCTGGTCCGCGCTGAATGTGCCCGGCATCCCCGTGCGCGACATCAAGTCGGCGGTGCGCGCCCTGTGCGCGATCGGGGAGGAGATGGAGCGCGTCGGCGCGCTCAACCTCGCCTACACGACCGTCACGCACGCCCGCATCGCGGTGATCAAGGGTCCGGCCGACGTGCGCGGGCTCGCCGCCGTGCAACAGGCGCGTGTCCTGCGTCAGCTCGGCTATCACGAGGAGGCCAGCGATACCTACGAGGCGGCTCGGCTGGACGGCAAGAAGGCCAACGACCCCGAGTTGATGGGCCGTGCCCTGCTCGGTGAAGCGGCGCTCGCGGCACAGCAGGGCAATGTCCCGCGCGCGCTGAAGACGGCACAGAAGGCGATCAAGATCCTGCCGCTGGACTCGTCCTACATCGCCGACGCACACATCACCATGATGGCCGCCCACTCCAAGCAAGGGAACGTCGGTTCCGCGTTGGAGCACGGCTGGCACGCCTACGACGAGTCAGCGCAGGACCGCGATCGCCGAGCGTCGGTGATCGGGAATCTCGCTACGCTGGCCTTCCGGATGGGGCGAGTGACGGCCGCCCGGCGCGGCTACGTCGCCGCGCTCGGCTTGTCCGAAGCCGAGCGCATCGTCCTCCCGAGCCTCGCCGGGCTCGCACTCCTCAGTGCGATCACCCGGGATCTTGATGAGTTGCGCGTGGTGGCGCATCGCATCGAACTACGCGCGGCGATGTCCGTCCAGCCCTACGAGGTGGCCCGGGCGCTCTTCGAGTTGGCGGAGGCGTGGCAGCAGGCCGGCCAGCGTGAGGAAGCAGAGCAGTGCCTGACCCGCGCTCGCGATCTGGCCCTCCGGCATGGCTTCCACGAGGTCGCCTTCCGGGCCGACCTCCTGGGCGAGGCGCTCGCGGCCGTCACCACCCCGCCCAGCATCGACGCGACCGCCGAGCTGGGCGTGACCCGATTCGAGGAGTTGGCGATCGAGCACGTGGTGCTCGCGGAGGTCTAGTTCCATCCCCAGATGTCCCCGCGGCACACCATGCCGGGCTCGGGTGCTTCGCCCTTACAGCCCGTCCCCGGCTCGGTCGGTGCGACCGTGTCCCCGGCGCAAGCGGCCGTGGCGGCGAGGATGATCGTGACGAGCAGGGTGCGGACCAGGCGAGCGCGTTGCATGTAAAGCTCCAGGAGGATGGGGGGGACATCGTGATGGAGCCAAATTGGGGGATGCGGGTCGCGAGGTACCACTCGCAGCGTGCCACATTGTGACGCAGCGTGCCACCTTCGCCTCTGCGCGTCGATTCATCGCCTTCGTACGTGCTCGGCACGACCAGGCGCGGCTCGTGGGCGCGCTCAAGGACACCGGCACATTGGTGCCGTGCACGACCCCGGCCGAGGTCCTTGAAACGCTCGCCCATGGGGGCGCGGCGGCCGTCATCGTCACCGCGTATGCCTCGACCCAGCGCGAGGGGGTCGCACTCTGCGGCGGGATCCGCCTGCGCTTCCCGACGGTGCCCGTCCTGCTGTACTACGACCCGACGGTCACCACGCCGCGCGACTTGATGGAGTACTTCGAGGCGGGCGTCACCGAGGTCATCCAGCACGAGGTGGACGATGTGCGCCGTGCCCTTGGTGCGGTCTTGGCCGCGGCCGGACACAAGATGGCAGCCCGGCGCATCCATGAGTTCCTCCGGCCCCATCTGCTGGAGGGCGCGGAGCCCCTGCTACGGTACCTCCTGGACCATGCCGACACGCCGCTCTCCATCACCGACGCCGCCGCGGCCGTGGGTCTCAAACGGCGTACGCTCTATCGGCGGCTCGCCAGGCTCGGCTATCCGCCACCCGAGACGCTGATCGGCTGGTGCCGGTTGCTCCTCGCCGCGCATCTTCTTGAGGACCAGGGGCGGAGCTACGACGATGTGGCCTACGCGCTCGACTTTCCGTCCGGACAGGCGCTGCGGTCCTTGCTCAAACGCTACGTCGGGGTCAACGGGACCGAGGCGCGCGCTGGCGATGGGCCGCTCGCCCTCGTGCTCCAGCACGTGACGCGCGAGCTCACGCGACAGAACCCTCCCAGCGCAGCGTCGCCCTGATCTCCTCGAGGGCATGCGCGCACGCCGCATCGAAGTCCGCCGCATCGATCCCCGCGGTGAACAGCATGGAACGATCGAGATCGGCGTCGATATCGCGGCGCGCAAGGCGCATCAACTCGCCGGCGAGGCGCTCGCAGTCGGCGAGCGCCTCGGCCCACGCCAGCGTGTCCCTCGACACGAGCAGCGTGAGGAGCGTCCGCTGGACCACCTGCGCCCGCGCGGCGATCTCCCGGCAGGCAGACGCGACGAGCTCCTCGCCCCGCAATCGCTCCGGACGGGCAAGTGTCAGGTGCGGGTCGACCCAGATCCGGGCACCGATCGCGATCCAATGCGGCACCCGGCGGTGGATCTCCGCCGTGCACCGTCGCACCGCCGCGGCGCGCCGACGCTGCCACTCGTGCGCCGACGTCTGGAGTGCTGGTTCCTGCTGCTCCACCACATCATCCGACCGAAGAGGATACCGCAATCTGTGGGGTCGTCACACACAGGGACGTGACGCAGCGTGCCACTTTGTCCCGCAGCGTGCCATCTTCGGGGCTTGCTCGGGTGTGAGGCGCTGGCGTGCTCCCCACACCCGGGCGTTCCGCCTCAGTCGCCGGCAGTGAGCACCCCGGCCTCGCGCGCCATGGCCGCGATCTGCTCGTCGATCGTGCGCGAGTGGTGCATCGAGCAGAACTTCGGACCGCACATCGCGCAGAACTCCGCGCTCTTGAAGTACTCGGCCGGCAGCGCGTCGTCGTGATACTCGCGGGCCCGCTCGGGATCGAGGGCCAGCCGGAACTGCTCATTCCAGTCAAAGCGGTAGCGCGCCCGACTCAGGGCATCGTCGCGGTCCCGTGCACCGGCGCGGCCGCGTGCGACGTCGGCCGCGTGCGCGGCGATCTTGTAGGCGATCACGCCCTGCCGCACATCCTCCGCATTGGGCAGGCCGAGGTGCTCCTTGGGGGTCACATAGCAGAGCATGTCCGCGCCGTACCAGCCGATCATGGCGGCACCGATCGCCGAGCTGATGTGGTCGTAGCCGGGCGCGATGTCGACGACCAACGGTCCCAGCGTGTAGAACGGCGCGCCGTGACAGATGGCCTTCTGCTTGCGGACCTGCAGTTCGATCTGGTCCATGGGGATGTGCCCAGGCCCTTCGACCATCACCTGTACGCCGTGCGCCCAGGCGCGCTGGGTCAGCTCGCCCAAGGTCTCCAGCTCGGCGAACTGTGCCTTGTCGCTGGCGTCGTGCAGCGAGCCCGGCCGCAGCGAGTCGCCCAGCGAGATCGTGACATCGTAGGCCGCGAGGATCTCGCAGATCTCGTCGTAGTGGGTGTACAGCGGGTTCTGCTGCCGATGCTTCATCATCCACACCGCGTGCAGCGATCCGCCGCGGCTGACGATGCCGGTCACGCGACCGTAGACCAGCGGCAGATGCTCGAGGAGGATGCCGGCGTGGATCGTCATGTAGTCCACGCCCTGCTTGGCCTGATGCTCGATGACGTCGAGAAAGTGCTGCGGTGTGGCGTCCGCGATGTCCTCGACCCGGTCCGTCACCACTTGGTAGATGGGAACGGTGCCGACCGGCACCGTCGAGGCGGCGATGATCGCCGCGCGCACCGCATCGAGATCCTTGCCCGTGGACAGGTCCATCACGGTGTCGGCGCCATAGCGCACCGCCAGTTCGAGCTTCCCGACCTCTTCATCGAGCGAGCTGGTGACGGCGCTGGTCCCGATGTTCGCATTGATCTTCACCGTGGCCACGGCACCGATCCCCATCGGCTGCAGGCGCCCGGCCAGATGATGGACGTTCGCGGGGATCACCAAGCGTCCTGCGGCGACCTCGTTCCGCACGAGTTCCGGGGCGATCGCCTCGCGGCCGGCGACGACTTCCATCGCGGGCGTGACCACGCCCGCGAGCGCCTGGTGGCGCTGCGTGATACCACTCATGGGCTGACTCCCTCCGCCGGTATGAACCGGATCAGGTTCGACGGGTGTGATCTCAGCCCCGGCGCGGAAGTGCGCGGGGGCACCCCGGTCAGGTGGGAATGCTAATGGCGCGAACGACACGGCGCACCGCCCGAGTGGACGATGCGCCGTTCGTGCGTCGCGTCCCGCGCCCGCGCGCCGTTCAGCGCAGCTCGCGGATCTTGATGTTGCGGAACCCGATATACGACCCGTGCTGCTGCAGACCGATGTGCCCGACCTTGGACCGGCCGTACCGCGGGTGCGGCGCGAACTTCGAGGCCGCGACCAAGGCGTCCCACTCGGGGCTCCACAACTCGTATTCGACGACCTTCTTGCCGTTGAGCCAGTGCTCGATGTGCGCGCCCTTGGCGACGATCCGGACCTGATTCCATTCGCCCACCGGACGTGCCGCGCCGTGCGGCACCCCGTGCAGGGCGTAGTTCGCGCCGGTCGAGGTCTTCTCGCTGCGGCCGTCCGCGTGGCGGGCGTCATCGAGGATCTGCATCTCGGGGGCACCCCAGTAGATGGCCGTGTCCTTCATTTCCGGTGCACGGTAGAAGATGCCGCTGTTGCCCGGTCGACCTTCCGGACTCAAGCGCCATTCAAGGGACAGCTCAAAATCACCATACTGCTTTGCGGTGATGATGTCCGCCGCTCGGCTTGTCCTCGACAGAACGAGCACTCCCTCCTCGACCGTCCACGCCGTGGACATGGTGTCGGCGCCATACGCACGCCACCCGGTGGTCGTCTTGCCATCGAAGAGCAGCTGCCAGCCTGCGGCGAGCTCGGCGTCCGTCAGCACATTGTGCATCGCGTGACCAGCGTGTTGGCTGTGATCCTGCGCCACGAGTGCGGCGGGCGCGGTGGCCAGCGCCAGCGCCAGCGCCAGCGCGATGGGCGCGATCGACGTGCGGTTCATTACAGTTCCCATCCTTTGCGGTACTCGCGGGTGAGGAATTGGTTCGCGGCATCATTGTTCGTAAAGCGCATGGCCGCGCCGTCGTACTTCAGCAGGAGGCCCTGCCCGGCACGCAACGCGGCCATGCCCAGCAACATCGTCTCGTTGAGCCGCGCGGCATACGAGAACGGCGAGCTGGCCTCCGTTTGGCCCTTGCACGCATTGGCCCAGTTCATCTCGTGGCTGGTGCTGATGCGCTCGATGGTCACCGGGAGGGCCTCGGCCGCCGCCGCCGTGGCCTCCGGATAGACCTTGGGTCGGTTCCCGTAGGTCTCGTAGGTCAGGATGCCCTTCTCGCCGATGAACACCCCACCGCCCCCATCACCCCGGGGCAGCGTGATATCGTCCGGCAGGAACTTGGGACGCGCCGGCATCAAGCCACCATCGTACCAGAATGCCTTCACCGGACCGCGCTTTGCGTTCGCGGGGAACTCGTACTGCACCGTCACCGCCAACGGGAAGGTCGCCGGATTCTCTGGCGTGCCGCCCCAGGGCGATGAGTTCGCCGAGATTGTCGTCGGAAAATCGAGGTCCAGCGCCCAGAACGGCTGATCGACGAGGTGCGCACCCATGTCGCCGAGCGCGCCGCCGCCGAACTCGACCCAACCACGCCACGCGAAGGGATGGTAGGCGGGATGGTAGGCCATCTCCGGCGCCGGGCCGAGGAACAGGTCCCAATCGAACCCGCTGGGCGGCGTCTGCTGTTGGGAGGCCATCTCCTTGAGCACCGCGCGTTCGACGGTGCGCATGTTCCACTGCGGCGGCGCCGCGGGAGGCGGTGCGGCAGGGTTGACGGCGGGCAGCGGCGCGGGGCGCGGAATGCCTTGGGCCCAGTAGCGCACGGGGCGATCGGTCCAGATATGCACCTCGCTGATGGCACCGAGGATGCCCGACTGCACGATCTCGCGCACCCGGCGCGTCCCTTCCATCGAGTGGCCCTGATTGCCCATCTGGGTCACCAGCTTCCGGTCGGCTGCGACCTTGGCCATGAGCCGTGACTCGTACACGGACCACGCCATCGGCTTCTGCACATAGACGTGCTTGCCGAGCTGCATGGCCGCGACGGCGATCGCGGCGTGCGTGTGATCGGGGGTCGCGATCACCACCGCGTCGATGTCCTTGCGCTCCTCGAGCATCCGACGGAAGTCAGTGTACTTCGCGGCCTTGTCGTAGGCGACCTTCCAGCGCTCACCCCCGGTGCGGGTGCCTTCGTTGGTGGAGCGGAGCCGCCCACTCAACGTGCGTTCGACCAGCGGGAAGTCCACGTCGCAGACCGCGACGATGTTCTCGCTGAGGAGTTGCTGCATGTTGTTGAAGCCCATGCCACCGATCCCGACGCAGGCGATGTTGAGCGTGTCGCTCGGCGCTTGGAACCCAAGACCGAGCACGTGGCGCGGGACGATCATCGCCCCGGCGGCGATCGTGCCGGACGCCGCGACGAACTCGCGGCGGGAGAGACGCTTCGACATCACAGGCTCCTGGAGGGTGGTGGGAATGGCACAAAGCTGTGCGCGGGGGGCGCATCTGACAATGCCACGCGGGCCACGCGCAACCGGCGTGCCCCCCGCGAACCACCCCGAACGCCGAACGGGGCCGTCCCTCGATGAAGAGGACGGCCCCGCCGGGGGTCTGCGCCGAGTGGCTAGGGGCGGGATCGAACCGCCGACACCACGATTTTCAGTCGTGTGCTCTACCAACTGAGCTACCTAGCCTAGACCCGTAATATACATCGGCTGGAATTGTGGCCGCTACTGGGGGCGTTGCACTCCGACGGTACGCCGTACCATCCGGGTCGTGGGCAGCGTGATCAGCACCACCGCGGCGAGCACGAGGCCGGCCGCCATGAGCAAGCCTGGGGTGAGCGCTTCGCCGCCCAAGGTAGTGCCGAGGAACACCGCGACCAGTGGATTCACGTAGGCGTAGGTGCTGACCTTCGACGGACTCGTGACGCGCAGCAGGAAGGTGTAGGCGCTGAACCCCATGATGGAGCCGAACACGATGAGATACGCGAGCGACAGCCAGGCGCGCCGCCCCACCGTGTGCGGCTCGAGGGCGGCGACGTCGCCGACCAGCACGCTCACCAGCAGCAGGACGGCGCTCGCGGCCAGCATCTCCAGGCTGGTGGCAAAGACGCCGTCGGGGTGCCGAGCGGCGCGGCGTGAGATGAACGAGCCCAACGCCCACGAGCAGGAGGCACAGAGCAGGGCCGCCGTCCCCAACAGGGTGCTCAGCGCACTTCCACGTGCGGCCCCGATTCCGCCGGCCGTCCACACCAACGCCGCGATCCCCGCCGAGCCCAGCGCCACGCCGGCCAGCGTCCGCCGCGTCGGCACCACGCCCTCACGCCACCATTCGAGGGCGACCATCCAGATGGGCAACGACGCGACGATCAACGACGTGAGGCCACTGGGCACGCGCGAGCCTGCCCAGTTGACGAGGCCGTTCCCGACCGCGAGCAACAAGGTCCCGACCACGAGCGCCACGCGACACTCGGCCACGGTGGGCCACCGCACACCGCGCCGGGTGGCCCAGAGGAAGAGCACGAGGCCCGCGACACCGTGGCGCATCGTCGCCGCCACGAACGGCGGGACATCTTCGACGACCCACTTGATCGCCAGATACGTGGAGCCCCACACGAGGTACAGCGTGAGGAACGCGAGCACGACCTGCGTACGCGAGGGCACCGCGCCCGGAGTGAGACTGCTGGTCACCAGCGTCGGTTCGCTATAGGTTAGGGGTATGACAGCGGAGCGGGTGCGCGTCGCCTTCCAAGGCGAGCTTGGCGCCGACGCGGAGGACGCCGTACAGCAACTGTTCGGCCCCGCGAGCGATGCGGTGCCGTGTCCGACCTACCGCGATGCGGCGGCGGCGGTGGTGGGCGGGCGGGCGGACCGCGTCCTGTTGCCCATCGAGAACACGCTGACCGGCGGCGTGGGCGATGTCCACGATGTCATCGACGGGGCGGCGCAACTGCACGCGGTCGGTGAGACGGTCGTCGCGGTCCACCACTGCCTGCTGGCACCGCCGGGGGCGTCGCTGCAGACCATCCGCTCGGTGCTCGTGCATCCCGAGGCCATTCCGCAATGTGGCCGGTTCTTCCGTGAGCATCGCCGGATCGAGACGCACCCCGTGTTCGACACCGCCGCCGCCGCGCGTGATGTCGCGCAACTGGGCGACATCGCCTTCGCCGCCGTGGCCCCGCGCTCCGCCGCGGCCCGCTACCCGCTCGACGTGATCGTCGCGGACATCGACGACCGCCACGACAACCAGACGCGCTACCTCGCGATGAGCGTCACCCCGGTGCAGCCGGGCCTGGCGAGTCCGGTGCGCACCATGCTCGTGTTCACCACGCTCGACACGCCCGGCGCCCTGCTGCACGCCCTGCAACCCTTCGCGCAGCACGGGGTGAATCTCCGGCGGCTGGAATCGCGTCCAACGGGGGACCCGTGGTCCTACCGATTCTTCGTGGAATTCGATCACGAGGTCGGCAATCCGCATGTGGAACGGGCGCTCGAGGACCTGCGGTCGCACACCGCTGCGGTGCGGATCGTCGGGACGTACGCGCGGTGGCAGGCCGGGCGCCGTGGGTCCATCGGCTGGACGCCGATGGACGTGCCGATCATCGCGTAGCCGAGGCGCTGTAGGTGGCGGTGATCACGGACTTGATCCCGCCCCGGATGTTGAAATCGCCGGTGACCGTCATCCGTGCGGGACGCACCGCCTCGACCAGGTCATCGAGGATGCGATTCACCGCGCGCTCGTAGAAGATGCCGTCGTTGCGGAAGCTCCACAGGTACAACTTGAGCGACTTGAGCTCCACGCACAGCTCGGCCGGCACGTACTCGATCAACATGGTCGCGAAGTCCGGCGCGCCGCCCTGCAGGAGCACCAACTCGGCGGCGTCGCTCTCGATCCCGCCCAGGGGACACAGCGAGGTGAATTCCGGGCACGTCATGTGGATGACGTAGTCGCGCCCCGGATACGGGTTCGCGAAGGTCTCGAGGAGCGTGGGCTGCGGCATGATGTCGGAAGATACCCGGTCCCGCGTCCGACAGGCAGTCAGCGATTGCGCAGGCGACGCGCGGCCTCTTCGAGAATGGTGCGCTCGCTGGCAGTCAGGGCCGACAGCCCCTGTGCCGAGATCTTGTCGAGGATGCGATTCACATCGAGGTCGGCGGCGACAGGGCGCTCCCCCGCTCGCGGGGGGACGACGCTGCGCTCGGTCATCACCTCGGCGAGTGCCGCTTGGCTCTGCGCCACGATCTCATCCACCTCGGCACGCGGCTCCCGCTCGGGCCGACTGCGCGGCAACCGATGCGGCACGGTCCGCGTCGTGATGTCCTCTGGCTGCTCCGCGACCGGCGCCACGCGGGGTACCGCGCCATCCAGCGACATCGCACCAGACAGCCTGAGCGCCGCCCAGGCCGTCGCGAGGCCACCAAGGTGCGCCAAATACGCCACTCCAGCGCCACTGCGTGCCGACATTCCTCCCAGCAGATTCACGAGCACGAGGATTGCGACCAACCAGCGCACCGTCACCGGGATCACGCCGAACAGCCTGACTTCCTCGTCGGGCCAGCGGGAGGCGAAGGCCATGAGCACGCCGAGCACGGCCGCTGACGCGCCGACGAGGAGACCCTGCGGCGTGAACAGCACATGGAAGAACCAGCCGCCCAGACCACAGAGCAGGTAGAACCCCAAGAACTGACCGGGCCGCTGGGTCGCCGCCACACGAGAGCCGAACAGCCACAGCATCCACATGTTCAACGCGAGGTGCCAGAACCCCGCGTGCACGAACATGTAGGTACCGATCGACCACCAGGCGCCTTGCAGATCGCGCATATGGAAGCCCAGCGCGCGCAACATGGCGGCGGGCGGCACCAGCGTGAGTTGCAGGAACGCCACCGCGATGTTGACCGCGATGATCCACCACACCACGCGAGGGGTGCGGAAGCGATCGGCGGACGGCGCGGCGGGCGACATACGGGTGAGGACCGTGGTGGCGCGGGGCGGCTCAGCGCATGCCGGTGGGCGAGGCGAGCCGCGCCCCGAGCATCACGCGCGGATGCAGGCGCAGCGCCTGCTCCAGCAGCGCGCCCCAGCGACGGTCGAGGGTCGGCTCGAGCGACGTCGGTGGCAGGATGACCACTTCCGTCTCCGCCGCCGAACGACCGATCTCCTCGACCGCCCGCAGGATCTGCGTATCGGTGGTATCGGCATGGGCCTCGGCCACGAACGCCGTCGCCACCCTGCCATCGGTCGCGACGCGCAAGGTCCGCAGCGCGTACTCGAACATGGGCTCGCTGGCGCCGCACTCGAGCGTCACCTGCACCAGCGCGAGATACGGCAACAGCTCGGCGGCCGCCTCGGGGCGCTGCCCGTCGGTATCGAGCATCACCGGGACCGTGAGCGCCGCCTTGCTCAGCGCCGCAACGATGAAGGGCGTGTTGCCCAAGGGGTCACGCCCGGTGATGGACACCGAGTGCACCGGCGCACGCTGGACTTGCCGCGTGAGGTCCTTGGCCAGTGCGTCGCCCGTGAACATCGTGGCCGTCTCGGCCTCGCCGGCAAAGCGCACGAACAGTTGTCGGCGCCCCATCCAAAGGCCTTGGGACTGAACGCCGGCCGGGACGCCGGCGAGGGCAGCTGCAGTGAACGCGGGGGTCGTCATCGTCAGGCCTGCGACTCCGTCAGGGCCAAGCGAGCGATGCGCTCACAAAGCACTGGGAAGGGGATCCCGGCTGCCGCTGCCGCCTGCGGGATCAGGCTCAGCTCGGTCATGCCAGGGTTGGTATTCGCTTCAAGACACCAGAACGTTCCGTCCGGCGCCATCCGGAAGTCAATGCGGGCGTACCCGCGCAACTTGAGCGCCGCGAACGCACGGCGCGCGAGCGTTTGGATCGTCGTCGTGGCTTCGAGAGAAAGGTCGGCTGGAAACGTCTCGTGCGCCATCCCCGCGGTGTACTTGGCCTCGTAGTCGTACAGCTCCCCCACCGTGTGGATCTCGCCCACCGGCAGAGTCTCGTCCCCAAGGACGCCCACGGTCAATTCGCGGCCGGGGACGAAGCGTTCCAGCAGGACCTCGTCGTCGTGCTCGGCCGCGCGCGCGACGGCGGCGGCGATGTCCTCCTCCCGCCGCACCAGCGTGAGACCGACGGTCGACCCCTGCTTGGAGGGCTTGACGATCAGGGGGAGGCCGAGGGTCGCCGCCGCGGCCGCGGGGTCCACCGGCGCCATGAGCCAGTCGGGGGTCGGGACCGCCGCCGCGCGGAAGAGGATCTTGGCGAGGTCCTTGTCCATGGCCAGCGCGGCGCCCAGCGGGCCGCTGCCCGTATAGGGGATGCGCGCCGAGCCCAGGATGGCCTGCACCGTCCCGTCCTCCCCCGCGCCGCCGTGGAGCGCATTGAAGACGACGTCGGCCTCACGCAGCGCGGGGAGGGCGGCGAGCGCCGGCCCGAGCGCCGTGCGCTCGAGCGACGCCAACTGCGCGGGCGACGGCGGCGTGCGGGCCACGCCGGTCGCGAACGCGGCGCGCAGCGCGGCCTCGTCGATCGCACCGACCGCGGGATCGACCGCCCGGACCTCGTGCCCGCCGGCCCGCAGGCCATCGATCACCCGCAGTCCCGAGGCGAGCGAGACGTCACGCTCCGCCGAGGTCCCGCCCAACAGCACGACGATACGCATGCTCAACGACTCATCAGGAAGTGCAGCACATCGCTGCGGGTGAGCACGCCCTGCACCAACTGCCCGCGCTGGACGAGGATCGCCGGGTTGGGCTTGCTGAGCAGCTTGGTGACCCGCTCCACCGGGGCGTCGTGGTCCACGACCGGGAGCGGCGGATCCATCACATCGCTCACCGTGGCGTCGAGGAGCGCGGTGTTCTCGAGCGCGCGCGAGGCGAGCGAGTGCTCGTGCACCGATCCCACACAGTCGGCCCCGTCGAGTACGGGCAGCTGCGAGATGTCGTGCAGCGACATCAACCGAAGGGCCTGCCGCACCGACGCCCCCGGCGTCGTGCTGACCAGCGCGGGCACCTCGCCCCCCTTGAGCGCGAGCAGCTGGCCGATCGTGACCCGCTCGGGGTCGAGCATCTGGTTCTCGCGCATCCACTCGTCGTTGTAGAGCTTCGAGAGATACCGTTCGCCCGTGTCGCAGAGGAAGGTGACCACGAAGGCGTCGGGGTCATCGATCTCACGCGCGACCATGAGCGCGACATGCGCGATGAGGCCGGCCGACCCGCCCACGAAGAGGCCTTCTTCGCGGGTGAGACGACGCGCCATCGCGAAGGCATCGCGATCGGTCACGGTGTGGTAGGCGTCGATCACGCTCATGTCGAGCGTGCCGGGGATCTTGTCCTGCCCGATCCCTTCGACCTTGTAGGGCGCGCCCTCCGGCACCTGCGCGCCGTGCGTCCGCCAATGCCCGGCGAGGATCGAGCCCACCGGGTCGCCGGCCACGATGCGCACCGCCGGATTCTGCTCCTTGAGGTAGCGCCCGACGCCGGTGATGGTCCCGCCAGTGCCGGCCGCGGCCACGAAGTGCGAGATGCGCCCCTCACTCTGCGCCCACAGCTCGGGGCCGGTCGTGTCGTAGTGCGCCTGCGGATTCGATGGGTTGTAGAACTGGTTCGCGAGGATCGCGTTGGGCGTCTCGCTGGCGATACGCTTGGCCATCACGACATAGTTGTCGGGATGGTCGTAGGCGACGGCCGTGGGCGTGATGATGACCTCGGCGCCGAAGGCCTTGAGCAGGCGGACCTTCTCCTGCGACATCTTGTCGGGCATCGTGAAGATGCACTTGTAGCCCTTGAGCGCGGCCGCGATCGCGAGACCGACGCCGGTGTTCCCGCTCGTGCCCTCGACGATGGTCCCGCCTGGCTTGAGCCGCCCCTCGCGTTCGGCGGCTTCGATGATCGGCAGGCCGATGCGGTCCTTCACCGAGCCGCCGGGATTGAAGATCTCGGCCTTGCCGTAGACCGGCGTCCGGATCCCCTGCGTGACCCGGGTGAGGCGAATGAGCGGCGTCGACCCGATGGTCTCGAGCACCGACTGGTAGGGAGTCGCGTGGTTCACGGCTATTCCGGAGATTGGACGAGGACGGTCTGCCGCGCCTGCTCGGCGAGCTCGGCCACCAACTGCAAGGCCTGCAGCGGCGTCAGCGCATCGCTCTCGACGCTCGCCAACCGCGCGAGCACCGGGTGGGGCCCTGGCGCGGTGAACAGCCCCAGTTGGTCCGGCGGTGCATCGGCGGTGCGGCGCGAGGGACCGCGGGACGCGTCACGCTCGAGCATCCGCAGCACGGTCCGGGCGCGCGCGATCACTGCCGGCGGCAGGCCGGCGAGGCGACCGACCTCGATGCCGTAGGAGCGATCGGCCCCGCCGGGTTGCACGCGATGCAGGAACACGATGCGCTCACCGACCTCACGCACCACCACATTGAAGTTCCGCACCGCAGGCAGGTCCTCGGCCAAGCGCGTGAGTTCGTGGTAGTGCGTGGCGAACACGGTCTTGCACCCGATGCGCTCATGCAGGTGCTCCGTGACCGCCCACGCGATCGACAGCCCGTCCCAGGTCGCGGTGCCGCGCCCGATCTCGTCGAGCAGCACGAGCGAGCGCGCGGACGCGGTGTGGAGGATGGCGCTGGTCTCGGACATCTCGACCATGAAGGTCGACTGACCGCGACCGAGATCATCGCTCGCGCCGACGCGGGTGAAGACGCGGTCACAGAGGCCGATGGTCGCCGAGGTCGCCGGCACGAAGGCCCCCACCTGCGCCATGATGACGATGAGGCCGATCTGCCGCAGGATGGTGCTCTTGCCGGCCATGTTGGGGCCGGTCAGGATGATGACGCGCTGGGTGTCATCGAGCCGGACATCGTTGGGGATGAACTGCTCGCGCGGCATCGTCCGCTCGACCACCGGATGCCGACCGCCGACGATCTCGAGCGCCGACGAGGTCGTGATCGTGGGCCGCACGTAGTGTTCGTGGACGGCGACCTCGGCGAGGGCGGCCAGGACGTCGAGGGTGGCGACCCGGTCGGCGATCCCCTGCAGGCGCCCGATCGCCGCACCGACGGTGGCGCGCAGCGCCTCGAACCGCTCGCGCTCGAGCGCCGCGCTGCGCTCGGTCGCGGTGAGGATCCTCTCCTCGAACTCCTGCAGCGCGGGCGTCACGTAGCGCTCGGCCCCACTCAAGGTCTGGCGGCGCTGGTACTCGGCGGGCACCAAGTGCGCGTTCGCCCGCGTGACCTCCAGGTAGTAGCCGAAGACCCGATTGTAGCCGACCTTCAGCGTCGCGATGCCCGTGCGCGCACGCTCCTCCACCTGCAGCTGCGCGATGGCGTCCTTGCCGCCATCGCGCAGCCGCCGGACGGCATCCAGCTCCGCATCGACGCCAGGGGCGATGGTCTCACCCTCACCGACGACCAGTGGCGGGCGATCCACGAGGGTGTGCGTGATGCGATGCGCGAGATCGTCGGCCGCGTCCCACTCGGCCAGCAGGGTGCGCAGGGCGCCGGGGGCCCCGGTGGGCGCCAGCGCGGCGGCGACCGCCGGGAGCCGCGCCAGTGAATCGCCCAACGCCCGGAGGTCGCGCGGCGAGGCACGTCCGGCCGCCGCCTTGCTCGCGAGTCGTTCGATGTCGCGCACGCCGTCGAGCGCCGTGCGCAGCGCCCCGCGTGCAAGGCCGTCGTCGGCCAACGCGGCGACCGCATCGAGACGCGCCTCGATGGCCGCCGCGTCGGTGAGCGGCGCGAGCAGCCAGCGACGCAAGCGGCGTGCGCCCATCGCGGTGTGCGTGCGGTCGAGGACGCGCAACACCGTGCCTTCGGTCCCCCCGCGGAGATTCTCGACGAGTTCGAGATTGCGCCGCGTCATCTCGTCGAGCGGCATGAGCGCATCCACCGATTCGAGCACGGGGCGCGCCAGCTGAGGGAGTCCCGCCGGCTGCAGTTCCTTGAGATACCGCAGCAGCGCGCCGGCCGCGCCCAGGGCGGGGGCCGCCGAGGCCTCCACGCCCAGCCCCGCGAGTGAGCTGAGTTGGTACTGCTGCACCAGCGCGTCGCGGCCGAGCGCTGGATCGAACTCCCACGCCGTGCGCGCGTGACACAGTCGCACGCGCGCACGGACCTGCTGCTGCATCGACTCGGGCAGCTGCTCGTGCAGCAGGATCTCGCGCGGCGCGATCCGGGCGAGCACGGCGTCCAGATCGTCGAGGTCCGTGACCGCGAGGCGGAACACGCCGGTCGAGACATCGGCCGCCGCGACGCCGATGCGGCCGTCATGGAGAGTGAGCGCCGCCACGAAGTTGTCCCGCGCCTGGTCGAGCAGATCGTCGCTGAACACGGCGCCGGGGCTGATCGTCTCGGTGACGGCGCGCTTCACGACGCCCTTCGCGAACCGCGGATCCTCGATCTGCTCGCAGATGGAGACGCGGAATCCCTGCTCGACGAGGCGGCGCAGGTACTCGGTCACCGCACGGACGGGGATGCCGGCCAGCGGGACGGCGGCCGCGCCCCCGTTGTTGCGCGAGGTGAGCGTCAAGCCGAGCACGCGCGACGCCGTCTCGGCGTCGTCATAGAACATCTCGTAGAAATCGCCCATCCTGAAGAACAGGATGGAGTCGGGATGGCGAGCCTTGATCTCACCGTACTGCTGCATGAGGGGAGTGGTCGCCCCCGTGCTCACCGGGCTTCGGCCTCGACCACGAAGGCCTCGAGGCCATCGCGCTTGAGTCGGTTGACGATCGCGGTCGCTTCCGCGCGCGTGGCATAGCGGCCGATCCGCACGCGCCAGGGCAGGCGGTTCGGTGTGGCATTCCACACGCGCACGTCGTAGCCCTTGGCCTTGAGCCGGGCGGCGTGCCGATCCGCATCGCTCTTGGCCCCGAACGCCCCGGCCTGCACGGCCCATTGCGGCCCGCTCGGCGGACGCGTCGTCGCGCTGGTGGTCTCGCGCGTGGTCGCGGGTGGCGCCGCGGTCGTCGCGGGCGGCGTGGTCGTCGCCGGTGGCGTCGCGAAGGCGGCCCCCGACCGGCAGGGCTGCGCCGCGAACTCCACCATGTTGCGACGCTCGACGTCCTGAGGGCGCAGCCGGCTCAAGGCGGAATCCAACGCCGCACAGCCCCCGCGACCATCGCCGGCCTCCAGGCGCGCGCGCCCCAACCAGAAGTAGCCCTCGGTCGCGGCGGTACTCGCGGGATGCTCGAGTACCAAGCGATCGAGGTGTCGGCGGGCCGCCGCCGCGTCGCCGCGCGCCACCTCGAACTGCGCGAGTCCGAGCAGGGCGTCGGCCGCCCGCGGCGACAACGGATACTCGACGATGATGCGGGAGAAGTCGAGTTGCGCCGACGCGACGTCCGCCGCCAGCTGCCCGCGCCACAACAGGGCCAGCGCGCGGGACTCCGTGCCGTCGGGGGTCACGCGCACGAGCGAATCCAGCAGCGCCCGCGCTTCCGCACCCGCGCCCTCGTTCACGAGCCGCTGGGCACGGGTGAAGAGGGCATCGGGCGGCAACGCTGCCTGGGCCGCCGCGAACGACGGCACCCACAGCAGACCGAGGAGCAGCAGCGATCGACGCATCACGCCGCGCTCCGGGATCGGGCACGAGGCACCATGGTGAGGACCAAGGAGGTGATCAGCGCGTCGTCGCTCGAGATCCGTGTGTCCTTGAGCGCGCGCTCGGTGGCGTGGAGCAGTCGGATCGCCCGCGCCAGCTCGGGGGCGGTCCACTTCGGCAGCATTCGGTTCCAGGCGGACACACAATCGCTCCAGGAGCGTCCGGTCATCGCGCGCCCGGTCTTGAGGAACCCGAAGAAATCCACGCGCCCGCCGCCCTTGGCCTTGCCCCAGGCGAGGGCGAGCATCTGCGCCGTCAGGGCGAGCACCACGGGCACGCCCTCGCTGGCGGATGTACTCATCACGGGTTCGATCAGGCGGAGGGCACGCGGCAGATCACGATCCCCGACGGCATCGAGCAGGTCCGCCAGCGTCTCGCCGCGACGCACGCCCACGACGGCATCGACCGCCTCGGCCGTGATCGTCCCACCCTGCACATACGCGGTGAGCTTCTCGAGTTCGCCGGCCGCCGCAGCCAAGTCCGCACCCACGGAGGCCGAGAGCAGTGCGACCGCCTCACGGGTGATGGTGACGTCGGCACGCTTGGCCTGCTTCTCGATCCACCCCTCGACCTCGTCCGGCGTCATCGCCGGGATCGCGACACTCGTGGTCAGTTTGCCGAGCGCGGTGTCGGGCTTCTCGCCCGCACGGTCCACCAGCAACACCAAGGTGTCCTCGGCCGCATGCGCGAGATAGCGGTCGAGCGCGGCCCGCGCGGGCTTCTTGAGTTCGGCGACATCGCGCAGGACCACGACGCGGCGCGGCGCGAGCATCGGCATCGCGTCCAGATGCGACGCCAGCGTGGGCCCATCGATCGTGACACCATCGAGGACATCGAGGTTGAAATCCCGGACCGATGGCTCCACGACCGCGTCGATGAGATGCGCGACGATCTGCTCCTTGCGGTGATCGTCATCGCCGTGGAAGTAGTACACCCGGTCCAGCGGTTGCTTCTTCGCCAGGGCGGTGCGCAGAGCGCGGAACGCAGCGTCACTCATGCGCCCAATATAGCCGCTCGCGGCGGCGACTCAGTGTGCCGCGCGGGCGCGATGGGCGCGGGATGGCAGCGTACCGCTACGGTCCGGCGAGGGTGCCGACGGCGGGGCGAAGCGCAGGACGGCCTCGTCCATCGGTGGACGCTCCGCGGCGAGCCGCTGTGCCAGGCGCTGCGCAAAGTCCGGAGAGACCCCGATCGATGGGAGACTCGACACCGTCAACAACGCGCGACGCACCTGCACGTCGAATGCGCCGCACCGCGGGCATTGGGACCGATGCGCGTCCAGCACCCTGACGGCGACCGCATCGAGGCGGGCATCCAGGAACTCGGCGTGGCGCGCGCGGAACTGGCGGCACAAGCGGCGATGAGCAGGCGAGGAGGTCACTGCCCCGGGTACCCGGCGGGGGCGATCCGGGTTCCGCGGTGGGACGACAACGCGGGCGGGGCCGGAGCAGTCCTGCCGCTCCGACCCCGCCCGCCCCCATGGAGACCCCCGTCTCCCTCACAACAGCTGGTTCAGTCGATCACCGGCCCCACGATGGACGCGAACGCCGACCGCGCCCGGTTCAAGCGCGACTTCACGGTGCCGAGGTTGCAATGCGTGATCTCGGCGATGTCCTCATAGGACTTGCCCTCGATCTCGCGGAGCACGAACACCTCGCGATGATGTGCCGGCAACCGCGCGACCCCGGCATCCACCACCGCCCGCAGGTGGCGCTTGCGGAACAGATCGTCCGGCCGATACCGGTTGTCCTCGAACTCGATCGGCCGCTCCTCCTCGCCCGCCGTGGTCGCCGTCGACAGCGCCTGGAAGAAGACCAGCGGATTGCGTGAGCGATTCCGCAGCTCGTTCTTGGCGAGATTCGACGCGATCGTATAGATCCAGGTCGAGAACTTCTTGGAGCGATCGAAACGCGCCGTGTGGCGATACACCCGCACGAACACCTCCTGCACCAGATCCTCTGCACGCTCCCGGTCGCCGATCGTCCGGTAGATGAAGTTCAGCAAGCGGGTCTGGTAGCGTTCGACGAGGACCGTGAAGGCGCGCTCGTCGCCGGCCAAGAACGATCCGACCAGCGCGTTGTCATCCTGAGCCTGGAGCAGGGCCCGGGTCCCGACATTGGTCTGACTCCGCTGGCGCAACGCTGGCTGTCCCATCGTTCCTCCCTGTCGTGTCCGTTGAGCGGGTGTCCGACGCCACTTGGCGAGGATCACCTTTCCGGACCCTAGCTAGTGCACAGGACGTGCCACGGGGAGTGCGCGACGGGCTTTCAGAGCGTAACTAGTTGCTATGCAATCACTTGCAACAACACGGTGATCACGTACAACCGTCGACATCGCCTGATGGTGTCCTCTACGTAGGACACCGAGCCGTCCTCTCGGGGTTGCCGAGTGACCTTAGCGGTCGGGACGGAAATGGGCGAAGTACAGCAGGGCGAGGGACGTCTTGGCGTCGTGGATGGTGCCCATTCGCACCAGGTCGAGCGCGTCGGACAGCCGATACGTCGCGAGCTCGATGTCCTCGTCCGGCTCACGAGCCGCATCGCCGGCCACGAGGCCGGTACCGACGAACAGGTGGATGCGCTCATCGGTGAAGCCGGGAGCGGTCAGGATGGGGGCGGGTCCCACGCGGATCAGCGTCCGCGCGGTGTACCCGGTCTCCTCACGCAATTCGCGGGCGGCACACGCCGCGGGATCCTCGCCGGGGTCCAGGCGCCCAGCAGGGATCTCGAGGAGCACCTCGTCTGGGACATAGCGGAACTGCCGGAGCAGCAGCACGCGCGGGTCATCCACATCGCTGGCGTCGAGCAGCGGCAGGATCGCACTGGCGCCGGGATGCCGCACGACCTCGACGGTCCCCTCGTGCCCCGACGCGTACCGCACCTCGTCGATATCGAGCGCGATCACGCGACCGCGATGGATCCGCGTCCCGCGCAGTCGCCGCGCCGGGGTCACGGTGCCCGCTCGATCGTCTCCGGCGCGACCTCGTCCACCGGTCCGATCCCCAGCTCATGCAATCCCTCGCGGAGCCTGGCCGCGTCGCCCACGACGATGAGTTGCAGGCCGGTCGGCTCGAGGTGCTGGGATGCCGCGCGGTCGATGTCGGCGAGGGTCACGGCCTGCAGCGCATCGCGATACGTGTCGAAGTAGTCCGCTGGCAGCTCAAAGATGGCGTGGCTCGCGAGTGCGGACGCGACCGCCTGCGTCGTCTCGAAGCGCAGCGGGAACACCCCGGTGAGGTAGGAGGTCGCCAGGGCGCGCTCGGCGTCCGTGCAGGTGCCCGCGCGCATGCGTGCCGTCTCGGCGAGGAGCTCGCGGATCGCCGGCAACGTCACGTCGGTCCCCACCGCAGTCGATGCACTCCATGGCCCCGCGCCGCGACGCCAGTCGAAGCCCGCCGTGGCCCCGTAGGTATAGCCGTTCCGCTCGCGCAGGTTCAGGTTGATCCGCGAGGAGAACAGCCCGCCGAAGACCGCGTTCATCAGCGTCAGCGCGAAGAAGTCCGGATGGCCTCGCGGGACCCCGATGCGCGTGAGCCGGAGCTCGCTCTGGGGCGCATCCGGGCGATCGATCAGATGGATGCGCGGCGCGGCGAAGCGCGGCGTCGCCCCCTCGTCACTCTGCGCCGGTGCCGAGGTGTCCCATCCCGCCACGATCGGCCGTGCGAGCCGCTCTGCCGTCTCGACATCGACCTGACCGGCGACCACGATGGTCATCGTCGCCGGCGTATAGTTCGTCGACCAGAACGCCCGGAGATCCTCAGGCTGCAGACCGCCGATGGTCGCGGTCGTCCCACTCAGCGGGCGGCGGTAACGCGAGGTCGGTGCGTACAGACACCACTGTGAGGCCAGCTCGGCCAATACGCGCGGCTCGGCCATCGCCTGCAGCCGATCGGCCGCGTGCTCCGCCTGCAGCCGGGCGAGGTCGGGCGCACGGAACGCCGGCTCGCGGAGCATTTCGGCGAGCAACGCCAGCGCCGACTCGGCGTGCCGAGTGGGCGTGGTCACGCCGATCGTGGCGGCATCCCAATCGGCGCTGGCCCACACGGAGGCCCCCAGCGCCTCGAAGGCATCAGTCAGGGCCTGACCGCTCCGGGTGGTGGTCCCTTCGAGTAGCATCGATGCCGTCAGCGCGGCGATCCCTTCATGCCCCGGGTGCTCGCCCGATGCCCCGGCACTGCGGCAGACCACCACCAGGGTGATCAACGGCACGCGGTCGATCGACGCGACCCGCACCCGCGCCCCGAGCGGCAGGGGGCGCAGCTCGCTGGCCGGGAAGCGGTACGGACGCGGCGGACCCGGGCTCGGACGCTCGGGGAAGGGCAGCGGGTGACTCACGCGGCGTCCGCCGCCGAGGCGGCGCGGGGAACGTAGCGCAGGGAGGCGCGATTGTCGGGGCCGAGGGTGCGCCGTGCGAAGTCCTGCACCGTGGCGACCGTCACATCCGCATACCGCGCAAGCTCGCGGTCGACCCGGGTGGGGTCACCGAAGTAGGTCATCGCCATCGAGAGCCGATCGGCGCGTTCCTGCGCGCTCTGCAGGGCACTCAGGTAGTCCGTCTCGATCAGCGCGACCGCACGGGCCAGCTCGTCGGCGCGGATCCCATCGGTGATCACCGCATCCAGGATGGCCGCGACCGCCGCCTCGAGCGTGTCGATCGACACATCGGGACGCGCCGTGACATCGAGCACCAGCAGGTCGCATCCCTTGGTCAGGTCGTAGGTGAAGGCGGTGGCGTCGTTCGCCAGCTGCTGCTCGCGCACCAGATGCCGCACCAACCGACTGCCACGCCGTAACCCGAGGACCGCCGCGAGCACGGCCGCGACGTACCATTCGTCCGAGCCGGCCGGTGGGATCCGGCAGGCGAGGAACAGGCGCGGCAGGGGCACGTCGTCCTCAACGGTCTCGCGGAGCCAGCGCCCGAAGACCGGCGGCAGCTCCATTGGCGGCAGTGGCGGCTTCCCCGGCCCGCGCGGGATGGGACCGAAGAGCGCCGCGATCTGCGTGCGGACCTCGGCGGGCTCGAAATCCCCCGCCACCGTCAGCACCGCATTGTCCGGCGTGTAGTACGTCGCGAAGAAGCTGGCGACATCCTCGAGCGACGCGGCGTCGAGATCCTCCATCGAGCCGATCAACGAGTGATGGAAGGGATGCGCCGGCGGAAAGACCAGGGCCGGCAAGCGCTCCCACCAGGTACCATAGGGGCGATTGTCCACCGACCAGCGCCGCTCGTTCTTCACGACATCGCGCTGTGTGTCGAGCTTCTCCTGCGTCATCGCAGGCAAGAGGTGGCCCATCCGGTCGGCCTCGAGCCACAAGGCCAGACCGACGTGATGCGACGGAAGCGTCTCGAAATAGTTGGTGCGGTCCAGCCAGGTGGACCCGTTCAGCGTCCCGCCGGCGCGTTGCACGAGTTCGAAGTGCTCGTTGAGCCCGACGTGGGCGGACCCTTGGAAGAGCATGTGCTCGAACAAGTGCGCGAAGCCGGTGCGTCCCTCCCGCTCGTTCGCCGACCCCACGTGATACCAGAGGTTCACGGCCACGATCGGGGCCGTCGCGTCGGGCGAGAGCACGACGCGCAGTCCGTTGTCCAGCGTATACGTCTCGATCGGGACCGCCATGCCCACGTCGCTCGGCGCCTTACTTACGGTAGCTATAGAAGAACCCCGTTTCGGACTTGAGCAACTGCCCATCGAGATACAGCACGGGGAACGAATCGCTGCCGACGCGCACCAAGAGCTCGTTGCCCGTCCGCGTCCAGGTGCCCGTCACGACGAAGGTGGTGTCGCGTTCCGCCTGGCCGGTCTGGCGGATGCGCAAGGTCTGTTCGTCGCGATACGAGCGGTCAGCTCCGATCACGAGCTGACCGGCCACGATCTGGATACGCACCTGTTCCGTGAACGCGGCGGTGAAGGGGAGCGTGAGGTTGTTGATGCGCCGCAGACGCCAGGTGCCGACCGCGGTTTCGTCGGTCAGCGGTCCGGTGGGTGAGGACTCGTCGTCACCGCCACAAGCCACGACGAGCAAGACGAGGACAGCGATGAGGGGACGACGGATCGCGAACATGGGCGGGAGTGAAGGAGGTCCGAGCGCTGCCGAACTCTCGCCAGTGCAGCGCCGCCGCGCTAGTGTGCGGCGGGTCACCAGGTCGGGAACAGCGCGGCGACCGGCACCTTCAGGGCCTCGAGCGCGACGTATCGCCATTCGCGCGCCGGCTCCTGCGCGATGGGGCTCGTGCGCGTCGGGGAACTGACGGCACGCAGGCCGTTGCGCCAGGCAAGTACGCGCGCCCGCAAGGCGTGGAACGGATCGCTCACCAGCACCACCGTTCCGCCAGGCGGCAGCAGGGCCGCCGCGCCGCGCATCGACTCGCTCGTCGTGCGTCCGACCGTCTCGAGAAGGATCGCGCTGTCCGGGACCGCGCGGTCCCGGAGGTACCGTCGCCCGACCGCCGCCTCGGTCGTGGTGTCCCCATCGCCCTGGCCCCCGGTGAGCACCACGCGTGGCGCGATCCCGGCGCGATACAAGGCATGCGCGTGGTCGAGCCGCGCCCGGAGCACCGGCGACGGACGGCCCGCATACTGCGCGGCGCCCAGCACGACGATCGCATCACTCGGCGGTCGCTCGTCGTGCCGACCCACCACGACGACCGCCAGCACCAGCGCGGCCCACAGGCCGGCGGCGGTCAGGAGCAGCGCGCTGCCGACGCGTCGAACTCGGCGCCCATCGCGGAGCGTCATAGGCCGTGCAGTCTAGTCGAGCGGCGCCGTTCCCGGCACCTCACCCACCGTCCGCCAACACGGAGAACCAGAATGCGTCGAACGCGCGACGGTGTTCGGCACTCAGGCGGATGGCAGCGTCGAGCGCGAGGCCGTCGCCGAGCGCGACGTAGGCCGCCGCGAGGGTCGGCCGAGGGACGCGTGGCGTCCAACTCAGCAGGTCCGCCAGCGTCCCCAGCAGCGCGAGCGCCGCGGCATGCCGATCGGCCGCGAGTGCCGCGAGCGTGTCGCGAATGGCCGGCGGTGACTCGGCACACAGCGCGAGCCACGCACGGCGACGCCCGTCCTGCAACGACGACTCAAGGGCACGCCACAGCCCGTCGAGGATGCCCGTGGCGTCGGCGCCCTGCCGAGCGAGCTCATCCCGTGCGACCAGATCCGCGACCAACGCGCTGGCACAGGCGGCGAGGAGCGCGTCCTTGTCGCGAAAGTGATAGTGCACCAGCCCCTTGCTCACGCCCGCCGTGTCCGCGACCCGCTGGACGCTCACCCCGCCGACGCCCTCGGTACAGAGCAACGTGACCGCTGCGTCGACCAACCGAGCGGTCGAGCGCAGGCGCCGCGGCGACGTCACCACGGATGCGTGGCACCCGGGGCAGGCACCGTGACCGCGAACCCATCAGCCGTCAACGCGTCGGCGAGCGCCGTCTGCGCCGGCGCCTCGCCATGCACCAGGAACACGGAGCCCAGCGCCGGCGAGGTCGCGTGCACCGCCGACAACCACTGCCGCAATTCGACGCGGTCAGCATGCGCGCTGTAGCCGTTGATGACCTCGACCTGCGCCCGCAGCGGGATCTCGTCCCCGAACACCCGCAGCAACGGGCGGCGCTCCACGATGCGACGGCCCAACGTGTGCTCCGCCATGAACCCGACCACGAGGATCGTGTTGCGCGGGTCCGAGGCGCCGATGCTCAGATGGTGCAGGATGCGACCCGACTCGGCCATCCCGGACGCCGAGATCACCACGAAGGGCCCACGCTTGTCGTTCAGCGCGATCGACTCCTGGACGTCGCGCGTGTACGAGACGGTGGGACTGCGGAACAAGGCCCCAAGGGAGCGCACGCCCGGTTCCGTCTGGTCATAGGCCTCCGGGTGCAACTCGAAGACCTCGGTGGCAGCGGTGGCCAGCGGCGAATCCACGATGATCGGGATCTCGGGGATCTGGCCAGCGATGAGGAGCTCGTGCAGTTCGTAGATCAGCTCCTGCGTCCGGCCCACCGCGAACGAGGGGATCATGACCCGCCCGCCGCGGGACGCGGTCTCGCGCACCACGCGGGCCAGCTCCTCGCGAGCCCGGAGCGGCGCGGCGTGCTCGCGGTCGCCGTAGGTGGACTCCAGGATGACCGCGTGGGCCCCGGTCGGCGGCTGCGGATCGCGGATGATCGGCAGGTTCCTTCGGCCGACATCGCCTGAGAAGACCAGCCGCCGCACCCGACCCCGCTCCTCGACGTCGAGCGACACCGACGCCGAGCCCAGGATGTGTCCGGCATCGACGAAGGTCGCCGTGAGGCCCGGGGCGACCGGGAACGGACGGCCGTAGGGGATGGCGACCATCTGGCCGAGCGTCTGGATCACCTCGCGCTGTCCGTAGAGCGGCGGTTCGACGTCGCGGCCGCGCTTGGTGAGGAACTCGGCGTCCTTCGACTGGATGTGCGCCGAATCGGCGAGCATCAGCGCGCACAGATCGCGCGTGGCCGGCGTGCAGTAGATGGGGCCGCTGTAGCCCGAGGCCACCAAGAACGGCAGGCGCCCGGAGTGGTCGATGTGCGCGTGCGACAGGATCACCGCCGTCAGCTCGGCGACGTCCAACGGCAGCGTGCGGTTCTTCTCGCTGGACTCCCGCCGCCGTCCCTGGAACATGCCGCAGTCGAGCATCACGGTCGCACCGGCAGCGCGCACCACATGACAGGACCCGGTGACTTCCTGCGCGGCCCCGTGGAAGGTGATGCTCGCGCTCATGCGTCGGGTTCCGCGTCGCGCTGGAACACCACGGTCAGCCGCGCGGCGTGCTGCGCCAGCGAATCCAGGGTCCAGCCCCCGCGACTGCGCTCATTGAGCAGGTCGGTCAAGGCTTCTTCATCGTCGCGCTCGTGGCGCGTGAGTCGCAGGATCACCGCTTGGTATTCGCGCATGGGCCGCAAACTAGCATCGCTGGCAGATGACCGCACTTGGCACGCGCCCGTGCGGGTGCCGCACGCCCGGACTTGCTTGCCCTGACTTGTTCGCATTCACGAGCGGGTGTATCATTCGCCGCGGTCGCGTTCCCACCCCCGCGCCGCCCCGACCCGCCGCGATGCTCATCAACCTGCTGCCGGATTTCCTCGCCGTCGCCGACGCCGCCGACCCGGTAGCCGCCTACGATCGCTACTACGCCGCCCACGAGCCACTGCTGCGGGCGTATTGGCACAACTATGTCGTCGAACCCGACGGCCCGCTGTTCCGTGAGGTCATCCGGCGCACGGTGACCGCGCCGCGCGACGATCTGCTCGCGATGCTCTCGCGCACGGACGTGGTCGCCCTGGCCCGTTTGGCCGAAGAACAGTGCGCCGAGCTGTTCCAGCCCGACGCGGGCTTCGACATCGTGCTCATGGTCGGCATGGGCGCCGCGAACGCCGGTGAACTCGTCGTGAACGGCCGCGGCGTCGCGTTCGTGGCGCTGGAGCATTTCACGGGCGTGGCCAACCTGCGCACGCACTCGCTGGGCCTGGACCCCGAGCTGATCCCCATGTGGATCGCGCACGAGGTCGCCCACACGGTGCGCTACACCTCGGCGCGCTCGCAGAGCGCGATGCGCGCACAGATCGCGGCCCACGGCGGCCAGTACTCATACTGGGACACCGGCCGCTTCGTCACCTTGGGCGAGCACGTCGTCAACGAGGGCCTCGCGGTGCACGCCGCGCGGGCCGTGAGTCCCGGGCACGCGGTGTGGGAATACTACGGCTACAGCCGCAGCGAGTATGCGCGCGTGCGCGAACTGGCCGCCGCCGCCGAGCGCGCGATTCGCGCCGACCTGTCGCAGGCGGGACTCGGCCTGCGGCTCAAGTATCTCTCGGGCGGCATGAGCGACGCCGCCCGGACGGTGGATCGTGCGGTGCTGCCCGAGCGCAGCGGCTACTTCGTCGGCGCGCAGTTGGTGGAGGCCGCGGTGCGGAGCCGCGGGCTCGCGTGGGCGCTGCGCGCGTCGGTGGCGGAGCTGCTCGCGGTCGAGGCGGACGCCGTGACGCGGTCGGCGTAGGGGCGCGCTAGCGCGACCGGACCTGCAGCACGCGCAGGATCGCGGGACCGTCGACCGGCACGTCCAAGACCCAGATCAGATCGCCAGACGCCGCGAGGACGGTTTCGCGCCGATTCAGCGCCAACTCGCCACGCCACGTTCCGTCGGGACTGATCCAAGCCCACGGGATGGGTCCCGTCGGTGCGGTAACGGACGCTCGGCGGAGCCACAGGACCCCATCATCGCCGAGGACACCGGCAGAAAAAGGATCCGCAACCTCCCGGACGTGTTGGCGCACCAGCGACTGGGTCGCGCTGCTGGCGGCGGATGTTCCCCGCGCCGGTGGGGATGCACCAACGGCACTGTCGATCATTGACCGCGTGAGGGCGACCGACTGCACAGGATACGCGCGCTCCAACAGTGCCCGCCCTGCGACCGACTCGTGACGGACCCGCAGCGTCCCGCGCCCGCTGCTCCCAGGTGTGAAGGACACATAGGCGATGCGGGCTCCGCTGGGTGAGATCGCCCGCTTGAAGCTCGTGCGGTATGGCACGGGCACATAGCCGCTACCTTCTGTCCGCATCACGACACTGCTGTCCGTTCGGAACAGTTGCAACTCGCGCACTGGAGTTCCGTCCTCACGAACCACGCGCAACGCGAATCGGCGCGGATCACCAGGGTCACTCGCCGCAACAAGCATCTGACCATCGGCAATCAATGCGAGTGCTGTGTATCTCGCGGCGCTCCGTCCATCAGGTGGTGGCAGCGGTATCGTTCGTGCAAGTCGCAGGGTCGGTGTGAACAGCGTGAACCGCCGCAGCCCATCGTCGTAGGTCCACAGGGAATCGCCGACGTGTCCGACGCGCAGGTTGCCGAACCCGACGAATGGCGAGAGCTCGCCGGGCCCCTGTCCCTTGGCACCAGCCCGACCGCGGGCTATGAGTTGGCGGTCGAACAACTGTATCCGCCAATACCCCTCATCGAACAATGCCAGTCGGCCGCCCGAGAGCAGTGTCGACGACGCCAACGCCTGTACGGTGAAGTCGGCGTCATCGAGATCAAGGCGGGCAAGCTCCGTCGAGGCGAGCGCCTGCGCATCGACCGTGCGGGCGGCGAGCAGGAGGAGGGGGATTGCGATGCAACGGATCATCCGCCTGACGGCACACAACCACCGCCACAGCCAAACAGTGCGCCGCAGTCCGCCGTCTGGCACTGGCAATTGCTATTGCAGAGCGCAAGCTGCTCCGGATCGCCACCGCTGGTCGCGCATCCGCCGAGACAAGCGGACTGTGCGGACAAGCAGAATGCCTGATATGCACCAAAGTCACATTCGCCGTCTTCACAGTTCGCGGAGCCTGCTGAGGCAGAGGCAACGATTAGGAGACTGACGACGGCGACGATTCTAGCCACCTTCCGCACGCATCGAACGAAATACTCCGGATGGTTGGATGACATGTCCGATACTCCTGATGAAGTGCAGTGAAACTGCCGTTTCGCGCCGGCGAAGGGTACCCCCCCCTCCACTGCATGTCAAGGGTGCTAGCCGAGTCAGTGTCAAGGGTCAGTAGAAATGTCCTCTTCGTGGTACGTCGTACGTTGGGCATCGTAGGGAGCTACTCCGCGAGGTGTGCCGCCGCGGCCCGTTCGGCCGCGAGTCGGCGCCACGCGCGGCGGCGGTTGATCTCAGCGGTCTCTTGCCGATCCCACTGGGCGCGTTGGGCGCGTTGCGCCGCACTGAGCAGCTGCCAACGGCGCGTGTAGCCTGCGGGCGGGATGGGGGGCGGGGCCGCGGGGCCGTGACGATGGGGTGGGGGACCGGGCGGGCCCGCGTGCCCGTGATGTCAGTCCAGGCGAGCACCGACTCCTGGCCCGTCGCCGGCGCGACGACCACGAGCGTGAGCGGCCCCGCTGGACGCGTGCGCACGGATACCGTCTGCCCGGGCCCCACCCGCCGCTGCGCCGCGCGGGTCGGCGTCACCTGCAGCGCCCGCCCCTCGAAGCGAATCACCCAGTCGCGCCCGAGCACACGCGGCGTCTCAAGGACGAAGCAGTCGTCCAGCCGCCACGCGCGCGGCACCGGGGGGTGCGCATCCACCGCGTTGGCGGGCGCCACGGCAAAGCGCGCATTGTGGGCCACGAGGTAGTGGCTGGTGAGGAACGCATTCGCGCCCTCGACGGTCGCGATCCCCGCGAGCCGCAGCTGCTTCACCAAGCGGTCCTGCCCCGTGCCGTGATTGCGCTCGACGCGGCCTTTTGCTTGCGGCGAGCTGGCCGCAATCACCTGGATCCCGAGCCGCGCACAGACCCGCCCGAACTGCGTGACGGGCGCGCGCCCCGTCGCCAACTCCGCACTCGTCGCCGCATGCACATCCACGGTCTTGTGATGCACGTACACCGCCCGCGGAATGCCGTGCTGCTCGATTCAGCGGCGCAGGAGCCTGAGAGTATCCCACGTCGTCTCCTTCGCCGCGAACAGGCTGCACCGCTGCCCCGTCGCATCGTCCACGAGGGACAGCATGCACGGCCAGGGGCTCCGGCCCTCGAACTAGTCGTGGAAGCTGCCATCGAGCGGCAGGAGCTCGCCGAACGCCGCGCGGCGCGGGCGACTCCAGCGCCCCGGCCCACGCTCCGATGTCGCAGGCCTGGCGCCCCGCTCGCGCGGTCGTGCGCCAACAATCGCCGCGCCTGCCGATAACAGCGGGATCACCGCATGCAACGACTGCCGCCCGTCCAGCACCTGCTGGAGAACACCCGCCCGCGGTAGCTCTCGCACACTCATCGCCATCCGCTCCATGCCGCCTCAAAGTGGAAGCGAGAGGAAGAAGACATTTCTACTGACTTAGCGAGAGGAAATTATGGGTCACTCATGGAGTTCCCAGCATTTGGTGGAGACTGCTCACGTCTAGCACCACCACGAGGAGGATGCAGTGCCCGCGACCATCCAAGCAGGAAGTGTCCGCTCGAAGTACGCCTTCATCCAGGCCCATCGGCAGGAGTTCCCGACGGAGGTGATGTGTCGGATCCTCGAGGTGGCGCCAAGCGGCTACTACGAATGGCTGCAGCGGCCGCAGTCGAACCGGGCGATTGAAGACGGGAGGCTCCTGCGCCTGATCCGCGCCTCGTTCACGGCGAGTCAGGGCGTCTACGGCGCGCCGCGGGTGTTCCTCGACCTGCGGGAAGCGGGCGAGAGCTGCAGCAAGCACCGCGTGGCGCGACTGATGCGCGAGAACGGATTGCGCGCGTTGCACGGCTATCGTACCCGGCGCTGGATCATCGGTAAGCCGGCGGTCTTGATCCCGAACCTATTGAAGCGACAGTTCACGGTCACCAGACCGGACGTCGCCTGGGCCACCGACATCACGTACATCCGAACGTGGCAGGGCTGGCTCTACTTGGCGGTGGTGCTAGACCTGTTCTCGCGAAAAGTTGTGGGGTGGGCCACTAGGCCGACCATCCATCGCGAGCTCGTGCTTGATGCCGTGGTCGCCGCCGTGCGTCAGCGTCGACCCCGCGGCACACTCATCCACTCGGACCAAGGCGTGCAATACGGGAGCGATGCTTGGCGCCGATTCTGCCGAGCGAACCAGCTAGAGCCCAGCATGAGCCGCAAGGGCAACTGCTGGGACAATGCCGTCGCCGAGTCCTTCTTCAGCAGCCTCAAGAAAGAGCGGATCAAGAAGCACATCTACCCGACCCGTGAGCTCGCCCTTGCCGACATCGCATCATACATTGAGGACTTCTACAACCGCACGCGACGGCACAGCCATCTCGGCGGTGTCAGTCCAGAGCAGTTTGAGGCCGCGCATAGGCCCAAGCGCCGAGGTGTCCACTGAAAGCTGGGAACTCCACTCACCACGGTGTGGCAATCACTCGTTGACGGCTCCGTGGACTCTAACCCGCTCTATTTCCCAACGCAGAACCCCGCAAACACGCGGCCCAGCACCTCGTCACTGTCCACCGCACCAATGACAGTCTCGAGCGCGTGCACCGCCGCGCGGAGGTGGACCGCGACCACGGTCGCCGGCAGTGCGTCGGCCGTCCACGCGTCGCGAAAGGCCTGCAGCTCTGTGGCGGCTTCGTCTACCGCACGCGTCTGCCGTGCCGCAAGCAACAACGGGGTCTCGCGTGGCGCAGGATATCGCGTCGCCAACGCATCGGTGACGGCACGACGCAGCGCATCCAGTCCCTCGCCGGTCACCGCACTCACCGCACAGGCCTTGTCCACCGAGCGCGTCTCGCTCGCGGCAACAATGTCCACCTTCGTACGCACCGCGAGCAGCGTCGCCTCCGTCCGCGTCCGCACCGCCTCGGCGACGACCGCGCGTTCCGCGACGGTCGCACCACAGAGCAGCACGACATCGGCGCGGGCTAACCACTGCGCACTGACCTCAATACCGAGCCGCTCCAGCGTATCGTCCGTTTCGCGGATGCCCGCCGTGTCCACGACACGCCACGGGTAGGGCTCGGCGTCTACCAGCGCATCGATCGCGTCGCGCGTCGTACCGGCGATGTCGGTGACCAGCGCGCGCGCTTCCCCGAGCAGCGCATTGAACAGCGACGACTTGCCCGTGTTCGGGGCGCCGGCGAGCACCACCAGCCCGCCCTCGCGGGCCACGCGCGCGGCCGGCAGTGTGGACAGCAGTTGCTGCAGCGAGCCCAGCGCCGTCTCGACGGCTGCCGTCACCCGCTCCCGCCCGATGGGGCCGTCGTCCTCGCCCGGGAAGTCGATGTCGTAGGCCAGCAGCGCCTCGACCTCGAGCATGGCATCACGCAGCGCCGCGAGCCGCGTGGACAGCGCGCCACTCACCTGCACGCGGGCGGCGTGATACACGGCGCGCGTCGGTGCATCGATCAGCGCGCCGAGTGCTTCGGCTTGGACCAGGTCGAGCTTGCCGTGGAGGACGGCACGCCGCGTGAACTCGCCCGGCTCGGCCAGTCGCGCGCCCGCCGCGATCACCCGCGCCAACACCTGCGTCGGCGCCACGCTGCCGCCGTGCCCACAGAATTCGACGGTATCGTCGCCCGTGAACGAACGCGGGGCGGGGAACCAGGTGACGAGACCGTCGTCGACGACCGAACCGTCGCCACGGCGCACGGTCGCCCGCGTCGCCACCCGCGGCGGCACCGGCCAGGGCGCAACACAGCGCGCGGCGACCGCAGCGGCACCCGGCCCGCCCCAACGCACGATCGCGACCGCGGCCCGGCCGGGCGCGGTCGCGATCGCGGCGATCACATCAGCGGCGGACACCGCCCGCGCGTCAGGCCGGCTTGACCTTGGCCTTGGCGAGCTTGGCGCGCTCATTCGCGATCAACCACTGCTGCGGCAGGGCCGCGATGTTCTGCGCGGCGTAGTACAGATTGAGCCCCGCGGCGAAGTTGAACAGGAAGAACAACATCATCAGCGGCAGCACGTACAGCATGATCTTCGCCTGCGGGTTCGGCGGCGCGTTGCGCATGCCGATCCAGCTCAGCAGGTACATCGACACCGCCATCAACACCGGCAGGATGTACAGCGGATCCTTCTGCGAGATGTCCGCCAACCAGAGGAACTCCACGCCGCGGAACTCGATCGTGTTCTGGAACACGAAGAACAACGCGAAGAGCACCGGCATCGGGATGAGCATCGGCAAGCACCCACTGAGGGCGCTGAAAGGACTCATCCCGTGCTCCTGGTACACCTTCATCATCTCGGTTTGCAGCTTCTTGGGATCGTTCTTGTACTTCTTCTGGACGGCCGCCATCTCGGGCTGCACCATCTGCATCTTGAGACTCGAGCGCATGGCCGTCTGATTGAGCGGCCAGAGCACGATGCGGATCAAGAACCCGAAGGCGATCAGCGTCCAGCCATAGGGCAGCTCCAGCGTGTCCTTCATCCACAGCAGGATGCGCATCACGATGGTCGCGAAGGGCTGGATCACGCCCTGCATGAAGCCGCCGTAGGGATTCGCGCTCTCGAACTCACGCCCCATGGCCACCAGGCGGCGCCACTCCTGCGGACCCACGTAGGTCTCCAGCGTGGCACTGCCGTTCACCAGCGGCACCACGACCGTCGCGGCCCCGTTGGTGGTCAGCTTGCCGTTCTTCGGCTGTCCGGTCGCTTGCAGCTCGGCGAACCCGTCGCTCGTGCCGGTGCTGAGGACGCCGACCAGGAAGTACTTGCTCTTCGCCACGGCCCAGGTCAGCGGGCCACGGACCACCTCGCGCTCACCGGGATCCAGCGATCCGAAGCGGATCAGATCCGCGCCGGCCGCGACCGGCTTGTAGGCGTAGGCCAAGTGCTGGTAATCGGTGAGCGAATCGGACTCCGAGGTCTGGAACCCCCGCGGCAGATCCACCAACAAGAAGCTGCCCGGCGCGAGCCCCTCCGCCGACACCGTGACAGTGCCGACATACCCGATCGATTGCCGCTCACCACCGATCTTGACGGTATAGCTGTCCGGCGCGAAGGACCACCGCACCGAGACGGGCACGCCGCGCACCACGCCCCGGTAGGCGACGCCGTTGGGTGGGCCGTCGGCGACGCGCTCGAGCACGGTGTTGTCGATCGCCAGCGCATCGCCGCCCGCCTGGATGCGGAATCGCAGCAAGGCCTCGCCACTGCGGGCCAACTCCACGCTGCTGGTCGAATCGTCGAGCGAGCGGTAGCCCCGGAACGACGCCCCGACCAGCGCGCCCCCGGCGTTCGAGAACCGCAGCACCGAAGTCGGCGTCGTGATCGTGTCCTCGGTGACCACCATCTCCGGCGCGAAGCTGGTGTCGGCGCGGAGCGTGGCCACCTCGCCCTGCGTGGGCGCGGTGGCCGCACCGGCCGCCGGCATCGGGGTACTGGCCGGGGACGACGGCCCAGGGCTGACGACCGCAGTGTCGGCCCCGGGCGGCGGCGTCACCGGCGCGGTCGAAAAGAACAGGGGCGTCAACAGGACGACGGCCCCGGTGAGCATCAACGCAGTGAAGAAACGCCGATCCATAGCAGGCGGGATTCTCTAGTCAGGGACCGGGTCGTAGCCACCCGGGCGAAAGGGGTGACAGCGCAGGATGCGCCGCACCGCCAGCAGTCCGCCCCGCCAGGGCCCGTGTCGTTCGAGGGCCTCGATGGCATAGACGGAACAACTTGGAACGTAGCGACATGCCGCTGGCAGCAGCGGACCGAGGATCACCTGGTAGCCGCGCACGATGAGGATGAAGCACCACTGTGCGGCAGCGCGGATCACGGAACGGTCATCGCGGCGCACGCGCGCCGCACCGAAGCCCGCAACGTCTCGAAGTCGCTGCGGTAGGTCGCGGGCGTCGCCCAGAGGACGACATCGCGCGGCGGCAGCACCGGCAAGAGCTCGCGGCGCGCCAACTCGCGGAGACGGCGTTTGATGAGGTTGCGTTGCACCGACGTCGCTCCGTACTTGGGGACCACGATGCCGATGCGCGCATACGGCAGCGCGGACGGCAGGACGCGGACATCGAGCGAGGGGACGCGCAGCCGTGCGCCGAGCTGGCGCACGCGCTGGAAATCCTCGGCGCGCGTCAGGCGCGCACGCCGAGGAAAGCGCTCCGACTCAGGCGCCAGCGTACTTCGACGGGAGCTTCACCGTCAGGCGCTTCCGGCCCTTCTTGCGGCGGCGGCTCAGCACCTCGCGGCCCCACTTGGTCTCCATCCGCGCACGGAAGCCATGCGTGCGAATGCGGCGCTTGTTGCGCGGACGATACGTCGGCTTGCCCATCTAAGACTCCAGGAACTGCGTTTGATTTTCGTGAGGGATAGACCGCTAAACGTAAACCAGTCTTGGAGATGGTTCAAGTCTCGCTGGTAGCTGACGACCCAGACAGCGCCGTGTCACGTTGACTTTTCCACACGGCGGGCGTAGCATCCCCCCCCTGTCCCCAATTCTGGCCCGATCGCACGCTGATGTCCCTGACCGCATCCGAAGCCTGGACCCGACTGCTCGACCGCGCCAAGAGCGAGCTGCCGGAACAGGTGGTGACCACATGGCTGGCCCCGTTGACCGCCGACACGCTGGTGGATCACACGCTCACCGTGACCGCGCCGGACCAATTCTCGGTGGAGTGGAACGAGCAGAAGCACGGGGCCGTCCTCGAGGGCCTCGCGCCGATCGCCCTGGGGCACCCCATCCGCATACTGTTCCGCGTCCAGGCGGAGCGGGTCAAGCGGGCACAGATGGATCTGTTCGTCGAACGGACGCCCAAAGAAGCGCCAGCTGAGCAACAGAAGCCAGCCAACATCGCGGCACTATCTCCGCGATACACGTTCGACAACTTCGTCATCGGCAAGTCCAACGAGCTCGCCGCCGCCGCTGCCGCCGCCGTCGCCCAGCAGCCCGGGTCCGCCTACAATCCGCTCTTCATCTACGGACCCACCGGACTCGGCAAGACGCACCTCATGCAGGGCGTCGCCCATGAGATCCTGCTGCGCGACCCCACCCTGCGCATCGTCTACATCTCCGCCGAACAGTTCATGAACGAACTGATCTCGGCCATCAACCAGCGGACCACGCATCTCTTCCGCCGGCAATACCGCGAGACCGACCTCCTGCTCGTCGACGACGTCCACTTCATTGCGAGAGGCGAACAGACGCAGGAGGAGTTCTTCCATACCTTCAACGCGCTGTACGAGGCCGGCCGGCAGATCGTCCTCACCTCGGACCGCCCCCCCGACGAGATCCCGCGCCTCGAGCAACGGCTTGTGTCGCGCTTCGCCTGGGGAATGGTCACCGATATCGCCATCCCGGACCTCGAGCACCGCATCGCCATCCTGCGGCAAAAGGCCCAGGTCGACCACCTCGAGCACACCATCAGTGATGACGTCATCCGCTTCATCGCCGAGCATGTGCGGACGAACGTCCGGGAACTCGAGGGTTCGATCCTCAAGCTGCTGGCCTACGCCTCGCTCAAACGGTCGGCGATCACGCTCGGGCTGGCCCGCGAGGCCCTGCGCGACAAGCTCCGCCACGCCGACGACGGCGGCAACGATCTGGCCACCGACACCCTGGTCACGGGCATCCAGCAGGCCGTGGCGGCCGAGTGGGGCGTCACCGTCGACGGTCTGCGCTCCAAGACCCGCACCAAGACCCTGACCGTCCCCCGGCAGGCGGCCATGTACCTGCTCCGGCAGATCACCGGCCTGCAACTGGTGGAGATCGGGGCGGCCTTCGGCAACCGGGATCACTCGACGGTGATCCACTCCCTGGAGCGCGTCGAGGAAATGCTCCAGGAAGACCCGATGTTCAAAGATCGTGTGGAAAGCCTGCGGAAACGCCTGGGTTCTCCCCATTGACCGACCGGTTCTCCCCAGCCGTACACGGCATGCCACGGCGCCGCAGTGCAGGGGTGGGGACAAGTACGGGTTCCCACACGATTCCCACAGTCCGTCAACAGACGATCGCGGGCAGTATCATCTTTCGGCACTTGCACTTCCAGCGTTTGTCCACGCACTCCACATTACTATTACTTCTGCCGGTTCTTCTGGGTCTGACAACTCTCTGACCATCACAGGCCTGGACGCGCCCACACCGCATCGCGCATGCGCTTCACCATCTCTCGCGAAAAACTGCAGGAAGGACTCGCCGCGGTCGCCGCGGTGATCCCATCGAAGACCACGTTGCCGGTCCTCGCGAACATCCTGATCGAGACCACCGATCGGGGGATTCGACTCTCCGGCACGGATCTCGATATCGCCGTGAGCACGGAAGTCAGCGCCGATGTCGAGGCGCCGGGCTCCATCACCGTGCCCGCCAAGAAGCTCGCCGAGATCGCGCGCGAACTGCCACCCTCGCCCGTGAAGATCGCGGCGCAGGGCGAGCAACGCGCGACCGTCGAATGTGGCCGCTCGAAGTTCAAGCTCCTCGGCTTGCCGAAGAGTGAGTTCCCGGCCCCACCGACGGTGCGCTTCGATCAGTCCTGGCGCATTCCGTCGAGTGAGCTGCAGCAGCTCATCACGCACGTCGCCTTCGCGGCGAGCACCGAAGAGAGCCGGCCGATCCTCAACGGCGTCCTCTGGGAGCTGCGGCCGGAGCGCATGCGCATGGTCGCGACCAACGGGCATCGCCTGGCCAAGATGGAGTTGCCCACGAGCGGCGGGACCATGACCGCCGACCTCATCGTGCCGCCGAAGGCGCTCGAGCAGATCCGTCGGCTCTTCCCGGCCGAGGAGGAGCTGGAGATCGCCCGCGGCGACAACCATCTCGCATTCCGCTCGCCGGTGACCGTGGTGTACACGCGGCTCATCGAGGGACCGTATCCCAACCACGATCAGGTCATCCCGCGCGACAACGATCGCATCGCGTACGTGGACAAGGTCGCGTTCGCGAGCGCCCTCAAGCGCATGAGCATCGTCGCGTCCGACCAGACCCATCGCATCCGCCTGTCGATCAATGCGGGCATGGTCAAGTTCAGCGTGAACACCCCAGACCTCGGTGAGGCCCAGGACGAGTTGCCCGTGCGCTACACCGGGGATCCGCTCGACATCGGGTTCAACGCGTCGTACCTGTTGGAGATGCTCCGGTATCTGCCCACCGATGAGCTCAAGCTCACCTTCAAGGCGCCCGAACGTGCGGCGACGATCGAGCCCGAAGGCTGGGACAGCACGGCACAGTATCTGTGTCTCCTCATGCCGCTGCGCTTGGTCGACTGATCCCATCCACCCGGCGGGGTCCGCGACCGCCTGCCGAGACACCGCACGCCGGGGCGACGTCAGGGTCGTTCCGGCGTGCGCTGTATGGTGCCCTGGCTCTGCTGGGTGATGCGTTGCGTCCGCGTCGTGCCGCGCACCTCGATCGCCAAGAGACTCTCCGTGCGCAGCGAGTCGATCCATCCGGACGCGGCGACGAGGTACATGGTGGCCACACCCGTCCCCTGTCCGACGATCTCGGTGGGATCGGCGCGGAGCAGGCCACGCCCCTGCATCGACACCACGGAGCGCCGCGTGAGGACGACGGGCGAGTCGGGATCGGCGGGCAGGTCGTCCACCCGGTAGCTGCGCTCTACGAGCATCGTCAGTGGGATCCCGTCGCGGCACAGTGCGACGCGGCTGGTGTCGCGCCATTCCGTCCCGCGCTGCACCTGGGCGGGCCAGCGCACCCACAGGTCGCGGGTGCCATCCATGATGGCGCTGGCGGGGGACGCGCAGGGTTCGCCGAGGCCCACGAACTCCCAGCCCACGTTGTCGCTGCGACGTGCCACGCTGCGGAGATCCGTCGCCAGTAGCCGCGGCGGGGCCCCACCGCCCGCGACCGCGTGCGAATCCACGACCACGACGAACACGGTGCCCTGAGGCGTCGCGCGGAGGATGCTTCGCGAGGTCAGCGTGTCCACACGAAGCATCGTGTCGGCGCTGATCTGCACGATCGCGGCGTTCTGGAGCGTGTATCGCGCCCCGGTCACTGGGGTCGCGATGGCGCGGGTCGCGGGGGTGGGAGGCGCCACGATGGCGGGCGCGGCCGTACCCGGCGCCGGAAGTCCGGACGGCGCGGTCCTCGGGGCGCAGCCGAGCAGTGACAGGATCCCCGCGCCGATCATCAGGGTGATCAGGCGCGGGGTGAAGGGGCGACCGGTCTGTACGCCGGGTCCTGTCGAAGCGAAGTGGCTTCGGACGGTCATTTCTCTCGGAGGATGGTCACCCAGCCCCTCTAGCAGCCTACCCGCGGTGTCTTGATCGACGAGGACGACGTCTCACCGCTTATTTGGCCTTGCTCCGACTGGGGTTTACCGTGCCGTGCCCGTTACCGGACACGCGGTGGGCTCTTACCCCACCGTTTCACCCTTACCCCGACGCGAGCGTCGAGGCGGTCTGTTCTCTGTGGCCCTGTCCGTCACGGAGGTCCGTGCCCAGGTGTTACCTGGCAGTCTGTCCTTGGAGCCCGGACGTTCCTCGGCGGGGAGAACCACCCCCGACGCGACCGTCCGACCGATCGACCCTTCACATTGGAATATACTCGACTGGCGGGCTTCAGGGGGTGCGCTGTCGCGTCAGTGGCGGTGACGGGCAAGTGACGTGGATGCGCATCGTCGTCTTGTCCTCACACCCCGAGCCGCCACAATGCCCTCCAACACCCCCCGTTCAGCGTTGTCCGTCCGCTCCTATCCTGTCGTGACGACCGTGCTCGCTCCGCAGGAGCGCTCCTCGGTCGACGCCGCCGGCGACGGCTGCTATCGCGCCCTGCATCGCGAGTCACTGGATGACGCGGTGCGGGACATCCGCGAGCGTCGCGCCTCGGCGCTGCTGCTATCGGCGTCCTGCTGTGGCACGTCCGAGGTCCCTCGCCTGACTGCGATGGTCCGCGAGTTCCCGCAGGCGGCAGCGGTGGCCTTGCTCACGACCAGCGACACGCAGGCAGCCCGGTCGATCCTCGCCTTGGGCCGTTGCGGGGTGCGCACGCTGGTCGATGTGCGATCGACCGCGGGTTGGCGTGAGCTGCGCGACGCGCTGCGGACCGAGGCGATCGCGGACATCGAGCGGCTGGCGCTGGCGCGCCTCGCCATCGACCTGTCGCATGTCTCCGACGACTGCTGGCTGTTCTTCGAGACCCTCATTCGCAGTGCGGGGCGGACCGGCAACGTCCGTGCGCTCTGCCGCCAGTTCGGCGTCGTGCCGTCGACGCTGATGAGTCGGTTCCTGCGGTTGCAGCTCCCGACGCCGAAGAACTACTTGGCCTACGCCCGGCTCACGCGCGCCGCCCGCCTGCTTGAGAACTCCGGGCTCTCGATCGCGACGGTCGCGACCACGCTCGAGTACTCGTCGCCCCAGAGCTTCGGACGCCATGTGCGCTCGTTGCTCGGGATCAGCGCCACCACGTTCCGGCAGCGCTACGATGGGGAGGGCATGCTCGAACGGATGCGCCAGGAGCTGGTGCATCCGTATCGCACGCCGCTCGGGAAATTGCGTCCCCTCGCGCCGGGCCTCTAGGCACTCACAGCGCCGCCAGCAGCGCGCTCCGTGTCACCAGCGCACGTACCGGCACACCCGTCGCCTCGATCGCCTCGCGCCCCCCTTCCTCTCGGTCCACCACTGCGAGGACACCGACCACGTCCCCACCGTGGGCCCGCACGGCGTCGATGGCTTTGAGGGCCGATCCGCCCGTCGTGATCACGTCCTCGATCACCACCACGCGGTCGCCGGTCTCGAAGGGGCCTTCGATGAGCTTGCCCGTTCCGTGTGCTTTCGCTTCCTTCCGCACGGTGAAGGCCCGCAGCGGCCGATCGGCGAGCGCCGAAGCATAGGCGATTGCGTACGACACGGGGTCGGCGCCCAACGTCAGCCCACCGACCGCGGTCGCACGCCACTCGGTGGCCTCGATCGCGGCAAGGGCGAGGGGGCCGATCAACGTGAGTCCTTCGGGGTGCATCGTAGTGAGCCGGCAGTCCACATACAGATCGGAGCGGCGTCCGGAGGCGAGCACGAAGTCGCCGCGCCGAGCTGAGCGGGTCGCGAGGAGCGTCGTGAGACGATCGAGAGCAGTCATACCGGGAAAAGTGTCGGCGTGACCACGTCCGGGCAATCAGCGTGGTGGGGGCGTCTGGCGGTCACGGCGACCGTGGCGCTCATCCTGGCGTCGTTCGCACTGGGCGTGCGCGCCGTGCGCAGCGGCGACACTGCCGGGGCCACGCTGGCGCTGGCCGTGCTGAGCGCCGTGGCGCTCTTGGCGCTGCTGGTCGCACGTGTGCGCGTGCGTCGGCAGGCGCGCTCGCTCGACGAACGGGCGGCCATGCTCGAGGAGCTGGCTTCGGAACTCGCGCGCGCGAACCGCGCCAAGGGCGAGTTCCTCGCCAACGTGTCGCACGAACTGCGGACCCCGTTGGCCGCGATCGTCGGATTCGTCGAGATGCTGCGCGACGGGACCTACGGGGCGCTGACGCCGAGGCAGGCCGGGCCGGTGGAGCGGATCGAGACCAGCGCGAACCACCTGCGTGAGCTGGTGGACGACATCCTCGACCTGTCCCGCCTCGCGGCCGCCCGGATGGAGGTGAACGCCGATCCCATCGCCCTGCGTCCGTTCGTGCTCGATGTCGTCTCCGAGATCGAGCCGCTGGTCCAGGCCAAGGGGCTCGCGCTGTCCATCGCGATCGGGAGCACGCTGCCGCGTGTGCGCACGGACCCCGCGCATGTGCGGCAGATCCTCGTGAACCTGCTCGGCAATGCGGTGAAGTTCACGGCCAGCGGCACCATCACCGTGCGGGGACGCCTGGTCGAAGCCAGCCAGTCGGCCACGGATCGTGCCCTGCTGCCGCGGCATCTGCCGGCCGCGCACGGCGTCTGGATCGCCCTCGCGGTGCAGGATACGGGCGTCGGCATCGCGCCGACTGACCAAGCCCGGATCTTCGAGGAGTTCGAGCAGGTCGACGCCGGTCCTCGCGGTGACTCCATGGCACGCGGCACCGGCCTCGGGCTCGCGATCTCGCGGCGCTTCGCGCAGCTCCTCGGCGGCGACATCACCCTCGAGAGCGCGGTGGGCAAGGGGTCGGTGTTCACCCTTTGGCTCCCCGTGGATCCCGGGGACTTGGCGGCCCGCGAGCCGCGGCCGGCATCGCTGACGCCGACCGCATCGCCTTGACCGGCCGCGGCGTTGCGACTGGGTCCCGGTCCGGCGGGGGGCTCAGCCGCGCCCGAACAGTCCCTTGAGTTTGGCGGCGAATCCTCCGCCGTCCTTGGGGGCCGCCGCGACCGCCTTTGACAGCGCCACCGCGAAGCTCTGCACGTCCGGATATCGATCCCCGGGCGCCTTGTTCAGCCCCTTCATCACGGCCTCCTCGATCACATCGGCATGCTTGATGTTCGGCTTGGCCTTGTTGAGCGGGACGGGCGGCATCGAGAGAAGCTGCGTGAACATCTCGCGGGGGTTGCGGCCGGTGTACGGCAGCGCGCCGACGAGCAGGAAGTACGCGATGGTGGCGAGGGAGTACTGGTCGGCGGCAGGACCGACCATCTCCCCGCTCAGGGCCTCGGGGGCGACGTACATGAGCGTGCCGACGAAGAATCCGGCGCGGGTCAGACGCTCGTCGGCCGGGGCGTCCGTGTTGGCCGCGATCCCGAAGTCCAGCAGCTTCACGACCCGGGTCTCCGGGTCGTACATGAGATTCTCGGGCTTCAGATCGCGATGCACGATGCCGGCCGCGTGGGCGGCCCCGACCGCGTCGGCGATCTGGTCGATGATCTGCACGACCTCGTCGGGAGGTAACGGTGCCCGCTTCTTGGCGTACTTCTCGAGGATCTCACCGCCTGCCCACTCGATCGCGAGGTAGTGGATGCCGTCGTCCGTTTCGCCGATGGCCAGCGTCTTCACGACATTGGGGTGGACCACCCGGGTCCCGAACTGGGCTTCGCGCACGAATCGCGCGACGGCGGTCTTATCCTGGCGTAGCTTTTCGCGCAGGATCTTGAGGGCGACCGTCCCGTGTTCGGGATGATGCGCGCGATAGACGGTGGCCGTTCCCCCCTCGCCGACAAGCGAATCGAGGGTGAAACCGGCGACGGTCGTTCCGAGGAGGGATTCTCTGGACACCGCGCGATAGTAACGTTCAGCACAGCGATCATCAAGCGTGACCTTTCCGGCCGCGGCCGGGGTAGGAGACCTGTGACCCGACCTTTCCTCGTGCAGCGTCCATTCCGGTGCCTCGTGCTCGCCCTTCTGTCGGTGGGCGCAACGGGTTGCATCAGCCGCGGCGCGGGGCGCGCCGACCTGCCCGCGCCGCCGCCGCCGCCGGTGCGCGAGGTGCTCGACACGGCGCGCACGTCGGTCGAGGCCGCCGTGCTGGCCCAAGAGGCCGGGATGCTGGCCCAGTCCGGCGTGCTGCCATTCACGGGTACGGTCGGCCACCTCGCGGCCGCGACGCCCGACTCCACCCACCTGCTCGTCGCGCTGTCGATGGCCTCGCAGGCGCTGACCTTTCGCCGCGAGGGGGAGCAGTATCGTGCCACCTACAGCGTGACCCTGACCCTCCGGCGGGCCGGTGCGTCTGTGCTGCGGATCGACGCGTCCGAGGTGGTGCGCGTGGCCGGGTTCCGCGAAACGAGCCGCAGCGACGAGTCGATCATCTTCCAGCAGCTCCTGACCGTCCCGCCGGGTGAGTACCAGCTCCAGGTGGACGTTCGCGATGACGCGAGCGGCCGCCGGGCCGGCCAGACGATCCCCGTGTCGTTGCCGAGGATGGCGGCAGGCACGCTGTCGTCGCCGCTGCCCTTCTACGAGGTCATCCCGCGCCTGGCGCGTGACTCGATCCCTCGCCTCCTGCTCTCGCCGCGATCGGCCGCGGTGTTCGGCCGCGATTCGGCCATTGCGGTCTACTTCGAGTCCTACGACATGGCGGACGCCCCGCCGCCCGTGCGGCTCGCCGTGCGGGTCGACGGGCGAGTGGTCTGGGAGCAGGTCGTCGAGCTGGTGCGCGGCAACGGCCTGCGTCATGGCATCGCCTACGTCCCCGTGGCCTCGATCGGCCTCGGGGTCGCCGAGGCCGCCCTGAGCGCCGAGGGGCGTTCCGAGCTGGCGCGGACCTCGGTGTTCGTGGCCTTCGGCGACGATCTGCCGGTCACGACCTGGGAGGACATGCTGAACTACCTCCAGTATTTCGCGCGTCCGGCCCGTCTCAACGCGCTACGAGAGGTCGATCCGACCCTGCGGGGGTTGGCCTGGTCGGAGTTCGTCGCCGCGACCGACCCGCAGCCCTCGACGCCGGAGCACGAGGGCCTCCGCGCGTACTTCGACCGGCTGCGCCAGGCCAACACGCGCTTCGCCGAGGACGGCATGGCGGGGTGGAAGACGGACCGCGGGCGCGTGCTGCTCCTGCTGGGCGAGCCCGACCAGATCGTTGATCGTTTTCCGGCCGAAACGGGGCAGCGGGGCCGCTTCCAGGTCTGGGAGTATCTCGACGATCGCGTGTCCGTCGCGTTCACGAGCGCATTCGGTGCGAACCGCTGGCGGTTGACGCCCGCCTCCGAGGCGGAGGTGGAGAGCTTGGTCGAGCGCCGCCGCCGCCGCGCGGAGCGGATGCCGTGAGGCCGGTCGTGCGGCGCCGCTGTCGCTCGGGTGCGTGCGTCCCCAATTTGTGAGCGTGACGCCCCGCAAACGCCTCTTCTTGATCGATGGGTACGCGCTGATCTATCGCGCGTTCCATGCCACCGCCGGTGGACGTCCCCTGAGCACCAGCCGAGGGGAGAACACGGCCATCCCTTGGGGGATCGCCAACTTCCTCGACCGCCTGCGCAAGGCGCACGCGCCGGACTATCTGGGCTGGGTGCACGATGCCGGGCTCTCGGAGCGCGAGGAACTGTACGCCGACTACAAGGCCACACGCATCGCGCTCGAGCCCGAAGCGCAGGCGGACTTCGACCGTGGCGTCGAGCGGGTGGAGCAGCTGCTCGTCGCGCAACGCATCCCGCTGCTGGAGCTCGCGAACTTCGAGGCCGACGATGTCATCGCCACACTCGCGGTGCGAGCGGTCGAGGCGGGGGTCGAGGCCGTTGTCGTCTCGCCCGACAAGGACCTCCTGCAGCTGGTCCGGCCGGGGATCCGCATCCTCAATCCGTACCACGGTCGCCCTGGCGCCACCACCGAGAAGTGGTACGACGTCGACAATGCCCACGAGCGGCTCGGCGTCCCGCCGCATCAGGTGGTGGACTATCTCGCGCTGGTCGGCGATACCTCGGACAACGTGCCAGGGGTCAAAGGGATCGGCGAGAAGGGGGCGCGCGAGTTACTGGCACAGTGGGGCTCCCTCGACGCGATCCTCGCGCACGTCGACGCCCTCACGCCCCCGCGGGCGCAGAAGGCCATCGCCGCAGGCCGCGAGGCGGCCGAGCTGTCCCGGGCGCTCGTCACGGCGCGGTATGACCTCGACATCGCGCTCGATCTGGACGCGTTGATCGTCGAACCCCCCGATGCCGCCGCGTTGCGGGCGCTGTATGTCGAGCTGGAGTTCTCCACGCTCGCCCGCGCAGTGGCTGACGCGGCACCCGAGCCCGCGGCGTCCGACGCGGGTCGCGAGCCGTCGGCGCCGCCGTCCATTGCGACCCGCTATACCGTGGTCGACACCGTGGCGGCGCTGGAGCAGCTGGTCGCATCCGTTCGCGCGGCCGGCCGGATGGCCTTCGACACCGAGACCGAGCTGGAGCCGGGCGCGCCGCCGATCGTCACGCCGCTGCGCGCCGATCTCGTATCGATCGCGATCGCTCTCGCGCCAGGCGAGGCCTACTACCTGCCGTTCGGGCATCGGGCCCCCGGTGGACAAGGCGCCTTCGACCTCGGCGAGGGTGATGCGACCGATGCTCCGATCGTGCGCAACCTGCCGCCGCTCCGCGATCCGCGCTGTGCGTCACTGGTCGCGCTCTTCGAGGACCCGGCGGTCGCCAAGGTCGCGCAGAACGCCAAGTACGATGTCCTGGTGCTGCGCCGCGCCGGTGTGACGGTGCGCGGTGTGCACTTCGACACCATGCTCGGCAGCTATCTGCTCGATCCCGGCCGCCGCTCGCATGGACTCGATGCCTTGGCCTTCGAGCTGCTGCATCACACGATGATCCCGTACGAGGCGGTGACCGGCAAGGGCAAAGCGCAGATCCCCTTCGCGGAGGTGCCCATCGACCGGGCCACGGCGTATGCCTGCGAGGATGCCGACTACACCTGGCGGCTCTGGGAGTACTTGGCACCGCGGCTCGAGGCGGAAGGGCTCACGCATCTGCTCACCGACCTCGAACTGCCGCTCATCGATGTCCTGGCGCAGATGGAGTGGGTCGGCGTGCGCATCGATGTCGCACACTTCGCGCAGCTCAAGACGCGCTTCGCGGCCGAACGGGCCATCGTAGAGCGCCGCATCTGGGACGAGGCTGGTGAGGAGTTCAACATCAACTCCAATCCGCAGTTGCGGGTCATCCTCTTCGAGAAGCTCGGCTTGCCCGTCAAGAAGAAGACCGCGACCGGGCCCAGCACCGATGCCTCCGTGCTGCAGGAGTTGGCCGACGAAGGGCACACGCTCCCCGTGCTGTTGATGGAGTACCGTGAACTGGCCAAGCTCGAGGCCACGTATCTCGATGCGCTGCCGGCGCTGGTGAATCCGCGCACGGGGCGCCTGCATACGTCGTATGCGCAGACGGTGGCGGCGACCGGGCGCCTCAGCTCCAGTGACCCCAATCTGCAGAACATCCCCATCCGCACCGCGATCGGGCGCGACATCCGTCGCGGGTTCGTGCCGCGCGAGGGCTGGCGGTTCTTGGCGGCCGACTACTCGCAGATCGAGCTGCGCTTGCTCGCGCATCTCTCCGGCGATGCCGCCTTCGTCTCGGCGTTCCGCGCCGGGGGCGATATCCACCGGCAGACGGCGTCCGTGATCTTCGATGTGCCGCTCGAGGCCGTCACCAGCGAGATGCGTGCGCGCGCCAAGACCATCAACTTCGCCACGATCTACGGGCAGGGTCCCTTCTCGCTGTCCAAGCAACTGAAGATCGCGCAGGACGAAGCGAAGGCCTTCATCGCGACGTACTTCGAGCGCTTCGCCGGGGTGCGGCGCTATCTCGACGACTGTGTCACGCAGGCCCGCGAGCGCGGGTATGCGGAGACCATCATCGGCCGGCGTCGGCGCATTCCCGAGATCACCGACCGCAACTTCAATGTCCGGTCGTTCGGGGAGCGGATCGCGCAGAACTCTCCCATCCAAGGTTCCGCGGCCGACCTCATCAAGCAGGCCATGCTCGACGTGGCCGCGTCGCTCGCGACGTCGGGACTCCAGAGCACCATGCTCTTGCAGGTCCACGATGAACTGGTCTTCGAGGGGCCGCCCGACGAGATGGACGCGTTGGCCGCGCTGGTGCGTCAGGCGATGGAGGGGGCCGCGACCCTGTCGGTTCCGCTGGTGGTGGACATCGGGGTCGGCGACAACTGGGTGGACGCCAAGTAGCCAGTCGAGTTCGTGTTCCGGGGCAAGTCGGTGACGGCCCACAAATTGCGTAGTGCGAGAGTCGGCGCGAACTGAAATGGGGGTTCGACGCGTGACCTGACCGCGGGTTGAATCGTAAGTTGTTCAAGAGCAAAGAGTTACTGCCACGGTGTTCGTAGCGGCCCCAGCATTGCACCAGCGGGTACTGACCTCTTGACGCGAGTGTGACCTTCGGCACGGGTCTCTCGCTTGTCTGCGACGCGATACACGTTTCCGGATCTTCGCAATGGCACGTCGGCGCGGCTTCACCCTGATCGAGTTGCTGATCGTGGTCGTGATCATCGGCATTCTCGCGGCCATCGCGGTGCCGAAGTTCCAGAACACCAAGGGCAAGGCCAACGCCGCGACCCTCAAGTCGGACCTCAAGAACCTGGCGTCAGCGCAAGAGGCGTACATGTACGAAGTGGGGTCCTACGCGACCGACATTTCGACGTTGAACCTCACGGGCAGCCCGGGCGTGACCATCACGGTGGCCGCGGCCACGGGCTCAGGTTGGTCGGCCACCGCGACCCATCCGGCGTCGACACCGTTGACCTGTGCGATCTTCGTCGGCAATGTCCCCGTGCTCGCACCGGCGATCGCCGAAGGACAAGTCCGCTGCGAGTGACGGAGGCCCCGAGCTGGCGGGAGTTCGCTCGGCGACGTGATGGCATGATCCACGCGATGGATGGTGGTCTCTGGTTGCACCGCCACCGCTGGTTCGGTCAGCCGCTGGCGCACCTGGTCTCCTGCGATCGCGACGCGCTGCTGGCGTACGGGCGCGCCCATGGCATTCCCGAGCAGCGCCTGCAGTTCAAGCCCCTGAAGGACCCGCGGACCGGCGAGCGACGGGATGCGTGGCACTGGGATCTCGGTGGGCCGTATCTTCCACCGCGTGCCTAGCACGCGACCCCTCCTCGGGCTGCTCTGTGCCATAGCGTTGGCCTGCGGCGATACAGCGCCCGCTCCTGAGCGTGCGCCTCCGTCGAACGTCGCCGCCGACCGCCCCGTGGCCGAGCCAGCGCCCACGGGCCCGAGCTGGCCCAGCGCCTATGGCACATTGATCCTGGTGCCCGCGCCTTCGGGCGAGGGCGCGGCCCTCATCCCCCCGCTCGCGCCGTCCGTGGCGACGGCCTCCGTGGCCCTCGGTCCCATCGAAGGCCTCGACGTCGAGCTGTTCGCGCGCGATGGGCGGACCACCCTCGGGGTGCTTGGGGCCGTGTCGGTGCCGGTCAGTCGCTGTCCATCGTGGCCGCAGGCGCCCGTGGCGACCGACATCGGATGGCGCGTGGGGCTCAGCCGCGAGATCGCGACGCCCATCCCGCTCGATTCCATCGAGGGGATCTCCCCGGCCGATTCGTTGCGCCGCGCGATCGCGGTGGCGCGCTTGGCCTCGCGGGCACCCGGCGACACGGTCGAGCGCTTCGCGGGTCTCCCCTACGTGGTCCGCAGCGCCTGGCGCGGGTCGCTCCCCGCCGGCCCATCGCTGCTGGTCGCGATCGTCGCACGAACGGTCGCCGTCGAGGACGATCCGGCCAGCGAGCAGCTGCTACTGTTGGCCGAGGCGGGCTCCCCCGAGGCGGAACCGCGGCTGGTGTATGCCGAGCGCCGCTGGGGCCGCGAGGCGTCGGTCGATATCGACGAGGTGCTCGCGCTCGTGCAGTTCGTCGGCACGGGTGCGGTGGGGCTCTTGCTCGAGCGCTCCGATGCGCGTGGACCCCTGGTGCTGCTCCTTGAGCGGGACAGCGCGGCGGGCGCGTGGTCGCCGCGCTGGCAGGGTCCGCGCGCGGGTTGCTAGCTCAGTCGTCGACCACCATCCCCAACGCCGCCGGCGCGCGGCTGCGGCCGGCGAACCCGGCAAGCGCCGCGAGCGTGAGCAAGTAGGGGAAGGCCAGGAACAACTGGTACGGGAGGTCCGAGCCCAGTGCCTGGAACACCGTCTGCAGCGCCGAGGCGGCGCCAAAGAGCAGGGCGGCGAGCACAGCGCCCAGTGGGTGCCAGCGTCCGAGGACCACGATCGCGATCGCGACGAATCCGCGACCGGCCGACATTCCCTCGGCGAAGGTGCCCGCTTGCGCGAGGACCAAGGTGGCGCCGCCGAGGCCCGCGAGTGCGCCTGCGAAGAGCACCGCATAGGTCTGTACGCGTCGTACGCGGATCCCCGCAACGCGCGCCGCCGTCGGGCTTTCGCCGCAGCCGCGGAGCGCGAGGCCACCGCCCGTGTGGTACATCCAGCGCCAACACCCGATCGCCAGGACCGCGAGCACGTACGTCGGCAGCGGCTGGGCGAACAACGCCGGACCGACGATCGGCAACTGGGAGAGTCCGGGGATCGCGACCGGGCCCAGCGTCGGCGTGTTCAGCGCTGCGCCGGTGGTCCCGTACCACGAGCGGTAGAGCACGCCGGTCATGCCCAAGCCCACGAGACTCATGGCCGTACCTGCGATGATCTGATCCGCTCGCCCGCCGATCGCGACGGCGGCAAAGAGCAGTGCGATCAGCATGCCCGCGGCGGCTCCACCGACGAGGCCCAGGTACGGACCAGCGCCGCCCGCGACCACGAGCGCCCCGAAGGCCCCACCGATGAGTGCGCCTTCGATGCCGAGGTTGATCACACCCGCGCGCTCGGCCACCACTTCACCCAGGGCCGCGAGGGCCAGGGGTGTGGCGGTGCGCACGGTGGCCTCCGCGAACAGCGCAAGCGTTTCGGTCATACCGCGTGACTCCGTGTGCGCCGCTGCTGCCACGCCGCGACCGTGATCACACCGAGGATCAGCGCGGCTTCGACCACCTTCACCGTCACCGCGGGCACAGCGGCGTCGCGCTGCATCGCGCTCCCACCGGCTTGGAGCGCGGCGAAGAGCAACGCGGCGACGATCACCGCGCGCGCGTCGAGACGCGCCAACAGCGCGACCGCGATGGCCGTGTAGCCGTAGCCCGGCGACAGGTTCTCATACAGCGCGTAGGTCACGCCCTGCACCTCGACGGCGCCGGCGACGCCCGCAAGCGCGCCGCTCACCACGAAGGCCACAAGGCGGGTGCGTGCGACGGCGATGCCTCCTGTCGAGGCCGCGGCGTTCTCGTTCAGGCCCACCGCGCGCAGACGGAATCCGGCGGCGGTATGGGCGTTGATCCACCAGGCCGCTGCCACCAGCAGCAGCGCGAGGACGAACCCGGCGTGCAGTCGCGTGCCATCCCACAGGAGCGGAAGTCGACTGGCGAGGTCCAGTACCGCCGACTGCGGATATATCCGTGTCGGCTCCTGCAACGGACCGCGCACCAACCACCCCACCACGTATACGGCGACGGCGTTGCACATCAGCGTGCTGATGACCTCCAGCACGTTGTAGCGGAGGCGCAGCCATGCGGGGAGCGCCGTCCAGAGCACACCTCCCGCCGCGCCGGCCAGCACGCCTGGCAGGGCTCCCCCGCTTGGCCACGCGATGGCCACGGCCGTCGCGGCGGCCGCCCCAGCGAGCAGCTGCCCCTCGGCGCCGATGTTGAGCACGCCGGCACGGAACGCGATGGCCACCGCGAGCCCGGTCAGGATCAACGGGGTCGCGCGGACCAAGGTCGTGGATGTGAGGGTGTACCATGACCCCACGGCGCCGCGCAGCAGCGCGCGCAGCGCGGTGGCAGGGTCGTGGCCGGTGGCAAGCAGGAGCAGGACGAGGCAACCGACCACTGCGGTCAGCGTGGCAACGCCGATCAGCAGCGGGCCCATCGCGCGCGGTCCGCGCGGCGCGGCGTGCACCGGAGGCCCGTGGGTGGTACCGGCGCTCACGCGGCCGCTCCGACCATGGCCCGGCCGATCGCGTCCACATCGCGCGGCACCTCGCGCACCGATCCGGCGTGACAGACGACGATGCGATCGGCCAGCGCGAGCAGCTCATCGAGGTCCGGGGAGCTGATCGCGATCGCCATGCCCGCCGCGCGTTGCGCACGCAGCGTCTCGTGGATCGCGGCGGTCGCGCGCACATCGAGCCCGCGCGAGGGACTCTCGATCACCAGCGCCGAGGGCGCCGTCGCGATCGCACGGCCGACCACGAACTTCTGCTGGTTGCCACCCGACAGCGCGGCGGCGACGGTGGACGGTGCCGCCCCGCGCACATCGTACGCGGCGATCAGGGCGGCGGTCGCCTCGCGCATCGCCGGCCAGTCCACGCGGCCGCTGCCCGACCCCACGGCCGCGAGCGCGTAGTTCTCGGTGAGTGACGCGCCGAGCATCAAGGCATCGCGATGCCGGTCCCCGGGGACGAATCCGACGCGCGCGGGTGCGTGCACTGCGCCCTGCGTGGCCGCCAGGCGGCCCGCGAGTACCCGCAGCAACTCGGCCTGCCCGCTGCCGTCCACGCCCGCGAGTCCGACGATCTCGCCGGCGTGCACCGATACGGTGGCCTCGCGCAGGCGCGTCACACCGTGGGCATCGACGACGTGCACAGCGTCCGTTCGCATGATGGCAGCGCCGCGCTCGCCCGCGGCCGCGGCGCGCGGCACGTCATGCGCACCGACCATGGCCGTGATCACCGTACGCTCGTCGAGCGAGGCGGTGTCGGCGTGGAGCACGCTGCGTCCACCGCGCAGCACCGTCACGGCGTCGGCATAGGCCAGGGCCTCACGCACGTGATGCGTGATCAGAACGACCGCGCCGCCGCTGCGCGCAAAGGTCTGCAGACGGCGCAGCAAGTGCCGCGATTCGTCTGGCGCGAGGACCGCCGTCGGTTCATCGAGGATCAGCACGCGCGCCCCACGGACCACGCACTTGATCAGCTCGACGCGCTGCTGCTCCGAGACGGACAGGTGCTCAACGCGTGCCGACGGGTCCACAGAGAGTCCCAGCGTCGTCGCCGCGTCGAGCACGGCCGCCGCTGCCGCGCGGGGGTCCCAGCGGCGGGCGAGCCCGAGCACGACGTTCTCCGCGACGGTCATCGCCGGCACCAGGGAGTAGTGCTGATGCACCATGCCCACGCCGGCCTCCATCGCGTCGCGCGGTGACCGCGGCGCGTAGGGTCGCGCGTCGATCGTCATCGACCCGGCATCGGGGGCGAGCATGCCGAAGGCCATGCGCAGCAGCGTCGTCTTGCCGGCACCGTTCTCACCCAGCACGGCGTGGATGCTCCCAGGAGCCACGCGCAGGTCGGCCTCCTGCAGTGCCGTCAGCGAACCGAATCGTTTGGTGATGCCCCGCAGGGCCAGCGCCGCCGCCGGAGGTGACGACCCCTCCACGGCGCTCACAGCCCCGTGGGCGCCGCGATGAAGGTCGCTGGGAGCCCGAAGACCCGCGTCAGCTCGTCGCCGATCGCACGGACGCCCACGGTCTCGGTCGCGTAGTGCCCGGCGTACATCACGACGATGCCGAGGTCCTCGGCATCGACCGCGGTCCAGTGCGGTCCTTCGCCGACGATCAACGTGTCGATGCCCAGCGCGGTCGCTTCGCGCAACGTGTCGTGTCCCGCGCCCGCGCCTGAACATATGGCCCAGTGCATGCTCCGTCGGTCGGCGCGGTACGGCGTCGTCACCAGCGTGTGCCCGTGCGCCGCCGCGAACTGCTCGACGCGCGCCGCCAACTCGGCCGTCGGCAGGTCGCTGTGTCCGCGCACGCCGCAGAAGATGTCCTGATGCTTGGCGAAGCCCGCACTCGGGGTCAGCCCGAACGTCGCGGCGAGCAACGCCGAGTTGCCGAAGCGCGCGTGCGCGTCGAGCGGCAAGTGCACGCTGTACACCGCGATGTCGTGCGCGAACAGCGTGGCAAGGCGCTCGTAATAGCGGCCGGCGATGCGCGTGGCACCGCCCCAGAACATGCCGTGATGCACGATCAGCAGGTTCGCGCCGGCGTCGATGGTGCCGGCGATGGTCCGCCGCGAGACATCCACCGCGGTCGCGATCCCGTGCACGGGTCCCCGATGCTCCAGCTGCACCCCGTTGAGGGCCTGCGGATAGTCGGGGATGCTGCCCGTGGACAGCAGGGTGTCCAGGTGCGCGGCGATGGCCGAGAGCGGGACCGGCGTCACTGGGTGCGCGGAATGCTGAGGCCACCGCGCCGGATCAGCTGCGTGAGCGAATCCACTGCCGTGCGCGTCGCAGCGGGGATCTCGGCCGCCGTCCGCGGATTCTCCACCCAGCGGACCACGTCGCTGGACGTGCCGAAGGCGATCACGCGCGGGGTGAAGTCCGGGGCGCGCACCTCGCGTGCCATTTCGAGGAAGGCATGCGGGATGTCGATGACCACGGAGCCGATGACCACCTCGGGCGCGACGGGCGCCTGGTCACTGTTGGCGCCGATGACGCGCACGCCGCCACGCTCGCGCGCGGCTTGGAAGATGCCCAGCCCAGCGGCATCGGCGTTGCCGAAGATCACATCGACCCCCCGCCCGATCTGCGCGAGGGCCTGCTCCTTGCCGGCGCTCGCGTCGTCCCAGTTGCCGACGTAGGACGTCACGACCCGGATGTCCGGGCGCACCGACTTCGCGCCGGCGATGTACGCCTCGAAGGAGCGTCGCACGGGCAGCAGCTCGGTGCCCGCGATGGCCCCGATCACGCCGGAGCGCGACAAGCCCGCCGCGACCACACCGGCGAGATACGATCCCTCTTCGAAGGCGAACTCGAGCCCGATCGCGTTGCCCTGGACCTGATTGCCGCCCGTGCTCACGTAGATGGTCTGCGGGAATTCGGGTGCCACACGCATCGCCGCGTCTTGGAACTCCGCACCGTGCCCGATCACCAGACGGTAGCCTTGGGCACCGTACTGCCGGAAGTTCTCCTCGAACTCCGACGGTGTCTTCACCTCGATATGGCTGATCTGTGCGCCCAGCGAGTCGCGCACGCGCAGAAGTCCCTCGTAGGCGCTGCCGTTCCATGCTTGGTCCGAGATGCTGCCCGGTGTGAGGAGCGCCACGCGGAACACCGCGGCGTCGGCGGCGGCATCGGGCGCGGGATCACCACCGCCACAGGCGGCGGCCAGCGTGAGCGCAGCGAAGAGACCGCCGCGCAGCCAGTGGCGGGAACGTCGGGTGTGGGACATCAGGGCGGTGTGGGTGTGAAGCGCGCCGCGGTCGGCGCCACGGTCAACGAACGACCTGCACGGCGGGGCGGATGTCGTCGTCGTCATCGAGCGCGGCGGAGACCGCGCCGCCCATCTGCACGGAGCCGTTCAGGCGCGCGCCCTCATGGACGACGATGGTGCGTGTGGACACATCGCCGTGCAGCAACGCCGTGCCCTGCACTTCCACGCGGTCCGCCGAGTAGATCGACCCTTCGATGGTCCCCGCCAGAATGACCTCGGCGGACTCGATGTTCCCACGCACGATGCCTCCACGGCCGATGATCACCTGCCGCGGCCCGACGATCGAGCCTTCGATGTTGCCATCGACCTTGAGCAGGCCCGAGCCGGTGACATCGCCCACGATGCGCAAACCGGCGGCGATGACGGAAAGGGATCCCTCGCCGCCGCCGGAGCTCGGCATTGGGGTCGGTACCGCACGTCCATCCTTCCCGAAGATCGCCATCGTCAGTTCCTGGGTGCCGGTGAAGTCGAGTCCGCTGGGGGACCCGCGGTGTCGCGCGCTGCTCCCAACATCCGAGAAACTTGGTCATAGCGCAACTGCAGGTCCATCAGGCGCATCTCCAGCGTGTCCACGCGGATGGCGTCGGCCTCCAGGGCGGCGATGCGATTCCGGGCCGACGGCAGGCGGCTGGCCATCGCGGCGAGGACCACCCAGGAGACGAGGACGGCGGCGGCGAGCCCCCAGGTGATGGGCGACAGCAGCCAGCGCAGTCGACGTGCCTGGGGCGGCGTGATCACGAAGCTTCGATGCTCCCCGCCCTGCTCGGCGTGGACATGGACGTGCACGACCCCGCTGTCCCGGGCGACCAGCGCCCGCAAGTCCCGCAGGCGTTCGCTGCGCTCTTCGGTCACTCGAGGTCTCGCTGCGTGCCCAGCACGAGGTCCAGGACGCGCTCCAGGTCGTCAGCGGAGTAGAAAGGAATCCGGATCTCGCCGCGTCCCGCCGCTTCGACGCCGAGGCGCACGTCGGTCTGGAGGTGGCGGCGCAACTGGTCCTCGATGCGGCGGGCCTCCGGGGGGCGGCGGTCGCTGCGTGGCGCGGCGGTACGCGTGGCGCTGGCCGCGCTGCCGCGCCCTTTTCGCGGCGCGCGTTCGCGCACGCGGCGCTCCACCTCACGGACCGACAGCCCCGACGAGACCACGTCCTTGGCCAGCGCCGCGATCGTCTCTTCGTCGCCCAGCGAGAGCAGCGCCCGGGCGTGGCCGATGGAGATCGCGCCCTCCCAGACCATGCGGCGGACCGAGGCCGGGAGCGAGAGCAGGCGCAGGAAGTTGGCGACGGTGGATCGATCCTTGCCGACCGCGACAGCGACCTCCTGCTGCGTCAGCGCGAAGTCGGCGATGAGGCGCTGATAGCCCTCTGCCTCTTCGATGGGGTTGAGGTCGGCGCGCTGTAGGTTCTCGACCAAGGCGAGCGACAGCAGGTCGCGGTCGTCGATCGGCTTGATGACCGCGTCGATCTCCGTCCAGCCGATGCGCTGCGCGGCGCGTAGGCGTCGCTCGCCGGCGATCAGCTCGAAGCCGCCGCCGCTGCTGGCTGGCCGGACCGAGATCGGCTGGAGCAGCCCGCTCACGCGCAGCGATGACTCCAGGTCGGCGAGATCTTCTGGCCGGAACTCCTTGCGTGGCTGGTACGGGTTGGGCCGCACCTGTCCGATGGGGACGCGGCGCAGCCCGGTCTTGGGGACGTCGGCCGTATCCTCCACGGCCGCTTTCGCGGCGAGGAGCGCGCCAAGTCCGCGGCCGAGGCGCGACGGGGGCTGAGCACTCATCGACCAGGCTCCTTCAAGCTAGGGTAATCGGTCATTTTGACCGATTGTTGGTGCGCGTGATCAGCTCTTCCGCGACCGACATATACGACTGCGCGCCGATGGACGCGATGTCGTAGAGGATGATGGGCTTTCCGAACGAAGGCGCTTCGGCGAGACGTACGTTGCGTGGCACGACGTTCTTGAAGACTTGCGCGCCAAAGTACTCACGCGCGTCCGCTGCCACCTGGCGCGAGAGGTTGAGGCGCGCATCGTACATGGTGAGCAGCACGCCGTCGATGGTCAGAGCCTCGTTCACCGAGCGCTGCACGAGGTGCACTGTGTTGAGCAGCTGGGAGAGCCCTTCGAGGGCATAGTACTCGCACTGCAGCGGGATCAGCAGCGCGTCGGCGGCTGCCAGCATGTTGATGGTAATCAGCCCGAGCGACGGCGGGCAGTCGATCAAGACGTAATCGTACTGGTCCCGCACGGCGTCGACCGCTTTCCGCATTTGTCGTTCACGCTCGGGGCGGTCCACGAGCTCGACCTCGGCGCCCGCGAGGTCCGGGGTCGCGGGAACGACATCGAGTAGCGGGAACTGGACGCCGCGGTGCGTCGCCCCTTCGATGTTCGACTCCCCGAGCAGTACATGGTAGACCGACCGGTCGATGCCGTCGGCCGAGATGCCCACGCCGGAGGTCGCATTGCCCTGCGGGTCGCCATCGATGAGCAGCGTGCGCTGCTCTGCCGCCGCCAATGAGGCCGCTAGGTTCACGGCCGTGGTCGTCTTGCCGACGCCACCCTTTTGATTCGCGATCGCGATGACTCGAGCCACAGATATCAGAGCACAGGTGGAGACGGCAGACCACACGCCATGCGGTCAACCGGTAGAGCAAAGACGCACGAGGCGGCCGATTGGGCACAGCCTCCGCTTGGTATTACTCCTAGGACTTGTTGTCGTTGAGAGTCCACAATGTTTCACGTGAAACAACAACGGGCGGAGCGCGGGGTACTCTCCGCCGCTCCGCCCGTTGAATTTAGTGCCCAGAGAATGTCTCGCTATCGCGATCCGGGCAAGAAGGCCCAGCGTGCCGTGACCCTCGCGACGACGGTCTGTTCGCCGGCCTGGATCTGTGTAGGGACCCCGTCCATCGCCTTGGCTTCCATGGCCATCATCAAGGGCTGTGGCGCTCGGACATCCATGTCTTGGTTCATCAACTCCAAGAGCGGGCCGAGTCGCCCGCCGGCAGCCGTGGCCATCGCTTCAGCATCCTTCTTTGCCAGCTCCACGGCCGCAGCCAGCGCGCTGCGCCGAGCATCGTCGGTGCCCGTGGCAGAGAAATTAAGGCCGGAGATGTTCGTAGCGCCCTTCCGAAGCGCGGCGTCGATCATGCTCCCCACGCGGTCGATCGCGCCGGTGCGTACCCGGATGGTGTTGCTCGCGGCATAGCCCTCGACCTTCGGTGCCGACCCGTCGCGCGGGTAGGACATCTGCGGCTGCAGCATGTAGCCCAGCGTCACCAGGTCCCGGTCTGTCAGCCCGAAGCCGCGCCGCAGTGTATCGAGCACCGCTGCGACGATCTGCGAGTTCTGCCGACCGGCCTCCGAGCCGGTGGTCGCTCGCGTCTCGACGCTGAGCCGCAGCTCCGCGCGATCAGGCGCGACTTCGATCTCGCTGCGGCCCTGCGTTACGATCTGGGGCGTCGACACCGTCAAAGACTGGGCGTGCAGCGATTCTGCGTTCCCCACCAACAGCGCAGCCGCGCATGCTTTAAGTAGCGTTCTGAACATATTTCATCGTCCGATGGTCACATAGTGGACTGACGCGGCCGTGGTCCGTTGGACTCGAACCGCGTCGCCGCCGGCATCACAACAACTTGAGGCTCAGTAATACTCCAGTACCGTGCGACGTTGAAGCACGAATCCAGCACCGTCGCGCACGAACTCGAGGCGAATCATCGCACCACCGGCTACCCGACAGTTGGTTCCAGGTTCCGTCCGAAGCACTCGGAAGACGATGCCTGGGCGACTCGGATCTCCCACAAGTGAGTCCAATAGGACAAGCTCTGTCGGATCCGAACGACTCCGGCACGACGAAGGCAACTCCGGATGTAACACGCCTTGTGCAGCGAGGCGTCGGGTAACGTCCGCGGGTCGACCTTGCTCCAGTTGTGCGACCACCTCCACCGCAAACGCGCGCTCGGCTTGCGACGGACCTGCGGAACAATAGACCGGACCTCTGAGTGCGCTCTCGCACGATGAGCCGAACTCGAATCGAAGGCCCTTCGCGCGGCCCGCGCCGATCTCCTTGACGACCTCACGAACGAAGCTACTCGCAAGAGGAGACGGCGAGGTGACCTGAGCATCCAGAGGCCAGAGCTGAACGAAGAAGGGGACGATAAGACCGAACCGAGACAGAACAACGCGAGACACTCTCATGGCCGACGCTCCGCCGACAGTATAGAAGATGGATTGCACACTAGCTGCCGCGATCAGTACGGCGGTTTGGACAGGCCACAGGCCGCAAGCGAGTCATCGACCCATTGCTCGTCGGTGCTTCCTGACCACTGATGAACTGCCTCGTGGGCCGCAGTGTACGCGCGATAGTCGTCGGGACGCTCGAACCCCATCGCGTTGCGCTCGGCGATCCACATGCCACTGGAGTTGCTGTATCCATTCGCAAATGCGTGCTGTTCGAACGAGTGCACGCGCCCATCGGACAGGTAGGCATTGAGCAGCTCACCAAAGGCGACACACTGCTGGTCCCACCATTTGCTGGTCAAAAACGATGCAACGGCAGCAGTTGCCGTGAGTAGGCCGTCATCGATTGGGCTGCTGCAACTCCAGCAATCACCCGACACTGATGAGCGCGCATCCACAGGCTCGGTGATATCCCGAGAGCACGAAACCGAGCATACCAGAACTAGGGCAGCCCAGAGCGTCGCTGAGATGGGCTCGCGCAGCGATCGATAGTTCCAAACAGGCATACTTGTCAACGCAGACCGCCATCGAGAGTGACCGGCAACGCGCGAACGCGCGCTCCCTGATGCCTGACACTAGCCGATGACGTCGGCTCGTGAGGCGACGCAGCGTGCCACTATGTGACGCAGCGTGCCAATCCCGTAACTAACCCCCCTCCATCCACCCCCAACTCCGCCACAGCGAGTCCCCGTCGATCCGCTCCACCACCGGCCGCGGCGGCGACAGCGAGTCCCGCACCCAGCGCAACAACCACACCCGGTCCGTCCGCCGCGCCACCAGGGTGTCTCGCGCCTGCAGGTCCCGCGCCCAGCGCACCCCGGAGGGAGCTCGCACCAACCACGCCGACGCAAAGTGTCCGTACCCGGCGCGGTCCTCCGCGATCCGCTGCTGACAGCGCACCCCGTAGGTCGCCCCTGGGAGCATGCGCTCCGTGTCGTCGGGTGACAGCGTCGACTCCAGCAGGCGGGCCGAATCACGCCGCAGGGGCTGCAAGACCCGCAGCGCGTCGTCGCCCCGCGCACCATCCGCTTCCAGCGCCGTGAGTGCCTCGTCCAGCACACAGGCATCCACGCTGCGGTATAACGCCTCGGCCGCCGGCCGCGCCAACCCCATTGCCCACATACGGGCGATGAGCTGCGCCCCCCAGCTCTCCCGGATCAGCACCAGGTCCTGACTGTCCCGCACGCCAGCGGCGGCGACGACGGCACCCAGGTCCGTGCGGAACGAGGTGAAGATGCTCTGGTGCTGCGCTATGCGGATCGGCATCACGAAGATCACCCCGCACACGCCCGCCGCGACGAACGACGCGTACGTGCCTTCGCGCAGCAAGGGTGCACGCGGCCAACGCGCCTGCAACACGGATGGCACCTGCGCGATCAGGAGCGCCACCAGCGGCGCTGCGGGATACAAGAAGCGCGGGCCCAGGTAGAAGCCATCGTGCCAGTACGCGATGTACGCCAGCACCCCCATCCCCACGGCCAGCGCGAGGTAGCGTTCCACGCCGCGCATCGTGCGGCCCCACGCGATCGACAACGCCACCGGCACCAGCACCGGCACCGGCGTCTCGAACATGAAGTCGTTGAGCCGGTTCAGATACGCCGCCATCATCGCGATGCCGCGGCGCAGCGTGTGCGGCTCACCCCACGGCGCGTCGTGGAAGCCCAGCCCATGCCCCGCGCCCCAGAGCGCCACATAGCCGAACGTGAACGGGTCGCCCGTCATCTGCTGATTCACCCAGAACATCACCGCCATCGGCGTCGCCACGCCCACGCCCGATGCCAGCCAGGTCTCCCAGCGCCCGAGCCGCAGCGCCCGCCACAACAGCCACGCCCCGGCAGGCAGTGCCCACACCATCGCATCGAGCGGACGGATCGTTGCTGCCACGCCGAGTCCGAGCCCGCAGAGCAGTCCCGCCCACGGCGACGCGCGATCCGTGCGCGTGGCGTACATCAACGCGGCGGCCGCCATCAGGAGGAACGTCAGCGAGGTCACGTGATTCATATGACTCGCCGACTGGAAGATCACGAAGGGCGCGAACCCGAACAGCAGCGTGGCGCCCAGCGCGACGCCAGGCGCGACGCCGCCCCAGCGCAGGGCGAGGGCGAACGCGGCGACCGACGCCGCGCCGAACAGCGGGTTCACCAGCCACATCGCCCCCGCGAGCTCGCCGAGCGCGAGCATCGCCGGTCCACCGGGCGGGAACTGGCCGAACACGCGGCCGTCGAGTTCCACGAGGTGCATGATGGAGCGGAACTCCGGATGCGCACCGGCCTCGAGCGTCAGCTGGCCCGCCGTGAAGATGCGGGCCTGGATGGCCTGCACGATCTCGTCGATCAAGAGCGGACGGCGATCGAAGATCCACCACGCATCGAACGCATAGACCCCAAAGGCCACCGCGGCGACGATGGGGATCGCCACCACCGGTCGTTGCTCCCACGCATGCACGAGCGGCGCGACGGCACGTGGCACCACATCGCCCAGCGTGGAGCGGTGGATCACCCACACCAAGAGGCCTGTCACGAGTCCCACCAGCGCGGTGCCACTCCACCACCCGTCCGCGGAATACTGCACCAGCGTCAGCTCGACCTCGAGCCACGCGCCGACGGGGAACAGCGAGAGCACCACGATGGCGATCGCGATCGCGGCCCGGAGCAGCGCGACCGCTCGCGTGGGCGACACTGCGCTCACGCCGACCCGCTGGTCGCCATGCCCTGCCGTCGTCCGCGCTCCACCTCAAGCACCAGGTTCTGCAGGTCAGCCGGCGAGATCCCCGGCACCCGCGAGGCCTGTGCCAGTGTCGTCGGCCGCAGGGCGGCCAGCTTCTGCCGCGCCTCGAACGACAGCGTGGTGAAGGTCTCGTAGGCCAGCCCGACGTCGAGCGCGAACTCGCCCATCTGTGCCATACGGTCCGCCGCCTCGCGCTCGCGCACGAAATACCCCGCGTACTTGAGCTCCAGCTCGGCGCTCACCAACGCCTCGCGCGGCAGCGAGGCGCCCACGCCGCACAGGGCGAACAACTCCCGGAGCCCTACCTCGTTGCGCTTGGCCAGCTCCGCCACCCGCACCGCGTGCGCCAGCGGCGACGATCCGCGCTCGGCCAGCAACAGCGCAACGGCATCGGGTCGCACCGACGTCGCCTCGGCCAATTGCGTCGCCTCCTGCACCGCCGAGAGGCGCTGCTCGACGATCGCGGCTTCGGCGGGCGTGTAGAGGCCGCAGGCGCGTGCGATGGGTGCGAGGCGCGCCAGGGCGTTGTCCTGCCGCACGGTGAGCCGGTACTCCGAGCGCGACGTGAACAGTCGGTAGGGCTCGTCCACGCCGCGCGTGACGAGATCGTCCACCAGCACCCCGATGTAACTGGTCTCACGGCCCAAGCGCACGGGCTCCCGCCCCAGCGCGTGCTGCGCTGCATTGAGACCGGCCAGCGCCCCCTGCCCTGCGGCTTCCTCGTAGCCCGTGGTGCCGTTGATCTGCCCGGCGAGGTAGAGCCCGGGCAGTTGCTTGACGCTCAGCGTCGCGCTGAGCTGCGTGGGCGGCACGTAGTCGTACTCGATCGCGTAGCCCGCCCGCGTCATCTCGGCACGCTCGAGGCCGGGCACGGCGCGCAGCATCGCCAGCTGGTCGTCGATGGGCAGCGAGGTCGAGAGCCCATTCACGTAGAGCTCGTGCGTGTCCTCGCCCTCGGGCTCGAGGAACACCTGATGCCGCTCCGCGTCGGGGAAGCGCAGCACCTTGTCCTCGATCGACGGACAGTAGCGCGGCCCGCGCGTGGCGATGGCGCCGCCGTACATCGCGCTGCGTTCCAGTGCGGACGCCACCACCGCCTTGGTCGCAGCGCCGGCCCAGGTGATCCAGCAGGGCCGCTGCTCGGGGTGCCGGCTGCGCCCATCGACCACGCGGGGCGTGGTCCAGAACACGGACCAGGCGTAGTCGAAGTCCTCCAGCTCGGAGTCCTGCCGCTCGCAGCGGGCGAAGTCGACCGTGCGCCCGTCGATGCGCGGCGGCGTGCCCGTCTTGAAGCGCTCCGTGTGCAGGCCGAGGTCGCGCAGCTGATCGCTGAGATGCGTGGTCGGTGCCTCGCCCGCCCTCCCGCCGCCGATGGCGGTGTCGGTGCCGATGTGGATGCGGCCGCGGAGGAAGGTCCCCGTGGTGATGACCACGGCGCGGGCCCGGAGCGTGCGACCCTCGATGGTGCGCACTCCAGCCACCGCCCCGCCTTCGATGAGCAGCCCCGCCACGGTGCCCTGCACCAAGCGCAGGTTCGGTAGCCGTTCCAGTTCGGCGCGGACGGCCACGCGGTAGCGCGCCCGGTCTGCCTGCGCGCGTGGGGCCCACACCGCCGGGCCCTTGCTCCGGTTGAGCATGCGGAACTGCAGCGTCGCGCGGTCCGTGGCGCGACCCATGATGCCGCCCAGCGCGTCGACCTCGCGCACCACCGTGCCCTTCGCAATGCCGCCGATGGCGGGATTGCAGGACATCTGGCCGATGGTCTCGAGCGCCGAGGTGACGAGCGCCGTGCGTGCGCCGGCCCGCGCGGCCAGTGCGGCGGCCTCAGCCCCCGCGTGGCCGCCGCCGATCACCACGACATCGAACGCGTCCGCGTGCATTGCTGAAGTATGTGCAGGGCACGTAGGTTGGGGCCAATGCCGATTCCGCTGACGGGCGACCAGCCCAGTGTGTGTATCCGCCGCGAGGCCTTCGACCGCTCGGGGTTGACGCGCGCCGCCATGGACGAGCGCTTTGCGCTCACCGCCGACGATTTCCGGGTGGAGGGCGACCTCATCGTGGTGGGCCCGCTGTATGGCGAGCACGTGACCACGCTGGTGGACGAGCTGGAGGAGGCCGGGCTGGTGTACTACGAGGACTTCTTTGAGTGGAGCGGGAACTGGCCCGAATGGGTGCAGGTGTGGCTGATGGGGGTGAAGGGGGAGGGGTGAATCGCGGCCCAAGACGAAGAAGGCGCCATCTGATGCTCAGATGGCGCCTTCGTGATTTTGTAGTGGTGCTAGTTAGCGTCCAAGGTGCTGCTTGAAGAAGGCTACCGTCGCCGGCCAGGCCTGCTTCGCCGCCGCCGCGTTGGCCTCGTTGCCGTCCTGTGCCCGCAGGAAGCCGTGGCCTGCGCCGTCGTAGATGGAGTAGCGGTAGGGCTTGCCCAGCGCCTTCATCGTCGAGTCGATGGCGGGGATGGTGGCGTTGACCCGCTGGTCGTTCTGGCCGTAGAGGCCGAGGACCGGGACTTTGACGCTGGCGAGACGCGGGAGTGCATTCGCGGCGAGCCCGCCGTAGTAGACGACCGCCGCGCCGAGTCCTGGCGCCGCCGCGATCGCGTGGTTCCACGAGGCGGTGCCGCCCCAGCAGTAGCCCACCACGCCATAGACCTTCTTCGCCGCCGGCAGGGACATCCCGTACTGCCCCGTGGCGGCGACCATCGCACTCATCTTGTCGGGCGTCACCCGCTGGATGAGCGCGCGCGCCGAGTCGGTCGGCAGCGAGTCGCTCGTGGCGCCGCCGCGCTCAATGGACAGGAGGTCGGGCGCGATGGCGATGAAGCCGTCGGCCGCCGCTTGGTCGGCCACGCCGCGTACCCAGGAGGACAGTCCGAAGATCTCGTGGATGACGACCACCACGGGCGCGTTGTCGCGACGCTCTGGGTACACGACCCACGCCATGATCGAGTCCATGCCGGGAACGGCGATCTTGACCCACTCGGCGTGGCGCGGCGAGGCCGCGAGGCGGGCGGCGACGGTGCCCGCACCGGCGGGGATGGTGGTGTCCTGCACAAGACCACTCGCCGCCCCCGTGTGGGCGCTGTGCTCGGCGTGCTCGTCGGACGGCGCCGCGACGCTGGCGACCGGACGGGAGAGGAAGGCCGCGGCGCCGAGGGCGGCGCAGGCGAGGCCGGCGGCGAAGGAGAGGAGGTGGCGGGGCATCACGGGCTCGATTGGGGCAAAGAGGGAACTGCAGTCACCTATAAAGAATATCGAAACCGGGCGACGGGTGCCCTGCGAGGACGAGGCTTGGGGTCAGACCCCTCGGTCAGGTTGAGGAATACCCAAACCAACGCCTCATGGCCGATCGCGACATTCCCAGCAACGAGGAGTTGGCCCTCATGCTGTTTCGCTCCGCTGAGGAGGCGTCTCGGGAAGTGCCCGATTGGAATGCGCCCGACGAGGAATGCCATGACGGCGCGGACGAGCTACCGTTCTGAAGGCACACTGACCGGTCGTCCCGATCATCGACCGACATCTTTCCCGACGCCATGCCCAAGAAGCGGGTCTTTCAATCGCTCGAGGCCACACTCGTCGATGTCCAGATCAATGGTCCTCGCTCCGGCCGCGGAAGCACCAAGAGTTCGGTGGCGCTGCAAGTTCGGGTGGACGATCACGGCGAACCCCGCTACGAATGGCTCGCCGTCGTCAACACGCCGGTGCGCACCCGTATCCGCGAGCTGATGGCAGCACCGGACTTCGTGATGGGGCATCGCTTCGCACTACTGCTGAACGAGGCCGGGCAGGTGGAGGGGTTGCAGCGGGTGGAGGGCGAACACGCGACATGACGCCCTGCTCGACATCGCGACAGATGCGTGCCTCGCGGGGCGCTGAGGCGCCGGCAGCGATCAGCGCGAAACCGACCGAGCGGCGCGACCCGTACACAGATCGATGACGTCACCCGACCTCGCCTTCCTCGCCCTGCAAGCGGCCGTCGCCGGCCGCTTCTCCCTTGAGCAAGAGCTCGGACGCGGTGGGATGGGGGTGGTCTACCTCGCGCGCGATGTGCAGTTGGAGCGTCCGGTGGCCATCAAACTGCTGGCGCCGCACCTGGCCGCGCGCGACGACATGCGCCGGCGCTTCCTGCGCGAGGCGCGCACGGCCGCGCAGTGCTTCCATCCGCACATCGTCCCGATCCATGAAGTCGCCGAGGCCGGCGACCTGGCCTGGTTCGTCATGGGCTACGTGCCGGGCGAGACGCTGGCGGAGCGACTGCGCCGCGCCGGGCCGCTCACCGCAGAGCAGCTCCGCCGGGTCGGCCGCGAGATCGGCTGGGCGTTGGCCTACGCGCACGAGCGCGGCGTGGTGCACCGCGATGTGAAGCCCGAGAACATCCTGCTCGAGCAGGGCACCGGCCGCGCACTGATCACCGACTTCGGCATCGCGTGGCAGGAGCCCCGCGCGGGCAGTGGCACCAGCACCCCAGCCACCGGCGAGGTGATGGGCACGGCACGCTACATGGCGCCCGAGCAGGCCCTGGGCGAAGTGCTCGATGGGCGTGCCGACCTGTATGCGCTGGGCGTGACGCTGTACGTCGCGGCCACGGGACGGCATCCCTATGAGGGGCGCAACGCGATCGCGGTGATGGTGCAGCAGCAGACGCAGCCGGCCGCCAGCGTACGACAGCACGCGCCGCGTCTGCCGGCCGCCCTCGCCGACGCGATCGACCAGTGCTTGGCCCCCGCGCCAGCCGACCGCTTTGCCAGCGCGGCGGCCTTCGTGGCGGCGATCGAACGCAGCCCGGACGGCGCCGAGCTGGCTGTCGAAGCGCGCCCGGCCCGCGCGGCCGCGCAGGGGACGCTGGCCCTGCTGGACTGGACATTCGTCATCGCGCTCTGCGGTGTCTTCTTCGTGCTCGGCGAGTCGTCTGGCTGGCTCGGCCGCGCGATGATGACCGGGATCGTGCAGGCCGTGCTGGCGGGCGTCACGACCGCCACGGCGCTGCGGGCGGGCGAAACACTGGTCGCCGCCCGCCGCGCGCTGCGCGAAGGCGCCAGCGCCGCTGACGTGGCCGACGCCATCGCGCCGCCCCCCGTGGTCCCGGATCAACCGGCATCGCGGCTCAACGCCTTCAGTTTGTTGCTGGCCGGCTTCGGGCTGGCCTTGGCGCAAGGGACACTGAGCAGCGCGGGCCTTCCGGACCTGATCCAAGGCCCGATCGGCATCCTCAGCTTGCTGCTGCCGCCCCTGCTGGTGCACCGCGGTCTCAACACCGCGCGCCGCGGCGGGACGCTGTCCGCGTGGTGGTACAGCGTCGTGCGCAAGCCGCTGGCCGAGCGCCTGGTGGGATGGTTGGGCGGACGTCCCAACGCGATGCCGCGGGCGCTTCCGGCCGATGCGCCCACCGAAGTGTTGCTGGGTCAGGCGGCGGAACAGATCCTGGCCCGTCTGCCGCAGTCCGCGCGTGAGCAGCTGCCGGCGCTGCCCGCCGTCGCTGCGGCCCTGGCCGCAGAGGCGGCCACGCTGCGTGCCCGCGCACTGGCGCTGAGCGGCGAGCAGCGGCAGTTGCGGGCCGCGGCGGCGTCACCGGCGCACGACGCCTCGCGCCAAGCGTTGGCCGACGAGCAGGACCGTGTACAGCAGCGACTTGGCACGACCATCGCCGCGCTCGAATCCATCCGACTCGACCTGCTGCGCCTCGAAGCTGGCCAGACGCAGCCCGGCGTGCTCACCGAGCAGATGGATGTGCTGCGCGACCTGCAGCGGCATGTCGATGCGGTGCAGGAGCTTCGACGGGAGCTGCAGGAACCCACGTCGGTGCGCGAACGCTCGTGAGGCAGTCGAGCGGCGAACCCGGGGGTCCGCTGCGGCGGCGGCGCAGGACCACCAGTATCTTCAACCCAACGACCCCTCTCGCCCCTCTCAACTCCTCCCATGCTCAACGCCACCACCCTCTCCTGTTCCATCACCTGTAAGGATCTCGACGCCTCGCTCCGCTTCTATCGCGACGCGATCGGCTTCAACGTGGCCAATACCTGGGAGCACGAGGGCCGCGTCGTCTCGGCCGTGGTCCAGGCCGGCAACTGCAACATCGTGCTCAACCAAGACGACGGAAAGCTTGGCTGGGACCGCATCAAGGGGCAGGGCTTCTACCTGCAGATCAACGTCGCCGCCCCGGCCGATGTCGATGCCGCCGCCGCCCGCATTGCCGCCGCGGGTGGCACGCTCATCGACGAGCCGACCGACCGCCCGTGGGGCACGCGCATGTTCCAGTTCCGTGATCTGGACGGCTTCAAGCTCGGCGTGTCCACGCCACTGAGCGCGTAGCGCGCCGTACGACCGTCTCGTGTGAGGGCTGCGGAGCAAGATGTGCCTCTGCTCCGCAGCGCTCATCGGTCGGTCAGAAGCGCCAGCCCACGTTGATGACCCGGACCGTGGGGATGTACTGCGCGAAGTCGCTCGGGGCACCCACGATCCGTTTGAGTCCGAATCCCGCACTGATGGCGAGCCGATCGTCGGCACCCACCATCCACGTGTGATTCACATCGAAGCCATACCCGAAGTGGGTGCCACCCTTCACGGCGTCGTCCTCCGGGCTGATCGATGTCACGCCCAGCTTGACGCCGAGGTTCCACCCGTCGAAGGCCTGACCCGACGGGTAGTACCGCGCGAAGACGTCTGCGTTCACGTAGCGGTCATCGCTCCGCGAGAAGGTGGATCCGCCGGCCCCCACCGTCACCGACGGGGTGGTGGCGATCTCCAGTTCGGCATTGAACAGATCCAGCAGCAGGCCGAACGGGTTCGCCGAGATGACGGTGCGCCGGACGGCGCCCCCGGTCGGGTCCTGTGCATGGACCGGAGTGGTCGCGACGCTGAGCAGGGCACCCAGGAGCAGTGGGGTCAGGACACGCATAGGTCGGGCCAAGGAAAGGAAGGAGATGGTGAGGTACACGAATCTGTCCCGCGCGTGCCGCGGAGGGCTAGGGGCGTGGGCCGCCGAGCGCCCGCGCGGCGTGGTTGCGTGTTGGTACACCGCTACAGCAGCTCCGCTCCCCACGCCAGCACTGTTTCCTCCATCCAATACTTCGCGGCCCACGGCACGGCACCTGCCACGAAGCCGACGTGCCCGCCGTAACTGGGAAAGTGGCACCGCAGCGCTGGGTTCGTCGCGGCCACCGCGCGCACCTCGTCGAGCACCGCGACGGGCAGGAACGGGTCATCCACCGCATTGAACAGCAGGGTGGGCACCCGAACCGTCGGCAGGAAACGCAGCGCACTGCAGCGCGTGTAGTAATCCGCCGCGTCACGGAACCCATGGATCGGCGCGGTGACCACATCATCGAACTCCCAGATCGTACGTACCCGCGCCAGCGCCGCTGCATCGACGATCCCCGGGAACCGCTCCAGCTTCGCGAGCGTCTTCGCCCGCAGCGAGCGCACGAAGAAGCGACCGTACACCCGCGCGAACCCGCGCTCGATCTGCCGCGCGCAGCGCGCCAGGTCGAAGGGCACGGAGACCGCCACCGCGCCACGGACCTGTGGCGGCGCATTCGCGCCCTGCTCGCCGAGCCACTTGCAGAGCACATTCCCGCCCAGCGAGACCCCCACCACGAGCAGGGGGCGTGCCGGATCCTCGGCGGCAATGCGCCGCAGGGCGAAGTCGGCGTCGTCGGACGCGCCGCTGTGATACGCCCGCGGCACCCGGTTGACCATCGCCCCATCGCAGGTCCGCCAGAGCACGAGGTCGGCGCCCCAGCCCCGCGCCCGCGCCGCCCAGAGCAGTGCCCGGGCGTAGCTGGACCGTGTACTGCCCTCCAATCCATGGAAGAGCACCACGCGCGGCACCCCCGGCCCGGCGTCGAGGCGCTCGACACTCATGACATCGCCGTCGGGTAACGGCCACTGCTCGCGCCGCGTCGGGGGCATGGGCACGCGGCGGGCCAGCTTGCCCCAGACCGTCGGCAGATGGGGGCCGGGGAGCCACCAGGGTGGCTGCGGCACGGCCGGCAGTGGCGCGCCGACGCCGCGCTCCTCAATAGATTCAAGCTGGTCCATAAATGCTCCTCACAAGCTAACCGCGAGTCCGTCCGTGGAGGTCCAGATCTTCGGCGTGGCCAACCACGCCGACGTCCGCAAAGCCCAGCGCTTCTTCGCTGAACGTCGCATCAAGGTGCACTTCGTGGACTTCAAGATCCGGGGCCCGGCCGTCGGCGAGCTTCGCCGCTTCGCCGACAAGTTCGGCGTCACCGCCCTCATCGACCGCCACTCCAAGCGCTATGCGGCCCTCGGCTTGGGCGCCGCGCGATACCCGGACGCTCGCTGGCTGGAACTCCTCGCGGATGAGCCCCTGATGCTCACGATGCCCCTGGTCCGCTGCGGGTCCAAGCTCTCGCTCGGGCTCGACGAAGCCGCGTGGGCCGCGTGGGTGGCCGCCGCATGACGGCACGACGCCATCGTTCCATCGGCACGCTGATCGCATGATCGCCGCCTGGATCGGATTCATCCTCTTCGTCGGGGTCATCCTCGCCATCGACCTCGGCGTGCTGAACCGCGAAGCGCATGTGGTGAAGATGAAGGAGGCGCTGACCTTCGCGGCCTTCACCATCGCGCTGGCCTGCGGCTTCGCGGTGGTCGTCTACTTCGCCTACGACGCCCACTGGTTCGGGCTGGGGAACAGCGTCGACACGGTCGACAAGGTCGTCAACGACGGCCGGCTCGCTGCGGTCAAGTTCCTCACGGGCTACGTCATCGAACTCTCGTTGTCCATGGACAACGTGTTCGTCATCGCGCTGATCTTCGCCCATCTCCGCGTCCCGCCCCAGTACCAGCACCGCGTGCTCTTCTGGGGCATCCTCGGTGCGCTGGGCATGCGCGGGGCGATGATCGCGGTCGGCGCCGGTCTGGTCCAGCGCTACCACTGGGTCATCTATCTGTTCGGCGTGTTCCTGGTCTTCACCGCACTGCGGATGCTGTTCGCCAAGGACGCCCACGGGTCGCCGAACGAGACCTGGATCATCCGGCAGGTCCGGCGCTACTTCCCGGTGACCGATGCCTACCACGCGCAGCACTTCGTGGTGCGGATCGACGGGCGCCGCTACCTGACGCCGTTGGCCATCGCCCTGATCCTCGTCGAGACGACCGACCTGATCTTCGCGGTGGACTCCATCCCCGCGATCTTCGCGATCACGGCGGATCCTTTCCTGGTCTTCACGTCGAACGTGTTCGCGATCATCTGCCTGCGCTCGCTGTATTTCGGGCTTGCGGGCTTGATCGAGAAGTTCCGCTACCTCAAGGTCTCGCTGTCGCTGGTCCTGTTGTTGGTCGGCATCAAGATGCTGACGGCGGGGTACCTCAAGGCGTGGCTGGGTCCCAACGTGAATTTCTGGTTGCTCGGGGTGATCTTCGCGATCCTGATCGGTGGGGCCGTGGCGTCGATCCTGCGTCCGTTGCCGCCGGCCGAGTGAGGGGGTTCGCGTCAGTCGCGGCCCTCCTCGGTGCCGCGGCCCTCGGGGCGCAGTCGACGGAGCCGCCACCGCGCCCATCCATCGCCAGCGACTCGATCACCTACGCGACACCCGCGGTCCAGCGCCTGGTCGAGTCCGCGGTGGCCCGCAACCACCGGGTGCCCGCCGCGTTGGGAGGGTACACCGTGCGCGCCGAGAGCGAACTCTCGGTCGGCGGCCTGCGCCGGGAGGGTCAGGAGCTTGCGTTCACGATCGAGCAGACGAACTCCGAGCTGACCTGGGATCGCACCGGGGCCTTCGCGCAGCATGTGACGGGCTACCGCGTCCAACAGCTCGGACTCACGTTCGCCATGCTTCCCATGTTCCGCGATGCCTGGGTCGTGCCATCGCTCTATGGGAATCGGCTCGCGCTGCTCTTCGGGAGCGACTCGGCGCGCCGCGGCGGACGCGCGACCGAGCCGGGTCGACGGGTGCTCGCTGTGCATCCGCTGGCCGATGACCACGAGCGCTACTACCGCTTCCGTGGCGGTGATACGGCCTATGTGATCGTCACGGGGGATCGCTCCATCCCGATCGTGCGTCTCCTCGTGACGCCGCGCGAGGATCTTGAGACGCCCGCGGTGCTGTTCACGGGCGAGCTGGACCTCGATGTGGACCGCGCCCATCTCGTGCGCATGCGTGGCGCGTTCGCACGCGCGGGTGCGCGGAGCGGCGGCCCGCTCGGCGCCGTGCTCCAGGGGGTGGCCAATGTCGAACTCATCAACCGCGAGCTCGACGGCCGCTTCTGGCTGCCATCCGAGCAACGCTTCGAAGTGCACGCGAGCACCATGTTGCTGGCCGACACGCGCGCTGTCTTCCGCATCGTGACTCGCTTCGGGGACTACCAGATCCGTCCTCCGTCCAGTGCGGCGCAGGCACTCGATACGCTGCGCGTGCAGCGGCATGCGCTCTCGCTGGCCCCGCGCGATTCGTTGGCCTCCTTTCGTGAGTGGCACGACGATCTGGGCACCCAGTCGGCGGCCGTCTCCGCACGGGACTTCGACGATGTGGCCCCGCCCTTCCTGCGCGCCGACGGCCCGCCGCAGCTCCTGTTCCAGGCCGAGAAGCTGGGTGACTTCGTGCGCGCGACGCGCGTGGAGGGTCCGTTCACCGGCGCCGGGCTCACGCTGCGGCTCCGCGACGCGGCGCCCGGCGTCACGCTGCGGGCGACGGCCGGGTATGCCTGGGTCGAAGAGACCGTGCGCGGCCGCGCCATCGCGGAGTGGAAGCGAGGTCCCTGGATGCTCGGCGCTCGCGTGGGTCGCGGGCTCGACATCACCAATGACTTCCGGACGCCCATCGACTCCGGGCCCAACATCGGCGGCTTCTTCGGTACGCTCGATCCCTACGATTATGTGGACCGCCGCAGTGCCACGGCGCAGGTGGTGCGCAAGACCGGCGACCGCTACGGCTCCGAGTGGCGACTCGATGTCGGGGCGGTGAACGACCGCGGGATGTCCGCGCGGTGGATCACGCCGATCTGGCGCGGTGAGACCCCACGGCTCAATCGCGGTGTGCGCGAAGGGAGCTACGCCCGGAGCATCGTCACCTACGATTGGCGGCCCGATGTCAGCGGGGAGCTGCTGCGCACCGGAGTGGGCGGCCGCCTGTTGTACGAGCGTGGCGATGGCGCGCTCACCTACCAGCGCCTTGAGGGCCGCGTCTCGTCGCGCAAGAACTGGGGCCGCCTGACGCTCGGGCTTCGTGGCGACGCGGGGCTGCTCCTTGGCGATACACCGCCACCCCAGCAGCTCTTCGAGATGGGCTCGTTGCAGGGACTTCCAGGCTACGGCTACAAAGCCTTCGCCGGCACGCGGGCGGTGCTGGCGCGCACCATGGTGATGTATCGACTGCCGCTGCTGGAGGCTCCGCTCCGCCTCACCTCCCGGCGCTGGATCCCCGGCCCGTCGCCCGCTCTGGCCTTCGGGCTGCAGGCCGGCCGGGCGGACGCGCCGACGGACGCGGCGCGCGCGTCGGTCCGGGCCCTCGGTGAGTCCTGCGCGCTCCCCGCGATGTCGACATGTGTTCCCGTGGCGAGCCCGAGCGATGGATGGCGTGGGTCTGCGGGTGCAGGGCTGCGCTTCTTTGGGGGTGCGGTCAGTCTATTGATGACGCGGCCTCTCGACGGGAAGGGCTGGCGCTTCGTCTACGCGTTCGGCGGTCAGCTCTGATGAGCGCCGATACCCCGGTCGTCAGGTTCAGCTGGGGCGTTGAAAGCGCCACCAACAGACCATCACAGTGATGCAACGCGACACTGACGCGGGCGCTCCGTGGCAGCCACACCGCGCAAATTGTTCCAGTGGAACACGTTAGCGAGGCCCATCGCCGCAACGACGGATCGGCGCCGCCATCGGCCGCTGTGATAAAAATCACAGCACCGCGCCGACGCTGTGACGATATTGCGTCGTGAGTACGAGTTGCGGGAGTGTCTCCGGACTACTACACTCTCCAATTCGTACGGTCAGTTGTTCATCAATTTACGTGGAGAATCCCGTCGTGGGAACGTTCTCAGGAATGCAGCGCTCGCTCTCGCTGGTCGCACTCGTCCTCGCCTTCGGCGCCTGCCGCGACGTCGAGGTCACAGCGCCCGATGCGGATACTCCCGATGCGCCGCCGCCATGCACCACGCCGGATTGCGCGACCTTCCGTTCGCTGTCGTCGACCCAGGTGGCGTCGCTCGTGAACACGAGCCTCACGATCACCACGACGGCCATCAGCAATTCGGGCACCGCGTCGCGCATTGAGGCGCAGCTCAACACGCTCAAGACCGCCCACGCGGCCGGTAAGATGAGCGATGCCCGCTCCGCCTTGTTGGCAGCGCTCATTGAGATCGACAACGCCATGGCCGATCCGGCCCAGCGCGGCGATCTGGCGGATCTCACCGCGATCCGACTCAATCTTGAGCCGGTCATCATCAACCTGGGTCTCCGCTGATGCGCCGCGCCCACGTCGCGCTGACCGCGCTGGCATCCGTCGCCATCGCATCGTCCGCGCTCGCGCAAGGGTCGGGCTGGCACTTCGACATCGCCCCGACCTTCGTCTCGCATGTGCAGGGCCCACAGGCCAAGCCACTGACCACGCTCGGCGATGGTTCGGTGGCGGGCACACTTGGTGTCGAGGGCATGCTGTCGCGCTCCGGCGGCTTCCCCCTCGGTCTCCGCGTCGGCTTCAGCACGAGCGACATCGAGAACACCTTCATCACGCAGCAGATCTCGGGCGACAATCTGATGTTGCGTGCCCAGCTGCTCACGCATCGCATGCTGGATCAGGGCGGACGTTTCCGCTTCGACATCGGCGCGGGCCTGATGCATTCCGTCACTGAGGCGAACATCCCACAGGCCGGCGTCGCCGCCGGTCTCTACGGGGCGCGCGGGAAGATCAAGACCACCGAGACCGCCCCCCTCATCGGGACCGGTCTGACCTGGAACGTCCTGCGCTCCGGCCCGGTGCGGGCTGGTGTCCGCGTCGGCGCTGAAATGGCGTTCACGCAGGATCAGTCCACGGTCGTCGTCCCGATCGGGATCCAGATCGGCCGCTAAGTTCGTCAGTCGACGCCGACCGGCATAGATTATGCCGGTCGGCGTTCTTCGTTTCTGCCACTCGTCCCACCATCTCCGGATCGATATGCGTTCGCGAACCACCCGCATCCTCTGCTCGGCCGCTGTGCTCACCCTCGCCGCGATCGCCGCCTGCGCGCCCGCGCCCGATACCGCTGAGGACGCCTCCGTCCCGGTGCCGGCGGATGCCTTCGATCCGATGGCCGAGGCCCTCAGCAAGATGCAGCAGGGCGACGGACTGGCCGCCGCCGAGAATCTGCGCATCCTGTTGGCCGCGAATCCCGAGCACTACGGCGCGACGTATCAGATCGCCCGGGCGCTCGACATGGCGGGCGTCCCCGTCGAGGCCCGCACGTACTGGGAAAAGTCGCTGGCCATGGCAGAGCAGTACCAGGACAGCGCGAGCCTCAGCTTCATCCGTGAGCGTCTTGCCCGGCCCGATACCTTGTCGGACGAGCAGCGCATGACCCGCGGGGTCGATCTGATGTATCGCCTCAATGACCCGGCGGGCGCGGCCGTGCTGCTGCGCGAGATCGTCCAGCGCAACCCGCAGCATTACGGCGCCAACTTCCAGCTCGCGTCGGCGCTGGAGCGCAGCGGCAACGCCGCCGAGGCGCGGCAGTGGTGGCAGAAGTTCGAGCGCCTCGCCGTGGCGATCGGGGACAGCGCGAACCTCGCGATCGCGCGCGAGAAGCTGGCCGCGCGCTAGCCGCCTCCGCGATGCACGCGTGCTGCGAGGCCCCGCGCCCCGCAGCACGCCGGTCGGCCCATCCCCCTAGAACTCCCCGACGAACGCGATCTCGGGCTCCAGCGCGACGCCGAAGCGTGCCGCGACCTGTTCCTGCGCATGCGCGATCACGCGCCGCACGTCGGTCGCCGTCGCCCCGCCCAGGTTCACGATGATGTTCGCGTGGATGTGCGAGATCGCGGCGCCACCGACGCGGTACCCCTTGAGCCCGCACTGATCCACCAGCCGCCCGGCGCCCAGGCCATCCAGCTTCTTGAAGATCGACCCGGCGCTCGGGTGCAGCTCCAACCAGGGGTGGCGGGCCCCGCGCCAGCTCAGATTCTCCTGCATCACCCGCTGCATCGTCGCGGGATCACCCGCCGCGAGCTGGAAGGTCGCCGCCAGCGCCACATGGCGGTGGTGATGCAGCAGCGAGTCGTCATACCCGAACTGCATCGCCGCGCGGTCCACCGACCCGCGTGTGCCATCGTCGAACAGCAGCTCGGCGGACGCGAAGACCTCCTCGATGAAACAAGTGCGCGCCCGCTCAGGGGCCGGTGAGAGGAAGTGCAGGTTCTGCCAGATCGCGCCACCGATGGTGCTGGGGATACCGACATAATGCTCCAAGCCGCTCCATCCGCGATCGACGAGCGGTGGCAAGACCTCGCCGAGCACGACACCGGACTCGGCCCAGAACCGCCCATCGTCTGTCAGCGACCACGCACGCGCCCGGTTGCGGATCACGAGCCCGCGAAAGCCGGCATCGCCCACCAAGATGTTCGCGCCGAGCCCGAGCACGAACCAGGGGAGGTCCAGGGCCTTGGCGGCTGCCACAGCGCTAGCGAGATCGTCGGCCGAAGTGGCAACATACAGGGCGTCGGCCGGACCGCCGATGCGGAAGGTGGTGTACGGAGCCAGGGCCTCGTGTTCGGCGAGGCGCTCGTGCACGAGTCGCGCCCGGAGCGCGGCGCGGACGGCCGGAGTGATCATGGAGCGCATGTGTGACTGAAAGAAACGGGGCATCACGGACCGCCGCTAGCCACAGACTGCACCGCGTCGGTGTGCGTCACGTCGCCCTCGGTGTGGCACTGCTCCTCAGCGGTGCGGGACGGCTGGCGGGGGCACAGCGCGCCGAGCTGGAGTCCTTCATCCAACGCCGCGTGCTGGCCAACGGCCTCGAGGTCATCGTCGTCGAGAACCGTGGCGTGCCACTCGTGACGCTCGAGGCGGTCGTCAAGAACGGGTCGTTCACGCAGACCGCTGAGACGCAGGGTCTCGCGCATCTGTATGAGCACATGTTCTTCAAGGCCAACGAGGACCACCCGCGCCCCGACGGCGTGATGAACCGCGCCGCAGGGCTCGGCGCCGTCTTCAACGCGGAGACCCACGAGGAGAAGGTCAACTACTACCTCACGATACCGGCCGACTCCCTTGAGTCCGGCATGCGACTGCTGGCCTCGGCGCTCCAGCGGCCGATGTTCCTGCCACAAGAGCTCGCCGCTGAGAAGGTCGTGGTGCTCGGCGAGTACGACCGTGCGGAGTCCGAGCCGTTCTGGCATCTGAGCCAGGCCATGGATCGCGCGCTGTGGCGGGAGGCCTTCCCGCAGAAGAACGTGATCGGACAGCGGGCGGTGCTGAGCAACGTCACGCCGGAGCAGATGCGCGAGATCCAGTCGCGCTACTACGTCCCCAACAACACGGCGCTGATCATCGCCGGCGATGTGTCCCCTACGGACGCCTTCGCCCGGGCGGAGCGCATCCTCGGGCCCTGGCCTCGGGGTGCCGATCCCTTCGCCGCGCACCCGGTGCCGCCCGTGCCGCCGCTGCCGCGCGACACCGCACTCATCGTCGAACAGGATGTGCGGTCCGTCGTCGTCATGCTGCAGTGGCACGGGCCGTCGGTCGGGGCCGATCCGGCCGCGACCTTCACCGCCGATGTGTTCTCGGACTATCTGAATCTCGATGGCTCCGCCTTCACGACCCGACTGGTCGACTCCGGTCTGTGGCAGGGCGTGCTGGTCAACTACTACACGCTGAATCAAGTGGGTCCGATCACCGTGAGCGGCCAGACCACGCCCGAGAAGCTCCGCGAGGCGATCCCCGCCCTCATGCGCGAACTGCAGCGGGTCACGCAGCCCGGGTACTTCACGGCCGACAAACTGCGCGAAGTGACCGCGAAGCGCGGCACCGACTCCGCGTTCGGACGCGAGCGCACCAGCGGCTTCGCCCGCACCCTGGGATTCTGGTGGAGTGTCGCCGGCCTCGAGTACTATCTCGACTACAACGACGAGATGGCACGCCAGACGCCCGACGATCTCGTGCGCTATGCGCGGACCTATCTGCTTGGCAAGCCGCATGTCACGGGGGTGATGCTCGATCCCACCACGCGGGCGACGCTCGACCTCAGTGCGGACGAGCTGCGTCGACTCGCCTCGTGGCCCGCGGGAGCGACCCGATGATCGTGCCGCATCGCGCCGCGCGGCTCGCCGCGGGACTCCTCGCGCTCACGTTCGGCCACAGCTTCGGGGCGCGCGCCGCCATGGCACAGCGCGCGGGTGGCATGGGGCTCGCGGACCGCGCCCGCGCCGAGCAACAGGCCCCGCGGCCCGATTCGACCACGACGAGTTGGGAGGTGGGCGGGCTCACGATCATCCATCGTCGCGCGGCGGCCAACCAGATCGTGGTCGCCAACCTGTACCTGCTCGGTGGCAGTCGGCAGGTGACGGCCGCCACGGCCGGCGTCGAGCCGATGTTGCTTGCCGTGTCGGAGCGCGGCACGGCGAACTTCTCGCGCGACGCCTTGCGGCAACGACTTGCGCGCAGCGGCAGTCAGATCGTGACCGCCGTACAGCGCGATTGGTCCCTGCTCAGCCTGCGATCGACCCGCGAGGCCTTCGCCGAGTCGTGGGCGGGCTTCGCAGACCGCATCGTGGCACCGCGCCTCGAGCCGGCCGATGTGGCGGTCGTGCGCGACCAACTCGTCGCCGGCGTCAGGCAGCGCCGCGATTCGCCCGAGTCGTGGGCGGAGCACCTGGCCGACTCCGTGACCTACGCAGGACATCCCTACGGGGTCGACCCCATCGGCACGGAGCAGTCGCTGCGTGCGCTCGACGCCGACGCGTTGCGCGCCTACCACCGTGCGGAGTTCGTGACCTCGCGCATGCTACTGGTGATCGTGGGCGATGTCACGCGCCCCGTGATCGATTCGCTGGTCACCGCGACGTTCGCGACGCTGCCCACCGGGCAGTATCGCTGGACGCTGCCGGACACCTTGCCGCGCCGCCCGACGGATCTCGTGCGAGACGATCGCAACCTGGCCACCAATTACCTCGCCGGGTACGCGCCGGGGCCACGCGCCGGGCATCCGGACTATGCGGCCCTGCGTGTCGCGACCGCCATCCTCTCGGGCGAGCTCTTTGGCGAGGTCCGCTCGAGACAAGCGTTGACCTACGCCGTCGCGGCCCCGTTCAAGGAGCAGGCCGTGGGCACGGTGGGCCTCACGGTGAGCACCACCGAGCCCGAGGCGGCACTGGTCGCGATGCGCAACGTGACGCTTGAGCTGCAGCGCATCGTGATCGACCCGCGGGCGCTCGGGCCGCTCATCCTGCTGTTCATCACCGAGTACTTCCTGAACAACGAGACGAACGCCGCACAGGCCGACTTCCTGGCGCGCGCACAGCTGTACGAGGGCGACTGGCGGCGGCATGCGGACTTCGCTCGGGCCCTGCGGGCGGTGACACCGGCCGACATCCAGCGGGTGCTGCGCACGTACTACCGGGATCTCCAGTTCGCCTACGTGGGCGATCCGGCCAAGCTCGATCCCGCGGTCGTGCGCGGCGCTCGCTGAGCGCATGTTCGCGCTCGCGGCCGCACTGCTGCTCGCGTGCCCCGACTCGGCGCGCGCCGTGCAGGGTACCGAGATGCCCTGGGTGCATGTGGTCGAGCATCTCGGCTGTGAGCGGCTGCGGCTCGCGCAGACCATCGCCACCGGACACCGGCAGCTCCGCGCGCGCGCGACCCGTGACGCCCCGGCGTTGTTGCCACGCATCGACGCCGCGCCACCGGCCCCCACGCCGACCGGCTACGGACTCCTGCCGGCATTGACCACGGATGCCGCATACAGCACGCCCGCACTCAGCGAGACCATCTACTCGCTCGCGTGGCTCAAGGGACAGAGCGACGGAGAGCAGCGGGCGGCCCAGCGTTTCGTGGCGGCGACAGCGTCGGATACGGCATCCCTTGAGCCGCTGATCGGAGAGTACGACCGCCTCAAGGGTCGTCTGCGCTGGCTGGAGGAGAGTGTCGCCTACCACCGGTACTGGCAGCAGGCGGGCGACGATTTCGCGGCGTGGTTCGCCGGCAAGAACGCGCTGGTGCTGCGTGCGCGACTCCTCCGGACGATGCTTGACGACCCCGCGCGTGCGGCGCATGCCGCCGCGTTCCGCGATTCGCTGGCCCGCGACATCGCGCCGTTCACGCGCGCGCCAACGCTCCGCCTCGTGCGACAGGCCGATGGATCGCGGACCTTGCCGATCAGCGTGGTCACCGACATCACGGACTCCGCCTTCCTCGCCGCGTTCCGCGACGCGGTGGAGCGCGAGTGGAACGACAGCGACGCGGCCCGCGAGGCACGGCTGCGGTTCGCGCTCACGCTCACCGTCCTGCCGCCTCGATCCCTGTACCCCGACGGGCCGCCTGCGTCAGGCAGCCCGATCAACGAAGCGGAGCACGTCGCCCGCTTTCCCGCCGATGCGTTCGTGCTCACGACCGGCGGAGCCAGCACGCACGCGGTGGCGGCCCGCTACATCCAGCTCGGGACCGCTGCGATCGGACCGCGCGTGTTGGCCCACGAGTTCGGGCACCTGCTGGGATTCGCCGACGGCTACCTGCGGGGGACGCAGGGGGCCGGCAGCGATCCGTGGGGATTCACGATCGTCGAGTGGAGCGGTATCCTCGACGATCTGATGGGCGCGCCGGGCAGCGGACGCGTGACCCCATCGATGATCGCGCGCGTGATCGAGGCGTACTCGCGCGACTAGCGCTCGCGGCGGCGGAGCACCGAGCGCACCCCTTCTACGCCGACGCCGACCGCGCGGAGCGCGACCGCGCTGTGGTACCACAGATCCGCCGCTTCCTCGGCGGCCCGCGCGGCGTCCCCATCGACACAGGCCGTCGCGAGCTCGACCGCTTCCTCACCCAGCTTCTTGAGGCGCAGGTTGCGATCACCGAGGAGCTTCGCGGTGTAGCCGGTCGGTGCGGCGGCGCTGGCGCGTTCTCCGATCGTGGCATCGAGCCGAGCGAAGACCTCGGGCGCGTAGGCGCCAAAGCACGAGATGGCACCGGTGTGACAGGCCGCGCCGGCCGGCCGGACCTGTGCGAGGACCGCGTCGCCGTCACAGTCCGCCCAGAGAGCCACGACCCGCTGGACATTGCCGCTCGTCGCACCCTTGTGCCACAGACCACGGCTCCGTGAGCGATACCACATCTCGCCGGTCGTCACGGTGCGCTCCAGAGCCTCGCGATCGGCCTGCGCGACCATGAGCACACGACCATCGTCAGCGTCCTGGGCCACGACGGTGACCACTCCACTGCCCTTCGCGAAATCCAAACGGTCCAGGTCGTCAACGTTGCGAATGGCCAGACCTGGGGTGTCGACGCGCTCACTCATCTCGGCGCTCCTGCGCCAAGCACGGCGCGCGCATTGGCGGCCAGCGCCGCGTTGGTCGCAATGGCATTCCCAGCGAAGGCCGTGCGCTGGCCGGCCCAGTCGGTGAACACGCCACCAGCTTCGGTGATGATCGGCAAGAAGGGCGCGGCATCCCACGGGTTCATCACCGGATCCACCATCACCTCGGCGCGTCCGGTGGCGACCAGCAGGTAGCCGTAGGCGTCCCCCCAGCTGCGTGCCACGAAGGCCCGCTGGGCCAGCGCGTCCCAGCCCTCACGCCGCGACAGCTGATCGGGGAAGCGCGTATCCGTCGTGAGCACCGTCGCGTCGGCCATGACCGCGACCGACGACACGCGGCAGCGTGCACCATTCCACCAACAGCCGCTCCCAGGGGCCGCCGCGAGCAGCTCTGCCGTGGCCGGGAAATACGCCGCACCAGCGAGCACCTCGGTGCCTTCGCACACGGCGATCAGGGTGCCCCACAGCGGCACGCCGCGCACGAAACTCTTCGTCCCGTCGATGGGGTCGATGATCCAGCGTCGTCCGGCGTCGCTCCGAGACGCGCCGAACTCCTCGCCCAGCACGCCATCCTGCGGGAAGCGCTCGGCGATCCACGCCCGTGCGACCTGCTCGGCCTCGCGGTCTGCGATCGTCACCGGCGAGCCATCGTCCTTCGTCTCGACCGCGACGCTGGTCCGGAAGTATCGCGCCGCCGCGTCACCGGTCACGCGCGCGACGTCTGCGACGGCCTGCAACAGCGAGTCCCCCGTCATGCGACCCTCCCCCGCTGAGCGTTCATGCCGCGACCTCACGGACCCGCACACCACCGGCGCGCAGGGTCTCCTTGATCGCCCGTACCGTCGTCACTCCATCGTGCACGATCCCGGCGACCAGGGCGGCATCGGCTCGGCCGGCGTCGAGGACCTCGAGGCAATGCTGCGCGGTCCCTGCGCCACCGCTCGCGATGACCGGCACCGCCACCGCATCGGCGACGGCGCGTGTGAGCGCGACATCGTAGCCGGTGCGCGCACCGTCGCGGTCGATCGACGTCAGGAGGATCTCCCCCGCGCCCCGCGCGACGCATTCCTGCGCCCACGATACCGCCTCCAGCGAGGTCGGCGTCCGTCCGCCGTGCGTCCACACGCGATACACCCCGTCGACCAGCTTGGCATCGATGCTGGCCACCACACATTGCGCACCGAACCGCTCGGACGACTCCGTGAGCACCTCGGGCTGCTGCACGGCGATGGTGTTCAGCGACACCTTGTCGGCACCCGCCCGCAGCGCCCGCCCCACGTCGGCGGCCGACCGGACCCCGCCCCCGATGGTCAGGGGGATGAACAGTCGCTCCGCCGTGCGCCGCGCCACATCCAACAGCGTCGCGCGCCCCTCGGCCGATGCACTGATGTCGAGGAAGGTGATCTCGTCCGCCCCTTCCAGTTCGTAGCGCTCGGCGAGCGCCACGGGATCCCCCACATCACGCAGCGACTCGAAGCGCACGCCCTTCACCACGCGTCCGTCCCGCACGTCGAGACACACGATCACACGCCGCGTCAGCACTCAGGACTCCTCCAGCCGGACGGCGCCCTTGGTGCTGAACACCGCGCCGGTCTCGACGAGGGCATCGCGGAGCGCGAAGCCGAGGCCCTTGAACGCGGCCTCGACGATGTGATGCCGGTCGGTGCCACGCAGGACACGGACGTGCAGCGTCACCTTCGCATGATCGGCGAACGAGCGCATCCAGTGGTCGTAGAGCGAAGAGGGCAACGGCCCGCGATAGTAGGGTCGCCCTCCGAGGTCGACGACCACCTGCACCAAGGCATCGTCCATCGGGACGGTGCGCTCGCCGTAGCGCGCCGCGGTGGCCGGGATCATCGCATGCAGCGCGGCCCCCATCGTGATCGCCACGTCCTCGATCAGATGGTGCCGCAGGTCACCCGTCGCCTCGACGGTGAGATCGATCCCCGCGTAACGGGCCAGGGCCACCAACATGTGATCCAGGAATCGCTCCCCGGTCGCGACCGTCGCTGTCCCGGCGCCCGGCGCCATCAGCACCCGGATCGTCGTCTCCTTGGTCTCGCGTCGAACCTCGGTCATGCCCAGAACTCCTCCGCAGTGGAGCGCGCATCGAGCGCTCCGGTGTACAGCGCCATCCCGATCACCGCACCCGCCACGCCCGCCTCGGCGAGGTCCTCCAGATCCCGCGCCGAACTCACCCCACCCGACGCGATGACCGGCACCCCCGCCGCGTCCGCGACGTCCTCGAAGAGGCGCAGGTCCGTCCCTTGTACCAGGCCTTCCTTGTGCACCGCCGTGACGAGCACGCCGGCGAGCGCGAGGTCCCGGGTGTCGTCGATGAAGCGCACGATGTCCACGCCCGTCTGTGTGGCCCACCCACGCGTCACGATCTGCCGGTCGCGCACGTCGGCGGCGACGATGACCGTGTCGGGGAACTCCCGAGCGACCTCGTCGAGCCACGCGCGCTCCTCGATCGCCCGGGTCCCGACCACCACATAGGTCGCGCCGTCGCGCAGCAGCGCCTCGATGCGCGAGGTGCTGCGCACCCCGCCGCCGACCTGCACCACGCCGCCCCATTCGCGCAACAGGTCCCGGATGATCGTCTCGTTATCGCCCCGCCCCGTGGCCGCATCCAGGTCCACCACATGCAGTCGCGAGAAGCCCGCCTGCGCCCATTGCCGGGCCACCGCCACCGGGTCGTCGAGTCGCACGCGCTCATCGGCGTACGAGCCACCGACCAGCTGCACGCACGCGCCGTCGCGCAGGTCCACCGCCGGGATCGCGATCATCGTCCGACCCCCGTGGCGCGCATGGCCGCCTCGGACAACCACGCGCGCACGAAGCGCAGACCTGGCGCCGAGGACTTCTCGGGATGGAACTGCGTGCCCACGACATTCCTCCAGCGCACAGCGGCCGCGAAGCGGTCGGACTCGTGCGTCGCCCACGCGATCACACACGAGGGATCCGCGGCGCGACACGCGAAACCGTTCGCAAAGTACGCGGTGCGAAGATCGCTCGCTGCGAACAACGGATCCACCGCCTCCTCCAGCCCGTTCCAGCCGATCTGTGGCAGCCGGGCGGCGTGCAGCCGCTCGACCCGGCCCGCGACGATCCCGAGACCTCGGCCGGGCCCCTCGTCGCTCTCGTCGAAGAGCAACTGCATACCGAGGCAGATCCCCAAGGTCGGCAGGCCGGCGCGCAGGGCCTCCCGCATCGCCTCGCGGCCCGGTGCCAACGCCGCGGCGGCTGGCCCGAATGCGCCCACCCCCGGGAGGATCAGCGCGTCGGTGTCGATCGCGCGGACCGGATCGGCCTCGACCGACACCGACCGACCGTCGCCGTCGACCGCTTTGATGAGCGAGTGCAGGTTGCCCGCGCCATAGTCGAAGAGGGTCACGCGCATCAGAGCACCTCCTCAAGCACCGCGAGGACCTCCTCCAGCACCGCCCACGGCGCGAGTCCGATGCGCAGCGCGTCCCCGATCACCGGAAGTCCCACCAGCCCGCGCACGGCGATCCCGCGCGCGTACAGCGCATCGACCACCCGGCGCGCATCTGCGACCGGCACGCACACGAAGTTCGCCTGTGACGGCAAGGGGTCGAGGCCGAGTGTCCGCAGGGCCTCGCTGAAGCGGGTGCGCAGTCCCTGCACCTCGGCGGCGATCCCCGCCATCCACGCGAGGTCGTGGGTCAACGCGGCCGTGGCGGCCATCTCGGCGAAGCTGTTGACCTTGTACGGCCCACGCGCCTTCGTGACCTCGGTGATGAGCGCGGGCGCGCCGACGCCGAAGCCGATCCGCAGCCCTGCCAAGCCGAACGACTTGCTGAGGGTCCGCGTGGCGAACACATGCGGGTAACGCACCGCATCGGCCGTGAACACCTCGTCGGCGAACTCCCCGTACGCTTCGTCCAGGATCACGACGCCCGGCGCCTCGCGCAGTACCCGCGCGACGGCCTCGCGGGAGTGCGCCGTGCCCGTCGGATTGTTCGGGGTGCAGAGGTACAGGATGCGTGCGCCGGTCGCCAGCATCGCCTCGGCGTCGAGATCGCCGCTTGGCAGCAGCGGGACACCCACCGGCACCAGGCCGTTGGTCCGTGCGAAGATCGGGATCATCGCGAACGACGGGGCCGGATGCGCGATCACGTCGCCCGGCTGCGCCAACGCGCGCATCGCGGCGTCGAGTAGGTCGTCCGACCCGCAGCCGCAGACCACCGCGTCGGACGGCACGCCGACATACGCACCGGCCGCCGCGGCCAGCCGGTCGGAGTACAGCGAGGGATACTCACTGACATTGCGCGAGGTCCACGCACCCAGGGCAGCGAGCGCCGACGGCGCCACACCCCACTGGTTGGTGTTGTCGCTGAGGTCGATCGTCACGGCGGGACGATCGGCGCGATACGCGCTGATCGTCTCATAGCCGGGCCGCACCGAGAATCCAGTCATTCCACCGTCCACTGCCGCGCGGCGGCGGCATGCGCAGGCAATCCCTCGGCCTGTGCGAAAAGGTCCACGTCCCGCGCCAACGCGGCGGCGCTGGCGCGCGACACCCGCTGATACGTCGTCCAGCGCACGAAGTCCAACGTCGACAACCCTGAATACGACCGCGCCAACCCGCCGGTGGGGAGCACGTGGTTCGCCCCGGTCATGTAGTCGCCGAACGCCACCGAGCTGCACTCCCCCACGAACACCGTCCCCGCATGGCGAATGCGCGGAAGCCACTGCGCGGCCGCCGCGCCCGCGAGCAAGAGGTGCTCGGCGGCATACGCATTCGCGAACGCGATCGCCGACTCCACCGATCCCGCGACCAGCACACCACCGCGCGACGACAGGGCCGCGCGGATCACATCGGCGCGTGGCTCCGCCGGCACGAGGTCAGCAACGGCGCGCTCAAGCGCAGTCGCCCATGCGGCGTCCGTGCTGACCACCACCACCGAGGCCAGCGGATCATGCTCGGCCTGCGCCAGGACCTCGCGCGCCACCACTGCTGGCGACGCCGATCCGTCGGCCAGCACCAGCAGTTCACTCGGGCCGGCCGGAGAGTCGATGCCGACCACCGACGTCACCTGGAGCTTGGCCTCCGCGACGTAGGCATTGCCAGGTCCCACGATCCGGTCCACCCGTGGCACGGATGCGGTGCCGTATGCCATGGCGGCGATCGCGCCGGCGCCGCCCAAGGCGAACACGCGGTCCGCCCCGCCGATCAGCGCGGCCGCCAAGACCACATCGCTTGGCGCGCCATCACCCCCGGGCGGGGAGCAGACGATGATCTCACCCACGCCGGCCACCCGCGCCGGCACCACACCCATCAGCACCGAACTCGGGTACGCCGCTCGGCCGCCCGGCGCGTAGACCCCGACGCGAGACAGTGGATCGGGGCGACGTCCCACGACCACACCGTCGTCCGTGACGGTCTCCACCGCTGTTGGACGGAACGCTTCGTGCACCGACTTGATATTCTCAGCAGCGCGACGCATTGCCGCCACTACGGCGCCATCAACACGTTCGAGCGCCTTCTCCCACCGCTCCCGTGGTACCTCGAGATCGCTCAGCTCGGCGCCGTCCAATTGTCGCGCGAGACGAACGAGCGCGGCATCACCGTCTCGACGAACGTCGGCGATGATCCCACGGACGCGCTCGCTGAGCTCCGCATTCGCGTCGGCGGTCGTCCGCTCGAGCAGCGCCTGGCGGGTCGCGTCGTCCAGTGCTTCCAGCGATCCCGTTGCTCGGAAGAGGCTCATGGCGTGATCCGCTCGATGCGCGTCACGAGGATTCCCTCGCCGCCCAGCGCCTTCAGCTGGTTCGTCAGACGATAGATGGACGCGGACGGAACCACCGCATGTACTGCCACCATAGAGCCACCATTCAAGATATCAACAACAGTAGGCCCATTAATGCCCGGTAGAACCTCCCGCACCTGCGCGAGCGACTCCCGGGGCACGTTCGCCATCAAGTAGCGCTTCCCGCGGGCCCGCAGTACCGAGCCTAACGCTGTGACCAGTTCGTCGAGCCGATCCTTGCGTGACGGGTCATCGACGGTGGCCTGAGCGGCAACGAGCCGCGCGGAAGCGAGCATCACGGTCGCGACCTCCCGGAGGCCGTTGACCTTCAGCGTGGAGCCCGTGGACACCAGATCCACGATGATGTCCGCGATGCCCAGATGCGGCGCGATCTCTGTGGCGCCCGAGACCGGGACCACCGTCACCGCGCGGCCTGCCGCGGCGAAGAACTGTTCGGTGATGCGTGGGAACACCGTGGCGACCCGCGGCGCGCCGACGATGTCCTCGATCGAGCGCACCGGCGACTCGTCTCGGATGGCCACCGCCAGCCGGCACTTGCCGAACTCGAGGTCCAGCAGCTCGACCAGCGGGCGCCCGGACTCAGCGATCAGGTCGGCCCCGGTGATCCCGGCATCCGCGGCTCCGTCGGCCACGAACTCCGGGATATCCTGCGCCCGGACGAAGATGGCCTCGAACTCGTCCCCCATCGTGGCGACGAGGGCACGGTCGCCGGCGGATCGCAGGTCGAGCCCGGCGTCGCGGAACAGCTCGCGCGCGTCGTCCGAGAGACGGCCTTTGTTGGGGAGCGCGATGCGTAACATGAGAACGTGGGGAGGGGGAGGGAAACAAAAAACCCGTCCGAACTCGGACGGGTCGAAGATCAGCGTGGGATGCTCGGCGTTACGATGCGGAGCACACCCCAGCGCGACCACGACCCGGATGGCCATGGACATGCGAATGGACGTGGTGCGACCGCGTGATCAGCATAGTCCCGAAGTATAGGCGACCGATCGGGGAACGGTCAATGGTCTGGCCGATTTGCTTGGTCTCTCGACTTGGAATCTGACCCGCTTGTGAATAGTTTCACTAGCATCGGCGAGGGCCCTCGCCGAGTGCGAACAACACTCTTCTTCACGTGCTCCCCTGACGGGGAATCCGGAGGCCTCCAAATGCAGTTCAGCAAGTTCATGGCAGTGGCCACGCTCGCGATCGTCGCGGCGTGTGGCGGTGGCGATCAGCCCGCTGAGACCCCGGCCGAGACGCCGGCGCCGGCGCCGGCCGAAACGGCCGCGCCCGCCGCTGCCGTGACTGGCACGACCCACGTCGTGCAGATGCTCGGCGACGACAAGGGCTATCGCTTCGAGCCCGCCGCGATCACCATCAAGACCGGCGACGCCATCAAGTTCGACTTCATCTCGGGTGGCCCGCACAACGTCGCCTTCGATGCGACCACGCTGTCCCCCGAAGCCAAGGCGGCCCTCATCGCCGGCCTGCCGAACCCCATGATGGAGCTCGCGACGCAGATGCTGCTCCAGGCTGGCGAGTCGGTGACGATCAACTTCGCGGGCGTCCCGGCTGGGACCTACGAGGCGATCTGCACGCCGCACCTCGCGATGGGCATGAAGATCGCCATCACGGTCCAGTAGTTCCTGACAGTGGCGCGGCGCGAGAGCGCAGCGCCATTGACGGAGAGGAGGGCGATACCGCATAGTGTGCGGTGTCGCCCTTCGTCTTTTGCCCTCGGTCCTGTGTCGATCTCCGGCTACTCCGATCGTCTCACGCACGCGCTCGCCTTCGCCGCCAAGCACCACGACGGTGAAGCGCGCAAGGGCACACGGGCACCCTACTTCATCCAGCCCGCCTCGGTCGCCTTGATCCTCACGCGCTACGGCTGTGGCGAGCACGTCATCACCGCGGCCATCCTCGCCCGTGTCGTGGAGGACTGGGTGCTCGCGGGCTACACCCGCGCCCTGCTCGATGAGCGCATCGGCGGCAAGTTCGGCAGCGAGATCCCCGCGCTGCTCCTCACGGTCACGCGTCGTCGCCACGACGACACCGGCGCCCCGCTCTCGAGCGACGAGCAGCATCGCGATCTGTTGGTGCGCCTCGCGGCCGCGCCCGACGACGCGCGGTGGATCCTCGCGGCCGATCGGCTGCACGAGGCGTCGACGATCCTGGCCGATCTCCGCCGCACACAGTTCCCCGAGGGCGTGTGGTCTCGCGTGCCCGGTCGCAAGGCCGGGTTGCTCGAGCGGCACGAGCGCACGATGACCGCGCTGACGGCGGCGCAGTTCACGGCGCCGATCCTCGCCGAGTGGCGCGCCGCGCTCGGGGCGCTGCGCGATTACGCTGACGCCGACTGACCCGCGGGGTAGGTCCGCGCCACGTACTCGTTCAGGATCTCGATGAACTCGTCCACGATGTGGTCGCCCTTGAGCGTGACCCGCAGCTTGCCATCGACATAGACCGGCGCCTTGGGTTCCTCGAAGGTGCCAGGCAGCGAGATGCCGAGGTTCGCATGCTTGGATTCGCCGGGGCCGTTCACGACACATCCCATCACGGCCACCTTGAGCTCCTCGACGCCCGGGTGGGTGTCGCGCCACACGGGCATCTGCTCCCGCAGATAGGTCTGGATGTCCTCGGCCATCTGCTGGAAGAAGGTGCTGGTCGTGCGTCCACAGCCCGGGCACGCCGTCACCTGCGGCGTGAAGGACCGCAACTCCAGCGACTGCAGGATCTGTTGCGCGCAGATCACTTCGTCGGTGCGCGCGCCGCCCGGACGCGGGGTCAGCGAGACCCGGATCGTGTCGCCGATGCCCTCACTGAGCAGGATGCCCAGGGCGGCACTCGACGCGACGATCCCCTTCATGCCCATGCCGGCCTCGGTGAGCCCGAGGTGCAGCGGATAATCGCAGCGCGTCGCGATCCGGCGGTACACGTCGATGAGATCCGGGACCTGGGAGATCTTGCAGCTGATCAGGATCTTGTCGTGCGCCAAGCCCGTCTCTTCCGCGAGGGCGGCGGAGCGCAGCGCCGACTCGATCATGGCCTCGATGTACACGTCCTTCGCCTCGCGCGGCGCGGCGCTGCGGGCGTTGGCATCCATCATCTGGGTCAGCAGGTCCTGGTCCAGCGAGCCCCAGTTGACGCCGATCCGCACCGGCTTGTCGTGCTCCACGGCGACCTGCACGATGGCGCGAAAGTTGTCGTCCCGGTGCCGCGTCCCGACGTTGCCGGGGTTGATGCGGTACTTGGCCAAGGCCCTGGCGCAGTCGGGGTACTTCGTGAGCAACAGGTGCCCATTGTAGTGGAAGTCCCCGACGATGGGGGTGGTGACCCCGGTGTCGCGCAGCCGCTGGACGATCTCGGGGACGGCCGCCGCGGCCTCGTCGTTGTTCACGGTCACGCGGACCAACTGTGATCCGGCCGCGCTCAGGGCGGTGACCTGCTCCACCGTCGCAGCCACGTCGGCCGTGTCGGTGTTGGTCATCGATTGGACGACGACCGGGTGGCCCGAACCGACGGCGACGTGGCCGACGTGGGCGGTGACGGTGGGGCGGCGGGGGCGGAAGACCACAGAGAGTCCGGAGAGGGCAGCGCGGGCGGGGGGCGCCTCGAAAACTAAGGGGGCGCGGGCCGGTTGGGCCGCGCTCCCCTGACCCGGTCCAAGCGCGGGATATTGAGGAAAGTTCCCGGCGGTCCTATATTCGCCCCGTCCACCGGGAGTCTCCGGGGGACCATCCAGCTCGGGGGATCTCGTCCCGAGCGAGCACGGCTTTCGGCCGGGTCTGCGCGGGGTGGCAGCTCGACCGAGGCATCACGAAAGGAGTGGCAGGCAGATGCGCACGACTGGCAAGGTCAAGTGGTTCAACGATGCGAAGGGCTTCGGCTTCATCACGCCGGACGACGGAAGCAAGGACTGCTTCGTGCACTACAGCGCGATCGCAGGCTCCGGCTTCAAGACGTTGGCCGAGGGCGATGCAGTGGAATTCGACATCGTGCAGGGCCAGAAGGGCCCGGCAGCGGAGAACGTCAGCCGCGCGGGCGCCTAAGCGCTCCCTGCCGTTCCAACGACCATCGGGGCGTCCTCGCGAGGGGGCGCCCCGATGGTCGTTCAGGGCCGTCGCGGCGGCCGACCCCGGCGATGGGCCACGACGCGCTCTGCGCTCTCCGCGAGGCGGCGCTCCAGGTCCTGCGCATGCGCCCTCCGGTCGAGTGTCCAGCGGAGGCCCGTCCCGAGCTCCACCACGCCCTCCGTCAACAGCGTGTGCGCGGGCCCGGCGCCGACCGTCGCCGGAACCCCATGGCGTGCGAGAAGGGCCGTCACGTCCAGCGTGCGGATGTCGTCCCAGGCCAGCCGTCGCCGGACGCCGGGGGCGCCGGGCGGCAGGAGCTGGACTCTGGTGAGCAGATTGGCGAAGGCCTTAGCGCTGAGTCCGACGGCGCCGGCGACCACTCGAGGGTCAAACGCACGCATGAATTACACTTTCAGAAAAGTGTAATTAACTAGCCTCCCGAGGGCGACGCAATCGCCGTGCGCATCGCCTCGATCTGCGCCGCCACCGCCACCGGTCCGGTCCCGCCCGCGATATCGCGATGCCGCAGCGACGTCGTCGCCTGCAACTCCTCCAGCACATCCTCCTCGAACGCCGGGTGCGCTGCCGCGAACGACGAGAACGGCAGCGCGGTCATCTCGACCCCCGCCTCCTCCGCCTCGCGCACCAACCGCCCCACCGCGCCATGCGACTCGCGGAACGTCACCCGCTTGCGCACCAGATAATCGGCCAGGTCCGTCGCCATCATCGCCGATGAACACGCGGCCGCCATCCGTTCGCGCTGGAACGTCAGCGTCGCCACGGAGCCCGCGACCGCGGGCAGCAACAACTCCAGCCCGTCCACCGCGTCGAACAGCGTGCGCTTGTCCTCCTGCAGGTCCTTGTTGTAGCCGCTCGGCAACCCCTTGATGGTCGCCAGCAGGGCCACCAGGTCGCCGAGCACCCGGGCGCCCGCCCCACGCGCGAGCTCCAACGCATCGGGATTCCGCTTCTGCGGCATCATGCTCGACCCCGTCGAGAACGCGTCGCCGAAGCGTACGAATCCGAACTCGCTCGAGCCATACAAGATCAGGTCCTCGGCCAATCGCGAGAGATGCATGCCCAGCGTCGTCAGTACGAACAACACCTCGGCGACGAAATCCCGGTCCCCGACGGCATCGATGGAGTTCGGCGAGATCGCCAGGAACCCCAGATCCGCCGCCAGCTGCTCCCGCGGGATGGGGAACGCTGAGCCTGCGATCGCGCCCGAACCCAGGGGCAGCACCGCCACACGACGACGCGCATCGGCCAGCCGCGCCCGGTCCCGCACCAAGGGCCAGCCATGCGACAACATCCAATGGGCCGCCGAGACCGGCTGGGCCCGCTGCAGATGCGTGTACGCCGGCATGACCGCGTCCTGCAGCGCCTCGGCCTGGGCGAGCATCGTCTCTTGCAACCGGCGGACCAGCCCGTCGATGCGATCGATCGCTGCCAAGGTCCACAGCCGGGTGGCCGTCGCCACTTGATCGTTGCGACTCCGCCCCGTGTGCAGGCGCCCCGCGGGGGTGCCGGCCTCGAGATGCAACAGCCGATCGATCATCGTGTGGATGTCTTCGTCCGCCGCGATGGGCTGCTCGCCCGCCCCAAGACGCGCCGCGACACGCTCCAAGCCAGCGACCACCGCATCGCACTCGGCGCGGTCATACACGCCCGCCGTCACGAGACCACGGGCCCAGGCCTGCGACAAGCGGACATCGTGTGGCCAGAGGCGGATGTCCACCGTGATGGAGCGATTGACCGCTTCCAGTTCCGGGGCCGGCCCGCCCGCGAAGCGCCCACCCCACAGTTTGTGGCCGTTGCCTGCATCACTCATGTGCCGATCACTCACTTAAGGAATCGCTCGCGCTGCACCTGCCGCAGGATCCGCCGACTCACACGCTCCTTGGCGGCGGCCGACCGACAGATCAACAGCACGGTATCGTCACCGGCCAAGGTCCCCACCAGATCGGGTGAGTCCTCGGCATCGAGCGCCGCCGCCGCCACCTGCGCCGAGCCAGGCACCGTCTTCAGCACCAACAGCTCGCCGACGCCGTCGAGCTTGCGGAAGAGTTGCGGCAGCAGCGCGTCCAACAACACGGGCCGAGCACCGACCGCGTCAGAGGGCGCCGTGTAGCGGGGACCCGAGGGCGTCTGCGCCCGCGCGAGCCCGAGATCCTTCATATCGCGAGACAGCGTGGATTGGGTGACCTCCCATCCTCGGGCCTCGAGCAGTCGGCGCAACTCCTCTTGGCTGCCGACCTCATGGGCCCGCACCAGATCCAGGATCGCCTGCTGGCGCTCGGCTTTCTCCGACACGGCTTCTCCGGTGATGGGGGGCACGCGACCAGCAACGCTTCAGCAACACAACCTAGCCATTGACTGCGACGTAATGCAAGAGTATGCATTAATAGTGCATACGATTCCAGTCGGCGTCCTTGGCGCCAGTGGTTACGCCGGGCGTGAGCTCTGCGGCTTGATCGCCGGCCATCCCTCCCTGCGCTTGGCCTTCGCGACCGCGAACGATCAGCGCGGGGAGCGGCTCGATCTCGGGGGCGGACAGTCCATCGTCTTCGCTGCTCCCGACGACGCGCCGCTCTCCGAAGCGGCGCTTGTGTTCTCGGCCCTGCCGCACGGCGCGTCGAAGCCGACGGTGGAGCGTGCGCTCGCGGCGGGGGTCCGCGTGGTGGACCTGTCGAGTGATTTTCGCGCGGGGCATCCGGGCAGCGCGGGCATCCCCTATGGCCTGACGGAGTTCGAGCGCGAGGCGATCCGCCCGGCCGCGCTCGTGGCCAATCCGGGCTGCTACCCGACGTCTGTGCTGGTCGCGCTCCGCCCCTTGCTGTCGCTCGGACGGGTGTTGCCGGGCACGACGGTGGTGGTCGACAGCGCCAGTGGCGTGACGGGAGCGGGCAACAGCCCCAAGCGCGAGTTCCTGTTCGGCGAGGTCAGCGACGATTTTCGCGCGTACGGGGTCGGCAACTCGCATCGGCATCTGACCGAGATGCAGGCCACGGTCGCGGCGTGGGGCGCGGACATCGATCTCCACTTCACACCGCACCTGCTCCCGGTGACGCGCGGGATCATCTCGACGCTCACCGTGCCGGTGTCGACCATCGACGAGGACCCGCTGGCCCCGTGGCGGGCAGCGTTCGCCGATGAACCGTTCCTGCAGGTGAGCGAGCGTCCGCCTGCGCTGCGTGATGTGGCCCATCGCAACACGGTCCGGGTCTTCGCCGCGCGCATCGCTCACGTCCGCCGGCCGATGCTGCAGGTGATCGCGGCCATCGACAACCTGCAGAAGGGTGCGGCCGGTCAGGCACTGCAGAACGCCAACGTGATGCTGGGACTGCCCGAGACCGCAGGGCTGCGCTGGTGACCCGCGTCGTCAAACTGGGTGGGCGCGTGCAGAGTGATGCCGCGCTGCCGTCGGCGTTGGCGACCGCGTGGCGGGCGTCGGTCGGCGGCTTGGTCGTGGTGCACGGTGGTGGTGACGAACTCACGACATTGATGCGCCAGCTCGGGTCCGAGCCGACCTTCGTCGGTGGACGCCGCGTCACCTCGGCGCAGGACCTCGACCTGGTCCGCATGGTCCTCAGTGGCAGTGCGAACAAGCGACTCGTCGCGCGGCTGTCGTCCGGTGGCCTGCGCGCGGTCGGCATCTCGGGTGAGGACGGTGGTCTCTTGTCGGCGACCGTCGCTCCTGGTGCCCCGCTCGGGCGCGTGGGTGAGCACATCACGGCGCAGCCGACGCTGATCCAGGATCTGCTCGCCACGGGCTGGTTGCCGGTGATCTCGCCGCTCGGGGTCGACGCCGACTCGATGGACCACGCGCCGCTCAACCTGAACGGTGACGATGCCGCCACGGCGATCGCGATCGGCGTCCAGGCGGCCGAACTGCTGCTCGTTGCCGATGTGCCCGGTGTGCTGGTCGATGGCGTGCCGGTGCCGTCGCTGTTGTACGACGACGCGCTCGATCTCATGGAGCGTGGCGTGGCATCGGCCGGCATGGCGGCCAAGTTGCAGGCCGGTTACCACGCGCTCACGCACGGCGTCGTGCGCGTCCGGATCGGCGATCTGACGTCGCTCACCAACCCGGCCAGCGGCACCGTGCTGCTGCCGCCGGGCACTGCCGCCCACTGACCTCGCTGCATCCAGAGCCCATGGCCACCTCGACCGCACCCGTGACCGACGCCCTGCTCGGGACCTACAAGCGCGCACCACAGGAGTTCGTGCGCGGCGTGGGCTGCGAGCTGTTCGACCGCGAGGGCCGCGCCTACCTCGACCTCACGGCGGGGATCGCCGTCACAGCGCTGGGCTATGGCGACGCCGGCGTGACACAGGCCATCCACGAGGCCACGCAGTCGGGCATCCTGCACACCTCGAACCTGTTCCGCACCGCACCGGGCGAGCAACTGGCCGCGCGCCTGGTCGAGCTCTCGTTCGCCGACAAGGTGTTCTTTTGCAACTCGGGCGCCGAGGCGAACGAGGCGGCGTTCAAGTTCGCGCGCAAGTGGGCCCGCGGGCGCGGCGGGCCCGTCAAGCACGAGCTGCTCGCGCTGCGCGGCTCCTTCCATGGGCGCTTGTTCGGGACGCTCGCGGCCACCGATCGGCCACAGTATCGCGCACCGTTCCGGCCGCTCGCCGCGGGCGTCTCGATCGTCGAGCGCGATCTGAGTGACCTCGAGGTGATCCTCGATCCCGAACGCGTCGCGGCGGTCATCGCCGAACCCATCCAGGGCGAGGGCGGCTTGCGGGTCCTCGATCCCGGGTTCTTGCGGGAGCTCCGCGCCCTGACCGCCGAGCGCGGGGTCGCGCTGATCCTCGACGAGATCCAGTGCGGGTTCGGGCGGACGGGCACCGTATTCGCGTACGAGCAGGCGGGCATCGAACCCGACATGATGACGGTCGCGAAGCCGATGGCCGGCGGACTGCCGATGGGTGCCGTGCTGATGACGAACAGCATCGCCGCGGCCATCGCACCTGGCGACCACGGCACGACCTTCGGCGGCGGGCCCTTCGTGGCGCATGTCGCGCGGCATGTGGTCGACCGCTTGTCGGCCCCCGAGCTGCTGCAGCACGTGCGCGAGACCGGCGCGTGGTTCGGGGAGCAGCTGCACGCGCTCTGCGCACGCTCGCCCCGTGTGCGCGCGGTGCGCGGGATCGGATTGATGTGGGGCATGGATATCACCATCCCGGCCGCCGACGTCATCACCGCCGCACGCGAGCAAGGCCTCCTCCTGGTCAGCGCTGGCGAGCACACGCTGCGCTTCCTGCCGCCGCTGATCATCACGACGGACGAGCTGGGCCGCGCGCTCGCGATCATCGAAGGGATCCTCGCCGCCCGCTGAGCCGGCGAGGATCCCTGTGTCACGATCGCGTCGCGCGCGACCCGATCGCGTTGCCATCGGCGGGCGTCGCGGCGAGGTTTCGCGGATGCAGACGCGCTCACTCCGACTCGCCGCCGCCGTGGTGGCGGCCGCACTCGCCGTGCCGTTCGCGCGGCTCGCCGCGCAGTCCACCGCCCCGTCCGCCGCGCCGCGCCCGCGTCTCGTCGTCGCGCTCACGGTGGACCAGTTGCGGCCGGATTACCTGACGACGTGGCGGTCGGAGTTCACGGGGGGGTACAAGCGCTTCTTGGACGAAGCCGCGTTCTTCCCCAATGGCTTCCAGGATCACGCCAACACCGAGACGGCCCCGGGGCACGCGGCCATCTTGTCGGGGCGGCACCCCGTGCACACCGGGATCAGCGCGAACGCGCTTGGCGTCGAGACCAACGAGGTACCGCTGGTCGGATTCCCAGGACAGGGCGCGTCACCGTTCCGGTTCAAAGGCACCACGCTGGCGGACTGGATGCAGGCGGCCGACCCGCGGACGCGCGTCCTCTCGGTCGCGCGCAAGGACCGTGGGGCCATCCTGCCCGTCGCCTCGTCGCCGCGTCACACGGTGCTCTGGTACGCACCGCTGGTCGGTCGCTTCACGACCAGCACCTATTACGCCGACACGCTGCCCAGCTTCGTGCGGTCGTTCAACGAGGAGCGCGGGGTCTTCGCGCTCGCGGGCCGCGTATGGACCCCCTTACTGGAGCCCTCGGCATACGCGCGCGATCAGGTCGCGCCGGAGTTGCCGACGTTCCCGCACGAAGTGCCCACCGACTCGATGCTGCTGACGACCACCGCGACGCGCTATCCGTGGATGGACTCGCTCACGATGGCGCTCACCCTGCGTGGCGTGGACGCGATGGCACTGGGCGCCGCGGACGATCGCACGGACCTGGTGGCGATGTCGCTGTCCAACACCGACGGGATCGGACACCGCTTCGGCCCGGACTCGCCGGAGCTGCACGATCATGTCCTGCGGGTGGATCGCTGGTTGGGCACCTTCCTCGACTCGCTCTTCGCGCTGCGCGGCCGCGAACATGTCGTCGTCGTCCTGACCGCGGATCACGGGGCGACGTCCACACCCGATCTCGATTCGCGCTGGGACGACAACCGCGCCGCCGTCCGCATCCCGTCGGCCGAGCTGCGCCGCGCCTTCTCGGCCGCCCGGCGGCAGGCGCATGCGCGCGGACTGGACTCGCTGGCGCTGAGCTGGTCCGATCTGCACCTGTGGGTGGATCCTGCGAAAGTGGAGGTCGGGCGCATGGCGGAGTTGGCGCCGATCATCGACACCTTCGTGGCGGCCCAACGGGCGGTCCCCGGAGTGCTGCGCGTCGACCGGTTCACCGACTTCGTCGGTCGCGATACGGTCGCCGACGTCTTTGCGCGGCGCTATCTGCGGATGTTCACGCCAGGCGAGGTGGCGGCGCACGGCCTGATCCCGGTGGCGGTCGTGACGCCAACGAACCTCTCGGTCGTCGGCACCGGCGATGCCGGGCGTCACGGCTCGCCGCACGACGCCGATGCCCGGGTGCCGATCGCGTTCCTCGGCGCGCCGTTCCGTGCGGGGTGGAACCCGGCGAAGGTGAACACGGTCGATATCGCGCCCACCCTGGCGGATCTGTTGGGGATCGCCCCCCTCGCTGCGGTCGATGGTCGCGTCGTGCGGGAGGCACGGCGCTGAGCGCTGATCGGCGCCGGAGCGGGTCGCTCGACCGCGCCTTCGACGCGCTGCGTTTCGGCGCGGCTCGCACGCTGGACCTGCGCCGCCGACTCCCCACCGCCACCGAGGCCACCGCGCGTGCCGAGCGCTGGCTCCGGGAGCAGCAGGCACTGGGCGCCACTGAGGTCTTGATCATCACCGGTCGGGGGCAGGGCAGCGTCGATCGCATCCCCGTCGTGCGGCCTGCCATCGCGCGGCTGCTCGCACAGTGGACCGGCCGCGGCGTCGTCGCCGGCGTGCAGGAGCACACGGCAGGGTCCTTCGTCGTCACGCTGGCACCCTTCGCCGCCTCCGTGCGCCGCGCGTCGCTGCCGACCCCGCAGGACGCCACGCCGCCGCGCCTCGTCCCGCGACCCTTGGCGGCCTTGCCGCCCGACGTGGTCGACGCATTGCGTGCGCTGGCGTTGCATGAGCTGACGCTGCTGGGCGCCCCGGTCCACGACGCGTTCCTCGCGTCCGAGATGGAGCGGCGCTTCGCCCGACTCTCCGCCGGTCTTCCCGCCGGCGTGGATCCCCTCGAGGCGCTCCGCGCCGCCATACGCGAGGCCTTGGACAGCGAGTAGACTTCGCATATGACGACCGCACTGCGCCGCCTCCTGTTCCTCCTGCCACTCGCTGCGACGACGGCGACGGCGCAGGGCCTCGTGGGATTCTCGACCGCCAACGCCGCGCGCCAGCGCGCCGCGGAGTCCGCCGCCATCGCGCGCCCCGATGCGACACGTGCCGATGCGCATTCGCGCGCCCTGTCCGAGCGACCACACGTCGCCGGGACCGAGGGCCAGGCCTTCACCCGCGACTACGTGATCGAGGCCATGAAGGCCCTGGGCATGGAGACCGAGGTGCGGGCCTACGAGGTCTGGCTGCCGCATCCGACCCGCCTGCAGCTCTGGCGGATCCGGCCGGATCCCCTCGAGCTCGACGTGACGGAAGGGCCGATCGCCGAGGACCCGACCTCCGCGGCGTTCCCGCAGGCCCCCGCGATCGCCGGCTACGGCGCTGCGGGCGATGTGACCGCCGAACTGGTCTATGTGAACTACGGACTGATCGAGGACTACGCGGTGCTCGATTCGCTCGGGGTGAGTGTCGCGGGGAAGATCGTGATCGCGCGCTACGGTCGCTCGTTCCGTGGCATCAAGGCGCGAGAGGCCGAGAAGCGCGGCGCGGTCGGGCTGCTGGTGTACAGCGATCCGCTCGACGACGGCTTCGCGGTGGGCGATCCCTATCCGCAGGGCCCCATGCGGCCGTCGCAGGGCGTGCAACGCGGCTCGTACATGAACGGAGCGGGTGACCCGAGCACACCGGGATGGCCGAGCACGGCGGGCGCGCGACGCGTGCCCGTGGACTCGATGCCGGTGCCACGGATCCCCATCCTTCCATTGTCGCACGCGAATGCGGCGCTGTTGATGCGCGATCTCGCGGGGGCGGACATCCCGCAGCGGTGGCAGGGCGCGATGCCCTTCCGCTATCACGTGGGTCCCGGCCCGGTCGTCGCGCGGATCCGCGTCGAGACCGATGCCGCGACCAGCGGCTTCAAGACCATCTGGAACACCTTCGGCATCATTCGCGGGACGGAGCTCCCCGATGAGCTGGTGATCATCGGCTCGCATCGCGATGGCTGGGGCCCAGGTGCCGCGGACAACATCAGCGGCACGGTGTCCGTGCTCGAGTCGGCCCGCGCGGTCACGGAGCAGATGGCCGCGGGGTGGCGCCCGCGTCGGACCATGTTGTTCGCGACCTGGGACGCCGAGGAGTGGGGGCTGGTCGGTTCGTCCGAGTGGGTCGAAGAGGAGTCCGCGCGGCTGCTGCGCGGCGCAGTCGCGTATCTGAATCAGGACGTCGCTGCGCAGGGCCCGCGGGTGGGCGGCGGTGGCTCGCCGTCGCTGCGCGCGACCCTGCGCGATGTGATGACCACCGTGCCCTATCCGGGCGATACGCTGAGCGTGTATGCGCGCTGGCGGCAGCAGGCCGGGCTCACGGACCCCGCCGCGGTGCCCACGATGGGTGACCCGGGTGGCGGATCGGACTTCGCGGGGTTCTACAACCACCTGGGCATCCCGCATGCCGATTGGGGATTCGGTGGCAGCGGCGGCGTGTACCACTCGGCCTACGACTCCTACTGGTGGATGTCGCGCTTCGGCGATCCAGGATTCACGAGGCACGCGGCGGCGGCGCGGATCGCGACCGGCATGATGATGCGGCTCGCCAATGCTGATGTGCTCCCCTACGACTACGTGGAGTTCGCCCGCACGATGCAGCGCTTCGCCGAGCCGGTCGCGCGTGCGTCAGGTGATGCGGCCGCGGCCCCGCTTCGCGCGGCCCTGGAACGCTTCGCGCGGGCAGCGAGTGCGTTCAGTGCGAGCCGCGATGCGGCACTGCGCGACGATCCCGCCCCGGCGGCGCTGCAGCGCGCGAATCAGGCCTTGCTCGGGGTGGAGCGCGCGCTGACCCGCCCCGAGGGCCTGCGGTCGCGTTCGTGGTATCGCAACCTCATCTACGCGTCGGATGTGGACAACGGCTATGCGACCATGACCTTCCCCTCGGTGAACGAGGCCCTGCGCTATGGCGATGCGGCCCTGGTCGCCAGCGAGATCCGCGACCTCGCCACGCGCTTCGATGCGGCGAGCGCACAGCTCGACGCGGCACGGGCCGCACTGACCCGCTGAGCGAGGTCGCTCGCTGACGACACACGCCGCGCACGGGCTGGCGCGCGGCGTGTGTCGTCAGCGCGGCCCGATCCCTGCGGCGCGAAGCAGGGATCGCACCTGGTCCAGGGGCAGTGCCTCCACGGTCCCCCCGCGTGAACGCACCGTCGTGGCCATCGTCAGCGAGTTGTACACCGACTCCTCGGTGGCTTCGACCACGGCCTGGAACAGCGCGGACATCTCTTCGTTGGCCAGCTCGGTGATGCTATGCCGCCGTGCGGTCGCCACACGCCGCACGGCGGAGTGCGTCGAGAACGCGATCACATAGTCCCCGCTGCCGTTCGACGCGGACGACCCCGTGCGACCCAGCCCGAGCATCGCGCGGCTGGCGAGCCGCGCCAGGTTGCGATCCGAGATCGGCGCGTCGGTGGCGATCACGACGATCACCGAGCCACTGTCGGCCTGCGCGCGCGCCTCCGCGGCATAGCCGTGCCGGCCGAGCGTGCGCCACAGTTCGACGCCCCCCATCGTCAGCAGGCCACCGAAGTTCGTCTGCACGAGCACGCCCACCGTGTGGCCACCCAGACGCTCGGACAGGATGCGGGAGCTGGTACCGATCCCGCCCTTCCATCCGAAGGCACTGGTCCCGGTGCCGGCGCCCACGCTGCCTTCAGCGACGGGGCCGCTGCGCGCGCCAGTGAGCGCCTGCTGGACCTGCGCGGCGGTGATGGGCCGCGCCCGGATCGCGGGGTTCAGACGTCCGTCGTTGGTCTCGGCCACGACGGGATTCAGCGAGCGCACGCGCTCCATCCCCGGCCGCGCGAGCATCCATTCGACCATCGCATCGGCCGCGCGCCAGACGCAGAGGGTGCACGTGAGCAAGATGGGGGTCTCGAGCTCGCCGAGCTCATTGACCTGCGTGGAGCCCAGCAACTTGCCGAAGCCGTTGCCGACATGGATCGCGGCGGGTACGCGCGACTGATACGGATCGTCGCCGTGTGGCAGGATCGCCGTGATGCCGGTGCGCACGGAGTCGCCGTCGATGATGGTCGTATGGCCGACCGTCACGCCGGCGACGTCGGTGATCGCGTTGTGCGGGCCGGGGGCGAACACTCCCGGGCGCAGGCCGAGGTCGCGCGCGCGCACTTGGGACACCGCCGGTGTGCTGGCGAGGCCGAGGGCGCAGAGGAGCAGGGTATATTTCGGCATATGCTTTCGTCGGAAGAGCTCCAGCGGTATGCGCGCCAGATCCGCCTGCCGGGCATCGGCATCGAGGGCCAGGCACGACTCCGGGCGGCGCGCGTGCTGATCGTCGGGGCCGGTGGGTTGGGTTCGCCGGTGGCAATGTATCTCGCCGCGGCGGGGGTGGGGACCATCGGGCTGGTGGACTTCGATGTGGTCGATGCCTCGAACCTGCATCGCCAGTTGTTGCATGGCAGCGCCGACATCGGGCGCTTGAAGGTCGAGTCGGCTCGGGACCGGCTGGCGGACATCAATCCGCATGTCCAGGTCGAGATCATCGCCGAGGCATTGCGCGCCGACAACGCGATGGACCTCGTGCGGCGCTACACGCTGATCGTCGATGCCTCGGACAACTTCGCGACCCGCTACCTCGTGAATGATGCCGGCGTGTTGGCGAGGGTCCCGGTGGTGTACGGCAGCGTGGAGCGCTTCGACGGGCAGGTGTCGGTGTTCGGTGTGCCGGGGTCGGCGTGCTATCGCTGTCTCTTTCGCGAGCCGCCGCCGCCCGGGCTGATCCCGACCTGCGCGGAGGCGGGGGTGTTCGGGGTGCTCCCCGGTCTCGTGGGGATGATCCAGGCCACCGAGGTCATCAAGGTGCTCACGGGTGTTGGGGACCCGTTGGTGGGCCGACTGCTGCTGGTGGACGCGGCGCGCATGCAGTTCCGCAGCATCGCGGTGCGGCCCGACCCGGCGTGTCCGGTCTGCGGGACCCGTGAGCAAACGACGCTTATCGATTACGAGGCGTTCTGCGGCCTGCGTCCGGCCGCGCCGCACGGGGACGCGATCGTCCAGCTGTCGCCGCGCGCATTGGCGCAGCGCCTGGCGGCGGGCGACGCCCCGTTGATCGTGGATGTGCGCGAGCCCTGGGAATACGAGGTGGCGCGTGTGGCGGGGTCGCAACTGCTGCCGTTGGGGCAATTGGTCGAGCGCGCCGCCTCGCTTCCCCGCGATCGCGACCTGGTGTTGCTCTGTCACCACGGGATGCGGAGCCAGCAGGCGGCGCAGTGGTTGCGCTCCGCGGGGTACACGCGGGTCGCCAACCTGGCCGGCGGGATCGATGCGTGGAGCGTCGAGGTGGACCCCTCCGTCGCCCGGTACTGAGCGGTGTCGGATCCGCGGCCGCGTCATCCCGATGGGGTGCTGGTGGGCGCGGAGCCGATCGTGTGGGACGCGCCGGGACCACGCGGCGCCCTGCTGCTCCACGGCTTCAACGACACGCCACAATCGGTGCGCGCGCTGGCGAAGTGGTTGCATGCCGCGGGCTGGGGCGTGCACGCGCCGCTCTTGCCCGGCCATGGGCGAGGTCCCGAGGTGTTCGCGGCGGAGGGTCGGGCGGAGGCCTGGTGGGCGGCGTCACGCGCGGCGTGGCAGGCGGTCTGTGCGCGCTATGCGACGCCGGTGCTGATGGGCCAGTCGATGGGGGGCGCGCTGGCGGTCACGCTCGCGGTGGAGCGGCCGGCTGCAGCGGTCGTGCTGTTCGCCCCATATTTGTCGATGGGCATGCCGGCGCGGGCCGTGTCGCGGTTGTGGCCCGTGGTGCGCTTGGCGATGCCGACGTTGCGGGGCGATCCGTCGCGAGGGATCTTGGATCCGGTGGCACGCGCCGAGGCGCTGGGCGGTGGGGCGTTCACGCCCGAGACGGTGAACGAGTTGCGCCGCGTGGTGGATGGCGCGCGCGCGGTGTCCGGGGCGCTACGCAGTCCCGTGCTGATGGTGCAGGGCCGCGAGGATTACCGGGTGTCCCGCGCGTCGGCGCGTCGCGGGTTCGCGCGGCTAGGCGCCGTGGACAAGACGCTGTTGTGGCGTGACGACGTGGGGCATGTGGTGGCGGCGGACGCTGGGCGGGATGCGCTCTTTGCGGTCGTGGGGGAGTGGCTCTCGGCTCGCGCGTAGGCGCCGGTCGAGTGCGAGTGTTCGATTATGCGACAGTGAGTGCGATGTGCGTTGTATCACATGGTAGGATGTGACTGCGAGCAAGTGGCGTGCTGCGCACGGTCGAGCGGAACCTCCGCGCTTGGAATCCGATTCGGGTTGGTGTAGCTTTCGGGATTGGCGACACGCGAGTGTCGCTTTGCACGTCAGTGACAGGAAGTTTGACGCGCGACGCCGACTGGTCGTCTCGTACACATGGAATCGTAGCTCGAAGCAACTCACCCTTGGAGGTCGTTGAAGATGATGTTGAAGCGTTTCGCTGTGGCTGCGCTGAGCGCGGCGGTGGTCGTGGTCCCCATGCAGGCCTCGGCGCAGTTCTCCTGTGACCGGACGTCGGCGGGCACGTGCAACGTGCAGCAGCCGCTCACCGTGACGGTGCCGTACTTCGCGCGCCTGAATGCGGCGTCGCCGGCGACGACGATCGCGGCGCCGAATTGGGTCGACGCCTCGGAGAGTGAGCTCAGCGCGGGCCAGCAGGAGCGCACCAACAACAGCATCGCGACGGTGCGTGTGGCGGCGAACGTGCCGTGGTCCGTCACGATCGCGGGCGCCTGGAACAATTCGAAGCCGATCGGTGACGTGCTGTGGAAGGCCGGGGTGTTCCCGACGGGTGGGACGGCGTTGTCGAACACGGCCGCGACGCTCATCAGCGGCGGGACGCCGGGCGGCTACGACGCCTCCGGTCACGCGCAAGAGGTGTCCCTGCTGACCACTTGGAAGCTGACGGATCCGCCGGGCGCGTACACGCTGACCATCACGTACGTCCTCACGGCGAGCTGAGCGCGACTGTCGTGCGCAACGGTCTGCTGTCGATGAGGCGCCGCGGGCGTTCGCTCCGCGTCGCTGCGATGGTGGCCGTTGCGCTCGCGGTGACCGCGAGCCCGGCGCGCGCGCAGCTCGAAGTCGAGAATCTCGAGGTCTTCCTCCGTCCCGACGCCGCTGGGCGCGTCGGGACGGTCACGATGCGCAATGTCGGGAGCGACGCGATCACGCTCTCGTCGGAGTTCATGGACTGGGAGCGGGATCTCGCCGGGACGAATCAATATCTCCCCCTGGGTACGACGCGCGGGTCGTGTCGCAACACGCTGTCGGTGTTCCCGGCCGCGCTGCGCATCGAGCCAGGGCAGACCCAGCAAGTGCGCGTCGTGCTCGCGGACGATGCCCCGGCCACGGTCTGCTGGTCCCTGCTGACCTTGTCGCAGGCCCCGCAGATGGTGTCGGACAGTGGGGCGGTGCAACTGCAGGTCGTGGTGAAGACCGGCATCAAGATCTACGTGGAGCCGGCGGGCGCGCGCCGCGACGTCTCCATCGACTCGGCCTATGTCCTGGCCGACACGACGCTGCAGATCGACCAGCGCACGGTGCGCGGGCCCGTCGCGGTCGTGTACGTGGGCTCCACGGGCGAACTGCAGGCGCGTCCCGGCGGGGTGCTCGAGCTGCGTCGACTCGACAACAGTGTCGCGGGGACCACCGCGATCGAGGCGTTCCCCGTCCTCCCGGGCGCCACCCGTCGGCTGGTGATCCCGATGCCGCGTGTCGCTCCCGGACGCTACGTGGGACTGGTGTTGCTCGACGCCGGCGGGCCCGAGCGGGTTGCCGCGCAGCTCGACGTCGAGATCGGTCCGCAGGAGCGCTGATGTTCCGGTCGCTGTGGCGGGCCATCGGCGCGCTCTCGCTGATGTCCGGCATCGTCGTCGCGCAGGGGCCATCCATCGCAACGACGCTGACGGTCACGGGCAGCGTCACCTTCCCGACGGTGACCGCCGCGCATTACGACGACGGCTACGTCAACGCGAGCACCGCGCTCAACTACACCATCGCGCGGCAGGGGGCCAATCAGTCGCGCACGGTGACGATGTACATCCACGCGCTGACCACCACGCTCGGCAATGGGAAGCCGATCGGTGATCTCCGCTGGCAGCGCGTGGCGTCGCCGGGCTTCGTCGCCCTGACGACATCACCAGTCATCGTGCAGGGACCCACGTCGTTCTCCGATCCCGGTCTCTCCGGTACGCTTGAGTTCCGCACGCTGTTGCAGTGGACCTCCACCCCGCCGGGGACGTACTCCACGACGGTGCGGCTCACGATCATCCAGACCGTTCCGTGATGCGGGTCGGACAGTACCTCCGGTGGTCGGTCGCCGCCGGACTCGTCTGGGTCGCGTCCGCTCTCGACGCGCAGGAGGCGCTTCGCCCGGTCCGCGGGACACTCGCGGGCGCGGGTCGACCGATCCGTGCGGTCGAGCGCGATTCCGCCTCGTTGCGGGTCAACCCGACCCTTCGGATCGACCTCACCCCGGGCGAGTTCCGCGTCCTTCAGGTCCCGGTGCCAACGGAGCTGCCAGCGGGCGATTCCGTGCGGTACGTCGCCACCGTGCGCCCCGGTTTTCGATTGATCGGCCGGACCTCGGGCGGCTTTCGCGCGTCGGCGAGTCTTCGCGAGCTCATCTTCACCGTGAGCGTGGCGGATGGCGTCTTTGCCGGTGAGCAGAGCATCGGCGACGTGCAGTTCGTCGCCGGCGACGTGCGCATCGTCGTGCCACTGGTGGCCCAGGTGACGTCGGTGTACGCCACCACCGCCCACATCGAGCCCGGGCGACTCGGGGTGCGACCGGCCGAGCGCTTCGTGTTCGCGTTCTCGGTGATGAACCGCGGCAATGTCGTGGACACGTTGGCGCTCAGCGTGCGTGCACCGGCGGGCTGGGGGGTCGTGCGCCCCGCTACGGCGGTCGTCGTGCTGCAGCCCGGAGCGCGCGAGCGGATCGAGTACCGAGGCACGGTGCCGACGACGGTGAGTCCGGGCGATCAGGGGTTGAGCGTCGAGCTCACGCGCCCCGATGGGTCCACCGCGGGTGATGCGGGGCTGATCCTCTCGGTGGATGCAGAGCGCGCGGCGCGGCGCACAGCGGGCGCCCCGATCCTCAGCGTCTCGACCGCGTCCGTGTTCGCGCCGGGCCTCGCACCGCTCACCGGTAGTGTGCTCGCCCTGCGCGGACCGGTCTGGGGGAGCGCCCGGGTGGACGCGCAGACGGTGTTGGCCCCGCGCATCGGTGGCGCCCTGCAGCGTGGCGCCGCGCGGACGGGACTCGTCAGCGGGGCGCGCTATGTCCGCGTCTTCGATGAGCGGTGGAGCGCGGGGCTCGGGCCGACGCTCGTGCCGACGAGCACGTTGACGGGGTTCAACACCGCGGGTGATGGTGTCGATCTGACCATGCGCATCGGCGCGTGGCAGGGGGCGGTCGGGGCGGCACGACCGTTCAGTCCCGCGGGCGATGGCAGTCGGACGACGGACCCGATGATCGGCGTCGTCCTCGATGGACGCTTCGAGGACTCGACGGCGTGGACGATCAGTGCCTCGCATCTGCGGGACAGGTCGACCGTCGACCGTGCGCTCGATGCGGCCGGCGTGACGCATGAGCGCATGGTGGCGGGGCAGCGGAGTCGCCTCGGTCTGGCGTATCGCGCGACCTCCGATGCCAGGGGGCTCGGCGTCGATGTCGGCACGATGCGCGTGGCCGAGTCCTATCATGCCGAGCTGAATTACACGACGACCCCGGGTGGGTCCGCCGCGTTCGCACGGGCCTCTGACGAGTTGCTGTTCACCGGCGGGTTCGCGACGACCAGCCGTGCGCCGTGGCGCGTGTCGATGTTCCGCGTCGAGGATGCCACCGGCGATCGGCAGGCGGTGCGCACCTACGGCCTGCAGGCGGGACCATCGATCCGGCTTGCGGCGCGCACCACGCTCGATATCGGAGCCTCGCTTCGCGCGTTCGAGCGCGACGACGCGATCGCGACCAGCGGGCTGATCGAGCGCAATGGCCTGCTCTCGCTGCAACACTCGGTGGAGCGCGTGTTCATCAGTCTCGGCGCCACGGGAGGCGCGGTGACACAGACGCTCCGCCCGGTGGGTGGCCCGAGCGCCGATGCGTCCGCGAGCCGATTCGGGGCCCGGGCGACCGTGCTGTCCCGCTTGCCCTTCGCGGTGGTCTCGGCGCAGGCGTCCCTCGATGAGGTCGGGCCCGGTGCCGGCTTCGCGGCGAACACGCGGAATGTCACGGGGCGCATCTCGGACGTTCCCCTGGGACCGTTCGGTCGGTTCGCGGTGTTCCATGCCGAGGCGGGTTGGATGTCTGCCGGCGGCGTCCAGCGGCCCATGACGACCGCGATCCTCGGGCTCCGGCTCCGGGTGACGGATCGCTACGTGGTCCGCATCGAGAGTGAGCGCAATCCGGTCGTCATCGCGGGATCGGGCGCGCGCTCGCCCTGGGTCACGGCGGTGCAGGTCACGAGCGACCTGCGGCTGCCCTCGGTCTCCGGGCGCCCGAGCGGCGTCACCGGCGTGGTGTACCAGGATCTCAATGGCAACGGCGTGCGCGATGCGAAGGAGCCAGGCTTCGCCGGCGTGGTGCTGCGCCGTGGCAGCAGCTTCGCCGTGACGGACCGCGAGGGGCGCTACGAGTTCCACACGGCGTCGAGCCTCGGCGAGATGCCGGTGATCGATCAGTCGACGATCCCACTGGGCTGGGTGCTCGGACGTCAGAGCAGTGGACGAAGCGACTGGTTCGGCGTGGTGCCCGCTGGCCGTCTCGAGGTCGAGGTCTCGATGCAGCCGGATGCGCTGGGTCGGGTGGTGTCACTCCCCGACGATGGCGTGGTCGTGGTCGCGACCGATGTGGCCGGTCGCCAGTGGCGCGTGGTCCCCAAGGCCGGGCGTCGAGCACGATTCGATGCGTTGCCGCCCGGGGACTATCGCGTGAGTCTCGAGCTCATCCGTCTGATGGAGCCGGTGGACCTCTCCGCAGCGACTGCCGAGGTCACCGTCGATCCGTCGGCCGGGGCCAGCGAGGTGGTATTGCCATTGCGACCGCGCCCCGTGCGTATCTTCATCCCGCCTGGTCGCCAAGGCGGGCAGGGCGGACAATCGGGGCAGACCACGCCTGTTCGCGCTGGCGGTCAGGGTCCCACATGATGCGTCCGACGATGCTGACGGCCTCGCTCCTCGTGACACTCGGATGTGCGGCATCCGACAGTGTGGACGCCGGTCCGAACACCGTGGCCGGAGTGTGGCAGTACCAGGCGACGCAGCGCACCCCGTCGTTGGCCGCCATCGATGGGCAGATCGAGTTGAGTGGTGCGAGTGCGGGCGCGATCACCGGTGCGATGCAAGGCGTCGAGCGCGATCCCGGCGGCGCATCGCAGACGGTCGCGGCGTTGGCGGCCGGGCGGCTCGTTGGGGGGACCACGCTCGATCTCACGCTCGAGTTCGCCTCGGGTTCGCGGCGGCATGTCGGGACGCTGCGTCACGATTCCATCGTGGGATCGTGGACGACGTCGATCCCCCCGATCGCGTCCGGGCCGTTCACGATGGTCCGTCGATGAGTCGGTTACGACGTGCCGCCGTGGTGGGGGCGCTGCTGCTGGTGGCGTCGCCCGCGCTGCGCGCGCAGGCGTGCACGGTCACCAGCTCCCCTCCGCACTCGAGCCAGCAGTGCGCGGTCGATGTCCCCGTCTCCCTCACCGTGGGCACGTTGGTCCGCGTGCATGTGTCGGCGGCCTCGCTCGGCGCACCCACCTTCGCGGACTTCGAACTCGGGTATCGTGACGATCCGGGGCCGGTGATCACCGTCCACGGCAATCGGCCGTGGAGTGTCGTCGTGCGTGGCGGGAGCGCGCTGTGGTCCGCATCGCAGACGGTGGTGTCGGTCGCGCCGCGGGGGAACAAGCCCGTGGGCGACCTGCGCTGGTCGCTGATCGATGGGGGACCATACACGCTGTTGACGACCGCGGACGCGCCGGTCGCGTCGGGTTCAGCGACCAACGGCACGGTGATCCCGCTCTATCTGCGGACTATGTGGAACCTGGCCGTCGATACGCCCGGGCAGTACACCATGACCCTCGTCGTGATGCTGACGGCGAGCTGAGCCGCGATCAGTACGCCCGGACCGCTCGCAGGAGTGGCTGCGCGTCCTGGCCCAGTGGGACGCGGACCTTGACCTGGAGGTCGTGCATCGCGCCGCGCTCCACGCGCGCGACCTCGACGACACGGTCGAGTTCGACCCACGCTCCCGAGGCGTCCTGCACGCGTGCGCCGACGGACTCTGCACCGAGGGGCGCGACCTCAAGCCGGATCGCGACGTTGCCGCCCACGCGCACCGCGATGTCGCGCTCGAGCATGCCATCGACCACGCGCTCGGCGATCACGTGTTGCTCGCGAAGGATGATTGCCTCCGGGATCGCGACGCTCAGCTGCTGCGCGACACGCTGATACTCACGTCCACCCTTGGCCTGCGCCTCGACCGCATCGGCGGAGAGGCCGATCGACGCAGCCGCAGCAATGGCTCCGATCGCGAGCGCACGGCTGATGCCACGAACAATTTCGTGACGGCTGACGAGTACTTTCGGGTAGAGTGACATAAAATTGGTGGCGGTATCTGCCAGTGAGTATCGGTCTCTCTACGCAAAGTTATAGTCTAAGTTGTTATATTGCAATAGGTTATAGTGACAATATACATCATATGACTCAAATCAATACAGTCAAACAGGATTCGTCTTCTGTGTCGACGTAAGTCGTCCAGTCGCAAGGGCTTGGTGGAAAATTCAGACAATATGACCCAAACTTGGCACGCGCTGATGTAAAACATAACGCCATCTGGCACGGCCAAGCATCCGCCACCAGTGTCTTGGCAGCGGCGACATCGTGGCCAACCGCCTAGATTTCGCTGCGACCCACCCCATTTCCGAGGAGCTATGCCAGACGTCACCTGCCAGCGCTGCGGCCAGACGCGCGATGGATTCGAGAAGGCCCCATTTCCCGGCGCCATCGGAGCGCGCATCCTCGAGGGGACCTGCCAACCGTGCTGGGGGGACTGGTTGAAGCAGCAGACCATGCTCATCAACCACTATGGCCTCAACGTCATGGATCCCCAGGCGCGCCAGTTCCTGACCAAGAACATGGACGCCTTCCTGTTCAAGACGGGTCGTGCGGAGGACGTCGACACCTCCAAGCAGGGGACCATCAATTGGTGAGCCGCGCGCGTCTGCTCCTGCGCGCGGGTCTCGCACTCGGCGGGACCGTCGTGGCCGTGGCCTGTGCGCGGCTCGATGCCGCGCCGACCGCCTCATCAAGCCTCGTGGCAGCCGCCCGCGACTCCCTGTGGGTGGAGCAGACGCTCGCCACATTGTCGCTGCGGGAACAGGTCGCGCAGATGGTATGGCCGAGTATCCTCGGGGACTTCCAGAACGCCGCGGATGAGCGCTGGCAGCGTATGCTGCATCAGGTGCAGGTCGAGCGTGTCGGCGGCTTCACGATCTCCGTGGGCTCGCCGCTGGACTTCGCCGCGAAGGTCGAGGCGCTGCAGTCCGTGGCGACCGTGCCGCTGCTCTTTGCCGCCGACTTCGAGACGGGTGCCGGGATGCGTGCGCGCGGTGGGGTGTTCCTGCCCAACGGCATCGAGCTCGGTGGGGCCACGTGGACCTCGCCGCCCATGGCCCTCGGCGCGGCGAACGACACGGCGCTGGCCTACGAGTTGGGACGCATCACCGCGCGCGAGGGCCGCGCCCTGGGCACGCACATCGTGTATGGGCCGGTGCTCGACGTGAACAACAATGCCGCGAATCCGGTCATCAACGTCCGCTCGTTCGGTGAGGATCCGGCGCAGGTCGCCCGGCTGGGGGCGTCGTTCATCCGCGGCGTGCAGGAGCACGGCATGATCGCGACGGGCAAGCACTTTCCCGGGCACGGCGACACCGACGTGAATTCGCACCTCGCGCTTCCGACGGTGCGCGTCTCGCGCGCCCGGTTGGACAGCGTGGAGCTGGTGCCATTCCGTGCGGCGATCGCGGCACGGGTCGGCGCCATGATGACGTTCCATGGCGATCTGCCTGCGCTCGACACGAGTGGGGTCCCCGCGACCCTCTCGCCGCTCGTGATCGGGCGGTTGCTGCGTGACGCGCTGGGCTTCGATGGCCTCGCGATCACCGATGCGATGGACATGCGCGGCGTCATCGACCGGTTCGGCGGCCGCGAGGCGGCGGTACGTGCCGTGCTGGCAGGCGCCGATGTGCTCATCCAGCCTGAGGATGTGACGGTGGCGATCGACGCGATCGTCGCCGGCGTCAGCAGTGGCAGGATCCCCGCGACCCGGGTGCGCGACGCGGCGCGCCGGGTCCTGCGGGCGAAGGCGTCGATCGGACTCACGACGAGGCCCCGCCTCGATGCCGGCGCGCTGCGCGAGATCGTCGGTGCGCCGGAACATCTCGCCTTCGCCGACACGCTGGCCGCGCGTGGGCTCACCCTCGTCCGCGACCGTGATCTCGTGCCGCTGCGACCCGCCGCGCGCGTGCTCAGTGTCACCGTGGCGCGGCGCAGCGATCTGCTCGCGGGGCAGAGCTTCGACGCCACGCTCCGCGCCGACGGCTACCGCGTCCGCTCCGTGTTCGTGGACTCCGACGCGCCCTCGAGTTCGACCTTCGCGGCCGCGCGTGCCGCCGCCGACTCGGTCGATGCGGTCATCGTGAGTTCGTACGTCGCCCAGCGCTGGGACGCCGCCACGATCCAACAGTCGCGAGACTTCGTGGAATTCACGACCAGCGTCGCGACGTCGCGGGCGGGCGCGATCCTCGTGGCCTTCGGCAATCCCTACCTGTTGCAACAGGTCCCGGCAGCGCCGAGCTATCTGGTGGGATGGAGCGGCACACCGGCCACGCAGCGTGCCGCCGCCCGCGCGTTGGCCGGTCGGGCGGCGATCACCGGGCGATTGCCGATCACGATCCCGCCGCTGGCGGTCCGGGGCGATGGCGTGATGCGCGCGGTACGGGGCCCTTGAATAAGTAGCGTACTGATAATAAAATGAGGGCATGGCCGTTCGCCCTCGCTCGTCGCCCTCTGCTTCGCTCGCCCCGTTCTGCGCCCTCGATCTCGTTGCGTTCACCATCGACGAGCGAGGCTTGGCGGTCCTGCTGGTGTCCCCGCCGGCGGCCGGCAGGCCCTGGCAGCTCCCGACAGCCGCGTGGACGCGTGGCGAGGATATCGTGGCGGCGGGGACGCGGTTCGCCAGCTTCGTGGTCGGGGCCACGCCGGCCTGGCTCGAGCAGGTCGGAGCGGCAAGCGACCCCGGGCATCCGCTGGGCGCGGAGCTGAGCGTCGGGTGGGTGACGGTCGCACCTCGCGGTACACCGACCACCGGTGAAGCCGCCTGGTTCGCGCTGGACGACCTCCCTGCCGATCTGCCGGCACGGCATCGGACGCTCATCAGGAGAGCGCACACCCACGTCCAGCAGCGACTGGATCACACGCCGGTGGCCTTCGCCTTCCTGCCCGCGCTGTTCACGCTCTCGTCGCTTCAGGACGTGTATGAGGCGCTGCTGGGGCGTTCCGTCCACAAAGCCTCGTTCCGCCGCGCCCTCGCAGGAGCGGCGCTGGTCGCCCCGACCGACGAATGGCGCTCCGAAGGACGCGGCCGTCCCGCACAGCTCTTCACACTCGCTCCCAGACCGCGCGGGCGTCGCGGGAGCGCCCGCGCGATCCGCTTTGACTTCCCCGTCGGCTGAGCGCCGCGTCGCTGCGTGAGCGCGGCGGCAGGGACCGTGGGCCAACGCACAGGGCCTCGGACCGAACCGGTCCCGAGGCCCTGTGCGTTCCGCAGCGTGTCGATCAGCCCTGCTTCACGACATCTGCCGCCTGCGGGCCCTTCTGCCCCTGCACGATCTCGAACTCGACAGCGTCGCCTTCCGCCAACGTCTTGAAGCCGCCGGCTTGAATCGCACTGAAGTGCACAAAGACATCGGGACCGCCCTCACGGGCGATGAACCCGAACCCCTTGGCATCGTTGAACCACTTGACCGTTCCGGAAATGCGAGCCATACGCGATGAGTCTGAGTCCGTCGCCGCCACGGACCACGTGCACAAGGATCGGCCCCGACTCGGCGATCGGGACGAACAGAGCGGGGACACGAAACGCCCCCATACGTGAAGACGTATGCGGGGCAATCCGTGCCCACAGGTCAAGGATGTGACCGACTGTGTCTGCTCGCCAGTGGGACCATGTCACACTGACGTACCGATCGCGATGGGGCTACGCGGCTCCGGCGATGTAGCGGGCGAAACGCCCGCAATTCCCGCATTTGAGTGTCACATGGGCCCGCGGCGGCGGCGGGACTGCCGACGGCTCGCGCTCGATACTGCCGGAGCACGAGGGACACGAGAGAGCCTCACCCGCCCGGTCGGACGCGATGAGGTGAAGGGCCTGCGCCGGGTTGTAGGTGTTGGGCCGCGGCTTGCGCATATCGACTCCGTCCAACGAGAAGCAACTGGCGCGGCTTGTCGCCGCGCGCGGACACCTCTATCTAAAGTAACCCGACCGGTCCCGTAATCAAAGATGTGCGAACCGGATCGAACGTGTGCACAACTCTCCGGAAGGCCCGGAGAGGTCGCGGGGCCCGCCTCAGCGCGTTCGCTCCAACATCCCCATGTGCTCGGCAAGTTCTTGCCTCGCATAGAGATGCAGTCCGACTCCGACCAGCCCGGCAGCGCGCGTCATTCGCCTGTAGCTCGCCACAGATCCCCGGTGATACTCCCGAACATCGCCCGATAGCGCCTCCTCGTCGGTGAAGAGCTCGAGCAACGCGACACCGCCGATCAAGGGGCCGATCCGGTCGAGCGATCGCCGAAGCACCGGCCGGGGGAGCAGGTTGAGAAAGCCGACGGCGAGTACCAGGTCGAAGGGACCGGGGAGGTCCGCAGGATCAAGCGTGGTGATATCGCCGAGCCGAATGCCTCGTCGTCGACCGAAGCGCTGGACGACGTAGGGTGAGGGATCGACGCCCTCGTACCGCAGTGATGGTCTGGCGCGCAGGAGCGGCGTGCGCCAGTGCCCCTCGCCCGCCCCGATATCCAGCACAGAGCGCAGACGTCGGCCCAGCACGTACTCACTCAGGGCGATCACGGCGGCGACCCGGCGTGTCCGCTCCGCCCCGGTGAAGACCCGGTGCGCGGGATCACGGTACCAACGATCGAAATACCGCTGGTCGTATGCTGAGGGGTCGCGTGGCATCAGCGGCGGGTGTGCGAGCGCGCCTCAAGCACCAGCGCGACAAAGATCGCGACGACCACGGCGCCCAATACTCCGAGGAGCAGGGTGCGGCGAAAAGGGCCCCGCGGTAACAGCAGTGCCAGCGGCACGGTGGTACACACCGCGACCATCAGCCGGACCATCTGCCGGTCGAACCGGCTCGGGACGATGCGCGTCCCCGCCGGGTATCGCATCAACTTGTGTTCCGCGCGCCCGATCAGTGCGCAGAGACGATCCTCCACGGCGAGCCAGCGCCGCGCGACTGCGCTGCCGCGCCGGGTCATGTCCAGCTGTGGTCGCGCTTCCAAGGACGGCGCTCGAGGCGCCAACTGGTCCGGACCGCGAATGACTCGTCGCCCGTGGGGAACAGCTCGCGGTCGGCCACCGCATCGGTGAAGTCGTTGCCCTTGGCCGAGGACTGATCGGCATAGTGGAGCAACTCAGCCTCGAGCGTCAGGGGGCGCACCGCGGCCCCGAACTCCGGAATGCCATGATGCGACTGGATGAAATGGTGCAACTCCAGCCGCTGGACCTCCGACACGACCTCCAGCGGGAGCGAGGCGAGCCGCGACTCGAGCATCAGCGACCCCAGCACGATGTGCCCGAGCAGCCGGCCCTCGGTGGAGTGCTCGAACCCGGCGACGCTGATGGAATACGCCCGGACCTTTCCGATGTCGTGGAGCAGTGCGCCGGCCGTGATGAGGTCCACGTTGCCGCGCATCGTTTGGGCGGCATGCCGCGCGATGTTCGCGACCTCCACGGTGTGCAACAGCAGGCCCCCCAGCTGGGCATGATGTCCGCGCGGTGCGCCCGGACAGCGCTCGAACTCCGCACGGAAGGCATCGTCGGCGAAGAAGAGGTCGACAGCCGTCCTGAGCGCGGTCGGCATCGCCGCGCGCCAGCGGTCGATCTTGTCCCAGAGGGAGACGGCGTCGACCGCCGTCGTGGGCAGGAAGTCGGCGAGATCCACCGCGGCGTCGTGCAGCACCCGGATCGGCGCCGACAACTCCAGCTGCCGCCGTCCGCGGTACTCACTCACCTCGCCGATGACCTGGACGATCTGTCCGGCCCGCAGCCCTTCGATCGCGGGGAGTCCCTCGGACCAGATGGTCGTCGTGATCTCCCCCGAACTATTGCCGAGCGTCAGGATCTCGTAGGGACTGCCGTTCTTCGCGGTCTTCCGCTCGCGAGCACGGACCATCAGCTCGTGCTGCACGCGATCCCCGATCGCCAGCTGATCCAGACGCAGGGCCGGCATCGTCCGCTCCGTCAGCGCGACCAGTCGGCGACGAATACGTTGGTCTCGCCCTCGCTCGCCGCATTCCGGTTCGAGGCCCAGAGCAGCCTCGTGCCATCCGGGCTGAACATCGGGAAGCCGTCGAACTCCGGGTGGAAGGTCACCTGCTCGAGGCCGGTGCCGTCGAGGTTGATCAGGAAGAGATCGAAGTTCCGGCTGCGCGGGTTCTGATGGTTGCTCGAGAAGATGATGCGCTGCCCGTCGGGCGTCCACGAGGGTCCGAAGTTCGCGCCGCCGAGCTGTGTGATCTGCCGCTGCTCGGACCCATCGGCGTTCATCACCCAGAGCTCCACCTTGCTCGGCCGGATCATGTTCCGCCCGAGGAGGTCGCGGTACTCCGCGAGCTCCGTGCTGTCCTTGGGATGGTGGGCGCGATACACGATCTTGGTCCCATCGGGCGACCACCACGGCCCGCCATCGTAGCCCTCCGTGAAGGTCAGCTGCTTCACATTCGATCCATCGACGTCCATGGTGTAGATGTCGAGGTCACCGTCCTTGAGCGAGGTGAAGACGATCGAACGCCCGTCGGGGGAGAGGATCCCCTCGGCGGTGTACGTGCCGTAGTTCGTGAGGCGGCGCAGGTCGGAGCCGTCGGGATTGCTCGTGTAGATGTCGAAGGGGTCCAGCCCCCACACGTAGCCGGCCGAGGGATCGGGGCGCGCGGGACAGGCGGTATCGGCGTGATGCGTGGCGGCGAAGAAGACGCGCCGGTCGTTGTCGTAGAAGTACCCGCAGGTCGTCTTGCCGCCGACCGAGATCTGCCGGACCTCGCTGCCGTCCGCCCGCATCACGTACTGCTGGTCGCAGGTGCGGCCATCGCGCGTCGACTGGAACGTGATGTGGCTCCCGTCGGCCGACCAATAGGCCTCGGCGTTCTCACCGCCGAAGGTCAGTTGCCGCAGCGCGGAGAGGTGCGACTCGCCCTCGTGTGCGGCGAGCAGGGTCGCATCGGGTGGCGGCGCATCGGTCGCGGTACAGGCGAGCGCGCCCGCGAGCGCGAGCAGGCAGGAAGGGCGGACCCACATCATCGATCAGTCGTTGGCACCACCACGCGCGAGCGGGGCGGCGAGGGTGAACAGGGCGGACTGCGAGTTGGCCCGGCGCATGAGCTCCAACGCACGTGCGAGCTGGTTGTCGTCGGCGAGCAGACGCCGCTTCGCGGTGGAATCGCCGAACGCGACGCGCGCGATCTGGTTGCCGAGGAAGCGGTCCACGTACGCCACGCCATTGCGCCACACCGCGTCATCGACTTCGACGCCCTTGGCGATGAGTCGCCGACGGAACTCGCTACGCCAAGCTTCCGATACCGTGAAGTCGGGACGGACCTGGTCCTTGAGCTCGAGCGCGAGATCGGCGCTGACGATATAGAACTCCTGCCGCGAGCCGACCTTCTCGAACAGCACGCGCTCGGGCGTGGTGATCGTATCGGCCCGGAGCACGATGTCCGGGCGGATCGCACCGCCGCCGTACACGGTACGGCCCGCCGCCGTGGTGAACGTCGGTCGCCCGGCGATCGCATCGGCCGTCCCGGAGGTGTCGGGCGTCTCGGCGTCGTCCCCGGTGGTCGGACGCTGGATGGTGCGCCCAAGCGGGGTGGTCCACTTCCCGGTGGTCACCTTGAGGGCCCAACCGCCATCGAGGCGGTAGACGGACTGCACCAATCCCTTCCCGAAGGTCGTGGTGCCGAGCACCAGTGCGCGGTCGTGATCCTGCAGGGCGCCGGCGACGATCTCGGAGGCGGACGCGGAGAAGCCGTCGGTGAGGACGATCAAGGGCGCGTCGGGCAGTAGCGGTGCACTCTCGGCGAGGTAGCGTGATTCCGGTTCTGCCCGCGAGCGCACGGCGGCGATCGCCGCGCCGCGCGGCAAGAAGAGGTTCGCGACCTCGAGCGATTGATCGAGGTATCCGCCGCCGTTGCCGCGCAGGTCGAGGATGAAGCGCGTTGCGCCCGCGTCGCGCAGGGCCGAGAGCTGCGAGGCGAGCTCGCGCGCCGAGGTCTCGTTGAAGGTCTGGAAGGGGATGTAGCCCACACCGCCGTCCAGCACGAGCGTGTACGGGATGGCCGGGATACGGATGACGGCCCGGGTGAAGGTGACCTCGATCGGCGCGCTCATGCCGACGCGGGCGAACTTCGCCTTGATCTCCGATCCGGGCTCACCCTGCATCTTCTCCGAGACCTGAGCGGTCTTCCATCCGCGCGTGCTCTGCCCGTCCACCTCAACGATCCGATCACCCGGATGGATGCCGGCGCGCTCGGCGGGTGTATTGGGGTAGACGCGCGAGATGACGATCGTGCCCTGCTGATCCTCGATCAGCATGCCCACCCCGCCGTAGCGACCGCCGGTCGTGGTGTTGAACGCGGTGACCTGTTTGGGCGAGAGCAGCTCGCTGTAGGGATCGTTCAGCTCGGCGACCAGCCCCCGCGCGGCCTTCTCGAAGAGGGCGTTGATCTCGACCGAGTCGACGTACCGATCCTGGACCAGCGTGAGGACCTGATCGAAGAGCCGGGCCCCATCCCGCTCCGAGCGGGAGCCGAGGTACGAGCCCGTGAGCACCGTCGCGAGGACGAGGCCGATGACGATGGGAGAGAGACGGCGCATCAGAATGCCAGGGGGCGAGCGAGGGGGACGACGATGGTAGGATAACGCAATAACCGGTGCCGCGATGGGGGTTCCCCGGCGCCGCGCTCAGCGCGCCGCGTCGAATTCGTAGATCGCCATCCACTGGCGGCCCTCAGCGTCGAGGGTCGCCCGGTGTACGACGCCCGCCGAGACCAGCATTTCGTGTGCGGGCTGCAGGACACGCTGCAGATGCGAGGGGTAGCGCTGCGACAGTGGCAGCAGTTCCGCGACGGTGTGCAGTGGGAGTTCCCAGCGCGACTTGCCCTCGGCGGCGACCGCGGCGATGAGTCTGTACAAGCGGCGGGCCACCGGTGACGACAGTCCGAGATACTGCGCAGGCATGATCACGGATGTGTATTCTGCCTCGATATTGGCGCGCAACTGCGCCGAGAGTGTCACTCTCGCATCGCCAGGTTCGTTCGCGGGAAGCGCGGGGAACAGACCGAGTTGATCGGCATCGACAGCCCGTCGGCGGTCGATCTTGATCGCGGACAGCAGCGAGAACGTCCCGGTCCACGGGGTACCTGACGTGGCATCGAACCAACCGCCATTCGACTCCAGGACCGTGCGCTGCAGGCGTGTGAGCGCCGAGCGGAGTTGCTCGTAGGTGCGACCGTCGACGCGGCGCCCGAGCGATCGCAGGAAGTTGTGCAGGGTGAAGACGACCACACCGTCCGCCGGTCGGCCGGCGTCGTGGTAGCGCCGGACCAGCTCGATGTACACGTCCTGGTCGAAGGTGCCCGGCAGGCGATCGCCGGGGTGAGGGATGACGCGCCACCGGGAGCCGTCGTCGCGCGCGAGGACGATCGCGCTGTCGTCGGCCGAGTCCGAGAGGCGGAACAGGGGTAGGCTTTCGAGGGAGCGGTCCAAGCTGATGGCGCGACCCGCGCGACGACGCGTGGCGCTGCTGCTGGCGCGACCGCGGTCAGTCCGCGCCGGTCCGCTCATGCGAGTTCGATCACCTGGCCCGTGACCCGTCGCCAGGCGGGGGTGCAGAGCGCGAGGATGACGGTCGCGAATTCTTCCCGCTCGACATAGCGGACGTCCGGGCCCATCGCGTCGAGGTTGTCCGTGGTCCGGATTGCCGTCGGTGCCACCGCGTTCACCCGCACGCCGTGCGGCGCTTCTTCGGCGGCCAGTGTGCGAACGAGCGGAAGGATGGCACCTTTGGCCATCGCGTAGCTGACGAGCCCCGGTCGGGCCGCGCCGGGCTGGACGATGGGCGAGCTCACGAAGACGAAGGCGCCGCGCGCGGTGCGCACGGGCCCAACGAAGGCCCGCGCTGTGCTCCAGGCGCTGGTCGCGTTGATGAGCATCTGGCGCTGGTGCTGGTCGGGATCGCTGTCGGCGGTGGCGCCGGACCAGCCGAATCCCCCTGCGATGGCAGCGACCGCATGCACCGCGTTGCCGTGCGCCGCGGCGATGGACTGCGCGCACGCGCGGAGCCCGTGGGCATCGGTGAGATCGGCGACGTGCGCCACGGCGCGATGCCCGGCGTCACGAAGTTCCGCGACGCGCTCCTCGACCATGGGGTCCCGATCGAGGCAATGCACCGTCGCGCCGTGCTCGGCGAACGCGCGTGCCACGACGGCACCCGCCTGTCCCGCCTTGGCGACGCCTGTCACCACTACGGCCTGACCGGTCCAGTCGGGTCGTAGAGAGGGCCAGGCGTCGACACTCATCGCAATTCCTCGCGCCCCAACGCCGCTCGCACGGCCTCTCGCATGGCGAGGATCGCCTCGTCGCGGGCGGCGTCGACATCCTCGCGTACATGGAGTTCCACCCCGTCGGCCACGGTGATGCGACGCCACGCGAGCGGGGGTGCATCGGGGTCGGTGGTGACGGGCGGCTGCGATCCGAGCGCCGGTGCGAGGGCGGCCGCCACGCGGCGTTCCAGTGCGTCGCCGGCGATCTCGGCCATCTCTCGCTTGATGACGTCGAGCGTCTGGCCTTCGCGCTGCCGGATCTTGATCGCCAGCAGCTGCAGCAGGTGGCGGTAGCCGTAGGTGGCGGCGGTGCCTTTGCCGTCGGGCCGGTCGAGCAGACCGTTGGCGACATAGTAGCGCACCCCACGAGCGGACAGCGCCGCGCGGGCCGACGCATTGGTGGGTCGCATGCCGGCGGCATCGGCGAGGGCAGTGGCATGCGCGGCGAGACCACGCGCATTCCACGGGGCGTGCCGAGAATGCGCACGGAGCAGAGCGACAGGACTCTCAGCCATAGGATACAACAGTAACGCGACAGCGCCCTACGGCGCGAGCCTGTTGCTGGCGTCCCCTCATCGCTGGCTCAGCGTGGGCGATGGCTCGGGGGGTCGCTCGGCGGTGCGCACGGCGGTGCTGATGCCGCTCCGGGCGGCGATGTCGGCCAGTGTGTGCAGGTCGACTGGCTTCTCGAGGAAGTGGACGGCCCCGAGCCGGAGCGATGCGTGTCGGTTGTCTTGATCCGGGTACGCGGTGAGGACGATGACCGTGGCGTCGGGCGACAGCAGTCCGGCGGAGGCCATCACTTGGAGCCCGCCGTCTCGACGCCCGCCAAGGCGCAGGTCGGTGAGCAGGAGGTCGTAGGGGCGGGCGGCGAGCGCGGCGAGCGCATGGTCGAGGGACTCGACCGCCGTGACCTCGTTACCGAGCACGGAGAAGAGTTCAACGAGGATGTCCCGGATGGACTGCTCGTCCTCAACGATCAGGATCTGGGCGCGGCGCGGCGCGGTGCTGGAGCTATTCATGGTCAACAGCAGTGGCAGGTCCCGTGCCACGCCGTCCCATGGTCTCAAGTGGTTGAAAGGCAACCACTTGCAGACTCTGAGCCGCTATATGCCTGTGTTCAATCGACCGATAATCGTACGCAACGGAAAGGTAGTCGACCGAAAACAGGACGTATCGATGCCGTTGTGCAGGACTCGTCAGTCTCGAAGTCCCAGCTTGTTCAGCTTCTCAGCCAGAGTTGACCGAGCGATACCAAGTGAGCGCGCTGCGAGAGTCTTGTTGCCATTGTGAGCTGTCAGTGCTCTGATAATGGCCTTTTTCTCGGCCGAATCAAGACTCAAGTCGTTCTCGCTGCTGGCCTGCTCAGGAGCCTCCAGGAGCAGGTCGCCGGGTTGGATGGCTCGGCCCTCGGCCATGATTGATGCCCGCCAGAGCACGTTCTTCAGTTCCCGGATATTGCCTGGCCACTCGTAGCGACCGATCGCACGCCGAGCGGCGCTCGACAACGTGGCACCGCGGGGCAGGAGCTGCGCGATGAGATCGTCGAGCGCGTCGAGTTGCTCGCGGAGCGGCGGCAAGAAGATCTGCAAGACCTGAAGCCGGTAGAACAGGTCCGCGCGGAATTGTCGCGTGGAGACGGCATCGTGCAATGCCACGTGGGTCGCGGCGACGATGCGAGCATCGGTCCGGAGCGTCTGGGTGCCGCCCAATCGCCGGAAGCTGCGCTCCTCGATGACCTTGAGGAGGCGCGGCTGGACCTCCAACGGCAACTCGGCGACCTCATCCAGGAACAGGGTGCCGTGGTCCGCGATCTCGAGCAGCCCCCGCTTGGCCTGCCGGGCGTCGGTGAACGCCCCCCGCTCGTGGCCGAAGAGCTCGCTCTCCACGAACGTCGGTGTCAGCGATGCCGCATTGATCTCGACGAAGGCCGCCTCGCGCCGGCTGGAACGATCGTGGATCGCGCGGGCGACGAACCCCTTGCCGGTGCCGGTCTCGCCGGTGATCAGTACCGGCGCGTCTGGGTTACGAGCAGCCAAGGCAATCAAGTGTTCCGTTGATGGCCCTATGGTCGTCTTGACGTGCTCCGATGATTGCCGCGCACGGTGCATTCTGACCTCGCGGGCGAGTGCGCCAAGCTTCAGAGCCCGTTCTGCCGCGGCCTGCACCGACTCCAGATCCACCGGCTTCTCAAGGACATCGGACGCCCCGTCGCGCATCGCGCGCACCGCCGTCTGCACATCGGCGTGACCCGTCAGGATCAGCACACCCACATCGGCATCGATCGCCAGCAGCGCGTGGAGCAGCTCGACGCCGCCCATGTCGGGGAGTCGCAGATCCACGATCGCGACATCGGGGGCGTTCTGTTCGGCGAACCGGAGGGCCTCTGTGCCGGAGGCCGCCGCGCCGACGGCCCATCCGGCGCCGCTGAACAGATCGACCAACACCTCGCGGATCGTGTCGTCGTCATCGACGACCAGCATCGATCGGCTCACGAGCTCGGCGGGAGCGTGATGGTGACCGCGGTGCCGCTCTCGGCGCGGCTCTCGATCGTGATGGTCCCGCGGTGCTCTTCGACGATCCGCTGACAGAGCGCGAGTCCGATCCCGGTGCCGCCGGTCTTCGTCGAAAAGAAGATCTCGAAGACCCGATGCAGGACTTCGGAGGGGATCGGTGGGCCCGCATTGTGCAGGCGGCACCGCCACGCGCCCGACGGCATCGACGCACTCGAGAGCGTGATGCTCGACCCGGCAGGGGCGGCGTCCAGCGCATTGACCAGGATGTTCAAGAACACCTGGCTGAGCTGTTCGGGGTCGATCGGGATGGAGGTCGCCGGAGTGGCACGGCTGCGGTGCAGCGTGACCTCGCTGGATTCGAAGCGAGCGCGCTGCGCGTCGATGACCTCGTCCCAGATCGCATCGGGATCGCCGGCGACCGGGCGCAGCGCATGCGGGCGACCATACTCGAGCAACGCCGTGACCATGCGATTGAGGCGCTCCACTTCGCGGAGGATCCGTCCGACGTTCTTCTCGACGATGGGGTCCGCACTGGAGTGGAAGCGCAACAACTGCGCCGCCGACGAGATGCCGAAGAGCGGGTTGCGCAGCTCATGCGCGACCCCGGCAGCGACCTCCCCGATGGCTTCGAGCCGCCGCTTGTGCTCGACGCGACGGACCAGTTCGGCGCGCTCGATCGCCGCTTCGGTCTGGGCGGCGACCGTGGTGAGGAGCCGCAGGGTCTCCGCATAGGCGCCCTCCGGTTGCGGCGGCACCCCCAACACCGTGATCGCACCGATCACGCCCTCCGTCGACGCCATCGGCGCAGTGATCGCGAGGCCGTCGCCGGCCCGCTGCACCATCGCCCGGCCATTGGCCAGCGCCTCGAGCCACAGGGGGGTGAGCAGCACTTCGAGCTCGGCGAGCGGTCGTTCGATGCTGACGCCGTGCCGAGCACGCAGCGCGGCGGTGTCGTCATCGGCGAGTGCGATCACCACGCCGTCGCCGGGCAGTGCCCGATCGACCAGGGTCGCCACCTCGTGGAGTACCCGATCGAGGTCGATGGTCCTGGCGACGGCCAAGCCGATCTCGATCAGGGCATCGCGCGATCGCAGATCCGCGGAGCTCATCGTCAAGAACCTACGTCGGCGTCCCGTGAAACGAAACGGCGACCCGCCCTCGATCGAGGACGGGTCGCCGAACGCGCGGTCCGCTACCTGTGCGGTCGCGGCTACCGGCCGCGCTTCGCCGCCTTCTTCGCGGGACGCTTCACCGCCCGCTTCGCCGCCTTCTTTGGCAACTTCTTCGCCGGCTTCTTCACGACCTTCTTCGCCGGCTTCTTCACGACCTTCTTCGCGGCCTTCTTTGCCGGCTTCTTGGCGACCTTCTTGACCACGCGCTTGGTGGCCTTCTTCGCCGACTTCTTGGCGACCTTCTTCGGGGCCGCCTTCTTCGGCGCTGGCTTGGCGGCCTTCTTGGCCGCCGCCTTCTTGGCCGGCTTTGCACTCGCCTTCTTCGCTGCCGCCTTCTTGGCGGCCTTCTTCGGGGTCGCCTTCTTGGCCGCCGCCTTCTTCGGAGCCGCCGCCTTCTTCGGAGCGGCCGTCTTCTTCGGCGCCGCCTTGGCCGGTGCCGCGGCCTTGGGTGCCGCCTTCGCCGCTGGGGCCTTCGCCGCCGGCTTCGCGGCTGCCTTCGCTGGTGCCTTGGCTGGTGCGGGACTGGCGGCCGCGGGAGCGGCCTTCGGCGCCGCCGCCTTGGGGGTCGGTGCGCGACGCGGCGCACTCACCGCCGCGCTCCCGAACACGTCCGCGTCCTCTTCCTCCTCCTCGGCCGCCTCGGGCAGCACGCTCTCTTCTTCGCCCTCGTCGTCGTCGAGGTCGTCGGTGCTGTCCCAGAGCGAGTCGCTGTCGTCCTTGTTCAGCGACCAGCCCCCATCATCGTCGTCGTCATCGTCATAGCCGGTACCGCCGCCGTAGCCGAGGTCGTCCTCGTCATCCCGGTCCGAGAACCGGTATTCCTGCTCCAACGCGTCGCCACGCGGCATGCGAGGCCTCCAGAAGGGTTCGGTGTGTGGTGAGTGACCTGCTTGACGCGACGAATAAGCGGTCGCACGCTCCGCGTCAATAGGTGCGGGCTCAATCGCCTGTCACCGCCTGCTGGTCTGGCGCCTCGAACGGGACGTCCCGGCGGCCCCGCAGGGCGGTGGCCAAGTCGTCGAGCAGGGTATAGACGACCGGGACCACGAACAGCGTCAGCAGCGTCGACGTGATGAGGCCACCGATCACTGCACGGGCCATCGGGGCGCGTTGTTCGGCCCCTTCGCCGATCGCCAGCGCCAATGGCACCATCCCGAACACCATCGCGGCCGTCGTCATGATGATCGGCCGCAGCCGGATCCGGCCCGCGGCCAGGATCGCATCGAGCCGCTCCGCGCCCCCGGCCCGGGACTGGTTGACGAAGTCGATCAGCAGGATGCCGTTCTTCGTGACCAGCCCCATCAGCATGATCACCCCGATCATCGACATCACATTGAGCGTCCCGTCGGTCGCGTGCAGCGCGAGGCCCACGCCCAGCAGCGACAGCGGCAGGGCGAGCATGATCGAGAGGGGCTGCACGAAGGAGCCGAACAGGGAGGCCAGGATGAGATAGATGAACACCACCGCGAGGATCAGGGCCTCGAGGACGTAGCTCTTGGTCTCGGTGAGGTTCTGCACGTCGCCGCTGAACACCGCCCGGAACCCCGGGGGCAGATTGGCGCGCGCGAGCGCCGCCTCAGCCGCCGTCGCCACGTTGCCCATGGCATACCCGGGGACCACCCCCGCCGAGATCTGGATCTGCCGCTCCAGCGCCCGGCGATCGATCTGCTGCGGACCGACGCCCGCGACCACATCGGCGACCTGCACCAACGGGATGGCCGTGGCCAGCCCGCTGCGCGCGTCGCGGCCCGTCCCCATCACGGCGATCGTCCGGACGTCCTCCGGCGAGGAGCGCAGCGCATCCGGATAGACGACGACCACGTCGTGCGAATAGCCCTGCTCGTCCTGCCACACCGTGGCCCGCTGCCCGGCGAACAGCGGCGCGAGTGTCCCCGCGATCGCTTCGAGTCCCAGGCCCGCCGCCCAGGCCTGCTGCCGGTCCACCCGCACATCGAGCTGCGGGATCTCGCCCTCATCGCTCGAGGTCGGCTCGGCGAGGCCCGGGACCGTCCGAAGGACGTCCAGGACCTGACCGGCCACCAGCTTCAGGCGATCGGGATCGTTGCCTTGCACGTTGACGATGATCGGCTGGCGGAAGCCCCCGAAGATGGTCGGGGTCCCGGTCACATTCCCGGCGATCCCGGCGATCGTCGGCAGGATCCGCCGCACCTCGCTCTGCACCTCGGCCTGCGACCGGCTCCGCTCGTGGCGCGGACGGAGCCGCACATACACCTGGCCACTGCTGGGCCCACCGCGGGCACCGCCGCCGATCGACACGAAGGTGAAGTCCACCTCGGGCAGGGCGCGCACAGCGGTCGCCAGCGCCAGCCCGCGCTGCTCGGCGAACTCGATGCGCGAACCCGGCGGCGTCCGGAAGTTGATGTTGAACTCCCCGCCGTCGAAATCGGGCATCCAGGTGAAGCCGAGGCGCGAGAGCAGCACCAGCGCGACGAGCACCGACCCGACCGCCCCCGTGAGCACCAGCGCACGCCGCCGCAGGCACCAGGCGAGCAGGCGCGGATAGGCGTCCGCCTGTCGCTCGAACCAGGCGTCGAAGGCGAAGGCCACCGCCCGGATGGGGTTCCGATTGCGCGCCCGGGCGTCGGGATCGCGCGCATGCTCGGCCTCCGGGTCGTGCCAGATGCTCGAGAGCATCGGGTCGAGCGTGAAGGACACGAACAGGGACACCGACACCGCGAAGGCCACGACCACACCGAACTGGAAGAAGATCTTCCCGATCTGGCCACCCATGAACGCCACCGGGATGAACACCGCGATCACCGCGAGCGTCGTCGCGAACACCGCCAGCCCGATCTCGCTGGTCCCCTCGCGCGAGGCGCGGTAGTGATCCTTCCCCATCTCGATGTGCCGCACGATGTTCTCGCGCACCACGATGGCGTCGTCGATCAGCAGTCCGATCGCCAGCGACAACGCGAGCAACGTCATCGTGTTGATCGTGAAGTCCAGGGCCCACATCGCGAAGAACGCCGAGATGATCGAGACGGGCAGCGTGAGCCCCGTGATGACGGTCGAGCGCCAGGAGTTGAGGAACAGATAGATGATCGCGATCGTGAGCAGTGCGCCCAGGACCAGCGTCAACTGCACGTCCCACAGCGCTTCGCGGATCCGCGTCGAGTCATCCCGGATCACCGTCAGTTCGATATCGGCCGGCAACTGCGACCGGATCTGCTCGACCACCGCGCGCACGGCATCGGCGACCTCGACGGTGTTCGTCCCCGAGATCTTCAGCACTTCGAGCGACACCGCCGGCCCGTCATTGAGGAACGACGCGGAGCGACGGTCGGCGATGCCATCGACCACGCGGCCGAGGTCGCGGACCGCCACCGCGCGACCATCGCGCACCGCCACTGTGAGCTCGGCGAAGTCCCGCGGCTCGTCCACGCGCCCCGTGATCCGCACCAGGCGCTCGACATCGCCGCGCTGCACGCGGCCGGCGGGGACCTCTTGGTTCTCCTGCGCGAGCGCCTGGACCACCGCCTGCGGCGGGATCGCATAGCTCCGGAGGGCGTCGGGGTCGAGCTCCACACGGATCTGCCGCTGGGCCCCGCCCACGACGTTCACGCCGCCGACCCCCGCCACCGACTCGATCCGCGTCGCGATCAGCTCACGGGCGAGGTCCGTCAGCTCGCGGATCGGCCGTTCGCCGGAGCGCACCCCGATCGTGATGATCGCGCGTTCGTTGGGGTCGAAGCGCAGGATGACCGGATCGTTGATGTCGCGCGGGAGCGTGCTGCGGATCCGCGAGACCTTCGCCTGCACTTCGGGCTGCATGGCCTGGACATCCACGCCGATCTCGAACTGCATCCGCACGAAGGACTGTCCCTCGCGCGAGGTCGACGTCAGCTCGCGCACGCCCTCGATGGTGTTGAGGGCCTTCTCGATCGGGGTCGTGACCTCGCGCTCGACCACCTCGGGCCCCGCCCCAGGGTACAGCGTCGAGGCCACGATGATGGGGTAGGCGACGTCGGGATACTCATCGACGGCCAGGCGGTCGTAGGCCACGATCCCGAGCACGACGAGCGTGACCATCATCATCGTCGCGAAGACCGGCCGCTTGATGCTCAGATCCGAGAGGAACATCGGGCTGCTCCGTCAGCGTGCGCTGGGGTCGCGGCGATCGCCGTCCACGAGCTGAACGCGCATCCCCCGACCGATGGTGCCGACATTCCCGACGATCACGCGGTCCCCGATCGCCAGCCCCTCGAGGACCTCGACCACGCCCCGGCTCTCGTCGGTCGCCCCGAGGCGCACGGGCACGACCGCGATGTCCTCGCCCTCGATGCGATACACGAAGGGCTGCGCGTCCGCCTGCCCCTGCCGGATCGCGTCGCGGGGGACCGCGAGCACGTCGGCGCGGGTCTCGCTGACCACGCGGCCGTTGGCGAAGGTGTTCGCCCGCAGGGCGCGGCCGGCGTTCCCGAGTCGCACGTACACCGTGACGGCGCGCGTCACGGGATCGACGGACGGACTGATGCGTGCGATGCGCCCGCGCAGCTCGCGGGCATCGGCCGTGAACCGGACGCTCTGTCCGACGGTCAGCGCCGAGGCCTGCCGCGCCGGCACGGCCGCGGCGAGCTCCAGCGAGTCGTCGCGCACCACGGTGAACAGCGCGGCGCCCCGGCTCACGCGCTCGCCCGACTGCACGCTGCGGAGGCCGATCGTCCCTGCGGCCGGCGACACGACCACCGCGTCGCGCAGCGCGAGCGCGGTCGTCCGCGCGCGCGCGGCCGCGGCAGCCTGACGCGAGGCCGACGCCACCGCCAGCTGTTCCGACGCCTTCAGGGCCTGTTCGGCGATCGCGCCGACCCGGAACAGCTCACGCGCCTGTTCGAGGTTCCAAGTGTTCACCGCGACCTCGGCATCGGCCGCCGCCACCTCGGCACGGGCCGCGGCATCGGCTGCTTCGGCTTCGGCGATGTCGAACCGAGCCAGCACCGCCCCCTCCGCCACGGCGTCTCCCTCGCGAACGAGGACGTTCAGCACATCGCCGTCGGACCGCGCGCGGATCACGATCTCCTCAATGGGCCGCAGATCGCCCGCGAGCGGAATGGTCGCCTCGAGCAGCGTGCGCTCGACCGCGTGGACATCGCTCGCGTTCAGCACGATGGTCGGCCGTGCGCCACCACGGCCGCCGCCCGCGTCCGCGGCGGGCTGTGACGCGTCGCCGCACGCGCCCGCGAGGCTCACCAGCGTGAGCAGGGACCAAGCGGCGGGCCAACGTGGGGCTCCGAGCATTCAGCGTGCCGAGTAGGGGGTGGAGGTGCCGGCGATCGGCACGGGCCGTCCTTGAGCCCGCGCAAGCTCGGCGACGGCCAAATGGAGGTCGTACACGGCGCGCGCCTCGTTCGCCTGCGCGGTGAGGAAGGCCAACTGAGCGTCGGAGACCTCGAGCGCGGTCCCGATGCCACGCTCGAAGCGCAGCGAGGCGAGCGCGAAGGCCTCGGAGGCCTCAGCGGCCGTCGCCCGGCGCGCGGTGAAGGCCGCGCGGGCGCGGGCCAGCTCCGCGAGCGCCCGCGTCACCTCGAGCGTGACGGTCTCGCGCTGTTGCCGCAGTTGGACCTCGGCGATCCGCGCTTGTGCCGTCGCGATATCGAGACCGGCCTTCGCGCGTCCCGCATCGAACAGCGGCCACGAGACCTGCAGCCCGAAGCTCTCGTCGCGGAACCAACCATCGTTCTGACACACGCGGGTCGCTGGTGACCCCGTGGGACAGTTCTCTGCCGAGGTGACGCCCCATCGATTGGGGAGGCCGGGCAACGCCGGCAGTGCCAAGAAGCCCGAACGCACGAACACCGAGACCGTCGGCAGGAACTCCGCCCGTGCGATCCCGACCGCATCGCGACGCGCTTGCAGGGTCAGGGACGCGGACTGGACGGCGGGGCGGTCGAACACATCGACGTCCGCTGTGGCGACCGCGTCCAGCGCGGCGGCGGCCGTGAGCGTGTCGAGCTGGGTGGTGAGGAGTAGCACTTGCTCGGCGGGCAGGTTGAGCAAGCGCCGGAGTTCGAGCTCCGCGAGCTGCTGCTCGTTCTCGGCCTGCAACGCGACGGGTTCGAGGTTGGCGGCTTCGACCCGGGCACGCAGCACGTCGTAGCGCGCGGCCCGTCCGCCCGCCTCGAGCTGCTCGACCTGCGCGACCCGCGTGCGCGCGAGGCGCACGCCGTCACGCTGGATCTGCGCCAGCCGCGCGGCGAACAGCGCGTTCAGGTACACCCGCTGCGCGTCGACGGCCAGCGCCGCCCGGGTCTCGGCGACGTCGAGCCGCGTGGCACTGCGCACCCGGTCGGCCCCCCGCCAGGCGTACACCGCGCGCCCGCCTTGGAACAGCGGCTGCGAGAGGGTGGCGTTCGCCGAGTAGTTGAACGCCTGCCCGAAGACGGCACCGACGATCTCGGCGCGCGCGTTCCGTACCACCTGTGAGTACTGCCCGTTCAGCGAGAGCTGTGGCAGGGCGCCGGCCCGGGCGCTCGCCAGCTGGGCGTCAGCGATCGTCACGCCGAGCGACGCGAGTTGCGCTTCGTCGGAGCCGCGGACGGCCCGTTGGACGGCCTCGGCCACCGTGAGTCGCATCGTGTCGCGCGGCGTCTGCGCGTGGGACGCTGTCGCGACACCGAGGAGCGTGAGCAGCGCGCCACCGGTACACCACGACCAGGCCGCACGCGGGCGCGCGGCCGGTCGTGCGGGCTGCGTGCTATGTGGCATCGCGCTCGACGACGGCGCGGAGCGCCCGCACCACGACGGGATCGAAGCGGGTGCCGGCGTACTGCTCCACGCGCGCAAGGGCCTGTGCCGGTGTCAGGGCGTCGTCGTACGGGCGTCCGGCCACCGACGCGGTGTAGGCATTGGCCACCATGAGGATGCGGCCGCCGATCGAGATCTCCTCGCCGCGCCGGCCTTCGGGGTATCCGCTGCCGTCCCAGCACTCGTGGTGGTCGCGCACGAAGGGCAGCATCGGCGACAAGTGGCGCAGGGGCCGAAGCAGATCCACGCCGATGCGCACATGCTCGCGCACCGTGAGCCACTCGTCGGCGCTGAGCGGCTCGAGCTTCATGAGCAGGGCGTCGGGAATGGCGATCTTCCCGATGTCGTGCACCATCCCGGCGATCTCGATGAGCTCGATGGTGTCGGCGTCGAGCGCGAGCTCGGTGGCCAGGCGCACGCTGAGTGCGGCGGCGCGTCGCGCGTGCCCCGCGTGGAAGGGAAGCTTGGCCTCGGTGAGTGTCACCAGTGTGCTGAGCACCTCGATCGCATGGGCGCGCAGGGCGAGCTTCTCGCGCTCCAGCGCGGCCGTGCGCAGCGCCACCTCTTCGCGCACCAGGCGCTCGACATCGCGGTCCTCGATGCGCGTCCGTCGCCGCTCCAGGGCCTTGCTGATGGCGATCGCCAGCCGATCCAGCTCGACCGGTTTGGTGAGGTAGTCCACCGCGCCTTGGGCCAGTGCCTCGGTGGCCGTCGCGGCATCGTTCACGCCGGTCAGCATGACCACCGCGCAGTCCTCGTCGCGGCTACGTGTCTCGGGCAGCAGCTCCAAGCCGGAACGGCCGGGCATGCGCACGTCACAGAGCAGGGCCCCGAACTGCAGGCGATCGAGCAGCGCGAGCGCACTCGCGACGCTGTCGGCCGAGTGTACTTCGTAGCCGCGCGAGGAGAGGAAGCGACCGAGCGGGTCCCGGATCGACGCTTCGTCGTCGACCACCATCACGCGGCGGTCCGCGGCGGGATCGTGCTCGCGCGGCCGCATCACCGGCCGGTGGGGCGTCGCGCGGTCTCGAGCGCGAGGCGCAGGTCGTTCTCGTGGTCAGCGTACTCCGCGAGTCCCTTCGCGCGTTCGCTGGCCTCGGCGGCGAGCAGGCGCTGTTCGAAGCGGTTGCGGGCCACGGTATCGCGCCGGGCGTCCGCCGCGCGGGCCGCGAGTGCGAGGCCCAGCAAGTGTGTCGGCGCGGCGAGCAGGATGGAGTCGGCCTGCGCGGCCGCCAGGGCGCCGTCGCCCGTCACGAGGCCGATGAGCCCCATGTCGTAGCGATGATGGGCCGTGCGCGGCTCCACGGCCTCCAGCGCCCCCAGCGCCATCGGGGCGAAGAAATTGGCCGAGTCGGGGATCCCGCGCGACGAGTAGTCCATGACGCGGAAGAACAGCCGGTCCGCCCGTTCCTGCGGCGACATCGATGAAATGTCGGGGGCCGCGGCACCGGCGGCGGGTGGCGTCGGTGCCGCCGACGCGCCCCCCGTGGCCACGGCGGGCTGCGCGCGCGTGCCGAAGAACTGCCCAGCCAACAGGGCGATCAACGCGATCAGCGCGATCGCGGCGACGCCCCAGGGCAGGATGGTCGCCGTCGCCGAGCTGCTGCCGCCACGCGGCGCGTCTGCGCCGCCGCCGGTCGCGGTGCCGCAGCGATGACAGAACCGGGCGTTCGGTGTGCGGGGCGCACCGCAGGCGGCGCAGAAGGCGGCCGGGGCCGATGTCGGGGAGGACTCCATGGTGTAAAGTTAAGGGGTGACCCCCCCGCCGCGCGCCTTTCCCGCCGACCTCCATGGCGCCAGCTCTGCCGACATCATCGAGCTGGCGTCCGCCTTCGGCGTGCGCTTCCTGCGCCTGCAGTTCACGGACATCCTGGGGGTCAACAAGAACGTCGAGATCCCGGTCTCGCGGCTGGAGAAGGCGCTCAAGGGCGATGTGCTCTTCGACGGCAGCTCGATCGAGGGGTTCGCCCGCAGCGCCGAGGCCGACATGCTGCTGCGGCCCGACGTGGCGACGTTCCGGGTCTTCCCGTGGGGCGAGCCCGACCAACGGGTCGGCCGGCTGATCTGCGACATCGTGCAGCCCGACGGCACGCCCTTCGCGGGCGACCCCCGCGGGGTGCTCCGGCGCCAGCTCGACGCGGCGGCCGCGCTGGGGTTCACCGTGCAGACGGGCGTCGAGCTGGAGTTCTTCCTGTTCAAGCAGGGGCCCGACGGGGGCCCTTCGACGATGACCCACGATGTGGGCTCCTATTTCGACCTCGCGCCGGTGGACCTCGGCGAGGAGGCGCGCCGGGCGATCGTCGGCGTGCTCGAACAGATGGGATTCGCCGTCGAGGCCGCGCACCACGAGGTCGCGCCAGGACAGCACGAGATCGCGCTCCGCGGCAGCGATGCGCTGCGCACGGCCGACGACATCGCGACCCTGCGCTTCGTCACGCGCCGCGTGGCGAGGGAATGGGGCCTGCACGCGTCGTTCATGCCCAAGCCGTTGTTCGAGCATGCCGGCAGCGGGATGCACACGCACCAAAGTCTGGCCCGGGACGGCGTGAATGCGTTCCACGATCCGTCCGGTGACTATGGCCTCTCGGCGGTGGCGCACGGGTATATCGGCGGGCTGTTGGCGCACGCCCGTGCTTTGAGCGCGATCACCAATCCGTTGGTGAACTCCTACAAGCGGCTGGTCCCTGGCTTCGAGGCCCCGATGCATGTGGCGTGGTCGCTCAAGCACCGGTCGCCCTTGGTCCGCGTCCCGGCGCGCCGAGGGGCCGGGACCCGCGTGGAGTTGCGCAGTCCCGATCCGTCCGCGAATCCGTATCTGGCCCTCGCGGTCATGATCGGCGCGGGGCTCGAGGGCGTGCGCACGCAACGGTCCTCGCGCGAGCCGGTCGAGGCGAGCATCGCCGACCTCTCGTTCCGGGAGCGGCGGCGCCTGCGGATCGACGATCTGCCGCGGGATCTCAACGAGGCCTGTGATGCGCTCGAGCAGGACCCCGTCGTGCAGGGGGTGCTCGGCGATCACGTGACGCGGCACTATCTCGCCGCCAAACGGCAGGAGTGGCAGGAGTATTCCTCCCAGGTCAGCTCCTGGGAGCTGGCCCGCTACCTCGGGACGTACTGAGTCCGGCATGACGGTCAACGGACGCATCTTCGCGTACATCATCGCGATCGCGGTGCTCTTCGCGGCGATGGTCGGTCTGAGCGTCGACCAGATGATCGCGTCGCGTGAGGCCACGCGCACGCTCGCGGTGGACCAGCTCCGCACCCTGCGTGCCGTGCAGCGCGTCCGGGACGATCTCGGCAACCGGATCGTCGAAGCCGCCGAGGATGTTCGTCGCGGCACGCGAGCACCGCAGGCGGCCGCCGTGACGATCGCGGCCTCGCGCGCCGTGGTGGAAGAGCAGTGGGCGCAGGTCGTGCAGCAGCAGCGCTCGGCGGAGCAGGGCCGACTGGTCGAGGCGCTCACGCCACGCCTCGACCATGCGGTGCGGGTCATCGCCGAGTTCGAGGCGCTCCTGCGGAGCGGCGATCCCGCGGCGGCCGACCGCCGACTGGTGGAGACCCTGCTCCCGACCCTGCAGCCGGTGTCGGCGCTCCTTGACGAGCTCGCCGGCCAGACCGCGGTCGCGGCCGACGAGACCTTCCGTGCCGCGGAGGCGGAGTACGTGGCGGCGCGCCGGACGATCTTCATCGTGGCGGGGGTCGCGCTGTTCCTCTTGGTGCTCGCGGGGCTGAACGCGGTGCGGGATCTGGCGCAGCCACTGCAGCGCATCCTCAGTGCGGCGGCGCGCGTGACCGCGGGTGCACTCGATGTGCATGTCCCGCACACCCGGCGCCCCGACGAGGTCGGCATGGTCGCGCGGACCGTGCGGGACTTCCGGGATGCCCTGCAGCGCCTCGAGACGCAGCGCTGGGTCGACGCCTCGGTGGCGCGCATCGCGGATCGGCTGCAGGAGGCACAGACCCGCAGCGAGCTGGCCCGCGCCCTGCTCGGGGAGCTGGTCCCCGTGATCGGCGGGGCCGTCGGCGTGGTGTACGTGTGGCAGAGCGACCGGGCCGCCTACGTGCGGGTCGGCGGCTGGGGCATCGACGAGGGGATGCGGGCGCCGCGCGGCTATCCCCTCGGCGCCGGGCTGATCGGGGAGGCGGCCGAGCAACGCCGCCGGCTGGTGGTGCGCGAGGTCCCGACGACGCAGCTGCCGGTGCGGTCGGGACTGCTGACGAGTGATCCGACGACCATCATCGTCGCCCCGGCGATCGCCACGCAGACCACGGCCTGCGTCGCCGTCGTCGAGGTGGGTACCTTCGCGCCGTTCACCGCCGCGCACGAGGCCCTCTTCGACGCGTTGCTGCCCCGGGTGGCCCTCACGGTCGAGATCCTCGATCGGCGCTTGGCCGCGCGCGCGATGCTCGAGGAGACCCAGCGGCAGGCCGAGGAACTCCGCGCGCAGGGCGAGGCACTGGAGCGCGCCAGCCGGTTCAAGAGCGACTTCCTCGCCACGATGTCACACGAGATCCGGACCCCGCTCAACGCGATCACCGGGCTCACGCACCTCACGCTGCTCACCGACCTCGACGACCGGCAACGCGAGTACGTGCACAAGGTGCGTCACGCCGGCGACGCATTGCTGGGCCTGGTCAACGATATCCTCGACTATTCGAAGATCGAGGCCGGCAAGTTCGACCTGGATTACGCGCCCTTCGATCTCACGGCCGTGCTCGATCGGCTCGCCGCCATCATCTCCGTGCGCGCGCAGGAGAAGGGGCTCGAGATCCTGTTCGATGTCGGCGCGGAGGTGCCGCGCTTCCTCATCGGCGATCCGCTGCGGCTGGGGCAGATCCTGATCAACCTCGTCTCCAACGCGGTGAAGTTCACCGAGCGCGGGGAGATCGTCGTGCGGGTGCGTGCGGAGCCCATCGCCGGCGATCAGCTCCGTCTGCGCGTGAGCGTGTCCGACACCGGGATCGGCATGAGCGACGAGGTCCGGGCCCGGCTGTTCTCGTCGTTCGAGCAGGGGGACCGCTCGACGACGCGCCGCTATGGCGGTACGGGGCTGGGTCTCGCGATCACCAAGCGTTTGGTCGAGCTCATGGGTGGCGAGATCACGGTCGAAAGTGCCCGTGGCGTCGGGAGTACGTTCACCTTCGACATCCTGACGACGCGCGACGACACACCCACGGCGAGTGCCGCGTCACAGCTCTCGCCGGACCTGCGGAACAAGCGCGTCCTGATCGCGGACGACAGCCCCGCGGCGCGCGAGTATCTCGACACCACGCTCCGCGCCTTCGGGCTCAGCACCACCCTGGTCGAGAACGGGCGCGATGCCGTGAGTCGCGCCGTGGCCGAGCCCTACGATGCGGTGCTGCTCGACTGGCGGATGCCGGAGCAGGACGGCGTGAGCGCGGCCCGCGAGATCAGCGGGACGCTCGCCTCGACCGCGCCGCCGCTGATCCTGCTGACCGCCTTCGGGCGCGAGGAGGCGGCACGCGCCTCGGCCGACGTGCCCATGCGGGGGATCCTCACGAAGCCGCTGACGCCGAGCACCCTCCTCGACACGCTGTTGCGGGTGTTCCGCGAGGATGCCACGACCCAGGTCGCAGCCCTGGCCACCACGCGGCCGACGCGGGATCTCTCGGGCCTGCGCGTGCTGGTGGCCGAGGACAACCCGGTGAACCAGCTGGTCACCACCGAGTTGCTCAAGCACCAGGGCGTGCTGGTGACCTTGGTCCCGAACGGTGTGGAGGCCGTGCAGGCCGCGCAGAGCGGGACGTTCGACGCCGTGCTCATGGACATCCAGATGCCCGAGATGGATGGGCTCGAGGCGACGCGGCGTTTGCGGGCCGCGGGCTATGACCGGCCCATCGTCGCCGCGACCGCGAGTGCGGTGGCGACCGAGGTCGCGCAGTATGCGGAAGCGGGGATGAACGACTTCGTGCTCAAGCCCTTCGATGTCGAGGAGTTGTTCCGGGTCCTGGCGCGCCTGACCGGGCGGAGCCCGAGCGCCTGAACGCGAACGGGGGCCGACCCTCGCGGTGTCGGCCCCCGTTCTGCACCCTGTCCGGCCTTACACCGGGAAGAGGATTTCGCGATAGCGCGGCAACGGCCAGCGCGCGTCGTCGATCCGCACTTCGAGCGCATCGCAGGCGGCCCGCACGGTCTCCATCGCCTCGGCGCCCGTTGACGTCAGGTACTGCGCACACTTCACGGGCTGCTCGTGCAGGGCCTCGGCCCGATCGATCGCGGTGCGGAGACCATCGAGCGCGTCGCGCAGCGCCACGACCATCGGCGCGACGACGTTCGCGGCATCGAGCTGCGGGATGACCTTCATCCCGATCGCCTTCGCGCTGGCGGCGGCGCCCATCAGCTCGCTGAGATAGCCCATCGCGGCCGGCAGGATCTGCGTCTGTGCGATCTGCTCGAGCGTGTGCAGCTCGATCAGCAGGTCCTTGATGTAGCGCTCGAGCCGCACGTTGTAGCGGGCGGTGAGCTCCTCGGCGGAAAGGATGCCGAGGCTGCTGAAGAGCTTCTGCGCCGGCTTGGTGTTGAGCTGCGCCAGCGCCTCGGGCGTCCGACGCAGGTTGAGCAAGCCGCGCCGCTCGGCCTCCACCACCCACTCGTCCGAGTATCCGTTGCCCTCGAAGCGGATCGCGGTGGTCTCCTGGAAGATGACGCGCACGACCTTGAGCACGGCGTCATCCACCTGCTTGGTGGTCTTCAATTCCTTCTTGAGCGACGCGATGATCTCGTCCAGCGCCTCGGCGACGACCGCGTTGAGGATCATCACGGGGAAGGCGATGGATGCGGAGCCCCCCACCGCGCGGAACTCGAACTTGGCGCCCGTGAACGCGAAGGGCGACGTGCGGTTGCGGTCCGTGTTGTCCTGCGCGACCTCGGGGAGCTTGGCCACGCCGAGCTTGATCATCGCCTGCGCCGCCCCCTGCTTCTCGACGCGGCCAGCGGCGATGTCGTCGATGACCTTGGTGAGCATGTCGCCCATGAACACCGAGATGATCGCCGGCGGCGCTTCGTTCGCCCCGAGCCGGTGCTCATTGCCCGACGACGCGATGCCCGCGCGCAGCAGGCCCTGATGCTTGTGGACGCCGCGCAGCACGGCCGCGAGGAAGAGCAGGAAGCGCACGTTCTGGTGCGGCGTCTTGCCCGGCTTGAGCAGGTTCACGCCGTCAAGCTCGTTGTCCGAGACGATCGACACCGACCAGTTGCAGTGCTTGCCCGAGCCGTTGATGCCTGCGAAGGGCTTCTCGTGCATCAGGGCCTGCAGGCCATGCCGCATCGCCACGCGCTTGACCACGCTCATGACGAGCTGGTTGTGGTCCACCGCGATGTCGGCGTCCTCGAAGCGCGGCGCCATCTCGAACTGGCAGGGCGCGACCTCGTTGTGCCGCGTGATGATCGGCACGCCCAGCTTGTAGAGGTCCTGCTCGATCTCGGCGAAGCAGGCGATGACGCGCTCCGGGATGCCGCCGAAGTAGTGGTCCTCGAGCTGCTGCCCGCGCGGCGGCGCGGCGCCGACCAGCGTGCGGCCGGACATGACGAGGTCAGGGCGCAGCGCGAAGTGTCCACGGTCGACGATGAAGAACTCCTGCTCGGGCCCGAGCGTCGTCACGACCCGCTTGACGCCGGTGTCGCCGATCAGCTCGAGCAATTGCATGGACTTCTGCGAGAGGACCTCGCTGGAGCGCAGCAGCGGCGCCATCTCGTCGAGTGCCTCGCCGTGGTAGCCGATGAACACCGAGGGGATGCACAGCGTCCGCGTGCCGGCCTGCTCGAAGATGAACACCGGCGAGGCCGGGTTCCACGCCGTGTAGCCGCGCGCTTCCCACGTCGCGCGAAGGCCGCCCGAGGGGAAGGATGACGCGTCGGGCTCGGACTGGATGAGCTGCTCGCCCGAGAAGGCCTCCAGTGGACGCATGTTCTCATCGAAGGAGAGGAACGCGTCGTGCTTCTCGGCGGTGAGCCCGGTCATGGGCTGGAACCAGTGACAGAAGTGCGTGCAGCCCCGCGCGATCGCCCACTCCTTGATGGCCTGCGCCACGACCGGCGCGATGTCGCCGTCGAGCTTCTGCCCGAGCCGGATGGCGTTGAAGAGCTTGGCATAGACCTCAGACGGCAGCTTCTCGCGCATCTCGGCGACGGAGAAGGTGTTGATGCCGAAGTAGTCCGAGGTCGGGAGGGCCTCGTCGAGGTCGATCATCGGAATGCGACGCGTAGCGATGTCGCGAAGCGCTTGCTGGCGTGGGGTCATTGGCGGGGTGGTCGAGGGCGGGCGGCGGCGGGAAAAAAGCAGCGCGCCGTCCCCCGAGTCGCAGGGGCGGCGCGTTCTTCATTGATCACATTCTGAAATGTACCGACGACTTATCGGCTATTCAAGCCCTCGAATCGCACTTCTGACCTCTTCGTGCTGCAATTCGTGCACGAATCATGCGTCACTACGTTCATTTGCGCATAAAATACGAACAAAAACCGAAGACGACGCGCTGTTCACGGTGCGTTCCTTGCCTTCGGCACCCGATCCTCCGACCAGAGCCAGGTGAACACCGATGGCAGCGCGGATCCGACCACCAAGGTGTGGCCCCAATTGGCGAGCTCCCGGTACTCGACCGTTCGGCCCGGGCGTTGGAGGGCCTGCGCCAGCGCCCGAACGCGCGGCGCCGGGATCACCGGGTCGAGCGCGGCGCCGAGCACCAGGGTCGGCGGAAGCGCGGCCGACGCGGGGACCGCGCCGGCCCCGGCGATCGCGGCCACCGCGCGGATCTGCGTCGCGCGTTGCGCGGCGAGCGAGAGCGCCTGGGCCGCACCCGCCGAGTGGCCGATGAGCACCACGCGCCCGGGGTCTACGCCGTGGTCGCGCACCATCACACGCACGACCGAGTCGAAGGCGGCGGCGCTGAACCGTGCCGTCGCGGGCGACACCACCACCGCATTCGCGTCCGCCGCAAGAGCGACGATGCGGCCTGCCCCGTACCCGTCGGGAAAGGCGTTCTCATCCATCCCGGCGCCATGGAGGGCGATCACGAGTCCGCGCCGTCGCGTCGTGTCGGCCGGGCGCGGGGGCACGACGATCCGCATCGGGACCGCGGCGCTGCCGACGGTCATGGTCTGCCACCAGTCGCCCACGCGGCCTGCGTAGGGATCCACGCCCCGCGCCAACGCGTCGAGCTCCGCATGCACCTCGGCGCTCAGCGCGAGAGGGTCGGCCAGGAGCTGGGCCGTATTGTTGGCGTCCGGGCGCATCGTCAGCAATGTGAGTCGCGAGCGCAGGGCGCTCCGAGCCGCGGTCAGCGTCACGGGCAACTCCAGCGCATCCAGCCGACGCCGCAGCGTCACGCGCGCGCTGTCGAGCGAGGTGACCACGACGATGAGGTCCTCCCCGCGCACCGAGTCGCGTCCGTCCCGCAGCCAGACCGTGTAGCGTCCCTCGGGGAGCGCGGCGAGGAGCCCCGCCGGCGCGGTCGCGTGGAGCACGGTCGAGTCCTCGCCGATGGGCGGGGCGAGCCGTGCCCGCTCGCGCCCGGCGCCATCGCGCACGATGACCTTCGCCTCGGCGCTCAGGGGGTGGGTGGTGCTGTCGGCATACAGCCGCGCGAGTTGGATGCGCACGCTGCTGCGGCTGCCTCGCAGCAGCCGGGCCGGCTCCGGTGCCACGCGCCAGGCCATGAGTCGCCGTGAGAGCGAGGGGTCGAGCGCCGCCGCGATCGAATCCAGCTGCGCCAGGGTCGCCGCCCCCTGCCCGAGGAAGAACGCGAGGGTGCCGCGGTCGAAGGCTTCGTTGATCCGACGCTGTGGGCCGGCCGCGAGCGTACGGGTGGCGAGCAGGCCGTCGAGGCGCGTGTACGTGCGCGCGAGGTCCGCGCGGGTGACCACGACGGCGGGGGCCGTGTCGGGGGTGGCCGGCTGTGCGCCGAGGTCGAGGGCGGCGGCGAGCGCCAGCGCGACCACGCGATGGACCATGGGCAAGGAGGGGCGAAGACGGGATCGAGGCATCTTCAAGAATACCCGCGACACGGCGACGCGGTGCCTCCCTCTCAAAGACCCACTACTTTGCGAGGGTCGGCAGTCTCGCCGACCCCCCAGTCGCTGCATGTCCCGACCTCCGAAGAAGCCGCTGTCCTGGGCTGTCGTCTGGCGCGAGTCCCGCGCCCTGATGTGGCAGTACCGTGGGACCCTCGCCCTCGGGCTCTCACTCACCCTGATCAATCGCCTCGCGGGCTTCGTGTTGCCCGCGACCTCCAAGTTCCTCATCGACGATGTGGTCGGTCAGGGGCGTGCGGACCTGCTCCTGCCGCTCGCCATGGCCGCGGGGACGGCGACGCTCGTGCAGGCCTCCACCTCGTTCGCGATCTCGCAGGTGGTGTCGCTCGCGGGGCAGAAGGCCATCACTGTGATGCGCCGGACGGTGCAGGCCAAGGTGATGCGGCTGCCGGTCGCGTTCTTCGACGACACACAGAGCGGCGTGCTGATCAGCCGCGTGATGAGCGACGCCGAGGGGGTCCGCAACCTGATCGGCACGGGCATCGTGCAGCTGCTCGGCGGGCTCGTGTCGGCCTCGCTGGGCATCGCGGCCCTCTTCTATTTGAACTGGCAGCTGACCACAGCCGTGCTGGCGTTGCTGCTGGTCTTCGGCGGCGCGATGTCGGTGGCCTTCACCAAGTTGCGCCCGATCTTCCGCGAGCGGAGCAAGATCAACGCCGAGGTGACGGGGCGCTTGGGGCAGTCGCTGTCCGGCGTCCGTGTGGTCAAGGTGTATACGGCCGAGAAGCGTGAGGAGCTGGTGTTCGCGCGCGGGGCGCACCGCCTGTTCCGCAACATCGCTTCCACGATCACGGGTGTCTCGGCGATGAGTGCCGTGAGCACGGTGATCGTCGGCGGGATCGGGGTGTTGATGACGCTGGTGGGTGGGAAGGCGATCCTCGCGGGCACGATGACGCTCGGCGACTTCGTGGTCTATGTGTTCTTCGTCGGGTTGGTGTCGTTCCCGCTGGTGCAGATGGCGAGCATCGGCACGCAGTTGACGGAGGCCTTCGCCGGGTTGGATCGGATCCGCGAGATCATGGACATGCCGAGCGAGGATGCCGACGATGCGGCCAAGGCCGAGCTGCCGACGGTCCAGGGGGCGGTGACCTTCGAGGAGGTGTGGTTCGCGTACCGCGAGGGGGTGCCGGTGCTGCACGGCGTGGACTTCCACGCGCCGGCGGGGACGACGACGGCCTTGGTGGGGTCCAGCGGATCGGGCAAGAGCACGATCCTGTCGTTGATCATGGCCTTCACGCGTCCCACGCGCGGGCGGATCCTCGTGGACGGGCGGGATCTCGCGTCGGTGCGCCTGCGCGACTATCGCTCCCATGTCGGCGTGGTGTTGCAGGACAACTTCCTGTTCGACGGCAGTATCGCGGAGAACATCGCCTTCGCGAAGCCGGGGGCATCGCGCGCGGAGGTGGTGGCGGCGGCGCAGGTGGCGCGCTGTGATGAGTTCGTGCGGGAGTTCCCCGAGGGATACGAAACGGTCGTGGGCGAGCGCGGGGTGAAGTTGTCGGGCGGGCAGCGGCAGCGCGTGGCGATCGCGCGGGCGATCCTGGCCGACCCGCAGATCCTGCTGTTGGATGAGGCGACCTCGAGCTTGGACAGTGAGAGCGAGCAACAGATCAAAGAGGGCTTGGCGGCCCTGCGCCGCGGGCGGACGACCTTCGTGATCGCGCATCGGTTGTCGACGATCACCAGTGCCGACCAGATCCTGGTGATCGAGGCGGGCCAGGTCCTGGAGCGGGGCACGCACGCGCAGCTGCTGGCGTTGGGTGGGCGCTACCGGCAGTTGTACGAGACCCAGTACCGGGCGGCGCTGGACCAGTACGTGAACCCGGGTGAGGAGCTGCAGGCGCTGGACGTGTCGGAGGCCTGAGATCGCCGCTTGCGAGCCGATGGCGCTTGGAGCGATCTTTCAGGAATACGGCGCCGTAGCCAAGTGGTAAGGCAGGAGTCTGCAAAACTCCCACTCGTCGGTTCGATTCCGACCGGCGCCTCTCAGTGTGTGGACGGGCGGTTCTCCACGTCGGGTGGAGGGTCGCCCGTTGGCGTTCCGGGGGAGGCCGGAGCGCAGACTCGTGTGTGCGCTGACCGGGACGAGCATTCCGCGGGATGCTATGCGCGCGTTGGCACCGTAGTCTGCTTAGGCCGACCGTGCTTAGGCCGTTTGGAGCAAGTGGCGAGAGCGCCCGAAGTCATTGTGGTGCGGGCACTTGCGAGGCTTCTGGCCGAACCGCAGGTTGGAGATAGGCCGCAGTTAGATGCGGAATCGTCGCAGTCTCGCGGGATATGCTGACGAGCTAATACGACGTTAGGCGGACGCACAAACCACAACAGGAGAAACATCAGTGTCTGGCCAAGGCTCCGCAGGCAATGTCCTCTCCGCCCTCTGTAGCTTCTTCGTTCCCGGGTTTGGTCAACTGCTCCAAGGACGGCTGCTGAAAGCGGTGCTACAGTTCGTATTGGCGGCGGTGCTGTGGCTCGTGCTTCTCGGATGGGTGATCCATCTATGGTCAGTGCTGGACGCAGCGACGTGGAAGCCGAAAGCTGAGCGCCGCCCCGCCTAGCTGTCGCTGCACCTGGCAAGGGCAGCCATGGTAGTGGCGGCTGCGCCGCCGCGACAGACTGGAAGACCTTGCAGATGAGCTTAGGCGTTATGCGGACGACCGACTCCCAAGCATCGTGAAGACCACTGAGTACTTCCGGCACGTCCGCCAACGCCCTGATCGCGCTCGCATCCTGGACGCGTGGATCCAGCGGGCAATCCGGGAGCCGATCGCCGAGCAGACCCAGACTGACGGGCGGATCCGGCGGTGGGTATACATTCCCGAGGAAGGGCGCCACCTGCGCGTGGTGCTGCTTTCCGACCGCGAGACTGTCCACAACGCCTTCTTTGACCGTAGATTCACGCCATGAAGGTCACATACTTCCGCGATACCGACACCGCGCTCTTCGAGTTCGCCGATCGTCCCATCGACGAGACCCGTGAGATCGCCGAGAACGTGACGGTTGACCTCGACAAGGACGGCAATCTCGTGAGCATGACCATCGAGCACGCTGCCAAACTCGCGTCTCTCCCCGGCATCACGCTCGAGGAGATCGGCGCGGGCGCCGCATAATGGTTGCTTGCTGTTGACGAACGCAGTTGATGGCGGAAGCGGCGGCTCCGCCGCCGCGTTTCATCGGAGCGTTCGCAGCGGAAGCTTACGTTCGACGGCTCCTCAACTTTTCTCGCGAACGCCAATAGAGGTGCACCGCGCACATGGCACAGTCGGGACTCTGGCGGTCGCCTGGTGGCGACGCGAACGCAGCCGCGCTGCAGAAGCAGTTCGCCGCCGGCTTCGAGGCGATCTCTGAAATCGATCGAATCGGGCATCTGCTGCTCTTTCGGGCCAGCCAGAGCGGCACCATCACGCAGCTCGACCCGATGGTCGGTATCGCGCTGCTTCGGCGTGCAGTTACCATGTTCAACGGATTGCGCACGCTGTTCGAAGCGTCGGCCATTGACTCAGGCAAGGCACTGGCGCGGGCGCTCTTCGAGCTATCATTGCATTACCGATGTTTAGCATACGGGGCCATGCATCCGACATCGCTAGAGTCGCCGACGAACTCTGATGAACGGGAGTAGCGAGCGCGCCGCTATTTCGTAGCGGCGGAGCGGCGCGGACTGCGCGCTCGGGCGGTGTTGCTGGATCCCAAGTGGCCCACACCGCCGGTTCCATCCGAGCGCGATGCGTTGCAAACCGAGCTTGTCAGCGAGATCAATCGGCTCCGCACCGAGTTTCCTGAGGAATGGCTCTACTTCGGCGACCTGACCGACTCCACAGTTCTTCGCCGGGTGGGGGGGCGAGACGAGCCTCAGTGGTTCTCCGTCGACTTCGCTCCTAAGAAGGTGAAATCGATCGGCCAACTCGCAGCCGCATTCGCACAAGAACACGAGTACGAGATACTGTACGACGCCATGTCTGCGCTCGTGCATCCTCGCGGCATTCGGCAAGACGTTTCGCCTGAGGGCAGCGTCCTCGAGGTCCATCACCCACACGACCCTACCTGGTTCCAGTACCTAGCATGGCTGTCGGTACACTGGCAGCTGCTCCTTCTCATGACCGCCGCCAAGTGTTACGCGCAGGGGATGATTCCACAACTCCAAGCACTTCACCGAAGGCTCGCCCCGCATATTCAATCTCTAGAGCCGAGGGAGGTTCCCCGGCTTCTCAGCTGATGGCGCGTGAGCCGTCGAACATCGCATGCAGCACTCGGCCAATCTATGGTGTGCTCGCTTCGCTCGCTCAATTTCGTTCGTCCGCAGCTTATGGTTCACGTTATGCCGCCAACAGCGGAAACTGTTTAGAGACACCTCACACCACTTTGCCAAGCCAATGGGAGCTCAAGCGGACACCTATTACTCGAGCGTCGAATCCAAACTCTCCGAGCACGCTCCAGGCCCGGGAAAGACCAACAGCCACTGGTGGCTTATGCTGTCCACCGCGCGCGACTGGTTCCCTGGGGCGGGAGACAGTTACCTCGGCCTACAGTTCAAGCGCGATGCGTCACAGCGAGACGCGGAGGCGTTCGAGAAACTCTTCGACCGCATCGTCGAAGGCGTCTCCTTCACGAAGTTTCGACCGTAGTGGACTGTCGCGCGCCGTGCCAAGCAGAAGGCGCGTTCGCAGGCACCCATCGCCGCTCAACACCGAATCGACATGAGTCTACGCGGGATGATGAAGGATCGAGTACGTCTTCTGAAGCCAGGTGGTCAGCGTATCGACGGCATTAAGTGCGTCGTCGCGCCTGACACAATTGTGATCGACGACGAGAAGCTCCAGCTGGAAGAGGGTGACTTGCTCGAACGCGACCTGCCGAACGGATTGGTGGAGACATACCAAGTTCTAGACAGTGGCTTTCATCAGGGGCGTGGTGGGATTCCCAGTCATTACCAAGCATCCGTCCGAAAACTCTCGCGCATCGTCGCGAATGAGTCGCGTGCGAGCTTTGTCATAAACATGTCCGGCCATGGCTCGCGGGTTAACGTAAACTCCCACGATGCGTCCAACAACTCGCTTGCGCTTGCTGATGCGGCGATCTTCCGATCGCTGACTGACGCCATAGTGCAAGGATTGTCTGAGGACCCTAATTCGCGCGACCGTCTCCTCCGGGCAGTCTCCGAACTCGAAGGCGCCGTCGGAACACCCCGCTTCATCGACCGCTATCAGGCCTTCATTGCCACTGCGGCAAACCACATCTCAATCGTGGCGCCCTTCCTACCTGAGCTTACCAAGCTGCTTACGGGGAGTTCGGCGTGAGCGAGCGGCATAACATGTGCTGCAGCAGACCGCCGAATTATTGTGCTCGCTTTGCTCGCACTATCTCCTTCGGCGGCTGCTGAGCTTGGACGTTATGTGGATGAGGGCTGACTTCTCATGGAGGTCTAGATCGTGAACCGTCTCGTACCACTTGCTCTCGCCTGCAGCGTAATCGCGTGTTCTTCCGGTCCGCGCATCGCCCAGGATCGGTGCGAGTCCTCTCTCAAAGAGGTCGGCCAGCGTGCAGCCGCCGGACCTGACAGTACCGAATACGTCCAGATCATGACGGCCCTCGCTGGTGCTGTCGTGCTCCGCGATATCGGCAGTGATGTCTCCGACGCATTCTTATCCCGGACGGATCGTAATCGCCGCAGCGTATCACTTCCGTCCGAAGATTCGTCGACACTGAGCGCCGCCATCTGCGAGGGGCTAGACGGCTACGCCTCCCGCGAGATCGTTGCACGCAAGGATTCGATAGCGCCACGCGTGTTCAGTGCCTATGACCGCCGCGTTCGCGAACAGCATATCGCCTTCCTTGAGCTGGCAAAGGCTGAAGCTGCGGTTGCGCGTGATTCGCTCAGTCAGTTTGCCGTTGAGTCAGCGCGCCTAGTCCAGGAGTCTGGCTACTTCACTCTCGAGTCCACAATCATTCTCACGGTGAGGAACGGCACCGCACACCACATTTCCCGAGCCTATTTCAGAGGCCGCGCCGTCTCTGAGGGGCGACAGGTACCGTGGATTGATGAAGAGTTCAACTATTCCATTCCGGGTGGGCTCGCACCAGGTGAACGTAAAACTTGGCGCCTGACTCCGAACAGTTTCCAAGGAGACTGGGGGAACGTTCGCGTTCCCGGAAGTGCTCGCTTCGAGGTATCTGTCACGCGCATCAACGACCCCAACGGTGACCCTCTCTGGGGTGGTGCCACCTTCAATGCTGCAGACGAGCGCTACCTTGACTCGCTTAAGGCCGTGTCGCGCTCCAAGTAGCGCGCACTGAACAGCCGGGAACATCGGCAACACTCTAGACCGGGGACATGGGTAACACTTGGTGGCGCAGCCCAGTCGATCTTTAGGAGCATGGTTCAGCTCGTCAGGCTCAGCTCGCAGCTTCCTACGAACTCGTCTGCGGCGCGGCTCGGCCAACACCACGCTCGACGGAACTGGGCCAATTCGCCCGCCCGCTGTACGGGCACCTGTCATAACCCCCCGGCTCGCACTGCCGCGAACATTGGACAACCGCTGCGCCGCGCCGTACATTCGCCCTGCGCTCGGTTACCCTCTCCTGCGGAGTCCCATGCACGAATCTCACGATCGCACGGCGTCAGTCCTGCTGCTGCACGATGGTCGGGCGGCGCTGGCGTCCGCACCCTCGCTCGGCGATGAGCTCTGTGCTGCGCGGTGTACAGGGGTGGCAGAGCTGCCAGAACAGTTCCGGGGCGAGGCGCATCACTGCCTGATCACGACACTGCGTGACCCTGAGGGACGCGCGGTGGACACGGTGGTGCGCCAAATGTTGCGTCGCGCGCCACGCTTGGCGGTCGCGGTCATCGTGGGGGCCCTGGAGGCCGACGATGCCGCGCTGGCGGCGTTGGTCGGTCTCCCGTCGGTGCGGGTGCTCGATGCCGATGACCCAGCGCTCCGGCAGCGTCTTGTGGCGCTGGCGCGGGAGTCCGCGCCGGCGCAGCGGCTCGGTCGCTATGCAGATCGCATCGCTGATCAGTTCGCGGACGTGGCGCACTCCACCGTCGGCGCGTTGGCCGCGCGCTTGGTCCGTGAGTCGGGTACGCCGCGGTCGGTCCGCGCGCTCGCCGATGAGGCGTCGCTGCCCGAGCGATCGCTGCGACGACTGTGGCGCCAGCGGTTCGGAAGCTCGCTGCGGACGTGGATCGGTGAGGCGCGTCTGCTGCACGCGCTGGTGTGGCTGGAGTCCACGGGTCTCAGCGCCGAGCAGGTCGCACTGCGCGGGGGCTGGTCTGGGCTGAGTGCACTGCAGCACGCGTCGGCGCGTCGCCACGGAATGCCGCTCCGACGCACTGCGTTGCGCCTCGGGAGCGCCGGCCATTTCGCACAGATGCTGGCGCGTATGGTCCGGTCGACGAGCGTGGTGGGCAGCTAGGCGAGACGGGGAAGTTGGCCGCTCGAAGCAGGCGGTGGCCCACCGGAGCGTGTTGATTCGGCACGTAGCAGAGTAGACTACGGCAAGGCTCCTGTATAGAGCCCATGCTGCAGTCGGCGCTTGGGCGCGGATGCCTTGACACGACACGCGGACCTCCACCATGACGACAAGAACGAGTCGGCAGGGACCTCGTCGCGCGAGTTGCCCTTCACCAAGTCGATCGATTCCCCGATGATCACCCTTGTGTTGGTTGTTCGCGCGATGCGCAAGCAACTTCTACCGTTCTGCGTTCTGTGGGGACTTTGGACAAGCAGCCCGCGCAGCATCGTTCTCGCGCAGCCACTGTCTCGTGAGATCTCTTCGGTGCCAGCGTGCGCGCGTTGTACCTTGCACGGCTCCAGGGTGCTCACTCTTGGCACTGAATCCGACAGCGGCTTACTGGGGGCGCCACCGCTCTCGGTGGTTCGTGATGCCCGCGGCGCGTGGTGGGTCTCAGTGCATAGGACTGGCGAACCCATCCATGTGTTCGACGCCCTCGGCAGGCTCCAACGCACCATCGGTGCGCGCGGGGGAGGTCCCGGAGAATTCGTGGGTCCGCTGATGCTATCTCGGTCCACGACGGACACGATGTATATCTACGACAGCGGCGCTTCCCGAATCACGGCACTTCATTCTGGCGGTGGTCCGATGGTCCACCGCCCGTCCGCGATCTCCGGCATCGAGCAGTTCGCCGTGAGCGGTGATGGACGCATCGTGGTCAATGCGAGCGTCACCTCCGTCGATGCCGCGGGTCTTCCACTGCATCTGTTGGATGCAAAGACCGGCCTTCCATCAAGGTCCTTCGGAGCGGTCGAGGCGGTATACCGCCACGATTTTCCACGCGTGCTGTCTCGGCGTGTCATTTTCGCCGATGACGATCATCTGTGGTCAGTGTTGCCGACCAGATATGTGCTCGAGCGATGGAACATCCGAACTGCGCGGGTCGAAGCATCGCTTACACGACGATCGGATTCGTTCAAGCCACATTGGCTTCCTGAGATCGTTGCGCCGAATCCGAGTACGGCACCCGCGCCATACATCATCGGTTCGGGTCTCGACCCTTCCGGCCGGATATGGGTGTATTCGCTCATGCCCGACCCCAATTGGCGCCGAGCGCTGGGGCCGAAGCGCCTGATGGGAGGGCGTGAGATCTATCCTGTGACTGACATCGACCGCTACTATGACACGCTCGTCGAGATCATCGATCCTGCGAGCGGTCGGCTCGTCGCATCGCATCGCGTGGATCCCGCACTGACCGCTGTCGCTGCGTACGACCATGCTGCTGGGATGGATCATTCATCATCGGCCATCGACCGCGGTTTCTTTGTTGTGGTATGGAAGTTCACCCTCGCGAACGATCGGTAGGAGCGGGAGCGCTGGGCACTTCGCTGGAATGCTGGCCCGCGTCGCATCGTCGGCGTAGGTCGGCCTCCGCTGCCCTTCGCTACCGCACGAACAACCACCCCGCCGACGCCAGCCCGATCACGCCGATCACCATGCGCACGCGCTCGCGCGGCATGCGCTGCGCGAGCTTGGAGCCAGACCAGCCCCCGAGCAAGGCGCCGACGGCCATCACCATCGCCACAGGCCAATTCACGAGGCCGGTGGCGATGAAGATCGCGACCGCGATGCCGTTGAAGCAGATCGCGCCCCAGTTCTTCAGGCCGTTCATCTGGTGGATGTCGGTGAGCCCCATGAGGCCCAGCGAGGCAAGCATCACGATGCCGGCCACCGCGCCGAAGTACCCGCCATAGATCGCGACGCAGAACTGCACGGCCACGAAGAGCCACGACGGCGACCCACTGGCCGGCGCGCCGCGCGTGCGCGCGACCAGGCGCACGAGCGGTACTTGCGCGAGGAATAACAGCGTCGCCCCGAACACCAAGAAGGGCACGATGCGATCGAAGCGCGCCGCCGGCGTCACGACGAGCAGCCACGCACCGACCGCACCGCCGATCACGCTCGGGATCGCGAAGGCGATCGCCCACGGCCGCACATCCTGCAGGGCCTTGCGATAGCCGAACATCGAGGACATCGAGCCCGGCCACAGGGCCACGGTGCTCGTGGCGTTCGCAACGATCGGTGGGATGCCCAGGCCGATGAGCGCGGGGAACGTGAGCAGCGTCCCCCCACCCGCGATCGCGTTGGCCGCGGCCGCGATCGCCGAGAGTACACCGATGAGGAGCAGCGAAGTCACGATGCGTGAAGACTAGCAACGCAACGGGGTCCGCGGCATCGGCCGCGGACCCCGGTACGTCTGACGGGTGCGTGTGTCTAGCGCGAGGCCGGATAGTTGGTCCCGCCCACGCCGACGTCCACGACCCTCAGCGTCTGGCGCTGGGTCACACCACCGATGCTGAGGTGCACGCCGTAGTCGCCGGTGCCAGCGGTATTGCCACCACCGCCAAAGCCGCCGCGGCCGCCGCCACCTGCGCCGCCCAGCAGGTTGACCGTGGGGCCCAACGCGGCCTGGATGGTCTGGAAGGCCGCCGCATCGATGCCCAAGGCCTGCGCGATCGCACCCTGCTGCCCGCCACCGCCACCGCCGCCGCCGCGTCCACCCTGCCCCGCACCACCCGTCGGGAACGAGGGCAGCGCCGCCGACTCGCCGGGACGCTCATTGAAGACCGGCGGTCCGCCACCGCCGGGCACGAACCCACCGCGTCCGCCACCGCCACCACCACCGCCCGGGAGCAAGCCCTGTGGCCCACGCGCCGCGAGGTTGCGCACCGCATCGATCGTCGCCTTCGGGATCGTCCCCGCGCGTTCGATCGAGTCCAGCACCGCCGCCACTCGCATGGCCTGCGCGAGACTGTCCTGCCGCTGCGCGACCGTCAGCGCGGGCGGCGCCGCGGCGACCTGGAAGTTCCAGCTCACCCGGTGCAGCCCGGCCGCGTTCGGGCCGTTGATGCGGCTCACCGTGTCGCCGCGCCCATTCGTGATCGCGAGGGTCACCGGACCGCTCGCCGCTGAAGCGAGATGATACCAGATATCGGCGCCGTACTGCGGACTCTGGCTCTGGAACAGCAGGTTGCCATTGCTCCCGCCGTTGATCGGCGACTCGCCCCACTGGAACGCCGTGCGCGGCTCGAACAGATGTGCGGGCTTGGCCGCGACGTTCGCATCGAGCTGCTGCAGCGGCGTGATATCCACGATCCAGATCGCCCGGCCGTGCGTCCCCGCGACCAACTCGTTGTCGCGCGGATGGATCACGAGGTCATGCACCGGCACCGTCGGCAGACCCGTCATGAACTTCTGCCAGCGCTGCCCGCGGTCCACCGAGACGTAGAGCCCCACGTCGGTCCCGACGAACAGCAGGTTGGGATTGCGCAGGTCCTCGCGGATCACATGCACGTAGTCGGGCTGCCCCGTGGGGAGATTGCCGGCGATGCTCTTGAAGCTGCGCCCGTTGTCCGTCGTCATGTACACATACGGCGTGTAGTCGTCGCGACGGTGGTTGTCGAAGCTCACATAGAAGGTGCCGAGCGCATGGTTGGAGGCCTCGATGCGCGACACGTACGAACCGGCGGGCACCCCGGGGAAGCGGCCGCTGAGGTCGGTCCACGTGCCGCCATCGTCCATGGTCATGTGCACCTTGCCGTCGTCCGAGCCGGCGTAGAGCACGCCGGGCCGCAGCGGCGACTCGGTCAGCGACACGATGGTCGAGTAGGTCTCCGCGCCCGTGACGTCGGGCGTGATGCCGCCGGTGATGGTCGAGGCGATCCGGATGCCCATGGTGTCACGCGCCGTGAGGTCAGGCGAGATGAAGAACATCTCATCGCCGCGCTTCACGCTCTTGAGCACGCGGTTGGCGCCGAAGTACAGGACCTGCGGATTGTGCTTGCTGATGAAGTACGGGGTGTTCCAGTTCCAGCGCAGGTTCGCGTCGATCGAGTCCTGGCGCTGGCGGGCGCGCAACTGGGCGATGCGCTGCTGTTGCTCGCGCGACAGCGTGGTGCTGCTGCCCCGCACCGCGGCGATGGAGTCGTCCCACTGGCCGTAGCTGTCGCGCCAGGTGGGCTTGCGTAGGGCCGTACGACGGCCGAGCGCGTACTCGAAGCGCCCCATGTTGCCGCCCTGCGAGGTGCTGTACATGATGTTCGGGTCGGACCAGTCCTGCTGCGTCACGAAGCCGTCGCCGCCTCCGACATTGTGCCACATCGCGTTCGTGATCGCGCCCTGCCGACGCCGGGACGGGCCGCACCACGACCCGTTGTCCTGCAAGCCACCGCAGACGCGGTACGGCACCGCCATGTCGACCGAGATGTTGTAGAACTGTCCGATCGCAAAGGTGTTTGGGAAGATGTAGTTCCCGCCGCCGTCGAAGGTGATGCCGAGACCGCCGTCATTGCCGACGATCATGCGCTCGGGATCCTTGGGGTCGATCCACATCGCATGGTGATCGACATGCAGGCCCACCGTGGCGTTGCCCGCGGTGCGGCCGCCGTCGCTGGAGTACTTCACCGGCGTCGAGGACCACCACACACGATCGGGGTTGGTGGGGTGCACCCGCACCTGCGAGTAGTAGAAGGGGCGTACGTTCTCGGGGTTGCGATACTCCCAAGTCCGGCCCCCGTCGGCCGAGCGGTAGAGCCCGCTGGGGCGACGCGTCTGACCTGCGCCCTTCACGGTGTCGGCCTCGATCTGCAGGTACATCACGTCGGGCGAGGATGGCGAGATCGCGATCTCGATGCGCCCCTTCTGCGATTCGGGCAGCCCGCCGCCCTTCACCTCGGTCCAGGTCTCGCCGGCATCGGTGCTCTTCCACAGCGCCGAGCCCGGGCCGCCGGAGGTGAGCGAGTAGGGGCCGCGCACGCGCTGATAGCTGGAGGCCCAGATCACGTCGGGGTTGCGCGGGTCGAGCTGCACGTCGATGAAGCCCGTCTGCGCGTTGATGAACTTCTTGAGCTGCCAGGTCCGGCCGCCGTCGGTGGTCTTGTACAGCCCGCGCTCCGGATTGGGCCCCCAGGCGTGCCCCAGTGCCGCGACATACACCGTGTTGGGATCGCGCGGGTGCACCTGGATGCGGCCGATGTGCCGCGTCTCGGTGAGGCCCACGTGGGTCCAGGTCTTCCCGCCGTCGGTGGTCTTGTAGATGCCGCCGCCCGCCGAGATGGAGTTGCGGGAGTTGGGCTCGCCGGTGCCCCAGTACACGACGTTGGTGTCGGACGGCGCGATGGCCAGGTCGCCGCCCGACACGACCCGCGCCGTGTCGAGCACCGGACGGAAGGTCACGCCGCCATTGGTGGTCTTCCACAGGCCGCCGGCGGCGGTGCTGACGTAGAAGGTGCGCGATGGCGAGGGGATACCTTCGACATCGACGATGCGGCCGGACATGTTGGCCGGCCCGATCTCGCGCCAGCGCATCGCACGGATGAGCGATTCGTCGAGCTGGCTTTGTGCGGCGGTCGGCACGCTGAGGAGCGCGCCGCCGAGCACGACGGCGGGAAGCAGTCGCATGGAACGGGGCAGATGGGGGTGGAGGACCGATGTCGTTCGCCGACGGCGCCGACACCTCGCACGAAGATACGTGCCGCGGGCGGCCTGCGCTGGCCCCGCGTACGGGCGGCTAGAAGCGCTCGCGCAGGGTGCGCAGCGAGCGCCGGAGCCGCGCCCAGGAGTCCCGGAGGCTCGGCGCGGCGTCGGGGACCTGGGCGGCGCCGAAGGTCCCGGAGGCCCGTTCGACCTCACGGGTGACCCGTGCGCGGTACGGCAGGATCGCCTTGCCGGCGTGCTTGAGCACCTGTGAGACCTCACGCTCGGTGAGCGGGTGGAAGGGCGCGAACTGGAACGGGTGCGCCCGGGTGCGCAGGCGGAAGGCCTGGATGGCCCCCCACTCGTCGGAGATCTGCGGCACGAGCTCGAGCACCGTGCGCAGTACGGCCTGCGGCGAGAGTTGCTCCCCGTAGGAATACGCGAGATAGCGCTCCTCCACGAGGCGCCAGAACACGGCGGTCGCCTCACTCACGTCCACGGCGTCGTACTCCAACGCGGTGCAGATCAGGCCCCACACCACGTGGCGTTCCCGGCCGTCCATGTTCCGGGTCGGCGAGGACGGCGCATCGTGCCAGTGCCGCAGGTAGCCGCGCTCCATCTGGTAGCCCGTGGGGTAGCCGTGGCGCCAGAGGCGCAGGTTGAGCTCGGTCCACTCGCCCCAGAAGCGGCGGCGCGGATTGAAGCCGCCGACATCGACCAAGAGCGCCCGGTATCCCGCGCACAGCATGCCCTGCACCGGCATGTAGCGGATGGCGCCCCGCGTGATCGACGGGGTGGCGTCGCGCGGCTTGAAGCGCACCTCGCTGTCGCCATCGAACGAAGGGAACCCCACCAGCGCGAGCGGCTGCTGCGCCAGGGTATCCAACAGCGCCGGCACGATATCGTCGTGCAGACTCAGGTCGTCGTCGACGAATGCGATCAGCGGGGTGCGACACACCGAGAGCTGGAGATTGCGGCCCGCCCCGATCGAGGTCTCGCCCGCATTGAAGTACACCTCGACGGGGAGCGCACCGGCGAGTTCACGGATCCGATCGATCACATCCCCGAGGAAGCCCTCGAGAGGGCGGTTGTAGACGATGTCCACCCGCGGAGGCGGGTCGAGTCGCATCGCGTCGATCGACGCGAGCAGGCCCTTGAGATAGGACTCGCGCTCGGGGATCGTGAGGATGCTGAACGTGAGCACAGCAGCGTTCGGCGTCATGGCGTCTCCGTCAGGATGCGGGGCAGCCGCGCGACGAGTTCGCGCCAGCCCTCGGTGCCGGCCGCCACCAGCGCGCGGGCGCGGGGCTGGGCCAGCAGCGATTCGGACGGGCCGTGGGCCCGGTCCCGAATGACATAGGGGTGATCGACCTGCGCGAGCAACGCCGCATCGTTCGCGGCATCCCCGACGCCGACGGTCACCGCGTCCGGCGCGAACGCCTGCTGCCAGCGCCGGACGGCCCGACCTTTGTCACTCCCCTGCAAGATACTCACCCAGCGCCCGCCATGGACGACGGTGAAGCCCTCGTCCTGCAGCGACATCAGGGCACGCAGCGCGCCCGGCGTGAGATCGGCAAGGAGGACGCTGGTGCGCCGCGCGAGTGCGCGGTGGGCGTCGGCCACCGTGTAGCCGCTGCGCTCGGCCATCGTTTCGGCCGATGCCGCGGAGAGGTCGAGCCCGCCATGGGTCGAGAGCAGTGGCGCGATCCGTGCGCGGAGCTCGGCGATCGGCCGCGCGAGATCGACGATCCAGGCATCGTGGAAGGCCTGCGGGGCGCCGATGACCTCGGCGCGCGTGCGGTCGTAGCAGAGCAGGACGCCGCCGTTCTCGCCGATGGCGTCATCGCGATGGCCGATCGCGGCGTGCAGCGCGTGGAGTTCCGCAGCGCTGCGACTGGACACGAAGACGAGGCGCCACGCACCGAGCGCGGCGTGGAGCGCGTGGCCGCGGAGCACGGGCGTGTACCCAGCGTCGAGGAACGTGCCATCGACGTCACTGAAGAGCACACCTGGGGGGAACCGGGTCATGACATACCGGGTTGGATCGCAGGCCGCTAGCTTCGAACACAGCCATGATCAACGACACCTCCGCATCATTCGCGCACGAGTATCGGGAGGGTGATCCCGAGAAGGTAACCCTGTTACTGCTGCATGGGACCGGCGGCGACGAGCACGACTTGATCCCGCTGGGCGAGCGCGTGCTGCCGGGCGCGACGCTGCTGAGTCCGCGCGGTCAGGTGAGCGAAGGCGGGGCGCTGAGGTTCTTCCGGCGCCACGCCGAAGGGGTGCTGGACATTCCCGACCTGCAGCGGCGGGCCGACGACCTCGCCACGTGGCTCCGCGACCAGATCGCGACACGTTCGTTGCCGCCGCGCGTGGTCGCGGTGGGGTTCAGCAATGGCGCGAACATCGCCACCGCGGTGCTGCTGCGGCATCCGGGGCTGCTGGCGGGGGCGGTGCTCATCCGCGCGATGATGACCTACACGCCCGACCCCGTACCCGCGCTGCATGGTACACGGATCCTCGTGAGCAGTGGGCGGGCGGACCCGCTGGTGCCCGCCGCCCAGGTCGATGCCCTGCACGCGCTGTTCACCGCCGCAGGGGCCGAGTGCAGCGTGGTCTGGCAGCACGCCGGGCACGGCCTCGCGCCCGGCGATCTGGTGGCGATGCGGGAGTGGCTCGCCACGTTCTGACCGGTCGGCCCCGCCGTGGCGCCGTCACTGCGGCACCTCGGCCGGCGCGAGCATCTTGTACATGGCCGGCGTGACCAGGCGCGCGAGCAGCGTGCTGGACACGAGTCCACCGATGATCACCCACGCCAGCGGCGAGTAGAGCCCGGAGCCTTGCAGTGCCAAGGGCAGGAGCCCGCCGATGGCGGTGAGCGCCGTGAGCACGATGGGCACGAAGCGGATCTCGCCGGCGCGCTGGATGGCGTCGTCGAGCGATGCCCCCTCACGGCGTAACTGGTCGGTGAAGTCGACCAGCAGGATGGACGTCTTGATCTCGATCCCGATCAACGCCACGAAGCCGATCAACGCCATGAAGCTCAGGGTGTACCCGCTGAGGAGGAGCGCGATGATGCCACCCACGAAGCCCAGCGGGATCACCGACGCCACGACCAGCGTGGTGCGGAACGCCTTGAACTCGAGCACGAGGATCGCGAGGATGCCGAACACGGCCACGATGATCGCCGCGCCGATGCCGCCGAAAGACTCCTGCCGCGACTCCACCTCGCCGGCGGCCACCACCCGATAGCCGGGGGGCAGCGAGAGCGTGTCGGTCTGCGTCAGCACGGCCCGCGTCACGCGGTCGGTGGTCACGCCCGAACGCACGTACGCGGTGAGGGTGACCGCGCGCTGCCGGTCCCGGTGCTCGATCACCGCGGGGTTGGCCGTCCACGTAGTGCGCGTCACCTGCGCGAGCGGCACCATCGCACCGGCATCGGACGCGACCTCGATACGTGAGAGCGCCGCCACCGTGGGCCGCTCGTCGTGCGGGTAGCGGACGATGATGGGATACTCGTTCCCATCGGCCGCACGGAAGTCGCCGGCGCTGACACCGGCGAGGGCGAGGCGCAGTGTGGCGTCGAGCGTCGCCGGGCGCACGCCCAGCAGACCGGCCTTGTCGCGGTCCACCGCGAGGCGGAGATCGCTGCGGCTGACCCGCACGGGGTTGTTGACGTACTGCGTCCCCGGCGTGGCCTCGAGGATCGCCTGGACGCGCGCGGCCAGCACACGCAGCGTGTCGAGGTCCGGGCCCTCGAGCCGCAGGGCGATGGGGGCCTCGATGGGCGGCCCGTTCTCGAACTCCTTGAGCGCGATGATGGCCCCGGGGTACTGGTCCAGCGCGGCACGCAGCGTGTCGAGCATGCGCGGCGTCGCGCGCGTGGAGTACTCGTGCAGCAGGATGAACAGTTGTCCCCGATTGGGGGCCTCGCTGCGCGAGAACACATTGTAGTACACCTGCGGATTGTCGCGTCCGCTGTTGGCGAACACCGCGCGCACGCCGGGATGCGCGCCGACCACGCGCGCGGCGAAGGACACGGCCGAATCGGTGGCGGCCACGCTGGCTCCCTGGGGCAGCTCGATGGTGGCGTACACCTGTGGGGTGCCCGCCGCGGGGAACAGGGAGACCCCCACCACGGGCACCGCGGCCAGGGACGCGACGAAGATCACCAAGGCCCCCACCACGGTACGGCGCGGTGCGCCCAGCGCCCGGTGCAGCAGCGGTGCGTAGGTGACCTGGATGAGCCGCTGCAACCCACGCAGGACGCGGTTGCCCTCCGGCGCCTCATGGCGGTCGAGGACCCGACTGGCCAGCCACGGGATGATCGTGAGCGACACGAACAGCGAGGCGAGCACGGCGGCCACCACGGCCACGGGCAGCGAGCGAATGTAGCGGCCCGAGAGACCGGGCAGGAACAGCAGCGGCAGGAAGGCGAACACCAGCGTCGCCGTGCAGCCGAGCACGGCCACGGTGATCTGCCGGGTCGCGAGGACGGCGGCCTCGTCGCGGCCGTAGCCATCGCGCCGGAAGCGGGCGATGTTCTCGACCACGACGATGGAGTCGTCGACCAGCAGTCCCAGCGCGATGACGAAGCCGACGATCGACAACTGGTTGATGGAGAAGCCTGTCCAGTACAGGATGGTGACCGCGATCGCCAGCGACAGAGGGATGGACACCATCACGATCCCTGACGCGCGCAGCCCGAGGGGCAGGAGCGTGAGCAGCACCAGCGCGATCGCGATCACGAAGTCCATCCCCAACCGCGAGAGCCGCGCATTGACGTTCACGGATTGATCGAAGGCCCGCGACAATCGGATCCCGGCCGGCAGCGTGGCCTCGACGGCGTCGAGTTCCTGCCACAGCGCATCGCGCACCGCGCCGATCACCTGCCCCTCTTGCTGGGTCACCGAGATCCACACGGCGCGTTCTCCGTTGAAGCGCGTGACGTGCACGGCGTCCGCGTAGTCCCATGCCACGCTCGCCACATCACCGACGCGCAGCCGGGCGTCGCCCGCAGCGTCGAGGACGGTGCCGCGGATCTCATCGAGCGACCGGAAGCGGCCGTTGGTCGCCACGTTGAAGCGCACGCTCCCGGCGTCGATGGAGCCGGCCGGCACTGAGCGGTTGGCCCCGTCGAGCGCCGCGACCACGGCCAGCGGCGAGATCGCGTGCTGGCCGAGCCGGGCGGGGTCGAGCGTGACGCGGACCTCCCGGGCCGGTGCGCCCCAGCGGGCGGTGTTGCGGACCCCCCGGACCGTCGCGAAGCGGTCTTCGATGACCTCGGCGATAGAATCCAGTTGCCGGTACGGTGCCGTCTCGGAGACGAGGGCGAGCTGTGCGATCGCCACGGACAACGACGACGACTGTTCGACATCCACGCGTTGGACCTGCGGCGGCAGTGCGGGCCGCAGCGCGTTGATCTCGCGCAGCACCTCCTCATACTTGCGGTCCACGTCCACGCCGGGATCGAACTCGACGAAGGTCACGCCGTAGCCCTCGTAGGCGCTGGAACGCAGCTCGATGATGCGATCCAATTCGGTGAGCCGTCGCTCGATCGGGTCCACTACCAACTGTTCGATCTCGCTCGGCGTGGCGCCGGGAAGCACCGTGACCACCGTGTACACGGGGATCGGGAACACCGGGTCCTCGGCGCGCGGGATGCTGGACCAGCTCGTCACGCCGAGGGCGACGAGCATCAAGAAGAGCAGGACGGTGAACTGCCAGCGCGAGACGGCGAAGGCGGCGAGGCTCATGGCACGATGCGCACAGTGGCGCCCGGCGTGAGGTAGGCCGCCCCGCGCACCACCACCGTGGCGGCGCTGTCGAGTCCGGCGACCACGATGCGGTCCGTGCCGACGAAGGGTCCAAGGCGCACCGTGTGTCGCCGTGCGCGGTCGGACTCCACGGTGTAGACGGTCGCCTCGTCGCCGTCGCCTTCGAGCAGTGCGGCCACCGGGATCACCCGGACGCCAGCGGTCGTCTGCGGCCACAGTGTGACGGTGCCCACCAGATCCTCGGGGAGCGCGGCCGCGTCTTGCAGCGTGATCTCGACGCCGTAGGTCCCGCTGCGCGGATCGGCGGACGCGGCGCGCTGGGTCACCCGGCCGCTCCATCGTTGGTCCGGCAGCGCGTCGAAGGTGACCGTGGCGCGGTCGCCCACCCGAATGCGAACGGCATCGCGGTCCGCGAGTCCGGCGCGGAACACCACGCCTCGTGCGGTGCCACCCACCGTGAGCACGGGCGCGCCGACGCTGATCATCGCACCGGGGTTGATCCAGCGATGGAGGACGCGGCCGTCATCCGGGGCGGTGATCACGGCATACTGCTGATTGACCTGCGCGGCGGCCAAGTCCGCCCGGGCGACGGCCGTCCCGGTCGCGGCGTCCTGCCACTGCGCGAGCGTCGCCACCGAGTCCGCATAGAGACGGGCCACCCGTGCCGAGTCACGCTGCGCTTTGTCGAGCGCGGCGCGCGCTTTGTCGACGAGTGCGTCGATCTCGCGGGTGTCGAGCCGCGCCAGGACGGTGCCGCGGGACACGCGGTCGCCGGCGTCCACGGCGACTGAGGCCACGATCCCGCCGACCTTGAAGGCCAGCGTGACGACGTCGCGGGCACCGACGCGTCCCGGTGCGCTGATCGGAAGCTGGAGCGTGTCGGTGCTCACGGGCGCGAGCTGCACCAGCGTGGCACCATCGTCCGTGCGGAGCAGGGTGTCGGTCGTGTCGTCGGCGCAGGCGGCGAGCGTGGCCGCGGTGAGGCAGAGCAGGAGTCGGGTCATCGGGCGAGTGGGCGAAGGGCGGCGGCGCGTTCCAGTTCCACGCGCTGGGCGATGTGGTCGTAGTGGGTGAGCACCGCGTTGAGTTCGGCGGCCGTAAGCGCCGCGCGCGCCGAGAGGTACTCCACGGGCGCGGCGAGTCCTTCGTCGTAGCGCCGGGCGGTCAGCGCGAAGGCCCCGCGCGCCGCAGTCAGGCGCTCGGCCGCAGTGCGCTCGGCCGCCTCAGCGGTCCTGAGCGCTTCGAGTGCACGCCGGACCTCGAGTTCGACCACGCGTTCCAGTTCACGGAGCTGCAGGGCGGTGCGGTCACGCTCGAGTCGTGCGCGCTCGCGCCGCGCGGCGTCTTGTCCGCCGTTGAACAGATTCCAACTGAGCACGACGCTGGCTACGGCGAAGTCCACGTCGCGACCAATGCGGAGCTGGTCGCCTTGCATGCCATAGTCCAGGGCCAGCGCCACGCTGGGCGCGAAGCTGCTCGCCGCCGCACGCTGCTGTGAGGCCGTGGCGCGGGAGAGTTGGGCCAGGCGGGCCAGCTCGGCGCGGCGGGCGAACGCGCTGGCCAGGAGATCGGCGTCGGACAGCTGCAGGGGCGGAAGCGTGAGCAGGCTGTCGTCGAGCGCGAGTGGCGTATCCAGGGCACGGTCGAGCAGCAGGTTCACGAGCCGCAGGGCCTCGTCGCGTTGGCGCGTGGCCTCGCGCCGCAGTTGCTCGGCTTCGGCACGCTCGGCACGGGCGCGCAACACGATGTCCGCGGTCACGGTACCGGCGGCAAGCTGCCGCTCGCTGCTGCGCAGGAACTCGTCGAGTACCGGCAGTGTGGACTCGCGCAGGGCGATCATCCGCTCGGCGCTCGCGTAGCCGACGACGGCGAGTTGCACCTGCGCGGCCACGTCGCGCACCGCGCCGTCGAGCGTGGCATCCTCGGCGCGATGCAGGGCGTCGGTCGCCCGATAGGCGGCCCGCAGGGCCGGGTTGAACAGCGGTTGGGTGAGGCGAACGACCGACTGATGCCGGAAGGGGAGCGTGGCCCGCACATCGGTCGGGAAGCGTTCGGCGCCGATGAGCTGGTTGAGGGTGGCGTAGGCCGGGTTGATGAAGTCGCCGATGTCGATGACGCCCGAGAGCTCGGAGTAGCGCGACTCGACGGCCACCGTGGGCAGCAGTCGTCCGCGGGCCGCGTCGAGGTCGCTGGCGCTCTGCTGTGTGGCGAGGCGTTGGCGGGCGAGCCCGAGGTTGCGCTCCACGCTGAGCGTGACCCACGGGCTGAGCGCTGCGGGCGTGATGCTCGTGGGTGGCGGGGCTTGTTGGGCGAGCAGTCCCTGGGCGCCGATTCCCAGTGTAACAGTGTTAAGTAGCAGGCGTCGCGAGATCACGAGGGGTACCTCGGGTGAAGGGTCAGCGGCAGAGGCCGCGGATCATGGCGTCGGTGAGTGTGCGCGCAGTCTCTCGCGTGTCGCGCCACTGGAACCAGGGGTCGTCGCCGTGCGTGATGGCGAGCGACGCCAAGCCGTGCACGCCCGACCAGAAGATCTGGGCAAGAGCGTCGGGGTCAGTGAGCTCGGGGCGGAAGCACCCGGCGGCGATGCCTTCGGCGCAGGTCTGGCGCAGGAAGGCGTACGCATCTTCGTCGGGATTCCCGTGCTTGTCATGGTCCATGGGCGGCACCGGCCGCGTCGCCATGAACATGAAGCGGTACTGCTCGGGGTGGTCCAGCGCGAAGTCCACGTAGGCGAGTCCCATGCGGAGCACCCGTTGGGCGGGGTCCTCGATACGACCGATGCGCTGGAGGGCGACGGCCAGGGATCGGAAGTCGCGCAGGCAGAGCTCCTCGAGCAGGGCGTCCTTGTCGCGAAAGTGGTGGTAGATGGCAGTGGCTGAGAGCTGCACATCGGCGGCCACCCGCCGCATGGTGGTCGCCTCGACTCCCTGGCTGAGGAAGCGGCTGCGCGCGGCGTTCAGGATGCGCTCACGGGTATCGAGGTCGGCGTGTTCGGGGGCCATGTGCCACAAGTTAACGCCGTTAAGCCACTTGGCAAGACTTGCCGCGACCGGTCGGCCGATGGTAACGTACGGACAGCGCATTTGTCTCAGTTCAGAAATTATATGCCAAACGATCACCTCGCCGATTTTGCCCATCCACAGCCCCCGCCGGAGGGGATCCTCGGGGTCTCGCTCAAGCTGTGGATCGTGCTGGCCCGCGCCTACGAGTCGATGGCGAAGCACGTGGCCGCCGATGTGGCGCAGCATGGGCTGACCATCCCGGAGTTCGGGGTGCTGGAGGTGCTGTACCACAAGGGACCGCAACTGCTGGGCGAAGTGCAGAAGCGGGTGCTGGTGTCGAGTGGCGGGACGACGTTCCTGATGGACCGACTGGTGACCAAGGGGCTGGTCGAGCGGCAGGAGTGTCCGGGCGATCGCCGCGCCCGCTACGCGGCGCTGACGCCGGCGGGCGCGGCTCTGATGGCGGATATCTTCCCCATTCACGCGGCGCGGATCGCACGGGCGGTCAGTGGGCTCTCGGCGCCGGAACAGAAGCTGCTGACGGGGATGCTCAAGCAGCTCGGGCTCGGGGCGGCGGAGCAGTTGCTGGCCGAGGAGTCGCCCGCCCCGCCGGCCCGCCGGCGCCGGACGAAGCAGGTCTTGCGAGGCTAGAGGGTCCAGGGGGCGTCGCGGCGCACGCTGCCCAGCGCTGCTGGAGTCCGGACTCCCCCCCCCCTTGCGCCGCCGTCCGAACAGGATTATATCTCAGTTGTAAGCTACTTTGGAGTGAGCAATGACCGCACTGACCACACTCGGGTTCCACCACGTCACCCTCGTCGCCCGCGACGCCCGGCGCACGCTCGGGTTCTACCGGGACCTGCTCGGGTTCCGCATGGTGAAGCAGACCGTCAACTTCGACGACCCCAGCGCGTACCACCTGTACTTCGGGGACGCGACCGGGGCGCCGGGCACCATCGTCACGTTCTTCGAGTGGAAGGACGCCCGCCCTGGTCACTACGGCATCGGCGGCATCCACCACCACGCCTTCAGCACGCAGGACCGCACCACGCTGCTGCAGTGGAAGCGTTGGCTCACGCAGCACGGCGTGCCGGTCAGCGGGCCGATGGAGCGCGGCTACTTCACGTCGCTGTACTTCCGAGACCCCGACGGGCAGGTCCTGGAGATCGCGACCGCGGGACCGGGCTACGCGATCGACGAGCCGGCCGACGCGCTCGGCGCGCGCCCGACGGTACCACCGGTCACGCAACTGCCCGGTGGCCGCGACGAGGCGGCCATCGCCGCGGAGAACTGGCCGGAGCCGGTGCCGGAGATCAGCGAGGCCATGCGACTCCATGGGCTGCATCACGTCACTGGGATGACCGACGATGTCGTCCGCGCCGGCGAGTTCTACGAGATGGCGCTCGGGCTCAAGCTGGTGAAGCAGTCCGTCAACCAGGACGATCCCAAGACGCTGCACTGGTTCTGGGCGAACTACGACGGACGGACGGTGCGTCCGCAGAGCTCGTTGACGTTGTTCGGTTGGCCTGGCCGCGCGGCGCGTGCCCGCGAGGGCGCAGGGCAGACGCATCACATCGCCTTCCGCGTGCCCGATGCCGAGAGCCAGCTCGCGTGGCGCGACCATCTGCTCGCACAGGGCGTGCATGTCTCCGATGTCATGGACCGGACCTACTTCAGTTCGGTCTACTTCCGAGCCCCCGACGGGCTCTTGCTGGAACTCGCCACCGACGGTCCTGGCTTTGCCGTGGATGAATCGGTCGACGAGCTCGGGAGCCGCTTGCAGCTCCCCAGTTGGCTCGAACCTTCCCGCGAGGCGATCGCCCCGCAGCTCCAGCCGCTTGGCTGATCCGCACCACCTCCATCACACCACCCCACCTCTCCGACCATGCAGACCTGGAATCTCGACACCGACCACAGCCACGTGGAGCGCCTGTTCCGCGACGCGCGCATCACCGAGA
>CAZCZO010000002.1:0-235220 GCA_964503275.1 uncultured Gemmatimonadaceae bacterium | reverse complement strand
GTCGTCAGATCCGTCACGAGCAGATCGTCGACGCCGCGGGCCTTCTCGAGCGCGGCGGCAACGAAGCGCCGGTCGGGTGAGAGCAGCCACGTGCCGCGGACCCGCGCCGAGTCCGGGACCAGTTCGCGCGAGACGCCGGCCGCCAGATCGTGCACGACGAGTCCCGCGCGGCGGTCACTCATCGAGAAGATCAGCGACGCGCCGCTGGCGTCCCATCCGAGGACCTGCTCCTCCTCGGGTGAATCGGTGATGCGCGTGGCGTCACCGCCCTCCCGCGGGACGACCCACAGATCCGACTGCCCCCCGCGACCGCTGAGGAACACGACACTCCTGCCGTCGGGCGTCCAATACGCGGACTCATCGTCACGGATGTCCTGCGTGAGCTGCCGCGCGGGACCACCGGCGATCGGGACCGCGAAGACATCTGAGCGTCCGGTCCGGCGCGACAGATACAGGAACTCGCTGCCATCGGGTGAGAGCGACGCGCGGAAGGACACCGGGAATCGCGTCGCCCACCCCTCCATGCCTTCGGTCGTCAGTGCACGACGCCCCCCACCGCTGCTGTCGGCGTACCAGATCGTGTTCTTGCCCTGATCGATGACCAGGTAGACGATCCCCCGTCCATCGGGCAGATAGGTCCCGAAGTGGGAGCGCGTCTCCTCGGGCACCAGCGGCCGGCTGCTGCGCGTGGCGACGTCCACCAGCGCGGCACGCACGACGCCCCCCTGCGTGGTCTCGACCATCACCAGCGCGCCGCCGTCGGGATGCCAATCCACCACCTGCCACAGCCCGCCCCCTTCGGAGTAGAGGTCGGCAGCCGTGCCCGCCGCGAGATCATAGACGACGACCCCCGTTGGCGTGCCCGCCGCGATCTGCGTCCCATCGGGCGACCACTCCAAGCTTTGGCCGTACGAGGACGACGTGAAGCGGGTCGCCGACGGGTCGGAGAAGTCCGCATTCGCGGTGTACAGCGTGTACACATTGCCGGAGTCTCCGGGCACCCAGTATGCGACACGGGTCCGGTCGAGCGAGAGCTTCGGCGCCACGATGCGGTCACCGACCTCGACGAGCAGCTCTGCGTCGGGCACCGCGGCCGCTGGTCGATCACTCGCACCGCAGGCGGCGAGCAGTCCGAGGCTCCCCAGGAGCAGCGCACGCTTCATTGCAGTCTCACTCATTGCTTGGCGGTCAGGGCGTTCTTCACGCCGGTGGCGACTTCCTGGACGACGGCGTCTTGCGCTTCCAAGACGTCGCTGACATTCCGTTCGATGGTCTCGGACCAGAGCGCGCGGCTGGTGACGGGATCGGTGAACTGCACGTTGATGCGCATGACCTCGCCCGAGCGGAAGACCGTGGCCTCGACGACGGCGGTCAGCTCGCTCTCCCGTGCGATCTCGCGCGTCGTCTTGCCCGTGCCCCGGTAGCGGATCATCTCGCTGCGCGGCGCCACGCCGGTGAGCTGGAGCTTGGAGAGCGCGGTGGTCAGGCCGTCGTGCATCGCGGTGACGAACATGGCGTCCTGCCCTGAGATATCCTCGATCGGCAGCACGCCGATGCGCTCGATGCGCGCCGCACCACCCCCACCGCCGGCGAACTGCAGGTAGGCCGCGATGGCCAAGGCCACAGCGACCACGGTGCCGCCGATCCCCATCCACTGTGCGCGAGAGCGCATGGGCGGCGACGAGGCCGGGGGAGGTGCGCCGACGGCGGGGAGTGGACGCGTGTTCGTCGGCGTCACGCCACCGCTGGGCGTGGCCACGATGCCTTCCAGCGCGGTCAGCAACTCGTCGGCGCTCTGCCACCGCGCGTTGGGATCCTTCGCCACGCACTTGAGCAGCGTCTCGGCCAACGCCGCCGGCACCTCGGGACGGCGTTCGCGCACATCCGGCGGCGGCTGCAGGACATGCGCCGACAAGATGGCCTGTGCGGTCGGCCCGGTGAACAGCGGCTCCCCGCTGAGCATCTCGTAGCCGAGCACGCCAAGCGCGTAGAGGTCGGCCCGGTGGTTCGTGCCCTCGTCGGCCGTGGCCTGCTCGGGCGCCATGTACTGCGGCGTGCCCACGGCGATGCCGACGGTGGTCAGTTTGTCGAGCGCCGATGCACGCACGGCCTTGGCGACGCCGAAGTCGGTCACGGTCGCGTGCTTCCCCGAGAGCATCACGTTGTCGGGCTTGATGTCGCGATGCATCACGCCGAGCCCGTGGGCGTAGGACAGGGCGTCGGCGATCTCGCGGAGCAAGCGCAGCGTTTCGCTGATCGACATCGGGCCGGTGCGCGCGATGCGCTGCCGCAGCGTCTCGCCATCGACGAAGGGCATCACGTAGTACAGGTACCCGCCGGCTTCGCCCGAGTCGTGCAGGGGCAGGATGTGCGGGTGATGCATCTGCGCGATGATCTGGATCTCGCGCGGGAAGCGCTCGACGCCCATGGCCGAGCTCAGCTCGGGGCGCAGGACCTTGAGCGCGACGCGGCGGTCGTGCTTGAGGTCGCGGGCGAGGTAGACGATCGCCATGCCGCCCTGACCGACCTGCCGCTCGATCTGGTAACGTCCCCCGAGGGCGGCAGCGAGTTGGGCGGTGTCGGTCACGAGGGAGCGGCAGGAGACGGAACGCGAGGCCAAGTATACGGCCCGGCGCGTCCGATGACCAGAGCGCGCTCGGGCGCGGCTACTGCAGCACGAGCAGCTGGATGCCGCTGACCTGGCTGCCCGAGATCGCCCCCGTCTTGCCCACGCAGGCGATATCGATGGTCACCGGGCTGGAGGAGACCACGTGATGCACACAGTGCAGGTAGTCGTTCGAACTCCACGGGGAGGCGACGACGCCGATCGGCCCGGACGCTGCCGTGAGCCCGGGGAAGGTCACCGTGTACTTGCCGTCGCCCGTCCGGGTGGTCGTGACTGGTCCGGACGAGGTGAACCCCTGACCGAAGTTGGTCCCAGCGGGCGCCGAGAAGATGGCCGCGCCGGCGAGCCGGCCGCTGCGGCCCGCACTGAGTCGCAATACCTGATGCGTGGCATCGACCACGAACGATGACCGGTCGTAGCACAGGATGTCGGCCGCCGGTGTTGCCGGCTGCTGATTGCGGACATGGCAGGTCCGACCGGCGACGCCGGTGATCACCTGGGCGAAGGCCATCTGGTTGGGCACTGTCAGGCCCAGATCGTGGCGCGTCAGCAGGCTGTTCCAGGCACCCGGCTCGACGTTGGGAGTGACCGTCATGGTCGCAGCGGCGCTGTTGAACGCGCGCTCCGCGGCGGGCTGATACGGCGCCGAGGCGCCGATCGCATGGGTCGAGAACGCGTGCGCTCCAGCGAGCGAGAAGTCGCCGATCAGCATCGCGCGGAACGCCGCGTCCTTATTGGCGCCGGTCACGGGGTCCTCACAGCGCACGTCCATGGTCACCGGTGTGCTGGCGTTCCCATCCTGGACGTGGCACACGGCCGCGATCGCGGTCAATGCGGCGTTGGGAGCCCCGGCGTCGGCGTTGACCAGATACATGAAGCTGCGACCGATGGTACTGAGTCCGAGTCCCTCGAAGGTGATGGTGTACAGTCCGACGCCCCGGCGCAGGATCGTGTTGGGTCGTCCGGCGGAGTTGGTGCCCGACTGATACGTGCCGGTGGTCGGCTGATCGGCGCGGACGACGGCGAACGCCCGGACCACATTGATGGTCGCGGTGCGACTCACGCCAGCGACCGAGGCCGTGATCACCGCGCTGCCCGTGCTGAGGGCGGTCACCTGCCCCGTCGCGTCGACCGTCGCCACAGCGGGGGCGGAACTGTTCCAATCGACCGTGCGCGTGAGCACCGTTCCCAGGGTGCTCTTCACCACCGCCGAGATCGTCGTGGAGGTGCGGCCGCCGCCGGGACCGGGCTGCAGGTACTCGTCGGGGACCGTCAGCTCGATGGAGCCGACGGGGGGCTCGGACACGGTCACCCGCGAGGTCCCCGTCACCGTCGTGGCGGTGAGCGCGCTGGTCGCGGGATGTGTGCCGGTCGCGGTGATGATGGCGGTGCCCGGACTGATCGCGGTGACGTGTCCCGAGGTCGCGTTGACCACCGCGACGGAGGGCGATGCACTCGAGTAGGTGACGGTGGCTTGCCCCGTGGAGGCGCCGACGCCCTGCAGCGACGCCTGCAGCTGTCCCGTGGCGCCGACCAGCAGCGGCAGGTCGGCGGGGGCCAGCTGGAGAGCGGTCAGCGCGGGACTCTTGGTGCCCGCGATGTCGTCCCCGCCGCTGCACGCGGCGGACATCGCCACCAGCGTGGGCGCGCTCACACGCAGGAGCGTCCGCCACCTTCTGGACCGTGGCCGGGTGGGGGCAGGCATGGATGTCTCCGGGAGCAGCTTCGTGAGAGAAGGTCCGAACCTCGGGGTGGGTCGAGTATACGGCACCCGGGCAGCCCCCGCGAGTACGGGGTGCCCGGTGGTGGCACGCCGGTCTCAGCCGCCGTAGAGCCGATACTGCACGACGCTCTCGACGCCGTCGGCGTCGCGGAGCACACCGAGCACGTAGTCCGTCCCGACGTCGAAGGGCTGGAAGTCGGTGGGCAAAGTGATCTCCGAGCGCCAGGTGCCATCGCGCTCAAAGACGCTCCAGATGCTCGGCGCCAAGGGGGCGCCGTTCAGCTGGCCAGCGCGTGCGGCGTCGATCGCGTTGGGGGTCCGGACCCAGAGTCGTCCGGCGCGGTCCACGAGGAACCGCGAGAAGGCCGGCAGGGTCGGGCTGATCGGCGATCGGCGGAACTCCGCGATGTCCTGCGCGCGCGCGGGTCCGGCGCTCTTGATCCAGCGGCTCGTCCATTCGGTGATGAAGGCCTCGCGCATCGCATCGGTCACGCGCGGCGCCGTCCACGCGCGGCGCACGATCTGCGTCAGCCGGCCCGATGCGTCAAACTCGCGGACGGCGTATTCCGTGCCGAACCCGAGGAACACGCGTGTCCCTGATGCGGCGGCGACGAGTTGTGCGGACAGCCACGGGGGCTGGGCATCGGCCGAGGCGGCGAGCTCCATCATGGGCTGCTCGCCCAGCGCCGCCACGGTCGCGCGCGAACGCCCCAGCAGCGAGACTGGGCCGAACGCGATCTGACGCCCGCCCACGGTGCGCGGAGGCCCGCTGCGCATCGGCGTGACGAGGGTGGCGCCGTTCGGCAGGGCTGCCAGGATCATCGGCGCGCCCGGCGGCAGCTGCACCGCGGGCGGTGTCAGGAGGTTCACGTCGTACAGGAACCGACCGCGGCCGTCGTAAAACGCGACGCGAGTGGCCTCGGCGATCAGGATCAGCGTATCGCCGGCGGCGACTACGACGCTCGTCATCCGCGTCGCTTCTCCCGGCCCGCTCCCCTTGCCGACCGCCGCGTTCACGAAGCGTCCGCGGTTATCGAAGAAGCGGAGTTGCAGACTGGCCCCATCCGCGACCACGATCCGCCCATCCGAGAGCCGGCCGACGCCCATGATGCGAGAGAACAGGGTCGCCTCGCTGTTGTCCTCGGGCACGACGACCGACGGGTCCACCGCGACGCGCATGGCTTGCGCGCCGGTCAGGCGCGGTACCGCGCTGGTGACGATGCGAACGCCGGCGCTGTCGCGGATCACTGGCGCCTGCGCGAGTCCGGGCGCAGCCAGGAAGACCAAGAGCAGCAGGGAGCGCATGGCCCAACGATGCGTTCCGCGAAGTGGTGGCGCAAGGTGAGGCACGGCCACAGATTCCGCGCGGCGTCGGCGTGACGCGCAGGTCATACTCGACCGCTTCCCACGCGGCACTTCCTCTCTCAGGGATCTCCCATGGCGCAAGACAACAAGAAGCTCGGGCTCGGAATGGTGATCGGTCTGGCCGTCGGCATGCTGCTCTACCGGCTACTGCTGGGCTGATCGCGGCGCGTGCGCCCCGCTCACCGCACGCGCACGAAGCGCAGCCCGCGGACGCGATCGGAGTTCGCCGTGAACCCGGTCACGCGCCCGGCGGGGTCGCGCTCCACACGCAGCTCGCCGAAGAGCCCCGACTGAAAGCGGTCGCGCGTGGTCGGATTGAGCACGACCTCGCCGATGCGGAAGTGCCAGGCGACCAGCTGGCCGCTCTCTCGGAGCCGCAGCGTGTATCCTGTCTGCAGTTCGGCGCTGTGATAGTCGCCTACGAACGCGCGCAGCTCGGTCGCGGTCGGCCTCCAGGTCGGCGCCGCGGGGGCACCAGCGCCCGCCGCACCCGCCGTGGCCGCCGCGCGCGGCGCCAGCAGATCGTGCAGCCAGATGTCGGCGACCTGATTCGCCAGCGCGGCCGGATTCATCTCGGCGGTATTCGAGAGGATGATCACCGCCGCCCGCGCGTCGGGGAAGCGCGTCAACACCGTGCGATACCCGGCCCAGGAGCCCGTGTGCGACATGGTCCGCAGCCCGCGATAGCTGCCGTGCGACTGGCCGAAGGCGTAGGGGATCGTGTCGCCGTTGGTCAGCACGCCGCGCTCGTGGCTCTGCGCCACCGTCGTGCGGCCACCGACGACGCCGGTCTCGTAGTTCTCGACCCAGCGCGCGAGGTCCTCGACCGTGGTGAACAGCGAACTCGACGCCAGCGCCGTGAGGTTGTTCGTCACCCGGCGGTGCGAGCCGTCGGGCAGGCGCCGATACGAGTCCGCGAGCTGCGGCACGATCATGGCGTGATCGTCATGGAAGTGCGTGTCGTGCATGCCGAGCGGTCGGAAGATGCGCTCGTCGGTGAACTCGCGGAACGACTTGCCGCTCACGCGCTGCACTACCTCGGCGAGCACGTTGTAGCCCGTGTTCGAGTACGCGTAGGCGCTCCCGGGCGGAAAGTTGAGATCGCGCTGGTTGTAGGTCATGCGCAGGATCTGGTCGAACGAGATCACATCGTCGAACGACCACCCGGCGATCCGCAGCGTGCCGGGCCAGTCGCGGAGTCCGCTGGTGTGGTGCACGAGGTGGCGGACGGTGATGGGATGCCCGAAGTCGGGCAGCTCGGGGACGTAGCGGCGCACCTCGTCGTCCAACGCGAGGCGCCCATCGGCGACCAACAGCAGGATGGCCATGGCACCGAACTGCTTGGACACCGAGGCGATGTCGAACACCGTGCGGGTCCGGATGGGGACGCCTTGCTCAAGGCTCGCCATGCCATACCCCTTGGCGTGGACGATCCTGCCGTCGCGCATCACCAGCACGGCGGCCGCTGGCGTTTGTGGTGTGTGCCATCGCGCGAAGAGCGCGTCGACCTGCTGGCCGGGCGACGCGGCGGCCGGACCATCGGCGCGGGCGGCCCCGGGGGGCGTCTGCGCGAGGGCGGGATGGGCCAGCGCTACGGCGCTGGCGAGCGCGAGGGCGCGGTGAGCGCGCCGCGAGTGTAGGGCCTGCCTGGGTCGCATCGTTCGGGTCCGAGAGCGGGGTGTCGCGCGGGCGGCAGCTCGGCGCGCATGAGGCAGGATCGGGCCGCGAGGGCGACGACGCAAGGGCGACGGGAGACGGCAGGTGCTGCGGGCGACGTCGTGACTGACGCGACCCTCGTGAAACCGCGCACCGCACCGGTCGTAGAGGGAACATGTCCACGCACATCCTGCTCGCCGTACTGGTCAGCTGCGCCTCTGCCGTGGGCGGCTGCCGCGACGCGGTCGACAGCACCCGCGTGCCTCCCGTCACGAGCACGCCGACCGCGCTCGACTCGGCGGCGGGCCGCGCCCTTCGCGCGGCGGATGAGCAGTTCGTCCAGCGCTTCCCAGTCGAGGCCCCTCGCGTGGTCGCGGCCGGCGTGCCGGCGCCCGGCCAGGCGCTGATCGGGCGGAATCGCGACTGGGGCGACCTGTACGCTGCGCGTTTTCAGATGGGCACCGGGTCGGCGCTGCGGACGACGCTCGTCCTTGATGCGCGCGCGGAGGCAGCCCGTGCGTTCGCCGGCGTCGAGATCGGGTTCCGCGACATGGCGCCGTCGGGCCGACTGCAGGCGCGCGTGCCCGCGCCGATCGCCATGGGGCAGACGATGCGGGACGCCGACGTCGCCAGTGGCGCGGCGTTCTTCCTGGGAGATGCCTGTGCCGGCCTGCTGTCGTTGGCCGTCGCACCCCAGGGACCGACGCTCGTGCCGAGTGCGCGACAGTCGCAGGTCCACGCGCTCGCGGCACGCAGTGCCGCGTGGCTGGCGCTGCAGGCCCAGCTCCTGTAGCGCGCCGATACCGCCGCCCCCAATCGTCTGCTCTTCAACGCCCGCGCGTTCCTCGCGTGTGGGCGACTGGCATCGGATGCGGCCGTGGTCGCCGCGGCCGATGCGTTCGTCCAGCGTGCGATGGCACTGCAGTCGCCCGAGGGATGGTTCGTCGAGGGCGATGGGTGGGACACCAACTATCAGGCCGTCGCGCTCGAGATCGGCGCCGACGTCCACGCGCTGCTGCCCGAGGGCGGAACGCGTGAGGCCCTTGGCGCCTCATTGGTCGCTGCGGCGCGCTGGCTGACCGCTCGCATCGATGCCGAAGGGCGCGTGGACTCCCGCGGCAATCGCCGGACCTGCGGCGGCGGCGAATCGTTCCTGGGCACGCCGAAGTCGCTGTCGTTGCCGAGTGTGCTCGTCGGTCTCGGACGCGTCACGACCTCGGTCGGCCCGGTCGACGGCGCCGAGTCGGCGGTGCGCCGTGTCTCGGCGTGGGCGCTGCGGCATCCGCAATCCGACCCTTGCTTCGAGCTGCGCTGAGCTGCGGGAGCGCCCGCGGCGCGCGGGCCGCCGCACCCACCGCGCGCGACCTCCCGTACCCAGCCCAGCGTCGTTCGTACCAGCCACTCGGCGATCGGGATCATGCTGGCAGCGTGCGCGACCGCGGCGACGTACCGTAGGCAGAACCCCAACCGACCCCTACTCCCCATGGCGACTCGTCGCGACTTCCTCGGAGCTACGTTGGGCGCTGGTGCCTCCCTGGCGCTGACGCCGGACCTCCTCCGCGCCGTCCAGCGGCTGCAGGACCTCACGCTCATCCAGCGCGCCATCCCGTCGAGCGGCGAGCTGCTCCCGGTCATGGGACTCAGCCGGGGCAATGACCCACCGGGCCACGCCACGTTCACCGAGGTGCTCCGCGCCTTCGTGGACAGCGGTGGACGCGCCGTGGATATGATCCACGGCTGGGCACAGGCCGAGGAGGTCACCGGCACCGCGGCGTCGGCGCTGGGGGTGCAGGACAAGATCTTCTGGTCCACCCAGCTGCGCTTTCCGCAGGGGCCACCGCCACCGCCCGGCACGATCCTCACGGTCGAGCCCGCCACGGTGCGCACGTACGTCGACGAGTCGCTCGCGCGACTGCAGACCAAGCGGATCGACCTGATGATGGTCACGACCTTTCGCGACACCCCGGCGCTGCTGCGCATGCTGCGCGAGCATCGGGAGGAGGGACGCATCAGGTACATCGGCGTAACCGGTGCCTTCGCCAATCAGCACGCGGCGGTCGAGGCGGTCATGCGTCGCGAGACCATCGACTTCATCGGCGTGGACTACGCCATGGACAACCGCGCCGTCGAGCAGACCATCCTGCCCTTGGCGCAGGAGCGAGGGATCGGCGTGATCGCCTGTTTCCCCTTCGGCGGCAACATCGGCCCCGACCGGATCGTCGCGAGCCGGCTCTTTCGGCGTGTCGGCGACCGTCCGCTGCCCGACTGGGCCGCGGAGTTCGATGCGACGACCTGGGCCCAGTTCTTCCTCAAGTACGTGGTGAGCCATCCGGCGGTCACCGTGGTGCGCGCGGGCACCACGCAGCCGCAGCACGTGCTCGACAACATGCGGGCGGGTCGCGGCCGACTGCCCGACGAGGCGATGCGTCGACGCATGACGGCGTATATCGATGCACTGCCGGCGCCGGCGGGCGCACCGCGGTCCTCCCTGGTCCGCGCCTGACCGGCGCGCCACGCCCCTCCTCACGCATCGCATGGGCTTGCTCACGTTCTGTCTCAACGTCACCCTCGACGGTTGCGTCGACCATCGCGAGGGCATCGCCGACGACGAGACGCACGCCTTCTTCACCGCGCTCATGCACGCGAGCGGGGCCATGCTGTGGGGTCGCATCACCTACGAGATGATGGAGGCCCACTGGCCGGCGGTCGCGCGCGGCGAGGTGGACGCGCCGCCGGCGATGCGCGCGTGGGCAATCGCGCTGGACGCGAAGCCCAAGTACGTGGTGTCGTCGACGCGCAGGGACTACCCGTGGCGCAATAGCCACCACGTGGCGGGCGACCTGCGCGCGGGCGTCCAGGCGCTCAAGGACGCGACGCCCGCGGGCGTGCTCTTGGGTAGCGGCGCACTCGCGCTCGCGCTGGACCGGCTCGACCTGATCGACGAGTACCGCTTCCTCGTGCACCCGAGGATCGCGGGCCATGGGCCGACCCTCTTCCACCTCGGCCTGCCCGGAACACGGCGCCTCGAGCTGCTCTCGGCCTCGCCGCTGCGCTGCGGCGCGGTCGCCGTCCACTACCGCCGCGCGACTTGATCCGATCGGCACCCGACGCGGGCGAGATCGGCCGCGGCCACGTTAGCGCACGGTCAAGATTGCATTAGAAGTTGATGAAGGGTGATGCGCCCACACGCGCGGCGCCGCAATGTCTGGCAACCCACCACGCTGAGGTGGTGTCAAACACGGTCTGACCGTTCACCAGACCCCGCGCCGGAGTACTGTCGAATGTCGCGTCCCGTTCGCCTCGTGGTGGCCGCTGTGGTCGCCGTCGCCGTGCTCGTCCCCGTCGCGGCGCTGCTCGCGCGCGACGGCCAACCGACAGGACCCGCGCTCGAAGCGGGCGCCATCGAAGGGGACTTCCAGGTCACCGTGACCGCGTCGGGCGAACTACGTGCCCGCGCCTTCGTCGAGATCCAAGGGCCGCCCAACGCACAGCAGGCGGGCGCGTTCCAGATGAAGATCCAGACGATCGTGCCCGAGGGCACTCTCGTGAAAGAAGGCGACATCGTCGCCGAGTTGGACCGATCGACCCTGGCGTCGCGCCTGCAGGATGTCGGACTCGCGGTGCAGAAGGCCATGGCCGTCTTCGAACAGGCCCAGCTGGACTCGACGCTGACGTTGTCGAAGGCGCGAGAGGACCTGCGCACCATGGAGCTGGCGCTCGAGGAGCGACGCATCGCCAAGGAGCAGGCGGCGTTCGAGGCGCCCTCGGTGCGGCGTCAGGCGGAGATCGACCTCGAGAAGGCCGAGCGGGCGTTGGCGCAGGCGAAGGTGGACTACGTCACGCGCACCGAACAGGCGCAGGCCAAGATGCGCGAGGTGGGCGCCGACGTGGCGCGGCAGCAGAGCATGCTCACGCTGGTGCAGAGCGCGATGGAAGCCTTCACGATCCGCGCGCCATCGGAGGGCATGGTCATCTATGTGAAGGAATGGAACGGTCGCAAGAAGGGCGCGGGGGCGCAGGTCTCGCCGTGGGAGCCCACGGTCGCCACGCTGCCCGACCTCACGAAGATGGAATCGGTGACGTTCATCAATGAGGTCGACGTCCGCAAAGTGTCGGTCGGGCAGCCGGTGCGCATCACGCTGGACTCGGATCCGGACAAGGTGTTGGATGGCACGGTCACCGCAGTGGCGAACGTCGGCGAGCAGCGGCCCAACAGCGACGCCAAGGTCTTCGAGGTGAAGGTGACGGTGGCCGGCTCGGACACGACGCTGCGCCCGGGCATGACGACCGGCAACGTGATCGTGACGACGACCCTGAGCGGCGTCGTCTCGGTGCCGATCGAGGCGGTCTCGGCCGCCGACAGCGTGAGCGTGGTCTATGTGCGGCGCGGGCGCAGCGTGGTCAAGCAGGAGGTGCGCACCGGCCCCATGAACGACACGCATGTGGTGATCGAGGCCGGGCTCGCGGCCGGCGAGACCGTGTTGCTGACGGTGCCGACGACCTCGGCGTCGCTCCCGCTGGTGCGGCTCGATGCGCAGTGATGGCCCCGCGACGGGCCGCGGGGCCTACGCCACGCTCGCGCTGTTCAGTGTGCGCACGGCGCTGGAGGCCGTGGCCCACAACCGGCTGCGCGCGGCGCTGACCTCGCTGGGCATCCTCTTCGGCGTCGCGTCGGTGATCGCGATGCTCGCGATCGGCAAAGGGGCGGAGTCGGAGATCCTCGCGCAGATGCAGTTGCTGGGGTCGAACAACATCATGGTCGCCCCCATCGTGGAGCAGCGCGAGGAGGAGGTGGGCAGCCAGCAGGCCGCGACGCCGCGGAAGTATACGCCCGGACTCACGGCGCTCGATGCGGCGGCCATCGCTGCGACCGTCCCCCTCGTGCAGGCCACCAGCGCGGAGGTGGTGCTGCACACGACGTTCACGCGCGAGGGACGCCGCCGCTCGGGGAAGCTGGTGGGCGTCGACAGTGCGTACTTCGGGCTGCTGAACATCGGGCTGGCGAGCGGCCGATGGTTCACGCCGGCCCAGATCACCGAGGGACGCCCGGTGGCGATCATCGGCCACGGCGTGCGCGCGCGGTTCTTCACCACGGTGGACCCGATCGGCCAGCAGCTCAAGGTCGGCGAGATCTGGGTGACGGTGGTCGGCGTGCTGGCGGACCGGCAGGTCGCGGGCGACGCCGCCGAACGGTTGGGCATCCGCGACGCGAACATGGATGTGTACGTGCCGCTCCCGACGATGCTGCGGCGATTCCGGAATCGCGCGCTGCTCACGCGCCGCGACGTGGAAGCGGCCAGTCGTCCGACGGGCGTGGTGGTCGCGACGACGGGTGACGAGGAAGAGCCCGAAGCGCGCGCCGAGCGCACGAACTATCACCAACTGGACCGCATCGTCGTGCGGGTCGGCGACGCCGATGCGATTCCCGGGGTCGCGGACCTGGTGCAGCGGCTGCTCGCGCGGCGGCACAATGGCGTGGTGGACTTCGAGGTCACCGTGCCGCAGCTGCTGTTGCAGCAGGAGCAGCGGACCAAGGCGCTGTTCAACGCCGTGCTCTTCGCCATCGCGTCCATCTCGCTGCTCGTGGGGGGCATCGGCATCATGAACATCATGCTGGCGTCGATCCTGGAGCGCACGCGGGAGATCGGCGTGCGGCGTGCGATGGGGGCCACCCAGCGCGAGATCCTCGCGCAGTTCCTCGCCGAAGCGGTGCTGATCTCGGTGGCGGGTGGATTGGCGGGCATCCTGCTGGGCGCCGGCGGCAGTGCCGTGGTGGAGCGCGTGGCGGGAGTCGCGACCATCGTCTCGGCGGCGTCCGTCGCGGTGGCCTTCGGCGTGTCGATCAGTGTGGGGGTGGTGTTCGGGATCGTGCCCGCCTGGCGGGCGGCCCAGCAGGATCCGGTGGTCTGTCTCCGTTACGAGTGAGGTCGCACATGACGATCGTGTTCTCCCGCGCTGGCGTGCTGGGCGCGCTCGCGCTGTCGTTGCTCGTGGTGTCGCCGGTGATGGCGAGGCTCGGCGCCCAACAGCGGCTGACGCTGGCCGAGGCGGTCGCGCTCGCGGAGCAACGGGCCCTGCCGGCGCGGGCGGCGCAGCAGACGCGGCAGGCCGCGCGGGCCCGCGACCGGGCCTTCGGTGCGTCGTTGCTGCCGCAGCTGTCGCTGTCGGGGAATCTGCCGGTATACAACCGGTCGATCATCCCCGTCCTGCAACCCGATGGCACGACGCTGTTCCGGCCCCAGCAGCAGAACGAGTCCGCGCTGACGATGCAGCTCACGCAGCGCGTACCGCTCACCGGCGGTGAGGTGTTCGTGTCGTCGGCCCTTTCGCGCCTGGAGGTGATCGGCGAGCGCCAGACGCGTGTGTGGTCGAGCACGCCGTTCTCGGTGGGCGTACGGCAGTCGCTGCTACGTCCCAACACCTTGCGCTGGGAAGCGCGGGAGCAGGACATCCGCGGCGACCTCGCCGAGCGGCAGTACCTCGAGGCCCGCGAGGACATCGCGCTGCAGACGGCGAACGCGTTCTTCGACTTGTACGCGGCGGAGGTCGCGCTCGCCAACGCGGAGGCCAACGCGGCCGTGAACGACTCACTGTTCCTGCTCAACCAAGGCCGCTTCGAGGTGGGGCGGATCGGCGAGAACGACCTGCTGCAGAGCGAGCTGGCGCTGCTGCGGGCGCGCAATGCGCTCGACGGCGCGCGCCTGGACCACGCGCGGACCGCGGCGGCGCTGCGGCTCACGCTGGCCATGCCGCCGGGCGCCGCGCTGCAGTTGGTGCCGCCGGAGCAGATCGTCCTGCGCTCGGCGGATACGGCGACGGCGGTCGCCCAGGCCCGGCGGAACCGTGCGACGGTGCGCGAAGGCGAACTCAGCGAGACCCAGGCGAGCCGCCGGGTGGCCGAGGCGCGGCTGAACAATGGGTTCGGGGCCACGGTGCAGGCGTCGCTGGGATTCAACCAGACCGGCGCGGGCATGGACGCCGTGTACCGCGACCTGCGCGAGGCCCAGCGGGTGTCCGTGGCCGTGCAGATGCCCGTGCTGCAGTGGGGCGCGCGCTCCGCGCAGGTGGAGGCCGCCCGCGCCGAACAGGACCGCACCGAGGCGACCGTGCGGCTCAGTCTGGAGCAGCTCGCGCAGGAGGCCCACTTCGCCGCGCTGCAACTCGCGCAGTCCGCGCGGCAGCTCGAGCTGTCGGCCAAGGCGGACACCGTAGGACAGAAGCGATTCGAGGTGGCGAAGAACCGCTATGTGATCGGGCGGATCGGGATGGACAACCTGTACCAGGCGCAGACCGAGAAGGACCAGGCGATCCTCCAGTACGTGCAGAGTCTGCGAGGCTATTGGACGAGCTATTACCGGTTGCGACGGCTGACGCTGTACGACTTCGAACGGGGAGCACCGATCCGCTGAGTGCGGGACCGCCTGCGACGAATTCGCCCCTTCAAGGTGCGGGTCGTGGCACTGGCGGTGCGGTCGGTCCCACATCCGTTCGCCAGCCGTCCCCCGCCGCGGTAGGTTCTGCTCGCACGCTGTGACGCCCCGGTGGGCGTACGGCGGTGGCCGACCCTCACCTCCACGCCGGACCCTCCCATGACCCGCGTTGCCAGTCACAAGCCCGACCGTCCGATCTGGTTCGACCTCATGACCAGCGACGCGGACGCCGCGCGGCGCTTCTACGGCGATGTACTCGGCTGGGAGTTCGATATCGGCGGCGCTGAGTTCGGCGGCTATGCGTTGGCGCGCCGTGGCGACGCGGTGACGGCGGGCGTCGGGCAGTTGCGTCCGGAGGACCCATTCCCGCCGGCCTGGACGGTGTACTTCGGTGTGACGGATGCGGAGGCGACGGTGTCGGCGATCGGCGCGCACGGTGGAACGGTGCTGGTGCCCCCGATGGCGGTCGGTGACTTCGGCCGAATGGCGGTGTGCCAGGATCCGACCGGGGCGGTGTTCGGCCTGTGGCAGCCCGGCACGCATGTGGGCGCGGGGCTGATCAACACACCGGGGGCGATGGCCTGGAGTGAGGTGAACACCCGCGATGCGGCGGCGGCCGCGGCGTTCTACTGTGCGGTGTTCGGGCTCCGTGATGAGGTGATGGAGATCCAGGGCGCGCCCTATCACATGTTGCAGACCGCGGAGGGGCCGGCCTGCGGCGTCCTGCAGATGACGGCCGAGTGGGGCGAGATGCCGCCGCACTGGATGGCGTACTTCGCGGTGGAGGACGCCGACGCGGCGAAGGCGAAGGTCGAGGCGGCGGGTGGCCAGGTGCCGTTCGGGCCGTTCGACTCGCCGTATGGACGCATCATCGTCGTGCAGGACCCGCAGGGGGCGGCGGTGTCGTTGATCGCGTTGGCCCCAGACGCGCACTGAGGTGCCGGCCGACCGCGCGGGCCGCGTGGGCCGCGCGGCCGGTCCTTGACATTGCGTGTGATAACACCTATTATCGGTGCATGCCCACCGACCTGCGTCACGAGTTGCGCCAGCAGAAGCCGTTCGGGAGTCTGGCGCACGAGGCCTTCCTGAGCATTGCCCGCACGGAGTCGGTGCTGCGCGAAGGGATCGAGCGCGTGCTCGGCCCCCGCGGGCTCACGCTCACGCAGTACAACGTGTTGCGCGTGTTGCGGGGGGCGGAGGCGGGGGGGCTGTGCCGCAACGACATCCGCGACCGGCTCGTGGCGCGGATGCCCGATGTGTCGCGGCTGCTGGACCGCATGGAGGCGGCCGGGCTCATCCAGCGCGAGCGGAGTACGGAGGACCGCCGGCTGGTCCTCACCACGCTGACCGCCCGGGGCCGCCGGCTGGTGAACGACCTCGATGCGCCCATGGCGCAGGCGCACGAGGAGCAGCTGGGGCACCTGGGCGCGAAGCAGCTCAAGAGCCTCATCGCCCTGCTCGCGCTGGCTCGTGAGGCATAGTCGCGCGCCCTAATCGGTGTTATCACACCAAGTCGTTTCACACTTATATCACAGAGGATTGGACCATGGCTCAGCCCCGCATCTCCCCCGCCCGTCTCGACACGGCCCTCGTCGGCCTGCGCCTCGCCATCGGCGGCATCTTCGCCGCCCACGGGGCGCAGAAGCTCTTCGTCTACGGCCTCGACGGCGTGAGCGGCGCCTTCGCCGGCATGGGCATCCCCATGGCCAGCGTCGTCGGCCCACTCACCGGCGCGATCGAACTCGTGGGCGGCCTCGCGCTGATCGCCGGCTTGCTCACCCGCATCGCCGGACTCGGCCTCGCGGCCGTGATGCTCGGCGCGATCGGCTTCGTGCACCTCTCCGCCGGCTTCTGGGCCCCGAACGGCGTGGAGTTCCCGCTCGCGCTGCTCGCGGGTGCGGCCACCATCGCCCTCGTGGGCGCCGGCCGCTACTCGCTCGACACGGTGCTGGCGATGCGTCGCTCGACGCGTTGATCGGCGCGGTGGTAACTTTCGGGGAGTATCGGTCGTACGGTCGGTACTCCCCTTCCCCCCCGATGTGAGGCCCCGATGGACCAGCGCCTGATCGTGAATCCCCACGCCTTTCTCACGCTCAGCCCCGCTGTGTATGTCATCCCGTGCTCGCCCACATCTCACGGCCGACGCGCTCCGCGTCACCCTGCCTGACGGCCGTCCACTCCTCGACATTCCCGCGCTCGGCATCGGCAACGAACGGGTCGGGCTCGTCGGCCCCAACGGGGCCGGCAAGAGCACCCTGCTCCGCGTGCTCGCGGGCGAGCTGGCGCCGACGGCCGGGCGGGTCACGCCTCGGGGCCGCGTCGCGCTGCTACGGCAGGATCGGGACCCCGCGGTCGCACTGAGCGGCGGCGAGCGCGCGCGGCGCGCGCTCGCGGAACTACTCCGACTCGGACCCGACCTCCTGCTGCTCGACGAGCCCACGAACGATCTCGATGCGACCGCGCGCGCGGAGGTGCACCGCCTCGTCGCCCGGTGGCCGCGCGGCCTGCTCGTGGCCACTCATGATCGCGCGCTGCTGGCCGCCGTGGACCGCATCCTGCTCCTCGAGCGAGGCGTGCTGCGCAGCTACGGCGGGAACTATGCCGCCTTCGCGGCGCGTCGGGCCGTTGAGCGTGCGGCCGAGGAGCGCGAGCATGCGAACGCCGTGGCCGAGCTGTCGCGCGCCGAGCGACAGCTGCGCGCGCTGCGCGAGCGACAGGCGCATCGGGAGGCCGCAGGGGCGCGCTCGCGACCGACCGGCAGTCAACCCAAGATCGTCCTGAACGCGGGGCGGCAGCGCGCCGAGTCCACGGCGGGCCGCGTGCGCGAGGTGTCGGCCCGCGTGCTCACTGACGCGCAGGCCCGAGCGGCCGCGGCCCGCGTTCCGCTCGCCGCGCGCGATCGGATGCGGATGGATCTGCCGTCGAGCGGTCTCGCGGCAGGCACGAGGGTCGTCGCACTGCATGAGGTGACCCTCGGGCCGGTCCCGCAGCGGCCCGTGCTCGAACGCTTCACGCTCGAGGTCGTCGGTCCGGAGCGCATCGCGGTGACGGGGCGGAACGGGGCGGGCAAGTCGACGCTGCTGCGGGTGTTGGCCGGTGATGTCGCGGTGCACGCGGGTAGGATCCACCGCGGCGTGCCTCCGGATGCCGTGGCGTATCTGGACCAGTCCTGCACGCTGCTCGAGGCGGGCCGCCGCGTGCGTGAGGCGTTCGCGGCCCAGCATCCGCAGGCCGAGCGCAATGCGGTCCACGCGGCACTGGCGCGTTTCCGGTTCCGGGCCGATGCCGCTGAGCAGCCGGTCGCCACGCTCAGTGGGGGCGAGCGGCTGCGGGCGGCATTGGCGTGTGTCCTTGGCGGCCCGACGGTCCCGCGACTCCTCCTGTTGGACGAGCCGACGAACCATCTGGATCTGGAGCACCTCGACGCGTTGGAAGCCGCGCTGCGCGGGTACGACGGGGCGCTGGTGGTGGTCTCACACGATGCCACGTTCCTTGAGGCGATCGAGGTCGAGCGGGTGGTCGCGCTGTAGCGGGGCTGGCGTCCGTGACGCTCCTGGGGGCAGGGCCGTGCGCCGCGCCTCAGCGGGTACGACCCGGGCGAGATACATTCGTCAGCAAATGACCCCACTGACCATTCGTCTCGCCCTCATCACCGTGCTCGGCGCGGGGCTGGCCGGCCCCGCCCACGCACAGGCCGCGTCGCCCGCGAACGCGGTGCGGGCCGCCGCCGAGCAGCAACTGCGGGCCGAGCCCGGTGTCGACGCGCGTACGCGCTTCGTCGCCGACAGCGCGGAGCTGGAGCCGTATCTGCACTGTGCGCCGCATCCCAGCGGACGACAGTGTCGACTGACGGACTCGGTGCCGGTGCTGCTCGTCGCCGTGCGGATGCTCCGGCCGGACTCCGCCGTGGTGCATATCGGACGCTACGAGCTGCTCACGAGTCGCTGTCCCAGTGGGGCGCCGCTCGACCCACCACGGGTGGCGATCCGGCAGTACCAGCAGCGGATGATGCTGCTCCGGGACGACCGCTGGGTCGAGGTCGGGCGTGGGGTGACGGTGTGCTGAGTCGGGGCGTGGACGTCGGCGCGGGGAGGGGCGTGCTGCGGTAACGGATCGCGATCGCGACCGGGGGGACGACTCGTCCGCCGCGTGCGTGGGTTCCCGCGACCTGGTGTGTCATAGGTATATCCCTACCAGGATCGTGATGCCCGAGCCCCTCTCCGAGCAGCGCCTCGCCGACATCTACCGCACGACGATCGACGCCTTCTATGCCTATGTGTCGCGCCGCTGTGGCGGGGATCGTCTGCTGGCGGAGGATGTCACGCAGGACGCCTGGCTTCGCGCGGTCCGCGACTGGCAGCGCAACGGCGTCCCACGGATCCCGCTCGCGTGGCTGCGGACGGTCGCGCGCAATCTCATCCTGAACCACCTGCGGCGGCAGGCGCCGGTGTCGCTCGACGCCGTCCCCCACACGGCGCTGCTGGCGGCCGTCGAGCACGAGGCGGTGTCCGACCCGGAGGAGGTCGCGGCCGTGGTCACGGCGGCCCTCGCCCGGATCCCGGACGACGAAGCGACCCTCCTCGAAGCCTTCCACTTCGACCAGCACCGCACCGCGGAGCTCGCCCGAGCGTACGGCATCTCGGAACGCGCGGTCGAAGGGCGCCTCCGTCGTGCGCGGGCGCGCCTGCGCCGCGAGCTCGAACTGTCCCTGCGATCCCTTGGAGAAATCACATGACCGACCAGACTGAGCGATTCGAGCGTGACGACGCGCATCGCGTACACCCGGCGTTCCGCGACCGACTCGAGCGCGAGCTCATGGCGGCGTACCGCCGTGACGCGGTCGCACTCGCCGGATCGCGATGGCACCGTCTGCGCTGGCTCCGTACGGCGGCGGCGATCGCCTTGGGCGCCACGTTGGCCTCGGGCGCGGACTTCGCGATCGCGCAGGTCCGCGATGCCCGCCAGCGCTCGGAACTATCCGATGCGATCGCGTCCCGGGTGCCGCTGGCAGAGCTGCGCCTGGCCATGGCCCGGTCTCGGGTCGAACAGGCGCGCGCGCAGTCGGCGCTGGGGGCCATCTCGCGCCTGGAGCTCTCGGCCGCCGAGGCGGAGTTGGTGAGCATGCAGGCCGTGGTCGCGCGGTTGCGCGTCGAGTTGGCGGAGACGCAGGCGACCGCCGCCGCACCCCGCGACGAGCTGTGGGCGCCGCGCGTCGGGCAGCAGGATTTCGTGTCGCAACGTCTCGCGCTGGACCTGCGCGAGGCCGAGCAGCTGCTCGCGCTGCATCGCGACCGGGTCGCGATCATCGAACAGCAGGTCCGTGTCGGGGCACAGAGCAGTTCGGCGCTCGCCGACGCGAAGCTGCAGCTCACCACCGCTGCGGGAGTGGTCGACGACATCTCGATGCGCCTGACCCTCCGTCGCGCGTTCCTCGAGGAGCGGCTGGCGCCCGAAGTGATCCAGCACCGCTTGGAGCGATTCCGCGCGCGGGCGATGTTGCTGCAGAGTCTGGAGGGGCTTCGCGTCGCCAAGGAGCGCCTGGAGACCGCACGGCAGCAAGCGGCCAAGGGGGCGACGGCCGCCCTCGAGGTACTCCGGGCGGAGCTACAGGTGCAGGAGCTTCAGGTGTCGATCATCGCGCTCGAGCGCCAGCTGGGCCGGCTCGAGGCGTCCGCTCGCCGCTGAGACTGAAGACCGCCCGTGGCGCAGGCGTTGCGGCGGGCGCAGGGCTCCGACGATCTTGGAGCGCATGCGCCCACGCTCCGCAGCCGCCGCGATCTGCCTGCTCGTTCCGTGTGCCGCCATCGCCTCGGCCCAGCAGCCCCCTCGCGCCCTCGGCATCGGCTACGGCGTCGACACGAGCGCGGCGCCCGTCGGTGCGCTGGTGCAGCTCGTGGCGCAGTACCTCGCGCTGCCTCAGCCCGGCTTCACAGCGACCGCGCTGTGGCGCACCGCGGAGCAGACAGCAGGGGCGGCCTACGACCCGGCCAGTGGCTTCACGGACTATCGACACCCGGCGACCGTGCTCTCGGTGCAGCCGGCGTGGCCCGACTCGGGCACGTTCGTGATCAAAGTGCTGTTCGCGCGCGCCGTCGCGAATGGGGAGGATGTCCGGGCGGTCGCGCTGGCGCGGTTCTATGCGGTGCAGGAGGACGCGCGCTGGGTCCTGACGAGCGCGCTGGCGCGCCATACGGCGTCGTGGTCGCGCGTCATGGTCGGCCCCATCGAGTATCACGTGCCACCGGACCACGTGTTCGACCGCGCGCGAGCCGATCGGGCCGCGGCGTTCGTGGACTCGATCGCGCGGGCGCTCAGGGTGCCGCCGCCGGCGCGCATCCCGTACTACCTGGCGGCATCGACCGAGGCGATGGGCCGCGCCCTCGGATTCGACTGGCTGCTGCAAGCGTCGGGCGCCACCGCCGGTCGCGGTGGCTGGGGCGGCGCACAGGGCGTGTTCAGCGCGGACCCGCGCGTCGGCGAGGAGTACCGGCATGAGCTGGCCCACGTCCTCGCGCAGTCCCTGCGCTCGCCGACGGGGCGCCACTGGTTCGTGGAGGAAGGGTTCGCCGTCTGGTTGGGAGGGCACATGGGCGGCACGCGCGCCGACGAAGCCGCCGCACTGCGTGCGTTCGCCGCGAAGACGCCGACGGCGTCGTGGGAACAGCTGACGTCGTATGACACGCCCGATGCCGTGCGCCTCGCCACGGCCGCGCTGGTCGTGCGCGCCATCTTCGACCGCGCAGGATGGGACGGGGTGCGGCGATGGCTCGCCCTCGAGGCGGGCGATGGGCCGCTACTGGCCGGGCTCGAGCGCGAGCTCGGCGTGACGTCGAGCACCTTCGGTGGTTGGTGGCGGGCGGAAGTCGCGCGGACGGGGACGGTGCGCTGATCCGCAAGACGGCGCACATCAACGAGCACTACGGGAACCTGGTGACCGACATGCGCCGCAACGGGCTGGTGCCGCCGTCGTCTCAGCGCTAGGATGAATGCGTCTCACGGAGGAGACCAATGAGAATCGTGCTGCGGGTCGTCGGAGCGGTCGCCGCCCTGATCACGAGCGTGATCTTGGGGCGCATCGTGCTGCACAGCTACACCGACCACGGGCACCTCGACGTGTTCCACCTGGTGGTCGCGCTGGTGGCGGCGGTCGGCGGGTTGGCGCTGTTGGGGATGGTGGTGTTCAAGCCCACGGCGGCGGAGCGCACGGGAGGGTAGCCAGGCGCCCGCCCGTCCCTGTTGCGGCGCGGGTTGGGCGCGGGTGGCCGACATTGCCCCTTGCGCGGTCGCTTGGCACTATTAGTTTACTCTCTAGCTTATTAACCAGTAGGTTATATGCAAGACACACTCAGCGTCACGTTCTCTGCCCTCGCCCACCCGACGCGCCGCGCCATGCTCGCGCGGCTCCGTCAGGGTGAGGCAACGGTGAGTCAGCTCGCCGAGCCGTTCCTGGGCACGATGACCCTGCCGGGCGTCACCAAGCATCTCAAGGTGCTGGAGAAGGCGGGCTTGGTCACCAAGGGACGCGATGCGCAGTGGCGGCCGTGCACGCTGAATGCGCAGCCGCTGCGGGATGTCAACGCGTGGATGGACGCCTACCGCGCCCACATGGAAGCCAGCCTTGATCGTCTGGGCGAATTCCTCAAGACGACCTCACCCCCGACCCCGTCCGACGATGACCGCTGCTGACGAATGCGACATCCTCATCACGCGCGTGTACGACGCGCCCGTCGCCCGCGTGTGGGCCGCCTGGACCGACCCGGCGCAGCTCGCGCAGTGGTGGGGTCCGCGTGGCTTCACCATCACCACCCACCACCGCGACCTCCGTGTGGGTGGGATGTGGGACTACACGATGCACGGGCCCGATGGCACCGACTGGCCCAACTTCACGCGCTACCTCGAGGTGGAGCCCGGCGTGCGGCTCGTGTACGACCACGGGGCCACGTCGGCCGACACGGCGCCGATGTTCCGCGTCACCTCGACCTTCCGCGCCCTCGGCGAGCGCACGGAACTCACCATCCGCATGACGCTGCCGACGCCCGAGGCGGCGCGCGAGACGCGCGGGTTCATCAAGGCCGCCGGTGGCAACTCGACCTGGGATCGGTTGGCGGAGTTCGTCGAGAAGCAGGGCTCCGCGCAGGAGATCTTCGTCATCGCCCGCAGCTTTGACGCGCCGGTGGAGCGACTGTTCGACCTGTGGACCACGCCCGCGCTGTTGGCCGAGTGGCTACCGCCGACGGGGTTCCGCATGCACATCCATTCGGCGGACATCCGCACGGGCGGGGCGCTGTTCTTCGCGATGAGCAACGACGCGTTCACGATGCACGCGCGACACGAGTACGTCGTCGTGGAGCGTCCCGAGCGCCTGGAGTACCTGCAGCGCTTCACCGACGAGCATGGAACGGTCGGACATCCGCCGGGCGTGCCGCAGTGGCCCGAGACGCTGCGCTGCTGCGTGTCGTTCACCAGCGAGGGCGCCGCGCAGAGCCGCGTGACGGTGCGGACGGAGATCGTCGGTCCGGCGACGGAGGCCGAGGTCGCGGCCTTCGTGGCCGAGCGCGCGGGGATGACGCGAGGCTGGACGGGGTCCTTCGATGTGTTGGAGGGGATGCTCGCGGGGTGAGCGCTAGCTTCGCGCGCGGCGTGGTGCCAACCATCGCGCCGCGAGCACGCCGCCGACGAACCCACCCAAGTGCGCCTGCCAGCTGATGCCCGGCTGACCGGGCAGCACGCCCAGCACGACGCTGCCCCAGAGCGCGGTGACCAGCACGCTGAGTAGGATGGCGCCCAGCGACCGCGCGTACCAGCCGGCGAGCATCAAGAAGCCGAGGAAGCCGAAGACGACGCCGCTCGCGCCGATGTGCACGCTGCCAGGGGCGCCCAGGGTCCAGGCGCAGAGTCCGGCGCCCAGCGCTGACAGCAGCGTCACGGGGATGAAGTGCCGGCGATCGCGGAGCATCACGAGCCAGCCGAGCACCACGAGCGGCACTGTGTTGGCGAGCAGGTGCTCGAGGTTCGCGTGCAAGAACGGGGCAACGAGGATGCCCCAGAGCCCCTGCTGGGTGCGCGGATGGATGCCCAGGACCGCGATGGCGTTGCCGGTGAGCAGCTGTGCGGCGAAGCCGGCCCACACCGCGGCGACGGAGCCGCCGAGGGTCGCGACCTGCTGTTTGAGCGTGCGGGCGGTGCTGCGGACGACGGCTTTCATCTGCGCTGAAGTGTACCCTGCCCGCGCCGTGCGATGGAGCCCCGGCGCACCGGCCGGTGTCGCGCACTACGCGGGGGGCGTGCGGCGGCTACGTCACCTGACGTATGGGCGCTGGCGCGGCCGATCGTGATACTGGAGGCGAGTTCCTCACCCTCTGCCACGAGACGCCCATGTTGCCGCTCAGCTTCGCCTTCGCCAACCCGCTCGATGTGTCGCTCGACCTGCTCACGGCCGCCGAGCACTCCGAGTTCCGCACCCTGCTCGGCGCGTCCCGGCAGCGCGACTGGCTCGCCGGACGGACCGCCGCGAAGCGTGCGGTCGGCCGCGCGGCGGGGGTGGACCCGCAGCGCATCACCTTGCTCGCGCGGCCTGGCGCGGCGCCGGTACCCATGCTGATGCGCGGGCAGGGTGCCCCGCAGCGCCTCGCGCTGCGCGTGTCGATCGCGCACCGCGGCGGATGGGCCATCGCGGCGGCGTTCGCGCCGGGTCTCTGCGTGGGCGTGGATCTGGAACGAGCGAATGATGTGGTCGCGGAGCATGCCCGCTACTTCGTGGCGCCTGAGGAGCGCGACACGGCGGCGCGACTGGGGGCCGGCCGCTTGTGGGCACTGAAGGAGGCCGCGTGGAAGGCGTTGGGGCTGCGGCAGGAGTTGCCCTTCCGTGAACTGGCGCTGCCGCTCTCGCCGGATGGTCGTGTGACGGGCGCACTGGTGCGGGGCGTGTGGTTCGGCGGACTCACCGCCACCTGGACGCTCCCGCAGGGCTTCGTGGCCGCGGCGTTCTCGCTGACGCCGGACGCGCGATGAGCGCCGCGACGACGTGCATCGCGGGGACCGCGTACGCATTGCCGGCGACGAGCCGATCCGTGCGCGAGCTGGCGGCGGCCGGTCAGCTCCAGAGCAGCGCCGAGCTGCTTGAGACCTTCGGCTTCGGACAGGTGCATGTCGCCACCGCCGAGACGCCGTTCGCGCTCGCGCTCCAGGCTGCGGAGGCGTTGCTGACGGAGCGCGGTGTCGAGCGCGACCGGGTCGACCTGCTGCTCTGGGCCGGCACGCCCGCGGTGGCCTACGCGGCCGGTGGCGCGGCGGCTGACGCACCCAGCGCGCTGGGAACGACGCGGCGCTTCCACTACCCGGCGATGCGACTGCAGTACGAGCTGGGGCTCGAGCGGGCCGATGTGCTCGCCCTCGATCAGCTGGCGTGCTCGACGCTGTTCGGGGCGATGCGCGTGGCCAAGGCGCTGTGCGAGAGCGAAGGATTGGACCGCGTGCTCTGTGTGTCGTCGGAGTTCTTCCCCGGCGCGGCGGGCCGCGAGGCGATCTTCAACTGCACCACCGACGCGGCCTGTGCGGTGCTGGTCGAGCGCGGTGGCACCGCGGGACGCATGGTCGCCACGGGGCAAGCGTCGAAGGGCTACTACTGGGACTGCGACGCGCGGCGCGACGAGATCGTCGCGTCGTACTTCCCGACGGCGCGTCATGTGGTCGCCGACACCTTGCGCCGCGCGGGCTGGCAGCCCGGCGACGTGACCTGGGTGATCCCGCACAATGTGAGTCTGCGCAGCTGGGAGATCCTGTTGGGGCTCACCGGCATCCCACGTGACCGTCTGTGGTCGCGCAACATCGCGCGACATGGCCACTCGTTGGCGGGCGACAACTTCATCAACCTGCGCGATGCGACCGACGCGGGCGACATCCGCCCCGGAGACAAGCTGCTGCTGTTCTCCTACGGCTACGGCGCGCATTGGCATGCGCTCGCGGTGGAGGCGTGACGATGACGAGCTCCGGTACCATCCTCCTCACCGGCGCGACGGGCCTGCTGGGCCGCGCCGTGCTCACACGGCTGTTGGCGGCGGGCTGCCGCGGTCAGGTCGTGGCCCTGGTGCGAGATCCGCGCCGGGCCAGCGCGTCGTTCGCGGCGATCCCGGGGAGCGACCGGGTCAGCTGCGTCGAGGGAGACCTCACACGCGATGGGCTCGGGCTCAGCGCCGCACAGCGCGCGATGCTTCGCGGCTCGCTGCGCGGCGTGGTGCATCTCGCCGCCGATACGACCTTCTCGCGGCCGCTGCCGGCGGCGCGCGCGGTGAACACGGACGGGACACAGCGGGTGCTCGCATTGGCCGCTGACTGCGCGACGCCGCCGCGGCTGGCCTACGTGAGCACGGCGTTCGTCGCCGGACGCCGCACGGGTGAGATCGCCGAGGCCGCTGACCCTGGTGGCGCGGGCTGGGTGAACCACTACGAGCAGTCGAAGTGGGAGGCCGAGCAACTGGTGCGTCAGCAGGCCGGCGCGTGGACGGTGCTGCGCTGCAGCACGGTGGTCTGCGACGACGCGTCCGGTGGGGTCACGCAGTTCAACGCGGCGCACCGCGCGCTGCGACTGTACCGGGACGGCCTCGCGGCGATGATGCCCGGCGTGGCCGGCTCGACGGTCGACACCGTGACCACCGACTATGTGGCCAGTGGGGTCGCCGCGCTGGGTCTCCGGGACGACACCGTGGGACGCACGCTGCAGTTGTGCGCCGGCCAGCGCGCGCTTCCGCTGGAGGCGATGCTGGACCTGTGCTGGGACCACTGGTCCCGCGACACCGCGTGGCGGCGGCGCAGCATCCCGCGGCCGGCGCTGGCCGATCTGACGACCTACGCCCTGTTCGAGCGCACCATCGAAGACACGGCCGAGCCGTCGCTCAAGCGTGTGACCCGCGCGCTGTCGCACTTCGTGCCGCAGCTGGCGCTGCCCAAGCAGTTCGCGACCGCGATGACCGACGCGCTGCTGGGTGCGGTCGCGCCCGACCCGCTGACGTACTGGCCGGCGATGCTGGATCACCTGCTGCGGACGCTGTGGGGCAGCGTGCGGAGGGCCGCCTGATGCGCGCGCGTGACATGGAGGACTTCGTCGCGCGCACCGTGGCGTGGATCAACCGCACACTGGCGCCCGACGGCGCGGCCGTTGAGGCGGACACGCCGCTGTTCAGCGGCGGGCGCATCAACTCGATCCGCGTGCTCGAACTGATCGCCTGGACCGAACGGGAGATCGGCCGCGAGATCCCCGACGCGCTGGTGCGGATGGATCACTTCCGCACGGTGCGGCGCATCGCCGAGGTGTTCCTGCCACCGCCGGAGACCGGACATGGGCGCGACTGATCCGCGTCCGGCGCTGCGGGCGCGCGGCGCGCTGCTCGAGGGTGTGCCCGGGCTGACGGGACTGCGCGGTCCGGCAGCGGCGCTGCATCGCGCGCTGGACCGGCGACTGGCGAGGCTGTGCCGCGAGGTCGCCGGTGAGGAATGGTGCGTGCCCGCCGCGCTGTCGCTCGACACGCTGGCCCGCGCGGACTACTTCGCTTCGTTCCCGCAGTGGCTCACGCTGGCGGCGCATCTCCGGGACGACGAGGACGCGCTGCGCGGCGTCGCGATGAGCCACGCCCCGGCGGCGGCCGTGGCGCAGGCCGTGGCACCGGCCGGCGCGGCCCTGCCACCCGCCGTGTGCTACCACGTGTACGACGCCCTTGCGGGACAGCAGCTGACCGGCCCCCGCTACGTGACGGCGCAGGGGACCTGCTGGCGGCACGAAGGCGACCGCCATGCCGCGCTCGAGCGCGGCTGGGCCTTCACGATGCGCGAGATCGTCTGCGTCGGGACCGCGCGGGAGGTCGACGACTTCGTGGCGGGCTGCGAAGCGCACGTCCTGGCCTTCGCGGCGACGCTGGGACTCCACGCCACGGTCGAGCCCGCGACCGATCCGTTCTTTGCCCCGAGCGCGCGCGGCAAGCGATTGCTGCAGCAGATCCAGGGCCTCAAGCGCGAGCTCCTTCTGCCGGTGGACGCGGCGCAGGGCACGGCCGCCGCCTCGTTCAACCGGCACGAGACCCGCTTCGGCGAGGCCTTCGACATCCGCGCCAGCGACGGTCGGGCGGCGCACACGGGCTGCGTCGCCTTCGGGCTCGAACGCTGGACGCTCGCCGTGCTCGCCGAGTATGGGCTCGAGCCTGCCGACTGGCCTTCCCTCCTCCTCCACCACGACGACCCATGCACAGGACCTCAGTGACCGAACCGATGTACGCCCGGCACGCCCGCGCGGCCGACCGCGGGGCGTGGTCCGTGGAGCGCGATGTCGACTGGGCGAATATCGACCGCGCCCGGGCGCTGGCGCAGCCCGAGCTGCTCGGCAAGCTGCGGGACGCGGCGTTGATCGAGTCGTTCCACCCGGTGAACCTGTCGCGGCTGATCCGCTTCACGTGGGATGACATCGATGCCGGCGTCGTGTTCTCGCTCGAGATGTTCGAGGGCTTCAAGCACTTCCACGTGCTGCGGCGCTACCTCGACGACGTGGGCTATGCGCCGACCATCACGGCGGAGGACCTGCGCGCGATCCGCGTCGGGGCCGACCGCGGCGATCTGGACCCCAGCGACCCCGTCGGCCCGCTGGTGGAGTTCATGCTCAGCGAGCATCTCGCGGCGTACTTCTTCCGGCGGCTGAGCGCGCAGGCCGATGAGCCCCAGCTCAAGCAGCTGTTGGCGCGCATCGCCGCCGACGAGGTGCGACACGCCCAGAGCGCGTCGGACCTGATCGCGGCGCGCCTCGCGGCCGACCGCTCGCTGGTGCCGCTGGTCTTGCAGGCGGCGGCGACCTTCCGCCACTACGGGACCGAGGCGGTCGGCGACGTGCCGGTCGCCATGGAGGGGGACGACACGGCCATCCGCACCTTCGCGGAACGCATCGAGCGCCTGTGCGGGATGCGCTTGGTGGACTGGCACAAGGCCCGCCTGGAGGAGGTCCCATGACGCCCGCGGCTGCGTCCGACGCCCTGCGCCTGCTCGACTTCTATCGCGCCTCCGAGCTGCACGGGGGACTGCTCCTGGGCCGCCTGGCACAGCAGGTGCGTGACCCCGAGCTGATCCTGCGCCTCACGCGGCATGCCGCGGAGGAGGTCTTGCATGCGCAGCTGTGGGCCGAGACCATCGTCGCGGTGGGTGGCTCGCCGCGGCGCACGACCGACAGCTATCAGCGCCGGTACGCCGAGGTCCTCGCGCCGCCGGGTTCGGTGTTGGACGTGCTGGTGCTGACGCAGGTCTTCGAGCGGACGGTGTATCGGCACTTCCTCGCGCATCGGCGGCGGCCCGGGACGCATCCCGCGATCGTGGCCACCCTGACGCGCATGCTGGAGGACGAGAAGGATCACCTGACCTGGGTGAAGCACTGGCTGGATGCGCAGCCGGCGGCGCGGCGCGAGCACGCGGCGCAGCTCATGGCCCACTACGCGGCCGTCGACGCGCAGGTGTTCGCGTGCATCGTGCGGGACTACGCGTGGGAGCGTGCCGCATGATGGCGCCACTCCGACGGATGCGCCTCGCGGGGGCGCTGGACGACCGGCTGTACTTCGCGCAGGTCCGTGAGGACCCGATGCTGGAGCTGGAGGTGCTGGCGCCCGGCCCGGACGACACGATCGTGTGCGTGAGCTCGGGCGGTTGCACGGCCCTGTCGCTGTTGGCGGCGGGGGCGGGACGGGTGGTGGCGGTGGATCTCAATGCGACGCAGCATCACGCGGTGGAGCTGAAGGTCGCGGCGATCCTGGGGCTGCCGTGGGAGGAGGCCTTGGGCTTCCTGGGGGCGCGCCCCGCGCCGGGATGGGCGCGGCGCCGGGACTATGCGTTGCTGCGCGGGGGGCTCAGTGACGGCGCGCGGCGTTGGTGGGATGCCCGGGGGCCGCTGGTGGAGGGTGGGCTGCTGGCCGCGGGGGTGACCGAGGCGTTCATCCGGCAGGTGGTGCGGGTGCTGCGCTGGGGCGTGGTGGGGCGGCGCGGCATCGCGCGGCTGCTCGCGTGCGAGAGCGTCGCGGCGCAGCAGGAGGTGTTCGCGTGGCACTGGGACTCGTGGCGCTGGCGCGCCTTGTTCACGCTGCTGCTGGGCCCGTCGGCGTTCCGGCGTACCTACGACCCGGCGTTCTTCGCGCATCTCGAGCAGCCGAGCTTCGCGGCGCACTTCCGCGCGCGCGCCAGCTACACGATGACGCAGCTCCCCGTGCGCGACAACTACTTCCTCCACCACGTCCTGCACGGCGACTACGGCCCCTGCCGGCCACAGGGCCTGCCGCCCTATCTGCGCGCCGATGCGCGTGCCCGTCTGGTGGCCGCGCGCGACGCACTGACGCTGGTCGATGCGCCGATGACCGCCTATCTCGCGACGCTGCCCGAGGCGTCGGTGCAGGGATTCGTGTTGTCGAACATCTGCGAGTGGCTGTCGCCGGACGGTCAGGCGGCCTTGTTCGCCGAGGTCGCGCGCACGGCGGCCCCGGGGGCGCGGGTGGTGTTCCGCAACTTCGTCGGCTGGACCGAGGTGCCCGCGCGATGGCGGGCGCGGATCGTCGAGGACCGCGCCTGGGGCGAGACACTCATGGCGACGGACCGGAGCATCGTGCAGCGTCGCATCGCGCCGTGTCGTGTGGTCGCGGCGGGGCCGTCATGAGCGCCGACGCCGGGCCGCGTCCGTGGTCGCTGCGCGAAGCCTGTGCGCGCGACGATGCGGCACTGCGCGCGCTCGCCGCCGCCTGCCCGATGCAGGGCGACCTCACGCTGTGCGTGACTCGCGAGCCCTCGTTCTTCACGCTGAGCCGACTCGAAGGGGAGCGCGCGTGGATCGCGGTCGCGGAGGCCGACGGCGCGCTCGTGGGCTGCGTGATGCTCAGCGAACGCAGGGTGTGGTGGCAGGGCGCGCCGCAGCGCATCCTGTACGCCGGGGACCTCAAAGTGCACCCGGGGTGGCGCGGGCGCGGTGTGGGTGAGGCCTTGGTGGACTGGGTGGTCCGGCGCGGGGCAGTGGTCGCCGGGCCCGACGCGCCGATGTTGCTGACGGTGCTGGCCGGCAATCAGGCGATGCATCGGCGACTGTTCGCGGCCACGCGCACGACCGAACTGCCGCCGCTCGCCCGGCTGCGCAGCTGCTCCATCCCCCTGCTGTGGCCGCGACGCGTGCCGGACGCCGGCGGCCTGCGCGTGCGCACCGCCGTGATGTCGGACCTCGACGAGATGCTCGCGCTGTGGAGCCGCGTCGCTCCATCGCGTCAGTGCGCCGCGGTCCTCGGCGAGGCCGCGTTCCGCGACTGGCTCGACCACGCACCGGGACTCTCGCTCAGCGACTATCAGGTCGCCGTTGCGCCGGATGGCCGGCTGAAGGGCTTCCTCGCGTGGTGGGATCAGTCCAGCTTCAAGCAGTTGCAGGTGCAGCGCTACTCCCCGCGGCTGCGCGTGGCGCGGCATGCGATCAACGCGGTGGCGACCCTCACCGGCGCGGCGCGGTTGCCGCGCGCACACGAGGCATTGCGGCATCGCACGGCGGTCCACGTCTGCGTGCCGGCGGAGGACCCTGCGGTGCTCCGCGCGCTGCTGTTGACCGCCTTCGACGCCCCGCGGCGTGACGGCTGCGCCTTCGTCAACGTGGGGCTCGACGTGCGGGACCCGCTGTGTGCCGCGCTCCACGGGCTCTTCGCGCAGCCGACCGACATCGACGCGTTCCTCGTGACCCCGCGCGGCGCATGGCCCGGGGCGCTGCCCACCGAACGGCCGTTGCACTATGAGATCGCACTCGTCTAAGTCGCGCCGGCTGGCCCTCGTCGTGGGCTGCGCCGTGGCCGCCGTGCTGCTCCCCGCCGCCCGCGGCATCGAGGCGCGCCTCGAGGTCGCGGCCCGGGTGCCCGGCAGTGGCTCGGCCACGGTCGATGCCCTGTTATCCGAACGCTTCGACTCACCGCTTGCGCGGAGCGTCGTGCTGGTGCTGCGCGGTGTGCCGTCGCCGGGGACCGCCGAGGGACAGCGCGTCTTGCGCGAGGTGCGGGCTGCGGTGCTGGAGAGCGAGGCGGTCCGCGGCACACTGTCGTACCTCGATCGCGGTGACTCGACGTTCCTGCCACGCGACGGCGACGGGACGTATGTCGTCGTGGGCTTGCACCCCGACGGGCGCCCGGACTCGCTGCTCACGGTGCTTCGCCAGGATGGGGATCGGTTGGCGACGGCACTGCGCGCGCGGTATCCGGCCGCCACGCTCCGCTGGACCGGCGAGGTCGCGCTCAACAGCGACCTGCGACGCCAGAGTGCTGAGGGAGTGCGGCGCGCGGAGTGGCGCGCGCTGCCGCTGTCGCTGGGCCTGTTGCTGCTGGCCTTCGGCTCTCCTCTGGCGGCGGTGCTGCCGGTCGCCGCGGCCCTGCTGGCCATCGGCCTCGCGCTGGGGGCGTCGGCCCTGCTGACCACGCTGTTCCCGCTCTCGATCCTCCTGCAGAACCTCGTGACCATGCTCGGCCTGGGGTTGGGCATCGATTACGCGTTGCTGACGGTGAGCCGATTCCGCGAAGAACGGGCGCAGGGGGCCGTGCCGGCGGTCGAGGCGGCGGCACGCGCCGCACGGGCGACAGGACCGACGATCCTGCTGTCGGGTCTGACGGTGGCGATCGGACTGGCGGCGCTCGCGATCGTGCCGGTGAGTGAGCATCGTGCGCTGGCGGTGGGCGGTCTACTGGTCGTCGCGAGCTCAGTCGCAGTCGCGACGCTCGTGCTCCCGCTGCTCCTCGCCCGTGTGGGGCATCGGCTGACGCATGCGTGGCCGTGGTCGGCGCGCCGCCAGACGCCGGGCGGGACCGGATGGGACCGATGGGGCGGCTTCGTCACGCGGCAGCCCTGGCGCGTCCTGTTGATCGGCGGCGTGCCCGTGTGCCTGCTGGCCGCGCAGGCGCTGCGGCTCACGATCACGCTCCCGCCGCCCGCCCAGTGGTTGCCGGCCGAAATGGAGTCCGCACGCGCCCTGCGTGATCTCGAGGCGATGGGACACGGCGCGGAAGCGCAGGTCCTGCGCGTGGTGGTCGAGCCGATGGCATCGGCGGGACTGTTCAGCGACACCGGATGGGCCGAGGTGCGCGGCGTGCAGCGGGCGATCCACGCGGACTCTGCGGTGGCGCGGATCCGCTCGCTGCCGCAGCTGCTCGGGCCGCTGGCCGCGCTCGCGCCGCCATCGCGTGTGCCAGCGCTCGTGCCGCCAGTGGTCCTGCAGCATCATGTGAGCCGGGATCAGCGCGCGACCGTGTTCGACGTCGTGCCGCGCGATGGACTCTCGCCGGACGCGCTCGACGCGCTGGTGCAGCGGCTCCGTGCGCTCGAGATGGCGCGCGTGCGGGTGCAGGTCGGGGGTGCGCCCGCGTTGACCGTGGACTATCGCGCGGCGGTGGCGGGCCGCTTCGCGCACGTCGTGGCCCTGATCACGGGCATCACCTTCGTGGTCCTCGCGATCAGCCTGCGGTCGCTGCTGGTCCCACTGAAGGCCCTGCTCCTGAACCTGCTCGCGGTCGCGGCGGCGTTCGGTGTGTTGACGCTGATGTTCCAGGACGGCCTGGGCGTCGCGCTGCTCGGGCTGACCGCGCCGACCGGTGGCGTCTTCGCGGCGATCCCGACGCTGGTGTTCTGCACGGTCTTCGGCCTCAGCATGGACTACGAGGTCTTCCTCATCGCGCGCGTGCGCGAAGCGCGGGCGACGGGCGCCAGCGAGCTCGACGCCGTGCGCACCGGGTTGGCGCGGACCGGTGGGGTGATCACGCACGCGGCCGCGATCATGGTGGTGGTGTTCGGGGCGTTCAGCGCCAGCGCCTTCCTGCCGGTGCAGATGCTGGGTGTCGGTCTCGCCACCGCGGTGCTGTTGGATGCGACCGTGATGCGGTTGGCGTTGAGTCCGGCGCTGCTGGTGCTCGCCGGGCGCTGGAACTGGTGGCCCGGTGACCGTCGCGGAGCGACGGTCAGCCCCCCGCTGGCTCCGACGTCGTCTCCATCAGGGCACGCATCCCCTGCTGCAGATCGCTGATGGTCCAGGGCTTGGGCAGGAATGCCACGTTCGTGTTCGCCGACAGTTCGCGGGCGAGGTCGGCGACGGCGAACCCGGAGACCAAGAGCACGGGGACCTCACAGCCGCGCGCGCGCAATGCATGGACGAGATCGATGCCGGTGGCATCGGGCATCATCACGTCGGACACGATGAGATCGGGTGTGGCACCCGTGTCCACGTGGCGCAGCGCCTCCGCGACGGACTCCACCCCGGTGACCCGATGCCCCAGGTGCCGCAGGATGCGCTCCGTGGCCTCGCGCAACGCGGGTTCATCCTCGACGAGCAGCAGTGCCATCGTCGGCGCATCGCGTGCGGCGGGGGGCGCTGCGCCGCCCCTTGGCGCGGCGGCGGGCGCGTCGGCGATGCGCGGCAACCAGAGCGTCGCATCGGTGCCACGCCCCGGCTCGCTGGCGAGCTCGAGTCGTCCGCCGTGCCGCCGCATGGTGTCGGCCACGATCGACAGGCCCAGCCCCGTGCCCAGGTGCGTGGGCTTGGTGGAGTAGAACGGCTCGACGGCCCGCGCGAGCACGGCCGGCGTCATCCCCGGACCGTCATCGTGCACGCCGAGCACCAGCCACTGGCTGCCGGCAGCGTCTCGCGCCTCACGCAGCGTGAGCCTGATGCTCCCCGACTCGGCGATCGCGTCGTGGGCATTCATCACGAGGTTGATGAGTGCCTGCTGCAGCGCGTCGCGATCGATCGCCACGGGCGCGCGATGGGGGGCCCGCTCGACCTCGAGACGGATCCCCGATCGCAACGCCGGCCGCACGAGCTCGGCCGTCTCGGTGAGCAAGGTGCCCAGCGGCTCGACGACAGGGGCATGCAGGTCACGGCGGCTGATGGAGAGCAGGCGGCGCGTCAGCCGCGCGCCACGCTTCGCGGCGTCGTCGATCGCCTCCACCTCTGCGGTCGGCGCCTCTCCGCGGCGCGTGAGCGAGGCCGTGCTCGCGAGGATGATGGTGAGCAGGTTGTTGAAGTCGTGCGCGAGGCCTCCCGCAAGCCGGCCCGCGACGTCCAGATGCTGGGTGCGCGCGAGCTGCGCCTCGAGCGCGGCCAGCTCGGTGATGTCTTCGAAGATGACGACACTCCCGTCGGGCTGACCGCGCCCATCGGCGATGGGGGCGACATGGCCGCGCACGAGGCGGGTCCGTCCGTCGCGATCGTTCCAACTCCACCGCACATCGCGCAGCGACTCCCCGTGCGCGATGGCGTCGAGGAGCACGGCGCACTCCTCGTGCCGCACGAACAGCGCGGACCACGACACGCGGTCGTTCCCGTCGGTGCCCAGGAGGGCCCGCGCAAGCGCGTTGGCGTTGCGGAGCCGATGGTCGGGGGCCACGTGCGCGATCCCGACCGGCGCGGTGCCCAACACCGCCGCGAGCTGGTTCGCGCGCTCGGACGACTCCCGATGCGCCGCGTCGAGCGCCACGGCCGCGTCCAGCACCCAGCCCACGACGACCGGTGCGACCGTCGCCGGGATGAGCACCGCCGGCAAGAAGAAGAGCGGGAGACTCGCGCGGGTCCCCTCGAAGATCCAGAAGAACACCCCGGTCAGCAGGACCGACGCGGCAATGGAGATGCCGGTCAGCACCAAGTGCGCCCGCAGGCGACCGAGGCGCACGAGGCGCTGCTGCCAGGACTGGGAGGTGCTGGACATCACGGAAATCTGCCGGTCGGGCACCAGCAGGTGTAGGTCTGCGCGCTCGGAATCGGCCCGCAGTGGCCGGGCGGCGTGACGAGGAGCGCCTTGCCGACCCTGCCTGAGCATCGTAGCATCGGGGCATCCGCAGACTGCCCCCACCCATGAGCCGGTCCACGCCCACTCGGCGCGTGCCGACCCACGCACTCATCGAGGTCACCATGTCGCGTCGCGTCGCTCCCAGTCCGCGTTGGTCGGGCCTGTTCGCACTCGTACTCTCGGCGCTCAGCGCCTGTGGCGACGGGACCGCGCCGGTCGACAGCACCCGCACCCTCGCGATCGCCGGAGGCAATGGGCAGTCGGCCACCGTCGGCACGGCCGTTGCGGTCGCGCCGTCCGTGCGTGTGACCAACAGTAGCGGGACCGGCGTCGCGGGCGTCGCAGTGACCTTTGCGGTCGCCAGCGGCGGTGGCGCGGTGGGAGGCGGCGCCGCGGTCACGGACGCCTCCGGCGTCGCCAGCGTCGCGTCGTGGACCCTGGGCACGACCGCGGGAGCACAGACACTGACGGCGAGCACCCTCGGTGCCCCCGCGGTCACGATCACGGCGACGGCGATCGCAGGGGCGGCCGCCAGCGCCACCGCGAGCGCGGGCGACGGTCAGACGGCCGCAGTCCGCGCGAGCGTCGCCGTGCCGCCCGCCGTCCGCGTCGTCGATGCGTTCGGCAATGTGAAGGCGGGCGTCGCAGTCACCTTCGCAGTGACGGCGGGCGGCGGGAGCATCACCGGAGCGAGCGCGACCACGAACGGCAGCGGCGTCGCCTCGAGCGGCGCGTGGACGCTTGGAACGACCGGAGGCGTGAACCGCGTGACGGCGACGGTCGACGGTGTCACCACACCCGTCACGTTCACGGCCACCGCGACCGAGGTCGTGTTGCAGCCAGGGCAGGATACGACCTTCACCGCCGGCACCATCCAGCTCACCCGCTTCGTGATCCCTGCGGGTCGCACCGTCACCGTCACGGGGGCGCTGACGATCAACGCCGACAGCACCGTCACGATCGCCGGCACATTGCGCGGTGACTGTCATGCGCTGACGATCAACGGAGAACGCACGCTCGCGGTCAGTGGGCTCATCACGAACGAGTGCACGACGCAGCCAGAGTCGCCGCCGAACCTCACTGTGGTCGCCAAAGGCGGCTACGACCTCAGCGGCGCGAGCCTGCGCAGCACGGGTGACGTGAGCATCACGAATGACCCGACCCTGCAGGACAGCGACTTCACCGGTTCAGGTCCGGCGGCGACGCGCGCGAGCCAGACGCAGGGCGGCGGGGCCTGCATCGCGGGCTCGCTCTCTGCGCCGCAAGCGCCGAGTGGTACCGCCGGCACCACCGGAGGCAACGGTCGACACGGGCGCACGTGGACCCTGCGTTGCCGGGGGGACCTCACGGTGGGTGGGACCATTGCCGGACAGGACGCGGGCGATGGTGGTGCGGGCTCGGCGTCATCGGCCGCTTCGCCTTCGGCGACGGGCGGCCGTGGCGGCGATGGCGGGCGTCTTCGCGTCCTCGCGACGGGCTTCGTATTCCTTGGCCCCGCGTCCACCCTGCGTTCGGGGCGCGGGGGCGACGGCGGGGCAGCGACCGCGACGGCCTTGGAGAGCGATGCGGGGACGCGCGCACCGAGTGCGACGGCGACCGGCGGCAACGGCGGTGAGCCCGGGGAGATCGAGGTGCGCGGTCGGGCCGGCATCCAAGTGTCGGCCTCCGCCGTCCTCGAAGTGGGGCGCGGAGGGCACGGTGGTGATGCGACAGCGACCGGCGCGCGCGGCAAGGATGCCACCGCGACGGTCGCCGCCCAGCTCGGCGGGTCCGCGACGGCGCGCGCGGGGAGCGGCGGCAATGTCGCCGTGGGGAAGCTCAATTCGTCGGGTGCGGTCGCCGGGGCGCCCACGGTCGCTGGGGCGAGCGCGGGACGCGGCGGTACCTCGACGGCGACGGCCGGCCTCGGTGGATCATCGACCGTCGAGGCGCAGCCGAATGGCGCGGCGGGCGGCAACCTGGTCGCGGAGGCCGGGGCAGGTGGCTCCGCGAACGCGCGCAACCTCGCGGCCACGCGCATCGGCAGCGGTGGCAACGGTGGCGCGGCGCGCTTCTTCGGCGGCAACGGTGGTGACGGGTGGAACGATTGCCTCGCCACCCCCAAAGCCGGTGGCGTCGGCGGGGCCGGCGGCTCGGCGACCGGCGGCGACGGTGCCGGCGGCACGGGGGCATCGAATGGCACTGACGGTGGGGTGACGTACACCAACGCGACCTCCGGCGGACGCGGAGGGAATGGTCAGCCCGCAGGCGCCGGTGGTGCAGCCGGTGCGAACACGGTGCAGGTGCGCGGCGGTCCAGCCGTGCACGTCGGCCGCACCTTTCAGGCTGGCGCGCCAGGTACGCCGTGCGCACCGCCCACGACCGGCACCGTCACGTTCCAGGTCCAAGGGCTGACGGTCACACCATCGGTGCTCGGGGTGATCAAGCAGGGTTCGACGATCGTCGGGGAGGTGAGCACGGCGGGCAGCCCGTTCGTGCTCGAGGCGGGCGAATACACGTTCGAGGGCACGGTCGTGGATCCGACCGGCTTCCATGTGACCGTCACGGACTGCGACGCGGTGGAGGGAACGACCCCAGCGGAGAGCCCGGTGCCCGGCATCTGCCGGTTCGAGATCGAAGCAGGACAGTTCGTGAGCTTGCTCATCGTCTGGCAGGCGCTCAATGGTCAGTTGATCGGCGGCGCCATCGGCCTGCCGCCGGCCTTCACGGCACTGATGACCGTTGCCGCGTGCATCTCGCAATCCAGCTGCTCCGGCGCAGGGCCGGCGATCGGGTTCCCGGTGGACTTCTTCCTCGCCGCCGGACTCATCCGCATCGCCCTGATGTCCACTGAGGGGATGAACGGGTTCCTGTTGGACCAGTACGCCCCGGTGGTGGCGACGTTCTTCCGCACCATCGTCGCCGGGACGATCCTGGGCTTCAACGCCTCGTACTACCTCGCATCGCGACGGGTGCGGAACAGCGCCTCCACCGCCGTGCAGTCCGACCAGCACGGGCACAGTCCGTTCATCGCGCTCCAACAGCTGCTCTTCCTGCAGATGGCCCTGACCTTCTCGGCGCCCAGTGCCGAGGACGGCCTGGTGGCGGACCAGCTGCCCGTCCCGATCACCATCGAGGGCCCCGCGCCGTTCGTCAGCATGACGGGCGTGATGCACCCGGACCGTACGGTCACCGCATCGGGGTCCGGGACGGTGGCGGGCTTCCCCAACGTGCCGGTCACGTTCACCGGCACACTGAGCGAGAGCGGGGCACTCAGCGGACAGTACCGCATGGGGCAGGACACCGCGCCGACCGGCCTGCCCGGTGGGTCCATCGTGTACACGATCACGGGCGTGCCGGTGATGCCGGCGTCGAGCGTCGCGCGACCGGCAGGACGCTGAGCGGCTCCGTCCGTTCACGCGGCGCACACACTGAGTGGAGATCGCATGTCCTTGGAGTACACCGCAGCATCCCGGGTCCTGCAGGATCGCTTCGACACGCGCCGACTCGCCGATCGGCTGGCCGAGGTGAAGGTCCATCCGGCGTTCACCCCCGACGACCGTCAGTTCATCGAGGCCCGGGACATGCTGTTCCTGTCCACCGTCGACGCCGAGGGACAGCCGACCTGCTCCTACAAGGGCGGTGACCCCGGCTTCGTGCGGGTGGTCAGCGCGACGGAGCTCGCGTTCCCCAGCTATGACGGCAACGGCATGTATCTGTCGCTGGGGAACGTCACCGACACCGCCGCGGTGGGCCTGCTGTTCATCGACTTCGAGGCGCAGCGGCGTCTCCGCGTCGATGGGAGCGCTCGGCTGGCCTTCGACGACCCGCTGCTGGCGGCGTTCCCCGAGGCGCAGTGCATCGTGCGGGTGGACGTGCGGCGGATCTATCCGAACTGTCCGCGTTACATCCACCGCTACCGGCTCGAGGAACGCTCGCGCTTCGTGCCGCAGGCCGGCGCGGTGACCCCCGTCCCCGGCTGGAAGCGGACCGAGTGGGCCCGCGATGTGCTGCCCGCGAACGACCCGGCACGCGAGACGCCCGGGTAGGACGTCCGCGTGCGGTGCCGTGGCTCAGTGCCCGCCGACGACCTTGGAGCCGGCGAGCGGTGCGAACACGCGCGGATCCTCGTCGCCGACGACCTTGATCATGGCGATCGCGCCCTTGTTGAAGGCCCGGAAGATCGCGTGATCGACCAGGATCAGGGTCGAGACCATATCGGCGCGGAACTCGACGATCGCGGAGCCACCGGCGGGGACCAGGGTGGTCTGCACGTTCTTCTGGGTGATCAGGGTGCCGCCCTCGCCGTACACGTGGTCGAAGACCTCACCGATCACATGGAACGAGCTGGTGAGATTCGGCCCGCCGTTGCCGACGAAGAGACGTACGGTCTCGCCCGCCTTGACCTGCGGCACGTTGTCGCCGGTCATCGCACCCACGGCGCCGTTGAAGACCACGTGGGTGGGCTGCTCCGCGACCCCACGGTCCATGTCGATGGTGTGCGGCTGCCCGGGGGCTCCCGGCTTGGCATAGAACTCCGACTGCACGATCTGGAACTCGTGATCGACCGGCGGCAGCCCCGCCTTGGGTTCCACGAGGATCAGGCCGTACATGCCGTTGGCGATGTGCATCGGCACGGGCGACAGCGCGCAGTGATAGACGTAGAGCCCAGGGTTCAACGCGCGGAAGCTGAAGCCGGTGGCCCCGCCGGGGAGGGTCATGGTCGCGGCGGCGCCGCCGCCCGGGCCCGTCACCGCGTGCAGGTCGATGTTGTGCGGGACCGCGCTGGTCTTGCTGTTGCTGAGGTGGAACTCGACGAGGTCGCCTTCGCGCACGCGGATGAACGACCCGGGCACGGTGCCGCCGAAGGTCCAGAAGGTGTAGTCGACGCCGTCGGCCAAGCGCATGGTCTGCTCGACGGTCTCGAGGTTGACGATGACCTTCGTCGCGTGGCGGCGGGCGATGGGCGGCGGCACCGCCGGCGCGGTGGTGAGCACGGCGATCTCTTCGCCCTTGAGCTCGGGGAATTCGGGCACGGGAAGATGGGAGCCGTTGGCGGTCTTGGCGGTGGCATCGCCACAGCCGGCGACCGCGAGGAGGAGCATCGCGGCCGTGACGGCACCGAGGCGGCGGGCACGGATCGAGGGACGCATGGGAGGTTCCGGTAGGAGGGCTGCGAGAGGGCGGGACATCCGCCTGCCCTTTATATCGGCATCTAGTGTACCGAATTAAAGTCCTGCCCGGCGCCGCGGGGGTCCGGCCCGCGGCACGCTCAGCCCCGGAGCAGCGGGACCAGCTCGCGCCGCGGCGCGGCGATGTCGGCCAGCGTGTAGGCCTGCAGCACGGCGAAGAACGCGTCGAGCGCCCGGTCCAGCGCCGGCGCCAGCACGCAGGCCGGCGCGATCGGGCACTCACTGGACCCGGGGTCGAAGCACTCCACGAGGTCGAGGTTGTCCTCGGTGGCGCGGATCACATCGCCGATGTTGATGCTCGCAGGGTCGCGGGCCAGGCGGACCCCACCTTGTCGGCCGCGCACCGTGGTGACGTAGCCCAGAGCAGCGAGCCGCCGCACCACCTTCACCAGATGGTCACTGGACATCCCCATCTGGGCCGCGATCCGCTCCGTGCTCAGGGCTTCGTCGGGCTGCACGGCGAGCGCGATGAGACAGCGCATCGCGTTGTCGGAGAATCGGGTCAGTCGCATGCCTTTAATAATATGTAGGTAGTATGCCGATAATACGGGAGTGGCGCGCTCCCCCTTCCGGGCGCGGCCAGCGGCGACGCCCCCTGCCCCTCCGACCGATGCCCGACGCGCCCACGACGTCTTCCACCCATCGCGCGCTCCCCCTCGCCGACGCCCCGGCTGCGTCGCTGGGCGAGCGCAGCGCGATCCCGCTCGTCCATGCGGCGGTCGCGATCGCCTGGCTGCTCGTCGCGGGCCAGTTGCTCAGTGCGGCCGCGGGCGATCTCGCCGCCGCCCGGTGGGGCGCCCCGCGGGTCGTCGCCGCGACGCACGCCCTCACGCTCGGCTGGCTGCTCACCATCGCGGTCGGTGTCCTGCACCAGATCGCGCCGGCCGCGATGGGCGTCGCACCGCGCAGCACCCGCCTCTGGATCGCCCTGCTCCCGCTGCTCTCGCTGGGTGCGGCAGGCGTGGTGCTCGGGGCGTGGCAGGGCGGCGGCCGCTGGTCGCAGTTCGGCTGGGCGGTAGTCTTGGTGTCCGTCCTCGGCTACGCATGGGTGCTGCTGGGACCCGACCGCGCGACGCCAGCGGGGCGGGGCGTGGCCCGGCGCGTCGCGATGGCGTTCGCGGCGCTCCTGGCCGGCATGCTGCTCGCGGCACTGCGTCTGCGCTGGACGGGGTCCCCCGATCTGACCGCGCTGCGGACCGGCCACATCGCGCTCGGCCTGGGCGGGTTCGGCACGCTGCTATCGATCGGTGTGGGACTGCACTTGCTCCCGGGCTTCTTCGGCGCGCGGCATGTCTCCGTCCGCACGGGGCACGCGGCGTTCCGTCTGGTCGCCACTGGCGTCGGCGCGACGGCGCTGGCCGCCATGGCCGCGACTGATGCCGCCTGGTGGTGGGAGCCGCTCCGCCGGAGCGGTGTGGCGCTCGCCGGCCTCGGCGCCGTGTGCTTCGGCGTGCAGGTCGCGCAGTGGACGTGGGCGCGTCGCAACGCACGGCTCGACCCTACGCAGGGCGGTGTGATCCTCGCCGCCTCCGCACTGTCCGCGGCGGGTGTCATCGCGATCGTCGGGGCGCTGCGCGGACAGGCGGCAGCGCCGATCCTGACGGCATGGGGGACCCTCATGCTGCCCGGATGGCTGGTGCTGTTCGTCGCCAGCGTGCTCGTGCGGATCATCCCGCTCCAGGCGTGGATGGAGCGCTTCAGCACAGCGGGGGCGGGCTCCGACCGGCCGCGCGTGCGCGTCGCCGACCTGGCCCTGCCGGGCGTCGCACGGGCAGTCGTGCTCTCGCTCGCCACTGGGGTGCTCGCCATCGTCGCCGGAGCCGGGCTGCACAGCGTCCCCCTCGCCCGGAGTGGTGCGCTGTCCGTCGTCGCGGTCGGCCTGCTGTTGGCGAGCTACCTCGCGCACGCGCTGTGGCGGCATCGTGCGCCGCGCGGCGCGCTGTAGCTTTCGGAGCGCGGTCGGGCGGGCCCTGCCCCCGCGGCACGGCCCTCTCTCGCGTTCGGAATCCGCTGTCTATGGCCACGAGCCTGCTGGCGCTGTTGGATGACATCACGACCCTGCTCGATGACGTCGCCGTCCTCAGCAAGGTCGCCGTGAAGAAGACCAGTGGGATCATCGGCGACGATCTGGCGCTGAATGCCGAGCAGGTCACAGGCTTCACCCCGGCCCGGGAACTTCCGGTGGTCTGGGCGGTGGCGAAGGGGTCGCTGCTGAACAAGGTGATCCTGGTGCCCACCGCCCTCCTGATCAGTGCGTTCCTCCCCGCGGCCATCGTGCCGATGTTGATGATCGGCGGCCTCGTGCTGTGCTACGAGGGCGTCGAGAAGCTGGCGCATCGCTGGTCGCCGCCCGCACCTGAGGCGCATGCCGAACGGGTGGCAGCGATCGCCGACCCGACCACCGATCTCGTGGCCTTCGAGCGTGTGCGGATCCGCGGGGCGATCCGGACGGATTTCATCTTGTCGGCCGAGATCGTCGTGCTGGCGCTGGGGACCATGGCCAGTGAACCCATGAGTCGGCAGATCGTCTCGCTGAGTCTGATCGCGGTCGGCATCACCGGGCTGGTGTATGGCCTCGTCGCGGGCATCGTGAAGCTCGACGACCTCGGTCTCCATTGGCATCGCCGGGAGGGCGCGACGCGAGGTGCCCGCCTCGCGAGGCAGGCGGGCGCCGGCATCTTGCTCGCCGCGCCGCGCCTGATGAAAGGGCTGTCGGTGGTCGGCACCGCGGCGATGTTCACGGTCGGCGGCGGGATCGTCGTGCATGGCGTACCCGCCGTGGAGCACGTGGTCAGCGCGACCGTGAGCGCGGTGGCCGGTCCGGACGGCACCGTGAGTGCCCTCCTGCGCATGACCCTCGATGCGGTGGTGGGCATCGCGGTCGGCGGGCTCGTGTTATTGGGCGTCGGCGCGCTTCGGCGGATCCGTCGCGCTCCTCGCTGACCGCGCAGTGCGCAGGGTCAGGGCCGAGCGTGCGCGGCGGAATCCAAGACATCCTGCACCGCCTCGCGCAGTGAGCGCAGCGTGAACGGCTTGTGCACGAAGGTCCACTTGGCGGTCGCCGAGGCGTGCTCCCGCACTTCCTCGTGTGAATAGCCGGACATCAACAGCACCGGCAGCGATGGCCACTCGGTCGCGATCCGCTCCGCGAGCGTGATACCGCTCATCCCGGGCATCATCACATCGCTGAGGACCATGCGAATCGGCGTGGCGGCAGCGCGGATCACCTCCAGGGCCTCGTTCCCGTCGCCCGCCTCGAGCACGGTGAAGCCTTCTGCCACCAGAATGCGCCGCGTCACCGCACGGGTGGCAGCGTCGTCCTCCACGAGCAGGATGGTCCCCGAGCCCGTGGGCGTGATGCGGTGCGTCCCTGTGATGGACAGCGATTCGGCCGCCCCGTCGACCGCCGGGAAGAAGAGGGTGAAGGTCGTCCCCGTACCAAGTTCGGACTGCACCAGGATGCGTCCGCCGAGCTGTGTGACGATCCCATGGACGCTCGGCAGGCCCAGACCGGTGCCCTTGCCCGCGGGCTTGGTGGTGAAGAACGGCTCGAAGATCCGATCCGCGGTCTCGGGCGACATCCCGATCCCGGTGTCGGACACGATCAGCGCCACGTGATCGCCCCGCATGTCGTCGAGGCCGCGGACCGCGCCCGACGGCTGCGGTGCCGTGATCAACGCCGTGCGGAAGGTCAACTGTCCACCGTCCGGCATCGCGTCGGCCGCGTTGAGCGCCAGGTTCAGGATGACCTGCTCGATCTGCCCGGGATCCGCGAGGACGGCCGGGATCCGGGGCTCGGGCTCGTGGCGGATCTCGATGTGCGTCGGGATGACGCGAACGAGGAGACGGAGTGCGATGCTCAGGGCGTCGTTCAGATCGAGCCGCACCGGCTGTAACGTCTGGCGTCCGCTGAATGCCAGCAGCTGTCGCGTGAGACGTGCCGCGCGCTCGGACGCCAGCTGGATCTCCTTCATGTCCTGCGCGGCGGGGCTCCCCGGGGGCAGACCCGCGACGACCAACTCCGAGTAATTCGAGACGACGGTCAGCACGTTGTTGAAGTCGTGCGCGATCCCTCCAGCGAGTCGGCCGACCGCTTCGAGCTTCTGCGACTGTTGCAGGTGCGCCTCGATCCGCTGCTGCTCCCGCGTGCGCTCCAGGAGCTGCTGGAACGATCCCTCAAGGCGATCGATCTCGTCGCGGCCGTCGGACAGCATCGGGATCGCCGTGACCCGCACCGTCGCGGGATCGGCGCGGTCGACCAGCGCATTGAGCCGCGCGATGCGCCGCGTGATCCGGCGACTCGCGACCCAGGTCACCGCGATCGCGAGGAGCGTGACGAGCAGTGCGGCGAGCGCCATCTGTCGCGCCAATCCTTTGACCGGCGCGAGCACCTGCGGACGCGCGAACTCCATCCAGACCACCCAGGGCGTCCCGGCGATGTCTTGCGCCACGCCGATCCCGTCTCCGCGGGCGGACCCTTCGAAGCGCAGCACGCTGTCCAGCGCGACGATCGGCGGCGGTGGCACCGCGACCCGTCCGAGTTCGCTCCAGACGCCCTCCGCAGGAGAGCCGAAGAGCATCGTGCTGCTCCCGACGAGCCCCTGCACCGTCTCGGCCCCGCGCAGCCGCACCGGCCGCGTCAGCACCACGAAGCCCCCGATGGCCCCGCCCGGTAACGCGATCGGATGAGCGATCTCGTACTGCGGTTGCGAGTCGATCGCGATCAGCGGACTCACGCTCACGGACGTGGTGTCGAGCGCGCCGTCGCGCGCGCGCCCCGCGGCCCACGATGGCGCCAGCGGGGATGCGTCGTAGGCGGCGCGCCACAGGTCGCTGCCGTCGCGGTGGATCACCCGCGCGACGATGTTGTTGGAATCCGCGAGCGAACGCAGGATCGCGACGGCCTCCGCCGAATCCTGACGCGCCACCAGCGCGCGCTGCAGTTCCGGCCGCGCGCTCAGCGTGCGCATCTGCGTGCGGATGGGCGGCAGACCCTGCGCGATGTCGGCCGCGACGATCCGCGCCGCGGAGCGCAGACGCTCTCCTCCGCTGACGAGCAAGGTGTCGGCGAATCGCTGGTAGGCCGCACCCATCAGCACCGCGCTCGTCACCAGGACGATCGCGGTCATGAGCACTGGGAACTTCAGGTCGATCGACAGCCAGCGACGGGGCACGGGGCCTGCCTGTTCGTCTGGGGAGCGGAGCCTGCTCGTCAAAGTATCTCGCCGCCCGCATTGACCCGCAAGCGACGCTCGCTGGCGTCCGTGATGCGGGCCCCGCCGAGCGACGCCGTGGGCGGGCCGTCCCCCGCGCGCGACCGGATGAGTAGATTGCGGATGCGAACCCACTCGTCCCCTCGACTCTTCGGCCTGCTCATGCGACTCATCACCGTTCTCTCGCTGTCGAGCCTGCTCGCCCTTCCCGCGGCCGCCCAATCCACCGGCCACCGCGCGGCGCCGAGCACGCGTGCGACCACCGAGGTCTCCCTGACCCTCGCTGACACCGCCGCGCAGCGCGCCGCAGGCAAGCCGGCCATCATCCGCATCGACTACGGTCAGCCGCACCTGCGTGGGCGCCGGATCCACACGGACTCACTGGTCCCCATGGGCACGGTGTGGCGCCTCGGTGCCAACAATGCCACGCTGCTCACCACGGACGTGGACCTGAACCTCGGCGGGAAGATGATCCCCAAGGGGCGCTACATCATGCAAGCCCTGCCCGAGCCGGGCGGGTGGACGCTGATCCTGCAGGCCGAGACGACCGGAGCGGCGAACATCATGGTGATGACGCACGACCCTGCGAAGGACTTCGCGCGCATCCCGCTCACGGTGCGGACGACGAGCGACTCGCAGGAGAGTCTCTCGATCGCACTCATTCCCTCGACGGCCGCGGGCAATGCGCGCGGGGTCCTGCAGATCGCGTGGGATCGCAGCGTGCTCTCCGTGGACTGGGCGACCCGCTGAGGCCGTCGGTCCGGCGCGCACGATCACCGCGTGTTCTCCATGGCCGCACTGCCGCAGTCCCCACCACCGCTGAGCTGCCGCGCCTGCCGCGACGGGGCCGGCCTCGACTTCACGTTCTCGATGGCCTTCCAACCCATCGTGAACCTCGACGATCACACGATCTTCGCGCATGAAGCGCTGGTACGGGGTCCGCTCGGCGAGCCGGCCGCGACGATCCTGGACCAAGTCACCGACCTCAATCGCTATCAGTTCGATCAGGCCGCCCGGGTGAAAGCGATCGAGGTCGGTGCGCGGATCGGCCTCGACACGCTGCTGTCGATCAACTTCCTGCCCAACGCGGTGTACCGCCCCGAGACCTGTATCCGGGTGACGCTCGAGGCGGCGCAGGAGATGGCCTTCCCCACTTCACGGATCATCTTCGAGGTGAACGAGGCCGAACCCATCGGCGACCGTGCGCACCTGCGCGGGATCTTCGCCGAGTACAAGCGCCGTGGGTTCAAGACCGCGATCGATGACTTCGGTGCGGGCTATGCGGGGCTGTCGCTGCTCGCCGACTTCGAGCCGGACATCATCAAGCTGGACATGGCACTGATCCGCAACGTACATCTGGACCGGACGCGGCAGGCGATCATCGGGGGCACGGTGCAGACCTGCCGGCTGCTCGGCATCACGATCATCGCCGAAGGGATCGAGTCGGACGACGAGGTGACGATGCTGCGCGATGCGGGGATCTCGCTGTTCCAAGGGTATCGCTTCGCACGACCGCGATTCGAAGGGCTCGCGGAGCCGACCTGGTGAGCCGCGCGGTGTTGCGGTCCCTGCTCGCCGCCACCGCACTGCTTGGCATCGCCTCTGCTGTCGCGGCGCAAGCCGACACCACGCCCGCCGCCGGGGCACTCACGGGACGCCCGGTGCGGGTCGACACGCGGCCCGGTACGGCGCTGCCCTCGCGACTGACCGGGGCGTTCCTCTCCCTCGCGCGCGACTCCGTGCGCCTCAGTGCCGACTCGGTCCAGCTCATCCGCTCACGCAGCGACAGCACGCGGGTCGTACGCCTTCCCTGCGCGCGGTGCGTGGAGGCCCAGCTCGCGCTCAGCCAGGTGGCACGGATCCAGGTCGCGACCGTCGCGCCGCCGGATCGCTGGAAGCGCACGCGACGACACGGGGTGTGGCTGGGCGCGCTGATCGGCACGGCCGCCGCCGCCGGTGGGCAGGCGCTCTGGGGCGACGCAGGCAAGGTGCCGCAGGCGGCGATCCCCGGCGCGGTCCTCGGCGCGTGGCTGGGTGGCAGCATCGGGGCCGCGTGGCCATACCAGCCGCAGTGGCACACCATTTACGATCCCGACGCCGGCATCGCAGCAACGAGCACGTCCCCCGCCATTCCCCCGCGCCCGGGCAGCACGCCTGAGGACTGATGCGCCCCATCGGAGTGACCATCCTGCTGCTCACCTGCAGCAACGTCTTCATGACCTTCGCGTGGTACGCGCATCTCAAGGAACTGAGCGCGCGCCCGTGGATCGTCGCCGCGCTGCTGAGCTGGGGTGTCGCGCTGTTCGAATATCTGCTGCAGGTCCCGGCGAACCGCATCGGCTACACCGTGCTCTCGCTCGGGCAGCTGAAGATCCTGCAGGAGGTGATCACGCTCGCCGTCTTCGTGCCCTTCGCGTACTTCTACATGAAGGAGCCGCTCAAGCTCGACTACCTCTGGGCGGGCTGCTGCATCCTCGGGGCCGTCTTCTTCATCTTCCGCGGCAAGATGGGAGCCGCCTGAGCGTGGATCACCCGATGAGGTCGACCTGATGTCCTTCGCGCTCGCCGAGAGTCTGGAGATCCTCGCCCGCACGCCTGCGACGTTCCGCGCAATGCTCGACGGTCTCCCGGAGGCCTGGATCCACTGCGACGAAGGCCCCGAGACCTTCAGCCCCTTCGAGAACGTCGGCCACCTCGTGCACGGCGAGCGCGCCGACTGGATCGTGCGGGCCGACATCATTCGCAGCGCCCGCGGCGACCGGACCTTCGCGCCGTATGACCGGTTCGCCCAGCGCCGCGAGAGCGCCGGCAAGTCGCTGACCGACCTGCTCGATGAGTTCAGCCAGTTGCGCGCCCGGAATCTCGAGACCCTGCGTGGCTGGCGACTGACGGAGGCCGACCTCGCGCGCGAAGGCATCCACCCCACGTTCGGCGCCGTCACCCTGCGTCAGCTGCTCGCCGCCTGGGCGGTGCACGACCTGGGGCACCTCGCGCAGACCGCACGCGTGATGGCCAAGCGGTACCGCGAGGCGATCGGGCCGTGGCGCGCGTTCCTGCCGATCGTGGATCGCTGACGATGCACACGAACGCCGCCGGGGTCTTGCCCCCGACGGCGTTCGGCCTTCTACCTCACCGACTCAGCGACCGCCGCCGCGTCGGATGAGGCCATTCACGGTGCCGTTCACGCTGGCACCACCCCGTCCGGCCTCCGCGTTCCCCGCGCCCGTGACCGAGGCTCCGAGTTCACGCAGCGCGGCATCGGTGGCCCTGGCGTCGATCTGGCCTTGGATCTGCGTCACGGCCTGACCCACCGGCACGCCGCGGGCGGCGAGATCCGTGAGCACTTCGAAGGCCACGACGAGGGAACGCTCGTTCGGCGCTCGACGCACGATGGACTCGAGCTGCACACTGCTCACCCCGCGCGCCATGGCGTTCGCGCCACGCTCCACCTCGTCGGGCGTCGGTTGCGCGCGGCCGGCCTGCAGCATCGCCTGCTTCGCCACGACCATCTGGCCCTGCTGCGCGCTGGCGGCGGCGATCACCTGCGCCTCCGTCGCGCCCTTGGCCTGCCCCTCGGCGACACGCCGTGCGATGGCCACCTCCGAGGTGCCACGCGCCCGTGCGTCGGCGTACAACGCTTCGAGACGCGCCTTGCCTTCGGCCGAGTAGTCCTGCGGGATGCTGATCTGCATCGACGTGCTCGTGCTCGCCTGCGCCTCCGCGCGGGCGTCGGTCCGGGCGCTGGCGTTCGACTGCGCCTGCGCATTCGTGGTGCCGGACGCCTGCGCGCCAAGGATGGCGGGCGTGAGGCTGACCAGGACACCGAGCGTGATGTTGCGCATACGATCCTCCTTGAGAAGTGTTGTCGATCTAGCGGCGTCGATCGCGAACAGTGACCCACGCCACTTGTCCTCCGAAGCCATCGGCTGTCGCGACGGCCTCTGCCGGCACACGCCACTCCGTCCCGTTGATGAGGAACGTGTACCGGTACTCCCCCGGTGACAGGGAGACGTCCACATACCACAGTCCATCGGGGCCCTGCTGCGCGGGGATCCGCTGCCACGCGTTCCAGTCGCCGGCGACCTCGACCTGGCGGGCGTCGCGCGCGCGGATGACGAGTCGCGTCGTCCCGTCGCGCGGCGCCGGCATGCCGGGCACGCGCAGGACCTTCGGCACGGCGGGACCCCCGAAGCGCAGGGACAGCCCGGCGTTCAGATACTGCCCGCCCATCGCCCCGCTGATCCGGTCCGTCGGATAGCGGCCGCCGCTCACATCGACCGCGAGCGTCCGCGACAGACGCAGCGAGCCCGCCGCCGCGGCGAAGGTCGCACGTTCGTCACGGGCCTGTCGCTGCCCGACCGACCCCTGCAGCGTCAGCGGACCGACCAGCGCCGCCGCACCGACGCTGGCATCCCGCACCTCGATGCCATCGATGGTCGGCGACTGCACCCGCGCGAACAGCTGCAGCTGCGCGGGACGCGCGGCGCCGGTCACGCGCCACTGCGCCGCGGCGATGGGGCCGACCCCGTGCCGTGAGCGCGTGACGTCGCGCGAGAAGCCGGGCAGCCCCGGCTGCACCACGGCATCACGGAATCGCGTCGCCCCGTGTGCGACCAGGACTCCGCCGCTGAACGCGACCGCACCGACCGCCAGCTCCACGGCCCCGGTCACCTCCCCGCTGGCGAACTGCGCGTCGAACGACGTCTCGGCCACGGAGCCCTGCGCGCTGGACACCAACGAGAACCCGCCCGCAAGTGGCACGGTCGCCGCCAGCGAACCACCACCAGCGATGGACCGCACCTGATCCTCGAACTGGGTCGCCGCACCGAAGAGCGTGACGGCGACGCGCGGGTCCGGAGTCAGACGCAGCGACGGCGCGATGGTCAACGCACTCGAACGGACGCCACGCTGGTCGGTCCCACTGCCGCTGACGACGGCGATCTGCCCGGTGGTCTGCGCCGGCAAGGCCGACGCGGCGGCGCTCGAGACTGCGATCAGGACCACGCGATGTGTGCAACGCATCGAAGCCTCGCGGTTCGGATTCACTGGGTCGTACCGACGCTGCACCCAGCGGTTCCGCGGCTCAGGTGATGTCCATCACCAACACCGGGCCCGTGCGGGGACTCAGCATCACCTGTGGCGCAAGACCGTCACAGCCCCGGCAGGACGGCGCACGCGCGTCGCGGTTGCGCTGACCAACCCGCCGATGGAGCTTTCGCAGCGCAACCCGAGCCGCACCACACGCACCTGGAGCCACCGATGGGCCAGCGCGATCCGCGCGTTGACGACTATATCGAACGAGCCGCGGCCTTCGCGCAGCCGATCCTGCGGCAGCTGCGCGAGACGGTGCATGCGGCGTCGCCCGACATCGAGGAGTCCATCAAGTGGGGCGCGCCGTATTTCCTCTATCGCGGCATGCTCTGCGGCATGGCGGCGTTCACGGCGCATTGCACCTTCGGCTTCTGGAAGGGGGCGTTGGTCCTCGGCGACAGCGCGGAGCCAGCGAGCGGTGCCATGGGACAGTTCGGGCGTCTGCGTCGCGTGGAGGACCTGCCGCCGCGCGAGACCCTCATCGGGTACATCCACGCCGCCATGCGCCTGAACGCGTCGGGCACCGCGACACCGCGGCGCACGAGGGCCCCACAGCCCCGGGAATCGACGGTCCCTGACGCGCTGCGGCGCGCCTTGGATCGCCATCCCGCGGCGGCGGAGCACTTCGCCGCCATGAGCCCGAGCCATCGGCGCGAGTACATCGAGTGGATCACCGAGGCGAAGCGCGAGGAGACCCGCGAACGGCGCATCGCCACCACCATCGAGTGGCTCAGCGAGGGCAAGGGGCGCAACTGGCGTTACGAGCGCCCGAGCCGTCCGACGCGCTGAGACGACGGTCGCAGGCGCAGGACCGGAACAGCGCCGCGATCGACGCGTTCATCACAGATGACCTCGCTCCTGTGTCGGGCGCTCGTGGCCTGCCTGTGCGTCGCCCTCCCTGTCGCGGCCCAGTCGCGTACCGGCGTGATCACCGGTCGCGTCGAAGATGCCGTCACCGCCGCCCCCATCAGCGCCGCGACCGTGCAGGTGGTCGGCACGGACCGCGCGGCCATCACCGACGACGACGGACGCTTCACGATCCGCGGCGTGCCGCTCGGCATCGTCGCGCTCGAGATCCGCCGGATCGGCTTCAGCCCGAGCCGTCGCTCCGACATCGCGGTCTCCCCGGCCAAGCCGGCCGAGGTGCGCGTGACCCTCGCGGCGATCGCCGCCTCGCTCGCGGCCATCGCCGTGCGGCCCGAGGCCTTTCCCGAGCGACCGCCGCCGGCCACGCCGGTCTCGACACAGACCTACACGGCGGAGGAGGTCCGCCGCCAACCGGGCGCGCAGGAGGACGTGCTGCGCGCCGTCTCGGTCGCCCCTGGCGTCGGCGTGACCAGTGGCGCACGCAACGATCTGATCGTGCGCGGCGGCGCGCCGTTCGAGAATCGCTTCCTCGTCGATGGCATCGAGGTCCCGAACCTCAATCACTTCGGGTCGCAGGGCTCGACCGGTGGGCCCATCTCCATCATCAACATCCGCTTCATCGACGAGGTCGCGCTCTCGGCGGGTGGCTTCGGCGCGCGCTATGGTGATCGCACGGCATCAGTCACCGACCTCGTGCTGCGCGACGGCAACCGTGATCGGGTGGCCGGCGAGCTGAATGTGGCCGCCTCGCAGGTCGGTGCGGTGCTCGAAGGGCCCATCGGCGACCATGCGTCGTTCTTCGCGAACGTCCGGCAGAGCTACCTCGATCTGCTGTTCCGCGCGCTGGGCCAGAGCTTCATCCCCTCGTATCAGGACGCAACGGTCAAGCTCGCGTGGGTGCCGTCGCCACGGGACCGCGTGACCCTGCTCGGCATCGGGGCGCGGGGCACGGTGGAGTTCGACAACACCGATGCGGACGATCGGCTCGAGAATGCGCGGATCCTCTCGCCCGAACAGGATCAGGTCGTGCTGGGCGTGGTCTGGCGTCGCCTCCTGCCGGACGGCGTGCTGACCACCACCCTCTCGCGGACCTGGTCGGGCTTCAGCGCCGCACAGCGCGACACCCTGCTGTCGCCCATCTTCGCCAACGAATCGAGCGAAGGTGAGCTCAGTGCGCGCAGCGACCTCGTCCTGCGCCTACACCCGGCCTGGTCATTGGAGAGTGGCGCGCAGATCGTGCGCGCGGAGAACGCATACGACGTCACGCTGGCCGACGTCGTGCGCCGCGATGACGCGGGCGTGGCGCGGAGATTGGCGGTGGACACCGCGTTCGGCGGATCGCGCCTGGCGGGCTACAGCGCGGTCACGTGGTCACCTGGCACGAGGTGGCGCGTCACCGCCGGCGCACGGGCCGATCGCTATGGCCTGCTGCAGGGCGCGGTCCGGTGGGCGCCGCGCGCGGCCATCACGCTGTCCCCCGACCGCCTCGGCAGCCTCACCCTCAGCGGCGGACGCTACTGGCAAGCGCCATCGTCGATCTGGCTGTTGGGTGACCCGGCGAACGCGGCGACGCTGCGCCCCTTCCGCGCCGATCACCTCGTCGCCGGTTGGTCGCGACGCATCGGCAGCGACTCCAAGGTGCAGGTCGAGGTCTATGGCAAGCGCTACGCCGAATACCCGGTGCGGGCGTGGCGACCCGTGGCGGTGCTCCAGCCCACCGGCTTCGACGACGCCAGCTCGGACATCCCGTTCGGACTCGAGCCCCTCGTCTCTGCTGGCCGCGGCTCGGCCGCTGGCCTCGAGCTCTTCGCACAGCGACGACTTGGCGAGCTGCCGCTGTACGGACAGGTGGCGGCCTCGTTCAATCGGACACGCTTCACTGGGCTCAGCGGCGAGTCGCGCGTCGGTGCGTTCGACACGCCGGTGCTCGTCAACGCCGTGCTCGGCTGGCGACCGTCGCCGCGCCTTGAGGTCGCCGCGCGGGCGCGCGCCGCCTCGGGGCTCCCCGAGACCCCGTTCGTGACGTCTGGGCCCACAGCGGGCACGCTGGACTTCGCACGCTATCACACGGAGCGCGGCGCCAGCTTCGCGGCGCTCGATGTGCGCGTGGACCGGCGCTTCACCCTGGGCGGCACCCAACTCATCGCGTTCCTCGATCTGCAGAACGTCACTGGGCGCGCGACGCAGGGACGCGCGACGTGGAATGCGCGCACCCAGCGTGTGGAGCGCTCCGAGGGCATCGGGCTGCTGCCGACCATCGGCTTGAACTGGGAGTTCTGAGCGGGTCGCTGCGCTGGCGGACCGGCGGCGGTGGTGCTAGCGTTGGCCTGCGCGCTCACTCCCACTGCTGACGCCCCATGGCGCTCTCTCGCCGCGACTTCCTCAGTCAACTCCCGCTCACCGGTGTCGGCGCCGTGTGGCTCGCGGCGGCGGTGTCGTGCGCCAAGGATGCGGAGCAGGCCACTGAGCCGCCAGCGCTGCCCCACGATGCCGGCGCCCCGGCGCGCGTCCTCAAGGTCCTCACGCCCGAGCAGTTCCAAGTCGTCGAGGCGATCACGGCACGCATCATCCCCAGCGGAGACTCGCCGGGCGCGCGCGAGGCGGGCGTCGTGTGGTTCATCGACTGGGCGCTGAGCGATGTGGCGGCGGACCAACGACCGGTGTTCGACGCCGGGCTCGCCACCCTCGCCGCAGATGTCGCGGCCGCGCATCCCGGCGCCGCGTCATTCGCGGCGTTGACCGACGCACAGCAGGATGCGCTCCTGCGCGCCCGGGAGTCCACCCCGTTCTTCGAGACGATGCGCTTCTCGACGATCGCGGGGATGTTCGCGTTGCCCAAGTACGGGGGCAACGCCGAGTACATCGGCTGGGCCCTCGTCGGCCAGGAGCATGTGTGGGAACACCGCCCGCCGTTCGGCTGGTACGACCGGCCGGAGAACCAGCAGGCGCTGCTGGGGCGCGTCCTGTGAGACAACGCGTCGACGCCACGGGCCCGCGCTACGCGCACGATGAGGCGGTGGACTTCGTCGTGATCGGCTCTGGGCCTGCGGGGGGATCGGTCGCGCGCGAACTCACGCGCAAGGGATTCGGCGTGGTGCTGCTCGAGCAAGGGCGTGCGATCCCGGCGACCGAGATGGAGCACGATGAGTTCGGGGCCTTCATCGCCGAGCGCTGGACGAACAAGTCGGACACGCAACCGCAGACCTTCCGGGCGAGCGTGCGCGATGCGGCGCGGCGGCGGCAGTTCGTCGGCTACGCGATGGCCGTCGGTGGTACGTCGTTCCACTACACCGCGAACTACTGGCGCTTCCGACCCATCGACTTCCACGAGTTCTCGGTGAAGGGTGGCGTGCCCGGGGCGGCGCTCGCCGACTGGCCCATCAGCTACGAAGAGCTGGAACCGTACTACACCGCGGTGGAGTGGGCGATCGGTGTCTCGGGCGACGTGAGCGGAGCGGCCGATGAACCCGCGCGTTCCCGGCCCTATCCACTGCCGCCGCTCAACATCACGGGCCCCGGCGTGCTGCTCGCGCACGGCTGTCAGCGCCTCGGATGGAGTTCGATCCCGGCCCCGATGGCGATCCTCTCGCGCGACTATCAGGGGCGCTCGGCCTGCCACAACTGCGGGTTCTGCCTGGCCTTCCCCTGCGAGTGGGGGGCGAAGTCGGGGACCAATCACACGATGGTGCCCGAGGCGCTGCGCAGCGGTCGCTGCGAACTGCGCAGCGAGAGCTATGTGCGCAAGATCGAGACGGACGCCGCCGGGCGCGTCACCGGCGTGATCTACTTCGATGCGGATCGCCGCGAGATCTTCCAGCGCGCGAAGGCCGTGGTGCTCAGCGCGAACGGCGCGGAGTCACCCCGCCTGCTGCTGATGTCGAAGTCGAATCGGTTCCCCGACGGTCTCGCCAACTCGAGCGGCATGGTGGGCAAGCACTTCATGTTCAACGGGGCCGCGCTGGTCCGCGCCGAGTTCCCGCACGAGGTGAACGGGCACCGCGGGCCGGTGGTGACGCGCATCTCGAACCAGTTCTACGATCTCGACCCGGCGCTGGGCTTCATCGGTGGCAGCGGCATCGACGTGCGCTTCGACGTACCGGCGATCCTCACCACCTTGTCGCTCCCGCGCGACGAGCCGCAGTGGGGCGAGGCGTTCAAGCGGCGCCTCAAGACCTGGTTCACGCACAGCGCGCTGGGGTACGCGCACACCACGTCGCTGCCGGTGGCCTCGAACTCGGTCTCCCTGGATCCCGTGATGAAGGACGCGTGGGGACTCCCCGTCATCCGCACGACGTTCCGCGAGCACGAACACGATCTGCGACTCTACCGGCACATGCAGGGGCATGTCCGCACGCTGCTCGACGCGGCAGGGGCGACCGCGCTGCACCCGCAGCCGATCAGCGATGATCCTGGCTTCACGGTCCACCTCCTCGGCACCTGCCGGATGGGGAATGATCCGCGGACCTCGGTGGTGGACCGCTTCCACCGTGCGCACGATGTCCCGAACCTGTTCATCGTCGACGGGAGTTCGTTCGTGACGAGCGGGCGTGGACAGCCGACGCTCACCATCCAGGCGCTCGCCTTCCGCGCGGCCGATCACATCGCGCAGTTCGCGCAGCGCGGCGAGATCTGAGGCGCACCGCACGCAACACCGCGTCGCCCGCCTCCCACACAGCACCACGCCCGTCGCATCCATACGGACGCGACGGGCGTGGTCGGCAGCCCCGGTGTGGGGTGCCGCGTGCCCTTACATCTTGGGCGGCATCAGCACCGCATCGATCACATGGATGACGCCGTTGGACGCGGCAACGTCGGCCGACGTCACCGTCGCCGACCCATTGATGACGACCTTGCCGTCAACGACCGCGATCGTGACCTTGCGGCCTTCGACCGTCGCCGCTTCCGTCATCGTCGCGACGGTGCCCGACGGCACCGAGCCCGCGATCACATGGTACGTGAGGACCTTGGTCAGCTCTTCCTTGTTGGCCAGCAACTTCTCGAGGTCAGCCGCGGGGATCTTGGCGAAGGCTTCGTCCGTCGGCGCGAGCACCGTGAACGGGCCGGGGCCCTGCAGGGTCTCCACCAGGCCAGCCGCCGTCAGCGCCTGCGCGAGGGTGTTGAACGTGCCGGCCGCCACTGCCGTGGCGACGATGTCCTGAGCGACGGGCGCTGCGGCAGCCGCCGCGGCCGCCGCGGCCGAGTCAGCAGCAGCCTGCGCTGCCGCGTCATCCTGTGCAGTGCCACCGCAAGCGGCCAAGGCGAACAACGCGAACACTGCGATCGAGCGATGCATGGTACTGAGTCCTAAGAGGATTGTGGTTGTACTACGGGGTACGTGAACGCTAAGCGGTCTGGGAAGGGGTATCGTTCCACACGCTCCGCCGGACTGGCGCTAGCGATCGCGTGCTCTCAATAGCGCCCGGGGGTTCGTTGGGTCCCGGCGTCGAGCGCTCGCCCCGGCACACCCGCACGCCGTATTGAGGTCGGAGTCCCCGCGCGCCACCTTTCACGCACGGCGCGGTCGCAGACCTCTCACCCCGGGCGATTCCCATGGACGACAAGCAGCTGCAGAAGCTCATCCGGCAGAACGCGGCAAAGGCCAAGCAGGCGCAGGAGGCGGCCAAGCAGCGCAGCAGTCGCCGTTACGATGCCACGCTCCCCCCGTCCAACGACGAGGACGCGGACCGCGAGAACCAGCGATTCTTCAAGGAGATGAAGCGGCGCGAGTTCTGAGCCGCCGGCGCTGTGCCCGGTGCCGGACGCCGAGTCCGGTGCCGATGAGCGTGAGCGCGAGGGCCGCGCCCCACAGCAGGCGTGCCGTCGCGCCCGGCACGCGGGTCGTCAGCCACAGCCCGATCCCGACCCCGACCAGGCCGACGACCACGTCGATGACGCGGTTGACCGCGCTCTCCCGGATCTTGCAGGCCATCTCGACGAGCTCCCAGAGGATCATCAGCACGACGCCGGCACCGAGCACCTGCCACGTCGTCCACGTCACGAAGACGTTGAACAGCCCGCCGGTGACCCCGCTGAGCAGGTGTACGACCATCCAGCGGTCCGCGAAGCGCCCCTCGCCCCACGAGGTCGAGAAGTTGGGGATGGGTGGATGATGCGGCATCCCTGAACAGTAGCCCGCCGCGTCAGGCCGTCCCAGCCGCACTCACTCGCGGCGCAGGATCGCGTGATTCCCCGCGTCGTCACGATGCAGCTCCATCGTCGGCCCGGACGGCCCGTCCACGCGTCGGAAGGTCAGGGTCGTGTGCGCATTCGCGTAGAAGGTGAGCCCGCCGACCCACGGCAGTGGCTGTGCGCGGCCACCGTTGGGCGCGAACGCCAGTCCCTCCGCCGTCGCGGTCACGTCGATGGTCGCCAAGGGTTGGTTGCCCCCCGCGATGAGGCGATACGTGCCGACCAGCGCGCTCGCGTCGCCCGTGAAGGTCCGACGCGAGTCACCGCGTCCCGGGCTCACGGCCTGGACCAACTGCCCCGCCAGCTCACCCGCCGACAGGTTCGGCGAGGCGGTATTCATCAACACGACCACGGCGAGTTGCTCGTCGGGGTACCAGGTCGCGTCGGCGCGGAAGCCCGGGGCCGTGCCGCCATGCCCGACATAGCGACGCCCGTCGAAGTCGCGGCCGACCTTGATCCCGAGGCCGTACTGCAACGCCGTGCCGTCGCGGAGGGTCGAGGGCGACGTCAGCATGGCATAGGCCGCCGGCGAGAGCACGCGCCCACCGTGCAGCGCCTGCAGCCACACGATCAGATCGGCGGCGGTGGAGCATACCGCACCCGGCGCGAAGACCCACCCGTACGAGACCATCGGCGCGCGGCGGATGGAACCGGCCTGCTGCATGTAGCCGTGCGCGCGTCGCGGCACATCGGCCAGACTGTTGCAGAACATGGAGCGCCGCATCCCCAGCGGAGTGAAGATGCGCTCGGCGAAGTAGCGCTCGAGCGGCAGGCCGCTCGCCCGCTCGACCACCAGACCGGCGAGCCAGAACCCGGCATTGTTGTACGCTTGTGCCGTGCCCGGCTCGAACCGGAACGGCGTCAGCCGGATGAGCCGGCGCGCCGAGTCGCGTGGCATGCCCGGGACGAACATGTTGCGCTCCCACTCGGGCTCCTCGGCGAACCGAAAGACTCCTGCCGAATGGTCGAGGAGCTGTCGCAGCGACACCCGCCGTCCGTCGGTGTCGACGTCGGGGAGCCACCGCGTGAGGTCGTCGTCGAGCGACAGCCGACCCGCGTCCTGCAGTTGGAGGATCGCCACGGCCGTGAACTGCTTGGCGACGGACCCGACCTCGAACATCGCGTCGGCGGGCATCGGCACGTCCCACTCGACGTTGGCGCGTCCATACCCGGCCACGAGCAGCGGATCGGCGCCACGCGAGACGGCGGCGACCAGCCCGACGCTGCGCGTGGGGCTGACCCAGGCTGCGGCGATGGAGTCGAGCGTCGGGCGCGGCGGCGCGATCGTTTGGGCGTGGAGCCCAGTGGTCGCGAGCAGCGGCAGCAGCGCGGCGCACCGGGCGAGACGGCAGATGGGGGACGGAAGCATAGGGCAGCGCGCGGGATTGGGGCCGGTTGTAGAAAGTACTTTACATTACAAAGTAACTTCGGCATCCTGCCTGTCAACCCGGCGCCGCTACGCCCGCGGCCGGACTCACTCCACCATCGCCAGCACCTCCGCCGCCGGTCGGTGCAGCGCCGCCCGGAGCAGCGGATGGCGATACTGCCGCCGCACGGTCACCGCGAAGAACTCCTCGAACAGGTCGGGGACCGCCGCATACTCATGCAGCGTCCGGGCGCGCAGCTCGTCGCGCACCACGACGGCCGGCACGAGGGCGACCGCGTCGAGATCCCGCGCCAACAGCCGCATCATCGCCATGTCGTCCACCTCGGCGACGATCGTCGGCGTGATCGCATAACGGTCGCAGAGCACGTCGAAGCCCGAGCGCACCTCGCTGTCGCGGCTCGGCAGGATGAGCGGCGTGCCCGCCACGTCGTCCGGGAAGCGGAAGCGTCGGCCGCGCCGCCGGTGGCCGACGAGGCTCACCTGCTGCCGGGCGATCCGTACGCAGCGCCAGGCATGCTCGGCGTCCTCGTGCACCCGGCGGTTCGCGAGGACGACGTCGAGCCGGTGCCCTGTGAGCCGCGCGAGCAACTCGGACAGCGAGCCCGACTGCAGCACCAGGGTGATGTCCTCCTCGCCGAGCAAGGGACCGAGGAAGGCCCGCTGGAAATTGCGCGAGAGGGTCGCCACGGCGCCGACCCGGATCGCCTGTCGCGCGGGCATCGCGCCGCGGCTCAGCATCGCCACCAGCTCGTGGCCCGCGCCGACGATGGTCTCGGCGTAGGTCAGGGCGATGCGCCCCGCCTCGGTGAGCTGCAGCTGCCGGCCCTGCCGCGTGAACAACGGCTGCTCGAAGCGCTCCTCCAGCTGCCGGATCTGCGTCGAGAGCGCGGACTGCGAGATGCGCAGGTGCTGCGCCGCGCGCGTCAGATGGCCTTCGCGGGCCACGGCCCAGAAGTACAGCAGGTGGTGATAGTTGAGCGGCGGCGGCCGGTCCACACTGTGTTCTGTTTTCATGATTGATTGTGAACATAATATGTATTTTACAGAAGCATAGGGCGCCACGAGATTGCGGCATCCCTCCTGTGGAGCCCCCGTGCCGACCGTTGCCTCGTTCCCCCTGCCGATCCTCATCCCGCTGCTGTACGGCCTGACGTCGGTCGTCCTGCTGCGGACGCACGCCGCCGCGACCACGGCATGGCAGGCGGGCCGCGCCGCCACCGCCACCGCCGTCGTCGCCTGCCTCGCCCTGCTGCCCGCCCTCAGCGGCCCCCGCCTCGTCATGCTGCCGCTGATCACCATCCTCGGCGGCCTCATCCTCCACTTCTCGACGCGCTACCTCGACGGCGCGGTCCACAACACCCGCTACGTCGCGTGGTTCCTGCTGACGCTGGCCGGCGCCAGCCTCGTCGTCAGCACCGGGGACCTCGTCGTCCTCGCCCTGGCGTGGACGCTCACCAGCTTGGCGCTGCATCAGGTCCTCAGCCTCGGGGATGCGCGGCCGGCCACCGCGCTGATGGCACACAAGAAGTTCATCCTCAGCCGCATCGCCGACATCGCCATCCTCGGCGGCGTGGCATTGCTCGTCGCCAGCACCGGGCACACCCGCATCGCGGCGATCCTCGAGGCCGTCCCCACGGCCGCCGCATGGTCGCCCGCGCTGCGCGTGGCGACCATCCTGCTCGCGATCGGTGTCATCCTGCGCTCCGCCCAGGTCCCCGTCCACGGCTGGCTGCTACAGGTGATGGAGGCGCCCACGCCGGTCTCGGCGCTGCTCCACACCGGCATCGTCAACCTCGGGGCCTTCGTGCTCATCGTGCTCGCGCCGCTGATGGGCGCCGCCGCGTCGGCCCAGACGCTGCTCGTGATCGCCGGCACTGCGACCGCCGTCCTCGCGGCGCTCGCCATGGCCGCGCAATCCAACGTGAAGGGGACCCTCGCGTGGTCCACCTGCGCACAGATGGGCTTCGTGCTCATCGAGTGTGGCCTCGGCGCCTACGACCTCGCCCTGGTGCACCTCGTGGCCCACGCCCTCTACAAGGCCCATGCGTTCCTGAATTCGGGCCGCGCCGTGCGCACGGCCACCCTGCGCGCACCGCAGTCACGCGAGCCGCACCCCGCTCAGTGGGTCGCGGCGACGCTCGCGAGTCTCGCGATGGTCGGCGGCGTGCACCGGATGCTCCACGGCAGCTGGGACATGGACGCGGCCGCGATCCTCGCCGTGATCGTCGTGGCCGGTGCGGTGGCTCCCGCGCTGGCGCAGCTGCGGCGCAGCGACGGTCTGCCCGCGCTCGCCGCCGTCGCCGTGATGGCGGTCGCCATCCCGGCGCTCTACGCCGTGTGGCATCTCCTGCTCGCGCCCATGGCCCCCGCCCGTGTGCCGGTGGTGGTGCCGCGACCGATCCTCCTGCTGGCCGGCCTCGCCTTCGCGGGGCTCTACCTGCTGCACCTGCTCCTGACGCGCGGGGCGACCGACCGCGTGACGCGGACGCTCTACGCCCACGCCGTCCACGGCTTCCATCTCGACACGCTGTTCACCCGCCTGACCGTCCGCCTGTGGCCGCCGAAGCGCTTCCGCGCCGCGGCACAGCGCCGCTCCACGACGGTGTCCTCCCTCAACGAGCAAGCCGCCTGATATGACCAGCCCTCTGCCTTCGCCGCCGACGCACCGCGATCCCGAGCTCCTCGCAGTCGTCGAGACCGCATGCACGCGCATCGCACCGGCCTGGCCGCTCGACCGCTTGATCGCCGTCAATCCCTACTGGGGATGGGTCCATCAGCCGATCACGGCCGCAGCGGCCGATGTCGGCGCCCTCAGCGGCTCGTCGATGCTCATGCCACGTCGCTGGTATCGCCGGCAGTGGGAGCGCGGCCTGCTCGGCGTCGCCGACGTCCGCCGCGCCATCAGCATGCTGCGCGACCCCGTGGACCATCTCGAAGTCTGGGACGCGCTCCGGATGGACGCCCCCACGCTGCCCCGGCATCCGCTCATCACGGCACCGCGCCACCTCCGGCAGGGCCATCCCCTGCAGCACACCTGGGAGACGGTGGTGGTCGATCAGATCGGCCGCGCCTGCGAGTCGTATTTCGATCGTGGACAGGCCACGTGGCGCATCGACCGGGACCAGGGGCTGTTCGCGCACTGGCGCCTCGTCGCCCGCTCGGATGCGGCCCCGCTGCTCCTGCTGGGCGAGACCGGGATCGCGGAGCAGCTCGAGGCCCTGCCGAACGCGCCGCTCGACGTGATCGCCGCCGCACTGGAGACGCTGGGGCTCAACCGCACGGCGCGGGCGCCGTATCTCACCGCGCTGCTCATGAACGTCGGCGGCTGGGCCGCGGCCTGTGCGCATCGCCGCTGGGAGGCGCGCCTCGCCGGTCGCGACGACACCACGATCCATGAGCTGCTGGCGATCCGCATCGCGTGGGAGCTGCTGCTGTTCCGGTCGGCCGTCGGCTCGGACCTCGCCGTGCAGTGGACCCACGAGCGGCGGGCCTGGCACCCCCGCGCGCAGGAGGTCGCCGCGCAGCAACGGGTCGACTGGGTCTTGCAACATGCGGTCGAACTCCACTACCACGATCGGCTCGCGCAGGCGTTGACCGCGGTGGACCGCGTCGTGCCCCTGCACCGCCCCGCGGCCTCCGCGGTACCGACACCGCGTGTGCAGGCCGTGTTCTGTATCGACGTGCGCTCCGAGGTGATGCGCCGGGCCCTGGAGCATGAACGCGACGACATCGCCACCCTTGGCTTCGCCGGCTTCTTCGGGCTGCCCCTGGCCTACACCCCGCCGGGGGGGACGCCGCGGCCGCAGCTGCCCGGACTCTTGGCGCCGACCGTGCTCGCGTCCGACGTGAGCACCACGAGCGGAACATCCGCGCCGCGCACCACGCACGCCGCGCGGCGGCGACAGGTCGCGCAGCGGGTCGCCAGCAGTGCGCCGGGCGCCTTCGGCTATGTCGAGGCGACCGGGATCGCGGCCCTGATCCCCTTGGTGCGGTCGTCGTTCGCGCCCTCGGCCTCGCCGCGTGATGCACTCCGCGCTGGCCTCGACACCCCAGGGGGAGAGATGGCGCCCCGCCTGACCACCACCGTGCAGGGCGCGACGCTGACCGTCGCCGACCGCGCGCAGCTCGCCGCGAACGCCCTGCGCGGCATGGGCCTCACCCGCGGCTTCGCCGAGATCGTCGCCTTCATCGGCCATGGGGTGCATCTGCCCAACAATCCGCAGGCCGCAGGACTGGCGTGCGGCGCCTGCGGCGGGCAGTCAGGCGAAGTGAACGCGCGCGCACTGGCCGCGTTGCTCAACGATGCCGACGTGCGCGCCGCCTTGCGCACCCAGGACATCGACATCCCCGACCACACGGCCTTCGTGGGTGGACTCCACGACACCTGCACCGACGACGTGGTGCTCTACCCGGAGACTGCCACCGCCGCCAGTCACGCGCATGCCCTCGCCGCACTCCGGGCGGCGCTGGCCCAGGCCGCGCAGCGCGCCCGGCGCGAGCGGGCACCGCGCCTCGGCATGACGGCCGGGGATGACCGCGAGCTCGCCCTCGCGATGCGCGCCCGCAGCCTCGACTGGTCCGAGGTGCGGCCCGAGTGGGGATTGGCCCGCAACGCCGCGTTCATCGCGGCGCCCCGCGCCCGCACGCGCACGCTCGACCTCGACGGTCGCGCCTTCCTGCACGAGTACGATGCGCGCCACGACGCGGGATACGCGATCCTCGAGTCGATCATGACCGCCCCGATGATCGTCGCGCACTGGATCAACTTCCAGTACTACGCCTCGACGGTGGACCCGCGGCACTTCGGGAGCGGCGACAAGACCTTGCACAACGTGGTCGGGGGCACGCTCGGGGTGTACGAGGGCGCGAGCGGCGACCTCCGCATCGGGCTCGCGACGCAGTCGGTCCACGACGGCGACGACTGGTTCCACGAGCCCCTGCGCTTGGGTGTGTACCTGGAGGCACCGGCCGCCGCGATCGACGCGATCATCGCGCGCCACCCGATCGTCCAGCAGCTGGTCGAGCACGAGTGGCTGCATCTGTACCGCATCGACAGCGACGGCGCCGGGGTCTTCCACCGGCGCGGAGGCCACTGGGAGCGCGTGCCGGCACCCGAGGCCTGAGCCGGCACCCGGCGGCGCGCGCCTCAGTGATCGAGCGCGCGCCGCAGGGTGTCGAGCAGCGTGCCGGCGGTGAACGGCTTGGGCAAGAAGTGCCGCACTGCCGCCGGGAGCCGCAGCGCATTGTCCTGCAGCCCGCTCACGGCGACGATGCGCGCCGAGGGCGCCATGCGCACCAATACCTCGATCATCGAGGTCCCGTCCATCACCGGCATCATCAGGTCGGTGAGCACCAGTGCGATCTCGTCGCGATGCGTCGCGAACACCGCCACGGCATCCGCCCCGTCGGTCGCCGTGAGCACACGGTACCCGTAGGTCTCCAAGGTCTGCCGCGTGATGTGGCGCACCTGCTCCTCGTCCTCGACGAGCAGGATCAGCTCGCCGCGGCCCCGCAGATCCGGCGCCGGTGCGGGGGTGCTGCGACGCACCGGCCCCCCGCTCACCACATCGGCGGCGGGGAGGTACACGCGGAACCGTGAGCCTTTGCCCGGTTCGCTGTACACATGGATGAACCCGCCGTGTCCCTTCACGATCGCGATCGACGAACTCAGGCCCAGGCCGGTCCCATGGCCAGGCGCCTTGGTCGTGAAGAACGGATCGAAGATGCGGTCGACGATCTCGGGCGCCATGCCGGTCCCGGTGTCCTCGACATCGATGACCACGTGCGGCCCGGTGCGCGCATCGGGCGTCCGACCGACGAACTGCGTGTCCAGCTCCACCGCCGACACGCGGATGCGCAGGTCGCCCCCGTAGGGCATCGCGTCGCGGGCGTTCACCGCCAGATTGAGCAGCACCTGCTCGATCTGCGTGGGATCGCCGACCAGTGGTGGAAGCTCCGCTGCCACGTCGGTCCGCAGCGCGATGTTGCGCGGGAAGGTCTCGCGGATGATCTGCGCCAGCGACCGGACCAGCTCACCCACCGGCACCGACAAGCGGGCGTGCTCCGTGCCGCGCGCGAACGCGAGCACCTGCTTGACCATGTCGGCCCCGCGCCGTGCGCTGGACTCGATCGTCGCCAGGATCTCCCGCTTCTCCGGGTCCCTCTCGTCGGCCGAGAGCATCTCGATGGAGAGCAGGATCGGCGCCAGAACGTTGTTGAGATCGTGGGCCACGCCGCCCGCGAGCGTGCCGATGCTCTCCATGCGCTGCGCCCGGAACATCTGCTGCTCCAGCCGCCGCCGGTCGGTGATGTCCTGCGAGGTACCGACCGCGCGGACCGGCACGCCGTCGGCGTCGGCGATCACCCGCCAGCGCTCTTCGACGATCCGTTGCTGCTGGTCCGGGCGCACGACCCGATGCTCCACCGTGTGCTCGTGGGCGGCCTGCAGCGACTGGACGAACGCCGCGTCCACCATCGCACGGTCGTCGTGGTGCACCAGCGCGAGGAATCCGGCGTGGGTGGGCTGGAACGTCGCCGGGTCGGTCCCGAAGATCCGATGGTTCTCGGCGGACCAGCTGACCTCGAGCGTCGTGAGGTCCGTCTCCCAGCTGCCGACGCGCGCGACCGACTGCGCCTCGGCGAGGCGGGCGCGCTCGCGCTCCAGCTGCGCCACCAGCGCCCGCTGCTGCATCAACGTCGAGACATGCTGCGCGAGGACCCGCAAGGACAAGCGCTGCTGCGCCGTGAGTGCGCGGGGCACCACATCGAGCACGCAGAGCGCGCCAAGGAACGTTCCATCGACCCCGCGGAGGGCCGAGCCGGCATAGAAGCGAAGATGCGGATGGCCCACGACCTGCGGATGGTGGACGAACCGCGGGTCGTCGAGCGTATCGGGGATCTCCAGCACGTCCGATTCGTCGCGCGCGTGGGCACAGAACGACTGCGGGAGCGGCAATTCCCGCAGCGCCAGACCGTACGCCGCCTTGTGCCACTGGCGACGATCGTCGATCAGGCTGACCAGTGCGATCGGGGCGCCGCACAACTCCGCGGCGAGATGCGCCACCTCGTCGAAGGTCGCCTCCGGCGCCGTGTCGAGGATGTCCAGCTCTCGCAGCGCCTGCATCCGCGTGCGGTCAGCGGCCCAGTCGTGCGGACTCGATGCGGTCATCATCTCGGGGTCGCGTCCGCGTACGCGCGGTCGGGGTGGGCTTCGGCGGGGTGGGACGATCTTCGAATGCTAATGCGCGCCGACGAGGGCCACCACAAGGTCCGTCGGCCGCGCCGGTGCTCCCGACGCGGCCGACAGCGCATCAGGCGAGGTCGAAGCGGTCCAGCTCCATCACCTTGCCCCACGCCGACACGAAGTCGCGCACGAACTTCTCCGCATTATCGGCTTGGGCGTACACTTCCGAGAGCGCACGCAGCTCGGAGTTGGACCCGAAGACCAGATCCACCCGCGTCGCGGTCCACTTCACGTCGCCCGTCACGCGATCGCGCCCCTCGAAGACCTCGTCGGACCCGGCCATGGGCGACCAGACCGTGCCCATGTCGAGCAGGTGCACGAAGAAGTCGTTGCTGAGCGTCTCAGGACGCTCGGTGAACACCCCATGGCGCACCGCCCCATGGTTCGCACCGAGGACGCGCAGGCCGCCCACCAACACCGTCATCTCGGGGGCCGTCAGGGTGAGCAGCTGTGCCTTGTCCACGAGCAGGGCCTCAGCCGGCACGGTGAAGCGGGTGCGCTGGTAGTTGCGGAACCCATCGGCCTGCGGCTCCAGCACGGCATACGAGGCCACGTCGGTCTGCTCCTGCGTGGCATCCATGCGTCCAGGCGTGAACGGCACGCTGGTCGGGACCCCGCCCTTGGCCGCCGCCGCTTCGATGGCCGCCGCCCCGCCGAGCACGATGAGGTCGGCGAGCGACACCCGCTTGGGCGTGGTCTGCGCCGCGTTGAACTCCTGCTGGATCGTCTCGAGGACCTCGAGCACGCGGGCGAGCTTGGCCGGCTGGTTGACCGCCCAGCTGCGCGCCGGTTTCAGTCGGATGCGGGCACCATTCGCACCACCGCGCCGATCACTGCCGCGGAAGCTCGAGGCCGAGGCCCAGGCCGTGCTCACCAGCTGCGCGACGCTGAGCCCGGACGCCAGGATGCGCTGCTTCAGGGCCGCGATGTCCGCCGCGTCGACCAGCGGATGCGTGCAGGCCGGCACCGGGTCCTGCCACAGCAACTCCTCCTGCGGCACCAGCGGGCCGAGGTAGCGCGTGCGCGGACCCATATCACGATGCGTGAGCTTGAACCACGCGCGGGCGAAGGCGTCGTGGAAGGCCTGCGGGTCGGCATGGAAGCGTCGAGAGATCTCGAGATACACCGGGTCGGTCCGCAGCGCCATGTCCGCGGTGGACATGGCCGGGCGCACCATCTTCCCGGCGACATGGGCGTCGGGCACCATGGCCGATGCGGCCTTGTCCGTCGGCTCCCAGATCCACGCGCCTGCAGGGCTCTTCACCAGCTCCCAGTCGAAGCCGAAGAGCGTGTCGAAATAGCCGTTGTCCCAGCGGGTGGGGTTCGGCGTCCACGCCCCTTCGAGGCCCGACGTCGTGGTGTGCTCGCCCTTGCCGCTCCCGAACGCATTGCGCCACCCCAGCCCCTGCTCCTCGAGGCTCGCGCCCTCGGGCTCCGGCCCCACCAGCGAGGGGTCGCCGGCGCCATGCATCTTCCCGAAGGTGTGACCGCCGGCGATCAGCGCGACGGTCTCCTCGTCGTTCATGGCCATCCGCGCGAAGGTCTCGCGGATGTCGCGCGCCGAGCGCATGGGGTCGGGCTCGCCATTCGGGCCCTCGGGGTTCACGTAGATCAGCCCCATCTGCACCGCCGCGAGCGGGTGCTCCAACTGCCGGTCACCGTGGTAGCGCTGATCGCCGAGCCAGTCGGCCTCGGGACCCCAGTAGATGTCTTGCTCGGGCTCCCACACGTCCTCGCGGCCGAACGCGAAGCCGAAGGGCGTGAAGCCCATGGTCTCCATGCCGACATCCGCGGCGAAGATCATGAGATCGGCCCACGAGAGGGCGTTGCCGTACTTCTGCTTGATGGGCCAGAGCAGACGACGCGCCTTGTCGAGATTCCCGTTGTCGGGCCACGAGTTGAGCGGGGCGAAGCGCTGCGTGCCCGAGGATGCCCCACCGCGCCCATCGGCGGTGCGGTAGGTCCCGGCGCTGTGCCAGGCCATGCGCACGAAGAACGGCCCGTAGTGCCCGTAGTCCGCAGGCCACCACGACTGGGAATCCGTCTGCAGCGCGATCAGGTCCTGCTTGAGCGCCTGGATGTCGAGCGACTTGAAGGCCTCGGAGTAGCGAAAGCCCGGGCCCATCGGGTCGGACAGCGACGAGTGCTGACGCAGGATCCCGAGATTCAGCTGATTGGGCCACCAATCGCGATTCGAGCGGCCAGCGCCGGTCGCGGCGACAGGGCCGGCGGTGGCAGCACCGTGTGGTGACGCACTCTGCGAGGCGCTCGGAGCGGCGCCGTGCGCACTCCCGTGCATGACCGGGCACTTGCCGCCCGCGATTCCCGAATGTCCGTCCATCGTGCTGTTCCCTGGGTTGGGCACGGCGAGCGCGTGCATCTGACTGCGACTGGCGCCGCGCGCTGAGGCGTGACGCCGATGACCCCTTCTGAACAAGCTAGGAACCTTAGCCATAGCCAGCAATTGTTGATTGGCTATATGAGCGATAGGCGTTTACTATAGTTACGATGGAACCGGATCTGCTCCGAGCCTTCGTGGAATCCGCCGAGGCGGGCTCGTTCAGCCGCGCGGCACGCAACCTCTCACTCGCACAGCCCTCGCTCACCGCGCAGATCCAGCGGCTGGAGCGCCACCTCGGTGCCCCGCTCTTCAAGCGGCACGCCCGCGGGGTCATCCTCAGTGAGGCGGGTGCCGTTCTCTTGCCCCGCGCCAAGCAACTGCTCGCCGAGCATCGGGCGGTGGAGTTCGCAGTCCGCCGCGAGCAGGACGAGGCCGCTCACACGGTGGCGGTGGGCGCCATCCCGACCATCGCCCCATACCTGTTCCCCGCCGCGTTACAGCGGCTCCGTCGCACGCACGCGCACGCACGCGTCACGCTCCGCGAGGATTTCAGCGCAGTGCTGCTGCGCGCCCTCATGGACGGCGAGCTCGACGTGGCGATCGCCGCGCAGCCCTACGACTTCGGGGACCTCGAGACCGAGGGACTCGGCGCCGACGCCCTCGTCGTGGCCGTACCGCACACCCACGCGGCCGCGCGCGCGGGGCGCATCACACTGGAGCAACTCCGCGCGTCGCCGTCGATCACCCTTGATCCAGCACATTGCTTGGGAGCGCAGGTCGATGGATTCTGCGCGAGCCACGGGATCACGCCGAGCGTGGTCTGCCGGAGCGCACAGCTGGCGACGGTGCTGGGGTTGGTGGGCATCGGCCTCGGCGTATCGATCGTGCCGGCGATGGCCGCCGCCCGGCACAACACACCGCAGTGCGCCTATGTCCCCCTCGTCGCCCACGACTTGGAGCGCGAGATCGTCGCGGTGTGGCCGCGCGGGCGGCAGCGGACGGCGGTGGCAGAGGCCGTGGTGGACAGCGTGCGCGAGACGCTGCGCGACGGCTAGATGCCGCGCGCGCCGCGCCCTGCGGCGGAACATCCTCCACCACGCGGGTACTGAGGCGCTGATGCAGACCGCGGCTCTCGTGCTCCTTCCGACGCTCGTGCGTCGCGGCCCTGTGCTCTGGCTTCTGACGCACGCGGTCTTCCTCGCCGTGCAATTCGCGGCGAGTGACCAGCCCGGGCCCGCAGCGCCGATCCCCGTGATCCTGCTGACCGGCGGCCTCGGACTGCTGGATACCTACGTCCGCGCCGAGCGGCTGCTCTGGGCGAACCTCGGTGTGGGCCCGGGCGCGCTCTTCGCGGGATTCGTGGCGATCGCCCTGCTCGCCGAGCTGTCGCGCCTGCTGGTCCTGCGCTGATGTTGGCGCTGATCGCCGACTGCGTCAGCAAATCGTTCGGCGCGCATCGCGTGCTCAGCTCCGCGACCTTGCGCGCGGAGCCGGGGCAAGTGCGCGTGATCTTCGGCCGGAACGGGCAGGGGAAGTCCACGCTGTTCCGCATCGCCGCGGGCGTGCTCCAACCGGATTCGGGGGTCGTGCGGGTGGGCACAACGACCTTCCTGCGCGCGACCCTTCCGCACCTCGCGCGGCACGGCGTGTTCTATCTCCCTGACCACGACCTGCTGTCGGCGACGATGCGCGTCGGCGCCCAGCTCGCGCTGGTCGAACAGCGCTTCGGACGGCAGCGCGCCGCCGACGCCGCCGCGCAGGCAGGGGTGACCGACTTCCTGGATCGGCGGCCGGGGTCGTTGTCGGGTGGCGAACTTCGCCGCGCCGAACTGGCGGTCGCTCTGACGCGGCGACCCACGGTGCTGATCGCCGACGAGCCGTATCGCGGGGTCGCACCGGCGGACCACGACGCGCTGACCACGTTGTTCCGGCAGTTCGCGGCCGACGGGTGCGCCGTGGTGGTGTCGGGGCACGAGGTGCCCTCGTTGCTCGCAGCGGCCGACCACATCACCTGGTGCACCGACGGGACCACCTACGAACTGGGGCCACCCGAGATCGCCTGCGCCCACGAGGGATTCAGGCGACAGTATCTGGGACCGCGGGCCCCGGCGCGCTGACCGTGCGGAGGACGCGGCGGTACATTCGAGGCAGCCATTCTCCACGGGAATCATGCGCACGGTCTCTTCGTTGTCGGTCTTGGGTGTATTCGCCGTCCTCGGGCTCGGTGCCTGCAAGGAGACCACCGGTCCCCGGACGGGCGACCCCATCCGCGTGGGCGTTGCCGTCGCGCTGACCGGCTCACTCGCGGTCGAGGGCCTCGACGCGCGCCGCGGCTACGAGTTGTGGGCCGAGTTCGTGAACACCGAACGCGGGGGCCTGCTGGTCGACGGGGTGCGGCGGCCCGTCGAGCTGCTGATCCGCGACGATGCAAGCAACGCGGCGACCTCCGCGCAGCTCGTCGCCGAGTTGATCGATGTGGAGCGGGTGGACTTCCTGCTCGGTCCCTACGGCAGTGCGGCGACCCTTACCACGTCTGCCGTCGCCGAGGAGAAGGGAACGATCATGATCGCCCCCAACGGTGCGTCCGAGGAGATCTACACGCGGGGCTTCGCCAACACGTTCGGCATCCTCACGCCGGGCCGCGAGTACACGAAGGCCGCGATCGAGCGCTTGGCCGAGCGTGGCGCCCGCACCATGGTGCTCGCGCAGGAGACGGGGAGTGCGTTCTCGGCGTCGGTCGGTCAGGGAGCGCTGGCATGGGCGGCGGCGAACGGACTCACGGTGCTGGCGGTGCTCGAGTATCCGCGCGAGGCCTCGGACCTCAGCGCCGTCATCGATGCGGCCAACGCACTCGCGCCCGACGTGTTCATCGGCGGCGGGCACTTCGCCGACGCGGTGCGCTTCACGCGCACGGCGGCGCAGCGCGGCTTCAGCCCGCCGGCGATGCTGCTGACGGTCGGTCCCGGCGGGCCGGAGTTCACCGCAGCACTCGGCGACACCGCGAACGGCGTGCTGGGGCCGACGCAGTGGGACCGCACGATGGGGTGGCAGGGCGAAGCGTTCGGGACCCCGGCGCAATACGCGGCGCGCTATGCGGCCCGCTTCGGCACACCGCCGACGTATCAGGCCGCGCAGTCCACCGCGGGCGGCGTGGTGCTCGGCCACGCGATCGAGGCGGCGAACAGCACGGCCAGCGACGCGGTCCGCGCACGGCTCCGCACCATGGACCTCATGACGTTCTATGGTCCGGTGCGCTTCGACGCGACCGGCAAGAACATCGCGAAGCCGATGGGGGTCGTGCAGGTCCAAGGAGGCGCGTCGGTGGTGGTGGCGCCGTCCGCGATCGCCGTGGGGGCGCTGCGCTACCCGCGCTGACGGCGTCGCTGCGGCTCAGCCGCGGGAGGTCTCCAGCCGCTCCACTTGCAGTGCGGCGACCCACGTGGAGAGCTCGCGCAGCGCGAGCGGCAGGTTGGGCCAGGCGGCCATCGGCAGCGTCCACTCCAACACCGGCAGCAGATAGGCCTCCGCCGGCGCCGACGCGCCCAGGTGCTCCTGCGCGAGCCGGCGGAGCCGGCCGATGAACGCGAGATCGTCGGCCGGTAGCACGGACGCGCCCGCAGGCAGCGCGTACCACGGCGTGTCCGCGGCGTAGAGCGCCTCGACCGCCCGCAGGAACTGCGCGGTCGCCGTCCCGGGAGCAGGAGCGGGACGTTGCAGGAGGAGGAAGACCGATTCCAGGCGCGCGAAGTCGCTGCCCACCGAGCGTTCCCGCGTCTCGGAGAAGTCGATCACGTACAGATTGTCGCGCTCGTCGCAGAGGATGTTGTTGAGGTTGAGATCCCCGTGCGTGATCGACACCCGGCAGCGGATGCGCTGCGCCTGGCGCCGCGGGAACTCATGGATCAGGAACCACCAGGGGTTCGGCACCGTCCGCTCCAGCGCCTCGCACCGCAGCGTCGGCGCATCGAGATCATGCGGCAGCGTCGCGCGGGCCGCGGCGATCAGCCCGGGGAACAGCCGCAGGGGGGTATGATCGACGTACAGCGCGGCCTCGACCTCGCGGGCCTGCCCGTACCACGGCGAGAGGGTGCGGCGCACCACCTGCTCGTACAGGTCGTGCATGCGCGGCGCGGGCTCCACGGACCAGCCGCGCGCCAAGGTGCGCAGGGCGCCTTGATCGCCGGTGACCCCGAGGAAGTTGTAGCGGAGCCCCACCAGCTCGCCCTGCGTCGCCATGCCGAGCCCGACCGAGGCGTTGTTCAGGATGAACGGCCGCACGTAGCGCTCGTGGGCCTCGTTCTCGCGGCGCATCATCGAGGCGGGTCCGACCTTCAGTACGGTCGGCAACATCCGGCGTCCGAGTGCGTCGAAGCTCTCCACCTGCGAGGTGCTCGCCGAGTAGCCGCCGGTCAGCCGCGTGAGGACGACGCGACTGCAATCGGCATAGAGCGACCGCACGATGAGTTCGGTCTCGTCGCCATCGCCGGCCTCGCCGGGACCGCTCTCGATCCGCAGCGTGTGATCCGCGGCGGCGGCCGCCGACGCGGCACCCCACAGGAACGCAACGCTGCCGGTCGGGAGCTCCGATGGGAGCCCATCGGCGAGGTCCTCGCCAGCCAGACGCGGCAGCACCTCGAGCCAGGTGGCGACGCTCGGCGCGGTGAAGACGTCGGGCGTGACCAGGTCGATGGCGATGTGGCAGCCGATCCAGGACGCGTCATCGCCGGGCGGCAACACCCCGAACACGAGTCGGGCGGACTGGGCGCTCTCGTGCGATCCCTCGGCGCCGCCGGGCACCAGCATCAGCATCGCACACCACGGCGTGGCACTCACGGTGCGGGCCACCTCGCCCAGCGCGGCGGTCGTGAGGTCGGAGTCCACACGCAGTCTGGCCGTCGGGGCACCACCGAACGACCAGGCCTCGTCGACCCGCACGAAGGTGTGGTCGGGCTCGGCGATGGCGAGCACATCGCACTCGCCATCGTCGAGGCAGATGTTGAGCGAGCTGATGAGCCCCGCGAAGCGCAGTGGCCGCGCCATCGCGACATCGCGGTGCGTCCCGAGCCCGCCCCGGCCGAACGACAGCCCCAAGCGACGCAGACTCGCGCCACGCCATGCCCCGTCGTTCCAGTGGAGCAAGGTCGCAGGTCCCGCCGCCTGACGCTGCACGGCCACGCGCGCCCCGGTGCTCGCCGTCATGGTCTCGTCGGCCGCGGGCGTCGCGCGGATCGCGGGCCCCGGCGTGGCCTCGAGCGCCTCGAGCGACGGCAGCAGCGTCCACAAGGCCGCGAGGCCGGTCATGCGGAGCACTTCGTGCACCGCGGGACTCACGCCGACCAGCGTCGTGGACTGCCCGGCGCGCCGGACCTGCTTCTCGTGCGCGATGAGCACGCGGAGTCCCGCGCTCGAGACGAAGTCGAGCTGCGACAGGTCCCACACCGATGGTACCGCGGCCTGTTCGGCGAGCCAGGACTCGAGCTGCGCCGCGGTGCTCCCGTTGAGGCGGCCGCTGAGCGACAGGATGCTGTGGCCAGCCGCATGGCCGATGTCGATGCCCAGGGACATGATCGGTTGCTGGGGTGTCCGCCGACGCCACGTGCCGTTGTGCACGGGCGCCGCACGCCGCAGAATAATCGCGGGTCCGCCGCGGCTGCATCTCCACCCGCGGGCCGCGCGGCGTGTCGACGGACCCGTGCGCTGATGGACGGCGCGTCGGTCACCCCGCATATTGCGCGTGATGGTGCCGCCCCCGCGTCTGACCGCGCTGCTCACGCTCCTCGCGCTCGTCGCGTTCGCGGCCAACTCGCTGCTCTGCCGCGCCGCGCTCGCGGGAGGCCTCATCGGGCCGAGCGCGTTCACCATCGTCCGACTGGTCTCCGGCGCGGTCGTGCTGGCCGCCCTCGTCCGCGTCCCGGCGATCGCGGCACGGCCCGGCGCGGCGACCTGGACCTCCGCAGCGGCCCTGCTCGCCTACGCGCTCTGTTTCTCCTTCGCCTACGTGTCGCTCTCGACCGGCACGGGAGCGTTGCTGCTGTTCGCGGCCGTGCAGGCCACGATGATCGGCGTCGGTTTCGCACGCGGCGAACGCTTTCGCGGACCGCAGCTCGCCGGCCTGTTCCTCGCAGCGGCGGGTCTCGTCGGGCTGCTGTTGCCTGGCGTGACCGCGCCGTCGGCGACGGGGGCCGCGCTGATGCTCGCGGCCGGGGTCGCGTGGGGTATCTACTCGCTGCGCGGGCGGGCGGGCGGCGACCCGACCCGGACCACGGCGGGGAACTTCTGGCGCGCGGCCGCACTCGTGGCCCCACTCGCGGCCGTGCTCGTGCTTCGTGAACAGACGACGACCATCCAGGCCAGCGGTGTCATGTACGCGATGGCGTCAGGCGCGATCGCATCGGCCGTGGGTTACGTCATTTGGTACACGGCGTTGCCAGCGCTGCGCGCGACCGTTGCGGCGACGGTGCAGTTGAGCGTGCCGGCCCTCGCGGCGATCGGAGGCGTGGCCGTGCTCGGTGAGCCACTCACGTGGCGTCTCGTGCTCGCGTCGGGAGCGATCCTGGGTGGCATCTTGCTGGTGAGCGTGTCGCGGGCGCGCTGAGCGCTGCCGTCACCCGTTCCGCGCCAGCGCCGAGGCCCCGACCCGCGTGCCGGACGCTCAGCGCAGGAAACGCTCCGCCAACTGCGCGAGCCGGTCGTCGCCGCTGCGTTCAGCCTCCGCGCGGATGGCCTCCACGTACGGCGTGAGGCGGGTCTCACCCCAGTAGTACCCCGTCGCGCGCTCGGCGAGCTGAGTCTCGCCGACGCGCGCGGCCTCCAACAGCGCACGCGCCGCGCGCGCATCGAACTCCGGGTCGTCCCGCGCGGGGAGTCCGTAGTCGCGACGCGGCATCTCGCCTTCCGCGTCCTCCCGCAGGAATGCCATCGACATCGTGCACCTCGCGCGTGATGCTGGACCCGCAATGTAATCGCTCGGGGGTGTCCTCGGTGCCGAGCGCGACACGGGTGCCACGAACGCGCCACCGAGAGCAGATTAGACCCTGTGACCGCAGCGGCCGCGCCACCAGCACTCGAAGGGGCTGGCGATCTCCTCGTCGAGATCGCGCAGCGACCCACCGACACCACCGGCGACTTCCTCGCCCGACTGGTCGCGGTGATCCGGCCGCACCCCTCAGACGACGCGGCAGACGCGGAAGCGCACATCCGTGCGCTGATCGGCCTCCTCGACGCACGTCCCGAGCTGGCCGCGGGCCTCGCCACGCATCTCGGCGCGGTGCTCAGCTCACGCATGCATCGCACCCTGTACGCGGAGTCGGGGATCCTCACGAGCACCGGATTCCTCACCGGCGTGTGGAGTCGCCTGCTCGGCCGCCTGTTGCCGCCGGCCATCGATGCCGATTTCGTGCGCGATCTGGTCGCGGAGGCCTTCGACGACGCGGGCGACGGGGAATGGGTCGCCGCGGTGTCGCCGGCGCTGTGGCTGGAACTCTTCGAGCGACTGGGCTGCTTCGCGCCCGCGTTCGCGTCGGTCCGCGCGCACATGCGGCACGAGCTGTTCGAAGCCATGCGGATGACCTCGCACCGGCTCGCCACGCTGGGCATGGAGCCCGCGTTGGTGCGCTATGTGCCGGCCCTCGCACGCCACGAGTCGCCGTTCCTGGCCCAGAGCGACGAAGTGCGGCAGCTCATCGCGCGACACGCCGGACAGCCCCGCGGCAGTCTGACCCACGACGGGCACCTCGAGGTGCTGCTCGGTCAGTGCGTGGCGTTCATCGAGCGGATCCGGCGTCGCTCGCAGGAGAGCGGGGTCGGCGTGAACCTCGTGTTCATCCTGGCCCGGACCGAACAGCTGGTCGAGCGGTTGCGCGTCCTGCGGCGTCTCGCGGTCCCGGATGCGGACGAGACCCCCGAGCAGATCCGTACCCGCGCGGTGGACTTCACGGTACGGCTGATCCGCGCCGAGAACCGGCGTCACCGCTTCACCGAGCTCTTCGACGGCACCACGCAGTTGCTCGCGCGCCGCGTCACCGAGCACGCGAGCCGCTCGGGCGAGCACTACGTCACCGAGACGCGCGCGCAGTACCGCGCGATGTTCCGCGCCGCCGCGGGGGCCGGGTTGATCGTCGGGGTGATGGCGCTGCTCAAGATCCTCACCGCCGCGCTGGGGCTCCCGGGCTTCTGGCAGGCGGTGGGCTTCAGTCTCATCTACGGGCTCGGCTTCGTCGTGATCCACACCCTGCACCTGACGATCGCGACCAAGCAGCCCGCCATGACGGCGGCGACACTGGCCGCCGTGCTCGACGACGCCGACGACCGCGAGCAGCGGCTGGATCGCCTGGCCGAGCTCGCCGCGCAGGTGAGCCGGTCCCAGTGGGTGTCCATCGCGGGCAATGTCGCGATCGGCTTCCTCACGGCCCTCTGCATCACGATGGTGGGGCGCGCCTTCTTCGGGTGGGAACCCGTCTCGACCGAGAAGGCCACCCACTTGTTGCACGAACTGCACCCGTGGCAGAGTCTCGCGCTGTTCCATGCCGCGATCGCCGGCATCTACCTGTTCCTCAGCGGCCTCATTTCGGGCTACTACGACAACCAGTCGCTGTACCACCGGATCCCCGACCGGCTGCGGCGCGTGAAGTGGATGCGACGCCTGCTCGGTCCCGCGCGACTGGACCGCTTCGCGCGCTATGTCGAGCACAACCTCGGAGCCCTCGCGGGGAACTTCCTGTTCGGCTGCATGCTGGGCGCGACCGGCACGGTGGGCGCGTTCTTCGGCCTGCCGGTGGACATCCGGCACGTCTCCTTCGCCGCCGCGAACCTCGCCTATGCCCTGCACGGCCTGCACTTCGGCGCGGCGTGGGGCCTGATCGCGATCTCGGCGACCGGGGTCATCCTGATCGGCCTCGTGAACCTCGTCGTGAGTTTCTACCTGGCCCTCAAGGTGGCGCTCCGGTCGCGGGGGATCGGCGCCGAAGGGACCGCGGGGCTCTTCGCCCGCGTACTGGCGCGGTTCCGGGCCTCGCCGCGGGAGTTCTTCCTGCCACCCCGCGGCGGCGACACCACGCCAGCGAGCGGCAGCGCGGCGCGGTAGCTTCTGCGGGACCACGTTCCGCTCGACCATGTGCCGGCTGGCATCAGCGGCGCACCCACCTGCCTGGGTCACCGCGTATGGAGACGCCCCGCAAGCCTCGTGACGACGAGATCGATGTGTTCGGGCTCACCCACGTGGGCCGCGTGCGCACCGAGAATCAGGATCACTTCCTGATCGCGTCGATCCACAAGCGCACCGACCTGCTGCAGACCAGTCTCAGCGCGACCGAGCGGCTCCCGCTGGGCAGCGAGCGCTTGGCGTACCTCGCGATGGTCGCGGACGGCGTCGGCGGAGGCGTGGGGGGAGCCGAGGCCAGCGCGACCGCCCTCGAGACCGCGCTCAGCTACGTGCAGAGCAGCGCGGCCTGCTACTACCACGCGGACGGCGAGGACGAGGACTTCATTGAGGAGCTGCAGCACGCCGCGCTGCGCTGCCACGAGGCGATCCGGGCCAAGCGCGACCCCGAGGCGGCCACCGCGACGATGGCGACCACCCTGACGCTCTTCATGGGGGTGTGGCCCGCGTACTACCTGCTCCAGGTCGGCGATTCCCGCTACTACCTGCTGCGCGGGGGCCAGCTCACGCAGGTGACCCGCGACCAGACCATGGCCGAGGACCTCGTGGACAGTGGGGTGTTCACCCGCAGCGCCGCGAGCGAGTCGCGTTTCGCGCACATCCTGTCGAGCGCGCTCGGTGCCGATACCGCCGCGCCTGTGGTCACCCGGCTGCCGGCGGGCTGGGACTGCGTGCATCTGCTCTGCAGCGACGGGCTGACCAAGCACGTGAGCGACGCGCGCATCGCCGAGATCCTGGGCACCATGACGTCGGCGCAGCAGGCCTGCGAACGCCTGCGCGACGAAGCGCTCGCCGGGGGCGGCACGGACAACATCACCGTGATCGTCGGGCGGCTCGTCCCGTCGGCGGAGCCGGTCTGAAGCGCCGGGGTGGATTGACACCAACCCTGCCAGCGGTCCGTAGTGAGTAGATCACCCTCCACATCCCGAACCGCCATGCGTCGTCCCTCTGCCCTGCGCCACTCCCCGTGGCTCGCCGCCACCGCGCTCCTCGTCGCCTGCGCGGGGGCCAGTGACGCGCCCGACGCGGTCACCCTCGTCGACCTGCCGGCCCCCGCGGCGGAGCTCGCGGAACCGTTCACGGCGATTGCCGGCGCGACCGAACTCTCGACCGGCGAGCTGGTCGTGGTGGACGGGAGTGACGCCGAGGTCTCAGTGGTCGACTTCGCGGCGGGAAGCCGGGCGGTGCTCGGCAAGCGCGGTGCGGGCCCGGGCGAGTACACGGCCCCGGCGGGTGTCCTCCGGCTGGCCGGCGACACCATCGTCGTGCTCGACATCGCCGGCGGCGGGGGCGGGGGCTCGGCGCGCATCGTGCGCTTCAATCCCGACCGCACGCCCGGGGCCACTGGCAACATGATGCTGTTCAACATGCTCGACACCAGCGTCGTGCAGGGCACGATGTTCGCGGGGGCCGGCGGCGAGGTCTACTCGACGGCCGTCAAGCTGCGGGTGGGCCCGTCGGGCCCCATGCCCTCGGACACGATGCATGTGGTGCGCTTCGCGCTGAGTGCCACGCCGACCTTCACCACGCTCGGCCATATCCGCACGCCGCAGACGGGCGAGCGCGAGCAGCGCATCGAGGGCAGCGCGATCACGATCAAGGCCCCGTTCCCGGGGCTCGTCACCGCCGATGCCTGGACGGCGTTCCCCGACGGCCGCGTGGCGATCATCCGCGGCGAGGGTTACACGGTGGAGTTCCTGTCGCCCGACGGCACGGCGTCGCCGCCGGTGGCCATCCCCTACGACCGCATCCCGGTCACCGCGGCCGACCAAGAGGCGGAGCTGGCGAGCACGCGGCAGCAGTTGGCCGACGCGATGGTCATGATCCGCCGGTCGCTGCCGCCGGGCGTCACGCTGGACATCGAGGTCGTCCCCCCGCCCGCGTGGCCCACGGAGTACCCGCCGGTGACCGCGATCGTGGCCTACCCCGACAAGGCCGGCAACGTGTGGGTGCGCCGCGCGACGCAGGCGCTGGTGGACCGTGAGCAGTGGGACGTGATCGGGCCGACGGGCGCGCTGGTCGCGCGCTGGCGTCTGCCGCAGGCCGTGCGCTTGGTGGCGGTGGGTGACGGCGCGGTGTACACGACGCGCGCCGACGAGGACGACCTGCGCTACCTGCAGCGGGTGGTCCTCCCCCGATGAGGGGATGATGGTCGTGCCGTGGTGTGGACCGGGGTGGAGGGTGTGGCGGGGAGCTTGACGTGGTAGCTTGGAAGCATGCGTCGCTCCGTTCCACCTCGCCTGCCCCCTTCCTGGCCACACCCGGCGCTCGGCCTGCTCGCGGCGGCCGTCGTCGCGTGCATGCCGGCGGCCCCGCGGTCGCCGAGTCCCCCATCGCCCGCGCCGGCGCCGGCGGCCGCGCCGGTCAGTGCGCCGACCGGCGGCGGCGATCACGCCCATCATGCGGGCCACGGCGCGGGAGGCCTGCCCGCCGTGGTGATCCCGCGCGGGGCGATCATCACCGAGGCGGACGTCCGCTTCATGCAGATGATGATCGCCCACCACGCGCAGGCGGTGTACATGACCCGCCTGGCCGAGCACGCGGGCGCGAACGCGCGCGTGCTCAAGCTCGCGCAGAAGATCGACCTCTCGCAGGCCGGTGAGATCGCGCTGATGCAGGACTGGCTGCGCGCCTACGAGCAGTTCGTGCCCGACACCGCCTCGTGGCGTGGCATGCAGATGGCCGGCATGCTGTCGGACGCGCAACTGGCCGAGCTCGCCGCGGCGCGCGGCCGCCGCTTCGACGAACTCTTCCTCCGCTTGATGATCCAACACCACGAGGGCGCCATCTCGATGGTCGAGGATCTGCTGAAGTCGCCGCGTGCGGCGCAAGAAGTGGATATCTCCGTGCTCGCCAACGAGATCGAGACGGCCCAGCGGGCCGAGATCGGTCTGATGTGGGCGATGATCGCGGACCTCGACTGACCTCCTTCCACCGGACCCTCGTGATGCGTATCACCCCTCTGCTGTTCCGCGCCGCCGTGGCGGGCCTGCTCGCGACGCCGCTCGCCGCGCAGACCTTCCCCAAGGCCGACGACCCGCGCAACGCGCTCAAGCCCGGGCTCAAGGACGCCGGCGTCGCGATCTCGGGCATGCGCCTGGTCGCGACCGCGCCCAAGCCCGCGCCCTTCGATCTCATGCAGGGGCTGACCTACGTCAACTCCGACCTCGCCTTCCGGGGCAACCTGGTGTACCAAGGCAACTTCGCCGGGTTCTCGATCTGGGACATGAGCACGCCGGCGAACCCCAAGATGCTCTCGGTGGTCGAGTGCATCACGTCGCAGGGGGACCCGTCGATCATCGGGAACCTGTTGTTCGTGTCGGCCGAGGGCGGGGGCAACCGCAACGACTGCGCCAAGGGCGGTGTGGACGATCCCAAGGACGCGATGCGTGGCGTGCGCATCTACGATGTGAGCGACCCGCGCGCACCGAAGCTCGTGAAGAACGTGCAGACCTGCAAGGGCTCGCACACGCACACGGTGATCCCGCACCCGACGGACAAGGGCGTGATCTACATCTATGTGTCGGGCAGCCAGCCGGCGCGCTCCACGGACGAGCTCGCGGGCTGTGTGAACGGCGCCGACCCGGCCGACGAGGCGAACTCCATCTTCCGGCTCGACGTGATCCGCGTGCCGCTGGCGCGGCCGCAGGACGCTGCCGTGGTGACGGGGGCGCGCATCTTCACGGGCCTCGGCCCCGCGCCGGCCCGCGGCGGCCGGGCGCGCCCCGCCCGCGCGATGTCGGGCGCCGACAGCGCCGCCATGGCGCGGGTCGGACCGACGGGACCGCGCAATTGCCATGACGTCTCGGCCTACCCGGCGATGGGGCTGCTCGCCGGTGCCTGCTCGAGCTATGGCCTGCTCGTGGACATCTCCAACCCCGAGAAGCCGATCCGCCTCGATGCGGTGGCCGACACGAACTTCTCGCTCTGGCACACGGCCGTGTTCAGCAACGATGGCAAGAAGGTCGTGTTCACCGACGAGTGGGGCGGCGGCACATCGCCCAATTGCCAGGCGATGCATCCGCTCGAGATGGGCGGCAACACCACGCTGGTCATCGGCGAGGATCGCAAGCTGCGTCAGCATGCGTACTACAAGATCGCGACCGCCCAGACCGCACAGGAGAACTGCGTGTCGCACAACGGCGGGCTGATCCCGGTGCCGGGCCGCGACCTGATGGTGCAGGGCTGGTATCAGGGCGGCGTGAACCTGATCGACTTCACCGATCCCGACAAGCCCTTCGAGATCGGGTTCTTCGACCGCGGTCCCGTCGACGCCCCGTCGGATGGCGCGCCCAACAGCCGTGCGCGCGGGAGCATCGCAGGCTCGTGGGGCGCCTACTGGTACAACGGCTACATCTATTCGTCCGAGATGGCGCGCGGCCTCGACGTGCTCGAGCTGGTGCCCTCCCCGCAACTCTCGGCGAACGAGATCGCCGCCGCCAAGCTGGTGGTGATGGACGAGTACAACCCGCAGAGCCAGCCGAAGATCGTGTGGCCCGCGGCCTTCCCGGTGGTGCGCTCGTATCTCGACCAGCTGGTCCGCGACAACGGGCTGGCGGCGGCGCGCACCACGGCGATCGCTCAGGCGCTCGATGCCGCCGAACGGCAGAGTGGGGCGGCCCGCCGCACGGCCCTCACGACCCTCGCGACGGCCGTGGATGCCGACGCGGGGTCGGCGCGGGACGCCGCGAAGGTCCGTGCGATGGGCCAGGCGATCCGCGACCTGGCCGCGGCCACGCGGTAGCTCAGCGTGGGTGCTCCAGTGCGCCGGCCTCGGGCTGCGCGCGCTGGAGCAACCACCAGGCCACGCCGGCCGCCGCGACGGCCGGCAGCAGATGGGTCAGCGCGCTCATGAGCGTGGGCGCCCGGGCGGCGGTGAGCAGTTCCGACCACAGCACCCCCAGCGCGCCGGCGATGAGCCAACCCAACGCCGACACCCGCGCGTAGGGACGCAACAGGAGCGCGGCGGCGGCGTAGGTGCCGATCGTCAGCGCCACACCGCGCGCGACCATCGCCCACGAGTCAGCGCCTCCGCTGCCACCGACCACGGCCACCAGTACCAGGAGCACGACGACCGTGCGCAGGCCGCGGATCACGCCGCCGAGCACCGCCGCCATGCAGAGCAGCAGGATGGGGGCGGTCCACACCTCGCCCATCGACGAGAGCAGCGGGACGACGCTGTTCGCACCGTCGTTGCCGTAACTGCGCGGCGTGAGCGCCACGAGTCGCTGCACGCCGTCGATGCCACTCAGCACGCCCGCGATCGCGAGCGCCGAGGCCCAGACGGCCGAGCGGGCGGCGAGGGTCGGCACCGCGAGTCGGCGACGGAGTCCCTCCGCGAGCGCGGCGGCCCCCACCACCAACGCCGAACCGAAGACGGCGATCAGCAGCCCCAGCAGCGATTGCATTTGATGTGAGCGCCAGGGCTCGGCGGTGTCGTACTGCGCCAGTTGATCGGGCCAGCCATTGACCGCGCTCAACGCGTCGAGCACCAGCAACGCGACGACGACGAGTGGGACCCGACCCTGCCAGAGCGGCGGGTCGTCTACCAGCATCGGCGTCTTGAAGCGGCCCACGATGGTCGGCACGACGATGGCCGCAAGGGCGATCATCGCCAGCGCCATCACGATGACGAGGCGACCATCGAAGGCGCGCGTGTCCCGCTCCCAGCGCTCCGGCAGATGCACATCGCGCCCCACCTCCAGCACGGTGCTGCCGGCGGTGGTCACGACCCAGCGCGCCGCCGCGTCGCCGGGGAGCGGGATGCGCGTGTCGTCGAAGCGGAAGCGCACGTCGAGCCGGTTCGCGCGCTTCCGCTCGACCGCGTCGACCTCGGCGAGGGCGGCGGCCGGCACCCCGAGCGACGCGAGGGCGGCCACAGCGGCCGCTCGCGCCGAGTCGCGGGACGCGGCTGCGATGGTCGCGGTGTCGGCGATCTGGTGCTGCCAGCCCAGCAACGTGCCGTCGCCGCGCCACTGGATCCGCCACGATTCCGCGCGCCGCGCAACGTCGTCCTCGGTGCGCACGAAGCGCACGGACCAGCCCGTGGGCGGACGCCACACGCTGTCGAACTGCGCCCGCAGAGCGGGGGCCAGGGAGTCATGCTGGCGGAGATAGCGCGTGACGTCGGACCGGGCATCCCCGACGTTCGCGGTCAGCACCGTCCAACCATCGCCAGCGCCGCCGAGTGCCACGCGCAGCGACTCCGCCCGCGCGACCGCGTCGGCGCGCGTCATGGTCAGCGCCGGTCCACGCAGCGGCCGCAGCACCGAGACCGCCGCGATCGCGGCACCTGTGACCGCGATGATGAGCGCCCGTCGCCGCAGCCCTGCGTCGATGACCCGCGCGGGCGCGATGGGCGCAGCGGGCGCCGCCACCTCCTCGGGCGGAACGGGCGCGACGATCCAGGAGGCAAAGCGTGCGTCGGCGGGCTCCGGCGCGTCGGCGGCACGGCGCCACAGCTTCCACGCCGTCCACAGCGCGGGCGCGAGGATCAACAGCACGATCGCGGCCAGCGTGAGGCGGTACGCGAGGTCGGTACCGGCCGCCGCGAAGAGCCCGAAGAGCAGTAGATCGTAGAGGAAGTGACCGATCACCGTGACGGGCAAGCCGAAGCGCAGGAACAGCACGCCCCACAGCACGGACTCCGCGAAGAGTTCGACGCCACGCGCATAGGCCGGCCACGAGGCGTAGTTCGCGTGCGCGAAGCCGAAGACCAGGGCCGTGCCGACGACGCCGGCCGCCATGATCCACGGGCGCGAGGGACGATCGCCGACCCAGCGCGACAGCACGGCCAGCGGCACCGCGCGGAACAGGACTTCCTCGAGGATGCCCGCCTGCAGCGACACCGCGAGCGCGGAGAGCCACGGCAGCGGGGTAGCGATGAGATTCGGGTCGTCGAGCAGCGAGGTCGGGGACCACCAGCCCAGATTGCGCTGCACCACGTAGTAGAACAGCGACACATAGGCCAGACCGAACGCTGCCATCGCGTAGCCGGCCGCGACGCGCAGAGCGACGGGGCGGACCCCGGCGTCGCGCGGCGTGCGCCACCAGTCGTAGTGGTGGGGGAAGGCCTCGCGGGTCAGGTACTCGCCCGCCGCGAGCAGCAGCGTGGACAGCCCCGTGATGAGCCCGCCGGCGACCACCGCGCCCAACAACACCTGCGTCACCACGTGCGTGGTCGGGTCCGACGCGGTGTCGAACCCGAACCACGAGAGGCCCAAGGCATTGAGCTGCGCGAGCGCCGCCGCGACGCCGATGACCGTGCCCAGCAGCAACGCCGGCCGCCACCGCAGGGCGCGGGCGCGACGTCCTCGGATCAGCGCGAGGATGACCAGGAAGACGAAGACCGGGACCACCACCGACGCCGCGCCAGCGTAGAGCTCGTTGGCCGAGCGCATCTCGCCGTAGCGGCGGGTGAAGGTCTCTGGAATGTCGGGATACAGGCGCGCCACCCCGACGCTGTCGCCTTGCACCACGAGATCGAGGCGGATCGGGGCCGCGCCGAAGCGGCGGTCTCGGCGCTCGAAGGTGAACGTGCGGTCCTGCCGGCCGCTGCCCGGCACGACGGTCAGCGAGGAGGCCGCGAGCTCCCACTCCGCACCGCCGTCGCCGAACCACGCATCGCGCCGCGCCACGGCGGCGTCGAAGGCGGCCAGCGAGTCCAGCGTGGGTCGGCGATCCGCGTCGGCCAAGCGGCGCAGGAGCCCGACCACCCGGCCGTCCGGAGCCAGGGTGACCTGCGACTCCTGCGCGACGCCAGGGGCGAAGAAGCGAACGGTCCACGCGAACAGCGGCACATCGCCCCGACGAATCGCCGTATCGACGGCCGGGCTCCCCCCCGCTTCCAACTCGAGATAGGTCTGCCACTCCGCCCGCTGGGCGAAGTTGACTGCGACGCGCATCGAATCGCTGACCGGGTAGCCCGCGCGGGCCAGGAAGTCCCGCGCCGCGCGCTCGGCCGATGCCGGGGCCAAGCGGTTGTCGAGCGCGATGGTGGGCAGCGCGACCGGCAACCACCGCCAGGCGATGGCGGCGCAGAGCAGCGTGATAGTGATGAGCGCCGCGAGGCGCGTGCGGAACGTCGACGTAGAGAGGCTGGACATAGGCCGCGAATATACGGCCTGGCCCTGGCGCCGAGGAGGGCGCTATCGTGCTACGGCGGACCCGGTCGGCGCGTCGGCGACGTCGGCAGGCTCCCTGAGGCACTCGCCGAAGGTGCCCGCGTCGACATTGCCGCCGCAGACCACCACGCCCACCCGCTGCCCGTCGAGTCGCTCGCGCAGGGGATACATCAGCGCCGCGAGCGCGGCCGCGCCGGCGGGCTCGGTGACCAGCTTGGCCGATCCGAACAACAGGCGCATGGCCGCGCGGATCTGATCATCGCTCACCAGGACCACCTCCTGCACGAAGCGTCGGTTCAAGGCCAGCGAATACGGCGCCGTGCGCGGCGCGCCGAGCGAGTCGGCGATGGTGCGCACGGCATCGATGGACTCGACCTGACCGCTGCGGAAGGAGCGGTACATGGTGTCGGCGCCCTCGGGCTCGACGACGAAGACCTGCGTGGACGGCGAGGCCAGCCGCACGGCGCAGGCCACGCCGCCGGTGAGCCCGCCGCCGCCCGCCGCCACGAGGACCGCGTCGAGTGCATGCCCCGCGGCCGCGACCTGCTCGACGAACTCCAACCCGACCGTCGCCGTCCCCAGCGCGGTGAGGGGGCCCTCGTACGGGTGCACGATGGTGCGTCCTTCGTCGGCCTGCAGCGCTTCGACGCGCTCGAAGGCCTGCGCGATGTGATCGACGAGCTCCACCCTCGCCCCCAGGGCGCGGCAGCGTGCGACCCGGAAGGGGTTCGCGCTGCGCGGCATGACGACGGTGGCGGTGGTGCCGAGCCGACGCGCCGCGTAGGCGAGCGCGATCGCGTGGTTGCCCGCCGACACCCCCGCGACGCCACGGCGCAGCACCGCCGGCGCGAGTCGTTGCATGACCGTCAGGGCACCCCGCGGCTTGAAGCTGCCGGTGCGCTGGAACAGTTCCTCTTTGAGCCACAGTGTCGTCGCGGCGCCGACGGCGGCGTCCACGGCATCGTCCTGCAGCAGGCGGATGGGCGTCGTGACGACCGCGTCCCCGAGCTGCGCGCGGGCGTCGCGGATCTCGTCGAGGGTCGGAATGGCGATGGGCGTCTGCATGCGGTGGAATCTGCTGCGGTGAGCGTGCGGCCGCGCGGGCCTGGTTGCCCTCGCCGTGGCCATCGCCGAGTTTGCAGGACGCCGGTGTGCGCGCTCGACGCCCATCGGCCGCTCGTCTCTCTCTCGCCCCATCTGATGCTCTGGTCCGCACGCCGCTCGATCCGCTCGTTCGTCCTTCCCGCCATGCTCGGCGTCGCGATCCACGGCTGCGCAGACGACCCCGCCGCTCCGGTATCCACCACCATCCCCATCGGCGGGCTGTTCTCGCTGACGGGCAACTGGGCGAGCCTGGGCACGGCGAGCAAGGTCGCCGTGGAGCTGGCGATCGCCGATGCCAACGCGGCGGCGGCGAGCCGCGGGTCCTCGCTGCGCTTCAGCGCGGTCATTCGCGACACGAAACTCGATCCCGCCACGGTGCAGGCCGACTTGGCGGCGCTCGCCGCCGCGGGCGTCGAGGTCGTGGTCGGTCCCCAATCGAGCGCCGAGGTGACGGCGGTGAAGTCCGTCGCCGACGCATCGGGGCTGCTCATCGTGAGCCACGGCAGCACCGCCGGCTCACTGGCGATCCCCGACGACAACGTGTTGCGCTTCACGCCCTCCGACACGCTCGAGGGGGTCGCGTTGGCGGGCCTCATGCGCGACGACGGTGTGACGCACGCCGTCCCCCTGTGGCGCCTCGACGCGGGCAACGTGGGATTGCAGGTCGCGATCCGCCGGTCGTTCGGGCTGCTGGGCGCGGTCAGTGCGGGCGTACAGTACGCTGCGACCGAGACGCAGTACGCCACGACGCTCGCCGCCCTGCGACTGCAGGTCGAGCAGGCCATCGCCGCCGCCGGCGGACCCGCAACGGTAGCCGTCGCGCATGCGGGCTTCGACGAAGCCGCCGACCTCTTCCGCCTCGCCGCCAGCGATGCGGTGTTGTCGTCTGTGCGCTGGTACGGCACCGACGGCATGGTGCTCTCGGAGGCCATCCGCGGCGATGCGGTGGCCGCCGCCTTCGCGCAGCAGGTGCGGCTGTGGGCGCCGGCCCCGGGCCTCGAGGAAGCCGCGCGCCCCACCTGGCAGGCCGTGTCGGCACGCATCGCCGCGATCACCGGGGTCGAGCCCGACGCGTTCACACTCGCCGCGTACGATGCGGTGATGGTCGCGGCACGCGCCTACGAAGCCGTCGGTGGGACCGGGGCGCGCCCCGCGCTCAAGGCCGAGTTCATGCGGTTGACCGACGACTGGGTGGGGACCAGTGGCGCCCTGCGTCTCAACGCGGCGGGGGACCGCGCCTTCGGGATCTTCGACTTCTTCGCGATCACATCGGGCGCGGCAGGGCCGCAATGGACGCGGCGGGCGCAGTTCGATACCCGGTCGCAGGTGCTCGTGCGGTTCCCATGAGTACGATGCGGCGCGTCCTGTGCGTGGGGGCCACGGGCACCATCGGCCGGGCGACCGTGCGGCGGCTCGCCGCACGCGGGCATCAGGTCGTGGCGCTGGTGCGGCCCGGCCGGGCCAGCCGCGCCGATCTCCCCGCCGAGGTCACCGTGCGCGAGGCCGATGTCGGCGATCCGGCGTCACTGCGGCAGCACGGCGTGGCGGGCGAGTCCTTCGACGCGGTCATCTCCTGCCTCGCGTCCCGCACCGGCGCCCCGCGCGACGCCTGGGCGATCGACCACGCCGCGCACCAGCACCTGCTCGGCGCCGCGCTCGCGGCGGGCGTGCCGCACTTCGTGCTGTTGTCGGCGATCTGCGTGCAGCGGCCGCGGCTCGCCTTTCAGCACGCCAAGCTGGCCTTCGAGGCCGAACTCATGACGTCGGGCATCCGCTACTCGATCGTGCGCCCGACGGCGTACTTCAAGTCACTGTCCGGTCAGGTCGAACGCGTGCGTCGTGGCAAGCCGTTCCTGGTCTTCGGCGACGGACGGCTGACGCGCTGCACCCCCATCAGTGATGACGACCTTGCGACCTATCTCGCCGACTGCCTCGACGATCCCGCGCGCTGGGATCGGGTCTTGCCCATCGGCGGCCCGGGCCCCGCGTTGACGCCGCGTGAGCAAGGGGAGGCCCTGTTCGCCGCGCTCGGCCGGCCCGCACGCTTCCGGCAGGTCCCGGTCGCCTTCCTCGATGGGATCATCGCGGTGCTCAGCGCGGTGGGGCGCGTGCTCCCCGCCGCGGCCGACAAGGCCGAGCTGGCGCGCATCGGCCGCTATTATGCGACGGAGTCGATGCTCGTGTGGGACGCGACCCGCGGCGCGTACGATGCGTCCCAGACGCCGGCCTTCGGCCGCGACACACTCCAGGACCACTATGCCCGCCTGCTGCGCGGCGAGACCGTGACGATGCTCGGCGATCACGCGGTGTTCTCGTGAGCGGAGCCCGCCGGGTCCTCGTCGTTGCGGCGACCGCACAGGAATTGGCGCCGCAGCTCGACGCACGCACGCTCTGCTGCGGGGTGGGTCCCGTCGAGGCCGCCGCCCGCACGGCGACCGCGATCGCCTCCGAACGACCGGACCTCGTCTTGCACGTCGGCATCGCCGGCGCGCGGCGTCACCTGGGGCTCGCCGCCGGTGCGCTGGTCCTCGGGACGTCATCGCGCTACAGCGACCTTGCCGTACCGGCGTCGCTGGCGCCCGCCGAGCTGTTCGCGCCCGCGGCGCTCGTCGAGGCGATCGCCCGGGCGTTCCCCGACGCGTATCAGTGCGGCATCGGGACGTCGGCCCGCGTCGGTGGGACGACGGACTGCGATGTCGAGGCCATGGAGGGCTTCGCGGTCCTGCGGGCCGCGGCGCTCGCGGGCGTGCCGGCCATCGAGGTGCGGACCATCTCGAACGCCATCGAAGAGCAGGATCGGGCACGCTGGTCCTTTGCGACCGCGTTCGCCGCGATCACGGCCGCGACCCCGCGGCTCGTGGAGGCGCTCCAGCGTGCGTGAGCTCACCTTCGGTTTCTCGCCCTGCCCCAACGACACCTTCGCGTTCCACGCGTTGGTGCACGGCCTGGTCGAGGCGCCCGCGCGCATCCGGCCCGTACTGCTCGACATCGAGGAGTTGAATCGTCGGGCCCACGAGGGCGAATTTGATCTCACGAAGCTGAGCGTCGGCGCCTTCGCGGCGGTGGGCACCCGCTACCAGCTGCTGCGCAGCGGGGCCGCACTGGGGCACGGCGTCGGACCGCTGGTCGTGGCGCGAGCGCCGATGGACCTCGCCGCGCTCGCGACCGCGCGCATCGCGATCCCCGGTGTCGAGACGACGGCCTATCGCCTGCTCCGCCTCGCGGCACCCACGCTCGGCCCGGTCGTCGAGATGCGCTACGATCGCATCCTCTCCGCCGTGAGCACCGGGGCGGTGGACGCCGGCCTCATCATCCACGAGAGCCGCTTCACCTACGCCGCACATGGCTTGCACGGCGTCGCCGACCTCGGCGCCTGGTGGGAGCGCACGATGGGGCTCCCGGTCCCACTCGCCGGGATCTGCGCCCGCGAGGACTGCGATGCACCGACCCGGGTCGCCCTCGAGCAGGCGATCCGGGCGTCCGTGCAGTATGCGTTCGACCACCCCGAGGCGAGCCGCGACTACGTGCGGGCGCACGCGCAGGAGATGTCGGACGAGGTCTGCGCCCAGCACATCGCCCTCTACGTGAACCCGTGGTCGCTCGACGTCGGGGCGGAGGGCCTGCTGGCCATCCGGCGACTGGTCGACGCACCCGATGCGACCGCGCATGCACCATGATCCTTCCCTCTCACCACCTGCTCTGATGCGACCCCATCTGCTGCTACCGCTGGTCCTGTTCACCCTCGCGGCCTGCGGCGACGACGCCACCGGCACGCGCGATGAGCTCGTCGCCTGGCCCGACGCGCGCTTCGACGAGCGCGCCGGGCAATCGCCGATCGACATCGCACCGGCGACCGTCGTGCGCTTCCGCTCCGCCGATCCGCAGATCAACTACGGCCGTGTCGCGCGCGTCAGCAAGCTCGAGCGCTACGATGGGACCATCAAGGCGACGTTGACCGGCGCGCACCGCATCAGCATCAAGGGCAAGAGCTACGCGCTGGTCCAGTTCCACTTCCACGCGTCCAGCGAGCATCGGGTCGACGGCGCCCAGACGCCCCTGGAACTGCACCTGGTCCATCAGGCGAGTGACGGCGCGCTGGCGGTGATCGGCGTGCGCTTCGCGCTGGGTCGGGCCAACCCGGTGATCCAGCAGCTGCTCGATCTCACCCCGGCGGCCGGGAGCCCCGCGGTCACCCCGACGAGCTCGTTCGATCTCATCACGCTGCTCCCCCCACTGACGTCGCCGTACTTCACCTACAGCGGGTCCCTCACCACCGAGCCCTTCTCGGAGGGGCTGAATTGGGTGGTGTTCCGACCCACACTGACCATCTCGGCCGAGCAACTCGCGCAGTATCGCAGCCTGTTCCCCGAGGACAACGCCCGTGGCGTGCAGTCCTTGAACGGGCGCATCATCTTCGAGCGCGTCGGGGAGTAGTCCCGACGCGCTCGCCGTCGAAACTCGCGTCACCACGGCGGCGTTCTCCTCCATGATGCATACCGCCCGGGTGGCGCTGGCGTTCGGCCCCTTCGTCGTGTCGCTGCTCCGCGACCGGCGGCGGTGGCTGTGGTGGGGCCGACCGCTGGTGCGCACCGCGGCGTTCCACGAGCGCCGCGCCCAGCGCCTCGTGGCCCGGATCACGCAGCGCGGGCCGACCTTCGTGAAGCTCGCACAGGTCTTCGCCTCGCGGGCCGACGTGATCCCCGAGCCCTATCTCGGCGCCCTGAGCACCCTGGTCGATGCGGTGCCCCCCGTCGCCTGGACGGCGATCGAGGCGACCCTGCACGAGGCCTACGGCGTGCCGGCGGCGGCGGCGTTCGAGCACATCGACCCGGTCCCGGTCGCTGCCGCGTCGCTCGGCCAGGTGCACCGCGCGCGCTGGCGCGGCCGCGACGTCGCGGTGAAGGTCTTGCGACCGCACGTCGAGGCACTGATCGCCCGCGACGTGGCCGCGGCGCGGCGCATCCTCGCGTGGTGCGTGCGGCAGTGGCCGTTGCCGCACGTCGCGATGCTCCGCGACATCGTCGAGGAGTTCGCCGAGCGGATCGCCGAGGAGTTGGACTTCGCACTCGAGGCCGAGCGCGCCGACGAGGTGCGCCGCAACTTCGCGGGGCATCCCGCCGTGCGCGTGCCCGAGGTGATGCACGAGATGACGCGGCGGCGCGTGCTGGTGCTGGAGTTCATCGACGGCGTGCGCATCGATCGCGTGGGCGGCAGTCCGGTGGACACGCGGGATCCCGTCCTGCAGGACGCCGCGGCGCAGGGACGAGCGATCGTCGCGACGCTGATCGAGCTGTACGTGCAGATGCTCCTCGTGGACGGCCTCTTCCACGCCGATCCGCACCCGGGGAACATCCTCGTCGACGACGCCGGACGCATCGTGCTGCTCGACTTCGGCATGGTCGTGCGGGTGCCGCCCGCGCTGCGTCTGCGGCTGGTCCGCACCGTGCTGGCCGCGATCCGCAAGGACCCGCGGGGCATCGCCGACGGGTTCCGGGCGCTCGGCATGGTGCTGCCCGGTGCCGACCCCGCCGAGATCGATCGCCTCGGCGCGCTGCTGCTGACGCTCGCGTACTCGCGGACGACCAGTCTCGAGCGGGCGAACATCATCCTCAGCGACCAGGTCATGCGCACCCTGTTCGACTTCCCCATCACCTTGCCGCGGGAACTGGTGTACTTCGCGCGCACCGCCGCGTTGATCGAGGGCATCGGCACGCGCTACGACCCCTACTTCCAGGCGATCCCCATCGCGTCCCCCATCGTACTGCGGATGCGCTCGCGGATCCTGCGGGCCCTCGGCGAGCCCCCTGCGTGGTCGGTGGAGGAGGTCGCGAGCATCGCCGGCTTCGCGGCGCGCGCGTTCGTCGACCGCGTGCGCGGTCTTACGGATCGACTCCGATCGCCGACACGATCGCATGGCCTGGTGCGTACACCAAGCGGACCTGGGTGATGCCGACCCCGTCGCGCCAGGTCACCCGGCGGACGGTCATCACCGGATCGCCCGCCTGACAGTCCAACAGGCGCGCGACGTCGGCCCGCGCACGCTCGGCGGTCAGCGTCATCTCGCCAGTCGAGACGGGGATGTTCGCGAGCAGCCACTCGTTCGCGCTGACCACACTGAGATCGGCCGCGGCGAATCCGGGCACGCGCCGCGCGTGGACCCAGCGCTCTTCGAGCACGTATGGGCGACCGTCGGCACTGTGCACAGCGCGCACCTGCGTGAGGATCGCGCGGTACGGGATGCCCAGCGCCTCTGACACCGCGGTCGGCGCGACCTTCACCGCCCGCGAGAGGAGCCGATACCCGTACACCGCCCCGGTCTCCTCGATCTCGCGCCGCAGGAGCGGGATCCCGAATCGCGCCTGGCGCACCGGGTGCATCGTCACGCGGGTACCGAGGCGCCGGCGCCGCTCGAGCGTGCCGGCATCGGCGAGTTCGCGCAACGCCCGGTGCATCGTCGCGCGCGCCACCCCGAATTCCTTCGCCAGCTCGACCTCGGTGGGAATGATGGTCCCGGGACGCCACTCGCGGTCGCGGATGCGTCGGAGCAGTTCCTCGCGGATCTGCTGCCAGCCGGGCGCCTCACGTCGGCTCACAGCAGGTCCTGGAGCCGCGCGATGGTGCGCCGATAGCGCGCCTCGATCTCCGGGCGGTCGCGGTGCCGCCCCTGCGTGACGACATGACGCCCCGCACTCCACACATCAGTGACCAGACGGTCGTCGCCGCTGAAGATCCACGTGTCGAGCAGGGTGTCGCCGCTGCGGCCGACGAACGCGGTCGCCGTGGCGTCGAGCGCGAGCAGATCGGCCCAGCGTCCCGGTGCGATCGCACCACTCGCACGGCCCGCGGCGGCAGCGCCGCCACGCAGGATCCCCTCGTAGAGCACCCGCCCGGTGGACCACGCGGGGGTGGCGAGCACCGCGCGCGCGTGATCCCGCAGCCGCTGCGAAGTCTCCAGCGCACGCAGCTCCTCGGCCAACGCGATGCGGATGTGACTGTCCGAGCCCACCGCGAAGCGCCCCGCGTGGGCGAGCCAACCCACCGCGTCGAAGATCCCGTCCCCAAGGCTGGCCTCGGTGAGCGGGCAGAGCCCGGCCACCGCGCCGGTCGCGGCGAGGGCCTGCGTCTCGTGAGGCATGAGCTGGGTGCAATGGATCAGCGTCCAGCGCGCATCGACCTCCACCTGATCCAGGAGCCACTCGCCCGGCCGCGCACCATGCGCCGCGAGGACCTCGGCGACTTCGCCGGGCTGCTCCGCGAGATGCAGATGCACCGGCCGATCGGCCGCGAGAGTCACCGCGGCGGCCAGTCCTTCGAGCGTCACGGCGCGCAACGAGTGGGGGGCGAGCCCGACACCGGCGTCGGCCGGCAACGAGCCGACGCAGCCCCACGCCTCCTCCGCGAGACGGGCGAATCGCTCCGGCGAGTTGCCGAATCGCCGCTGGCCGCCCGCGAGCGGTCGCCCATCGCAGCCACCGACCTCGTACAGCACCGGCAGCAAGGTCAGCCCCGCGCCGGTGCGATGCGTCGCGGCCACGATACGCGTGGCGAGCTCGCCGAGCGCATCGTAGGGCGTGCCGTCGGGTTGGTGATGCAGGTAGTGGAACTCACAGACCCCGGCGTAGCCCGCCTCGAGCAACTCCACCTGCACGAACGCGGTGATCGACTCGACATCGTCAGGCGTCAACTGCGTCAGGAAGCGGAACATGAGGTCGCGCCAGGTCCAGAACGAATCCTGCGCCTCGGGGCCGCGCCGCTCGGTGAGCCCGGCCATCGCCCGCTGGAACGCGTGGGAGTGCGCATTCATGGGCGCCGCGAGCAGCACGCCGACACGCGCATCCCCGGCCTCGGGCGGCGTCGCCGGTCGCACCTGCACGATCCGACCGTCGACAACGGTCACCCGGACACCATCGGCCCATCCACCGGGGAGCAAGGCAGTCTCGGCCCACAGGGACCGCTCGGAATGGCTCACAGCGCTTCCTTGACGGGAGTGAATATGTATAGACATATATTGGTAGCCGATCCCCGTCCCCGCAACGCCGAGAGGTGGCGATGCCCGCGTCCCACACGCCATCCCCTGACATCGTCCTCGTGGGCGCGCGCACCGCAGCGCATGCCGATGCGGCGATCGTCTGCCGCGGCGGCCGGATCGCCTGGGTCGGCCCTGTGGCCGCGCTGCCGCGCGACCACGCGGCGCTCCCGACCTTCGCCTGCGACGGACGCCTCGTCACGCCCGGACTGATCGACTGCCACACGCACCTGATCCACGCGGGCTCGCGGGCCGACGAGTGGGAGCGCCGACTGGCGGGCAGCAGCTACAGCGACATCGCCCGCGCGGGTGGCGGCATCCGTGCGACCGTGCGTGCGACCCGCGCGGCGACCGAGGACGCCCTCGTGGCCTCGGCGCTGCCGCGGCTCGACGCGTTGCTCGCCGAGGGTGTGACGATGGTCGAGATCAAGTCGGGCTATGGGCTCGACACCGAGACCGAACTGCGCATGCTTCGCGCGGCGCGGCGATTGGCCGAGCGCCGGCCCGTGCGCGTGCGCACCAGCTTCCTGGGCGCCCACGCGGTGCCCGAAGAGTACGACGGGCGTGCCGACGCGTACCTCGACGAGGTGGTGCTGCCGACGCTCGACCGGGCGCACGCCGAGGGGCTGGTCGATGCCGTCGATGCCTTCTGCGAGTCCATCGCGTTCTCGCCGACGCAGGTACACCGCGTCTTCGCGCGCGCGGCCACGCTAGGGTTGCCGGTCAAGGTGCACGCGGAGCAGTTGAGTCGCAGCGGGGCGACCGCGCTCGCGGCCGCCCTGGGAGCGCTGTCCGCGGATCACCTGGAGTACGCGAACGCCCACGATGCGATCGCGCTCGCGCGCGGGGGCACCGTCGCCGTGCTGCTCCCTGGGGCATACTATGTGTTGCGGGAGTCGCAACGACCGCCCGTGGAAGCGCTGCGCATCCACGGCGTCCCGATCGCCGTCGCCACCGACTGCAACCCCGGTACCTCACCGCTCAGCTCGCTGTTGCTGGCCATGCATCTCGCGTGTACGCAGTTCGGCTTGACGCCGCAGGAGGCGCTCGACGGGGTGACGCGTCACGCCGCGCGTGCGCTCGGCGTGCGCGATGCCGGTCGCCTCGAGGTGGGACTGCGCGCCGACCTCGCAGTGTGGGACGCGGCGACGCCTGCGGAGCTGATCCATCGTCTGGGGCTTCCGGTCCTCCACCATCGCGTCTTCGCGTCCTGATCCATGGCTCACCTGCTCACCCCCGGATCGACCACGCTCGCGACGCTCGAAGCGCTGTGGCGCGACGGCGGCGCGGTCACCCTGGACCCCGCCTGCCGGCCGCTGGTCGAGGAGGCCGCGCAGCACGTGGCCCGCGCCGTCGCCGGCCCCGACGCCGTGTACGGCGTGAACACCGGCTTCGGCAAACTGGCCAGCGTGCGGATCGCCGCCGCCGACACCGCGATGTTGCAGCGCAATCTGATCCTCTCGCACTGCTGCGGTGTGGGCAAACCGATCGATGCGGCGTCCACACGGTTGATGATGGCGCTCAAGCTCCTCTCACTCGGACGCGGAGCCTCGGGCGTGCGCTGGGAGCTGCTCGAGCTGCTGATGGCCATGCTCGCCCGCGATGTGCTCCCCGTGATCCCCTCGCAAGGGTCCGTGGGCGCCTCCGGCGACCTCGCCCCGCTGGCGCACATGACCGCCGTGATGATCGGGGCCGGCGAGGCGATCGTCGACGGCGAGCGCCTGCCGGGAGCGGACGCACTCGCACGGGCCGGGCTCGTGCCGGTGACCCTGGGGGCGAAGGAAGGACTCGCGCTGATCAATGGCACGCAGTTCTCGACGGCCCTCACGCTCACCGGCCTGTTCGACGCGAGGCGTCTAGCCGCCGAATCCCTGGTGACCGCCGCGCTGTCCACCGACGCGATCATGGGCTCCGACGCGCCGCTGCTCGCCGAGATCCACGCGCTGCGCGGCCAGCCCGGCCAGATCGCCGTCGCGGCGGCGATGCGCACGCTCATGCGCGGGTCGGCCATCCGCGAGAGCCATCGCGACGACGACACCCGCGTGCAGGACCCGTACTGCATCCGCTGCGTGCCGCAGGTCGTGGGAGCGGCCGTCGACCTGCTGGGCTTCGCGGCGTTGTCGCTGGAGCGCGAGGCCAACGCGGTGACCGACAACCCGCTGGTGCTGCGCGACGGACGCATCGTCTCGGGCGGGAACTTCCATGCCGAGCCCGTGGCCTTCGCAGCCGACATGATCGCGCTCGCGATCGCCGAGATCGGGGCGATCGCCCAACGGCGCGTGGCGCTGCTGGTCGATCCGGTGCTCAGCCACGATCTGCCGCCGTTCCTCACGCCCGAGCCCGGTCTCAACTCGGGCTTCATGATCGCGGAAGTGACCACGGCCGCGCTGATGAGCGAGAACAAGCACCTGGCGCAGCCCTGTTCGACCGACTCGACCCCGACCAGCGCCAATCAAGAGGACCACGTGAGCATGGCCGCGCACGCCGCGCGGCGACTGGGGCGCATGCTCGAGAATCTGAGCGTGATCCTCGGCGTCGAGGCGCTGTGCGCGGCCCAAGGCATAGGATACCGCGCGCCGCTGCGCAGCTCGCCGGCCCTCGAAGCGGCCGTCGCACGGATCCGGGCGGTGTCGCCCGCACTCACGGACGACCGCTATCTCGCCCCGGACCTCGAGGCGGCCAGCGCGTTGGTCCTCGACGGTGCGCTTGCGCGTGCGGCAGGCGTGCCCGCGTTCACATGAATCCGGTCGTCGTGGAGCGCGGCACTGGGCCCATCGTCCTGGGCTTCCCGCACGTCGGGACCTGGCTGCCAGCGGCCGTTGCGGAACAGCTCACGCCGCGCGGGGCCGCACTCGCTGACACCGACTGGCACGTGGATCGGCTGTACGCCGGGCTGCTCCCGACCGCGACGACGGTCCGGGCCACGTTCCATCGCTACGTGATCGACGCGAACCGCCCGCCCGACGACAGCAGCCTCTATCCCGGCCAGCACAGCACCGGCCTCGTCCCGCTGACCGACTTCGATGGCGAGCCCATCTGGCGCACGGCGCCGGGCGCCGCCGACGTCGACGCCCGCCGGCGCGCGTTCCATGCGCCGTACCACGACGCGATGCGCGCCGAGCTCGACCGGGTGCGCGCGGCGCACGGCGTGGCCCTGCTCGTGGACTGCCACTCGATCCGCTCGGTGATCCCCTACTTGTTCGAGGGGACGTTGCCCGACATCAACATCGGCACGGTCGACGGTCGCTCCTGCGGGGCCCCGGTGTCGGCGGCCACCCGCGAGGTGCTCGGCGCGCCGCATCCCTACCGCGTGGTGTTCAACGCCCGCTTCAAGGGCGGCTGGACCACCCGCGAGTACGGGCGGCCGTCGCAGGGCATCCACGCGCTCCAGATCGAACTCGCCCAGCGCACGCATCTCACGACCGAGTCGCCGCCATTCGACTTCGATGACACGCGCGCCGCCCCGCTGCGCGCCCTGCTCCGCACGCTGCTCTCCACGCTCGACACGCTGGCCCCGACGCTCGCCTGACTCCCATGACCGATCCCCGCCGCGCCGACCGCACGATCCTCGCCCCCACCGGCAGCACGCGGAGCGCCAAGAGCTGGCTCACCGAAGCCGCGATGCGCATGCTCATGAACAACCTGCATCCCGACGTCGCGGAGGATCCGCAGGGATTGATCGTCTACGGCGGCATCGGGCGCGCGGCGCGCACCTGGGCCGACTACGACGCGATCATCGACACGCTGCGCACGCTCGAGGACGACGAGACGCTGCTGGTGCAGAGCGGCAAGCCGGTGGGCGTCTTCCGCACGCACCGCGACGCCCCGCGCGTGCTGCTCGCCAACTCGAACCTCGTCCCGCACTGGGCCACCTGGGACACCTTCCACGCGCTGGACCGGCAGGGCCTCATGATGTACGGCCAGATGACCGCCGGCTCGTGGATCTACATCGGGTCGCAGGGCATCGTCCAGGGCACCTTCGAGACCTTCGCCGAGGCGGGGCGGCAGCACTACAGCGGCGACCTGCGCGGCCGATGGGTGCTCACGGCCGGACTCGGGGGCATGGGCGGCGCGCAGCCGCTGGCGGCGGTGATGGCGGGTGCCTGCTGCCTCGCGGTGGAATGCGACGAGACCCGCATCGACTTCCGGCTGCGCACGCGCTACCTCGACGCCAAGACCCACGCGGTCGATGAAGCCCTTGCGCTGATCGCGCAGTGGACCGCGGCCGGCGAGGCCAAGTCGGTCGGCGTGCTCGGCAACGCGGCCGAGGTCTTCGCGGAGCTCGTGCGCCGCGGCGTCCGGCCCGATCTCGTGACCGACCAGACCAGTGCGCACGATCCCCTGCACGGCTATCTCCCGGCCGGGTGGACCCTCGCGGAGTGGAAGCAGCGCCAGCACACGGAGCCTGCTGCGGTGGAACAGGCCGCGCGGACCAGCATGCGCCAGCAGGTCGAGGCCATGCTCGCCTTCCATCGTGCGGGCATCCCGACCTTCGACTACGGCAACAACATCCGGCAGATGGCGCTCGAGGCCGGCTGCCAGGAGGCATTCGCGTTCCCGGGATTCGTGCCCGCGTACATCCGCCCGCTGTTCTGCCGCGGCATCGGCCCCTTCCGCTGGGTCGCACTGTCGGGGGATCCCGAGGATATCCGGCGCACGGACGCGAAGATGAAGGAACTGTTCCCGGACCACGCGCAACTGCATCGCTGGCTGGACATGGCCGGCGAGCGCATCGCGTTCCAAGGGCTGCCCGCGCGCATCTGCTGGATCGGCCTCGGCGATCGCCACCGCGCGGGCCTCGCCTTCAACGCGATGGTGCGCAGCGGCGAGCTGCGCGCGCCCATCGTGATCGGGCGCGACCATCTGGATTCGGGCTCCGTGGCCAGCCCGAACCGGGAGACCGAGGCCATGCGCGACGGCTCCGACGCGGTGAGCGACTGGCCGCTGCTCAATGCGCTGCTCAACTGCGCCTCCGGCGCGACCTGGGTGAGCCTGCATCATGGTGGCGGCGTTGGCATGGGCTTCTCGCAGCACGCGGGCATGGTCATCGTCGCCGACGGCTCGGCCGAGGCCGACCGCCGGCTCGAGCGCGTGCTCTGGAACGACCCCGCCTCGGGGGTCATGCGGCATGCCGATGCCGGGTACGCCGAGGCGACGGCCTGTGCGAGGGAGCACGGATTGCGACTTCCGGGTATTCTGTAAGGAGGCGCGCCGGGCTCTTCACCGGTCCCGCGGCTCCGCGCCGCGACTGCCGTACGGCGGCGGCGCAGGCCCCTTGATCACTCAGCTCGCAGACCACTGATGACGTCCTCTGCTTCCCGCCTCCCCGGTGGGCTCCCTCTCGCTGTGCTCCTCGCCGCCGTCGTGGCGGTCGCGGTCGGGTATGCGGATCTCTGGCGCGGCGGAACGAGTCTCGCCGCCGCGGCGCTGGTCCTCGGGTACGTGCTCCTCGCCCCCCTCGCCTTGGTACTCGGCGCGCGGAATGCGGTCGAGGATGCCGATCGGCCGCCCTACGCGCTCGCCTTCATCGTCGGCGCGGTGATCTGGGCGCTGTACCTCGCCACGCTGGCCCCGTCGACGGCGATGTGGGACACGAGCGAGTACATCACGGCCGCGAAGGTCCTCGGCATCCCGCATCCGCCGGGGAATCCGCTGTTCGTGCTCATCGCCCATGCCTTCGCGCTGATCCCGGTCCCACTCGAGTATGCGGCGCGCGTGAATCTGCTCGCGGCCACCACCTCCGCCCTCTCGGCGGTGTTCTGGGTCTTGGTGGCGCACCGCGCCACGCGCGGTTGGGGGCTCCCGCGGGTGCCGCGGCTCGTCATCGCGTCACTCGGCGCGTGGATCGGGGCCACGGCGTTCACGGTGTGGAACCAGAGTGTCGTGAACGAGAAGGTCTACACCGTCGCGATGCTGTTCGTCGCGGCTGTGGCCTGGGCCGCCTTGCGCTGGGACGACGCCCCGCGCGATTCGCGCCGCGCCGACCTCCTGCTCGTGCTGGCGGCCTACCTCTGCGGACTCGGCTACGCCAATCACCCGGCGGGCTTCCTGCCGATCCCGGCGGTGGGCCTCTTCGTGCTGCTGCGGCATCCCGCGACCCTCATGCGCTGGCGCTTGGTGCTCGTGGCGGCCGCCGCGACGCTGCTCGGGATGACCCCCTTCGCGTTCCAGCCGATCCGCGCCGCACACGCCCCCGCGCTGAACGTCGGCGCGCCCACCGCCTGCGTCGATGGCCCGAAGTTCGCCTGCACGTTCAGCAAGGAGACCTGGACGCGCCTCAAGTCGAACATCGACCGCGAGCAGTACGGCGGGCACAGCGTGGCACAGCGCCAAGCGCCGATCACAGCACAGTTCGGGATGTGGTGGCTGTACTTCCGCTGGCAGTGGCTGCGGGACTTCGGCGGCGCGTTGATGGGCCTGCAGTCACTGCTCGCCCTCACGTTCTTCGGCCTCGGCGTGTACGGCGGCGTACTGCAGTACCGCCGCGACCGCAGCTCCTTCGCGTTCGTCGGCCCGCTGATCGGCACGCTGACGCCCGCGTTGATCGTGTACCTGAACTTCAAGTACGGGGCCTCGCAGGCGCCGGAACTCGGTGACGCGGTGACCCGCGAGGTCCGGGATCGCGACTACTTCTACCTCTGGAGCTTCGCGACCTGGGGCCTGTGGGTCGCCCTCGGACTCGGCGGCGTCTGGCAGTGGCTCGCCGAGAAGGCGAACGGCGCGCAACGTGGCGCGGTGCGGGGGTGGAGCCTGGCGGCACCGGTGCTGCTGCTCGCGTTCGTTCCGCTGGTGGCCAACTGGCAGAGTGCGTCGCGGCGCTCGCACACCTTCACGCGTGAGTGGGCGCACGACCTGCTGAACTCCGTCGAGCCGAACGGCATCCTCGTCACGATGGGGGACAACGACTCATTCCCGCTGTGGTACGCGCAGCACGTCGAGGGCATCCGGCCCGACGTCACGCTCGCCATCACGCCCTATCTGGGCACCGACTGGTTCGTGCGGGAGCTCACAACGCGTATCCCGCCCCCGTACGCAGGACCCGGACTGCCCGTGTACGATTCGCTGGCCGGTCCCCCTGAGCATGCGCCGCTGCTGCGCATGACGAGCGCCGAGGCCGACCGGATCCCGCAGGTGATCCAGCTCGGGCAGCCGCAGCTGTTCCGGCATGGCGACATCGAAGCGACCATCCCCGCCGGGTGGTTCACGCGCGACCAGCAGGTGGTGCTCCACCTCATCACCGATGCGTTCCCCCGGCGGCCAGTGTACTTCACCTACCCCAACTTCGCGCGCGACATCGGCCTGCAGGACTACCTCGTCCAGCAGGGTCTGGCGTTCCGCCTGCTGCCCACCAAGGCGACGGCGGACTCGAGCTACATCCCCTACCGCGGCGGACACTTCGACCTTCCCCGCTCGCGCGACCTGTGGAGGACGTATCGCGGCCCGGCCGCCTTCCTCGCCGAGAAGCAGTGGGTCGATGTCCCCTCGGTGAACATCCCGATGCTCTATGCCTTGAGCGGCGAGCTGTTGGCGCAGGCCTCACAGATGCGCGGCGACACCACCACCGCGATCGACGTGGCGCGGGACGTCGAGGCCATCGCCCTGCGGTCCGGGCTCTGGCGCTGATGGACGCGCGTCCCCGCCGCGTCGTCGTGATCGGCGCCGGCGCGGCGGGGACCATGGCCGCGATCCACGCGGCCAGCGCCGGGGCCGACACCACGCTGGTCGAAGCCACCGCCGACGGCGGCCGCAAGATCCTGATCAGCGGCGGCGGACGCTGCAATGTGCTTCCGCTCGAGCTCGATGAACGCCGCTTCGTCACCGACTCGTCGCCCAACACGCTGCGCCGCATCCTGCGCTCGTGGCCGCTCGTGGAACAACGCCGCTTCTTCGAACACGAGGTCGGCATCCCGCTGAGCGACGAGCCCGCGCTCCGCAAGGTCTTTCCCGCGTCGCACCGGGCCCGCGATGTGCGCGACGGCCTGCTGGCGCTCGCTCGGCAGCGTGGCGTGACGCTGCGCATGGCGTGCCGCGTGCGTGACCTCGCGCCGGCTGACGGTCAGTGGGTCGTGCACGTCGAGAGCGGCGAGCCGCTGCGCGCCGACGCGGTGATCCTCGCGACCGGTGGTCTGTCCGTCCCCGCGACGGGGAGCGACGGGTTCGGTCTCGCCCTCGCGGCGCGGCTCGGCCATAGCATCCATCCGACGTATCCCGCCCTCACGCCGATCACCGACACGGCAGGGCAGTTCGCCGCGCTGGCTGGCGTGTCGTTCCCCGCGTCACTCCACGCGCAGGGCGACGGTCGCAGCGCGAGTGCGAGCGGCGGCTTCCTCTTCACGCATCGGGGCTACAGTGGCCCGGCGGCGCTCGACGTCGCCCATGTGCTCATCCGCGCACGCGCGGCGGGTGTGCCCGCCACGCTCCAGATCCGGTGGAGTGCGCTCGACGCCGCGGCGTGGGAACAGGCGCTGCGCGGACCCGGGACCCGCACCATGCTCGCCCTGGTGCGGGAGCGCGTGCCGGACCGGCTCGCCACTCTCTTACTGGAGCGCGCGGCCGTGCCTGGCGATCGCAGCGTGGCCGAGCTGCGTCGCGAGGAGCGCCGGCGGCTCCTCGATGTGCTCACCCGTGACACGCTTCCGTGGACCGGCGACGAGGGCTACAAGAAGGCCGAGGTCACGGGCGGCGGCATCCGTCTTGCGGACATCGACCCTCGGACAATGGAGAGCCGGCTCACTCCGGGTCTGTACCTCTGCGGTGAGGTCCTCGACGCGTTCGGACCCATCGGGGGCTACAACTTCTTTTGGGCCTGGGCGACGGGCCGTGCCGCCGGGATCCACGCGGCGCACGGTCGGCCGGCGTCGGCGGCGGTCAGCGCGGACTGAGGGCCTCGCGGATCACACGCCGCAGATCCTCGATGCGGAAGGGCTTGGCCAAGAAGAAGTGATCGTCCGAGCCCAGCAGTTCGTCGAGGATATCGGCGGAGTACCCCGTCATGAACACGACGGGGATGCGTGGGGCGAGCCGGTGGATCTCGGCGGCGACATCCGGACCGGTCATTCCCTCTGGCATCACGACGTCGGTCAGCACGAGGTCCACCCGCGGCGCCGACATGAACGCTCGCACGCCGGCAGGCCCGTTCGCGGCCTCGATCACGGCATAGCCGAGCTGGTTGAGCCCGCGCACTACGGCCCGCCGCACCGTTTCGTCGTCCTCGACGACGAGGACCGTCTCACCCTGCGACGCGCGCTCGGTCGCCGGGCCGTCGGGCAGCGACGGCTCGTGCCGCGCAGCGGCCTCCGCGACCGGCAGGAACAGATGGATCGTCGTCCCGGATCCCGGCGCCGATTGGATCGAGATGGCGCCGCCCGACTGGGTCACGAATCCGTACACCATGCTGAGCCCGAGCCCGGTCCCGCGGCCGGTAGGCTTGGTCGTGAAGAACGGCTCGAGCGCGCGCAGGCGGATCTCGTCGCTCATGCCGATCCCGGTGTCGCGCACGGAGACCGCCACGAACGCGCCGGGCTCGACATCCAGTGGTTCGTGCGGCCAGTCCTCGGGCAGTCGGCACGGTCGCACGTCGATGGACAGCGTGCCTCCGCGTGGCATCGCGTCGCGGGCATTGATCGCCAGGTTGAGCAGGGCGCTCTCGAACAGCGTCGGATCGACGCGGATGAGCAGGTCGACGTTCAGCTCCGAGATGCGCACCTCGATCGACTCACTCAGCAGCCGCGTCAGCAGCGAGGCGACCCCGCGGATGGTCGGGGCGATGGGCAGCACCGTCGTCTCGAGTGACTGCTGCCGCGAGAACGTGAGCAGTCGTCGGGTGAGGTCGGCCCCACGATGCACCGCCGTCAGCGCCTCCTGTACCAACTCGGCATCCTCGCTCCCGTCAGGCAGGGTGGACTGCAGGACCTCGAGGTTGCCCAGGACCACCGCGAGCAAGTTGTTGAAGTCGTGGGCGACCCCGCCGGCCAACTGACCGATCCCCTGCAACTTCTCGGCCTGATGCAGCCGGGTCTCGAGGGCGCGGCGCTCCGTCAGGTCGGTGTTCGTGCCCGACATCCGGATCGGTCGGCCCTCCGCGTCGCGCACGATGAGCCCGCGGGAGCGCACGTGCACCACGCTCCCCGACTTGTGCAGCATGCGGCAGTCGATCGAGTACCGCCGCTCCTGCGAGGCCAGCAGTTGCTCAAGGCGGGCCATGACCCAGTCATGGTCGGCGGGATGCAGCAGCTGCTCCCAGTCCGCAGGCTCGATCGGACGATCGTCGGCGCTGTAGCCCAGCATCTCCCACCAGCGCGCCGAGAAGTGGTACAGGTTGCGCTCCAGATCGATATCCCAGACCGAGTCGGTGCTGCCCGACATCACCAGCTGCATCCGCTCGTCCGACTCGGCCAACGCACGCTCGGTCTCCTTCAGCCGCGTGACGTCGGTGAAACTCACCACGACCTCGACGACCTCGCCCGTGGCATCGGCCACCGGGTACGCATTGCACATCAGCCACACGCGCTTGCCGTCACTGGGCCGATCATGCCCGAGCAGGATGTCGCGCGCGACGGCACGTGTGCGGACGGCGACACCGACGGGGTACTCGTCGATGGGCAACAACTGCTCGTCGGCACCCTTGAAGCCCCAGCGCGGATCCGTGTTCACCGCCCCGAGCGCGGCCGTGTTCTCGACGCCCAGCAGTTCCAGCGCCTTGGCGTTCGCCCACAGGATCTCGGTACTGGCCTTGTGCAGCACGATGCCCGCTTGCACACGGTCGAGGACCAAGCGATCGTGGATCGAGCGCATGCCCAGTTCCGCGGCGGCAGTGCGCCGCAGGGTCACATCGCGCGCGATCAGGGTCGCGTCCTCCAGACCGGGAACGCGTAGCGTGCCCGGCAACAGGATCACATCGTTCCAGAAGGTGACGCCGGGCCGCCGCTCCATCAGCAGCTCGCCGAAGAACCCGCGGCCACGGCGGACCGCGTCCTCGAAGTCGTGGGCCGCGTGATCCGCCGCGTCGACCACCAGAGGACCCAGCACCGACGAGCCGACCAGCGTCGCGGGCGTCGCGTCGAACAGCTCGGCGTAGGCGTCGTTGCAGTCCATGATGCGCGTGTCGACCCCGACCAAGGCCACCGCGCTGCCCGCGGGCAACGAGGCTTCGACCTCGATCAACCGCGACCGCAGTGCCTCGCGCTGCTCGATCATCGCGTGGTCAGTCCTCGCACCATCAGGGAACCCACCGGGGAGTACAGGACCCCACCGTGCCCGTGAGTATCGTCTCGGGACAGCGGCGGCGCCAGTCGCGCGACGGTCGGACCAGCCCGGCGCCTGGTCTGGCATGCCAGGCCTGGCATGCCCGGCAAGGCGCGCCCGGCTACATCACCAGCGCGACCATCGCCCCACTCATGCAGTTCCCGAGGGTCGCCGCCAGCAGGGCGCGCGGCGCCAGCTCCGACAGATCCCCCCGCCGCGCCGGGATGACCGTCCCCACCCCACCCAGCACCACCCCGACACTGCCGAAATTGGCGAACCCCCCGAGCGCGTAGGTCGCGATCAACAACGACCGCTCCGACAACGCACCCGCCGGCAGATCCGACAGCGCGATGAACGCCACGAACTCGTTCAGGATCGCCTTGATGCCGAGCAACGAGCCCACGGTCGTCGCCTCGGCCCAGGGCACGCCCATGCACCATGCGACGGGCGAGAACAGCCAGCCGGCCACACGCTGCAAGGTCAGCGGCGCCCCCCCCACGTCGGGCAGGACGCCGATGATCCCGTTCAGCAGCGCGACCAGCGAAACGAGCACCAACAGCATGGCCAGGATGCCGAGGTAGATCTGCAATCCGTCGTTCGTCCCCTGCGTGACGGCGTCCATCGTGCCCCGGTACAGCGCGGGCGGCGGCGTGTCGTCGCGGTCGGGCGTCCGCTCGGGGATCAGCACGTGCGCGAACAGGATCGCGGCCGGGATCGCCATCACCGACTTCGCCAGCAGGTGCCCCAGCGCCCCGTCGAGCAGCGGACCCAGCATCGTCGCGTAGATCACGAGCACCGAGCCCGCGATGGTCGACATCCCGGCCGTCATGAGCAGCAACAGCTCGTAGCGCGTCATCGTCGCCAGATACGGCCGCACCAGCAGCGGCGCTTCGACCTGGCCGAGGAAGATGTTGGCCGTCGCCACCAGGCCGGCCGGCCCCCGTGTGCCCAGCGTCCGGGCGAACAGCGCCGCGATGCCGCGGATCACCACCGGCAGGATGCGCCACTGCCAGAGCAACGCCGAGATCGCCGACACCACGATCACGATCGGCAGGACCTGGAACGCGAAGGTGACCAGCAATCCCGGGTTCGTCACGTCGAAGGGCGCCGGGCCACCACCCAGGAACCCGAACACGAACGAGGTCCCGCTGCGCGTCGCGTCCGTGAACGCATTCACCCCGCGCGTCAGCGACGCGAAAGCGCCCGCGATGAACGGCACACGCAGCAACAACAGCCCGAGCGCGAACTGCAACCCCAGCGCCACCCCCACCAATCGCCAGCGCACAGCGCGGCGATCCTCGCTCAGCGCGAACGCGATCCCCGTGAACAGGGCGAGTCCCACCAGCGGCTGTGCGAGCGTGCTCCACATAGGCATCGCGCGAAACTTACGGCCCGCACCGCTTCCCGTCAGAGGTCCCACCGCCTAGCGTACTGCGCATGCCCACCACCTGCACGCTGAACGGCTCGGCGGTCACGATCGAGTGCCCCCCCGACACACCGCTGCTCTGGGCACTGCGTGACACGCTGGGCCTGACCGGGACCAAGTATGGCTGTGGCCAAGGCCTCTGCGGCGCCTGTACCGTGCACCTGGACGGCGCCGCCGCCCGCGCCTGCTCGCTGCCGGTCAGCGCCGTGGAAGGGCGGCGTGTGACGACCATCGAAGGCCTCTCCGCCAGCGGCGACCATCCCGTGCAGCAGGCCTGGCTCGCCGAGCAGGTCGCGCAGTGCGGCTTCTGTCAGCCGGGCCAGATCATGGCGGCCGCCGCGCTGCTCGCACAGACGCCCCTGCCGAGCGACGCCCAGATCGACAGCGCGATGGCGGGCAACCTGTGCCGCTGTGGGACCTATCAGCGCGTCCGGCGCGCCATCATACGCGCCGCCGGCAGCGCCGTATGACCCCAGCCCCCGTCTCGCGGCGCGACTTCCTCGCGACCTCGGCCACCGCCGTGGTCGGCTTGTCCATCGGCGTGAGCTTCGGAGCCTGCGGAGGCGGACCACGCCGACCCGACGCCACCGCGGCCTTCGCGCCCGACGCGTGGATCCGCATCGACACCGAGGGGCTGGTCACGGTGCTCATCGACCGCGCGGAGATGGGGCAAGGGATCTCCACCGGCCTCGCGATGCTCGTCGCCGAAGAACTGGACGCCCGCTGGGACGCGATGCGCGTCGCGTTCGCCCCCGCGCACCCCGACTACGCCAATCCGTTGCTCCGCGGCATGCAGGCCACCGGCGGCAGCACGTCGATGCGCGCCGCCTGGGGACCCCTGCGCGAGGCCGCCGCGAAAGCCCGTGTCATGCTCGTGCAGGCGGCCGCGACCGAATGGGATGTCCCTGAGCACGAGTGCCACACCGACGCCGGGCGCGTGGTCCACCCCATCAGCGGCCGCTCGCGCAGCTATGGCGAGTTGGCCGTCGCGGCCGGCACGGGTCGCGCCCCGCAGCGCGTGACCCTCAAGCAGCCTGACCAGTTCCGCTTGATCGGCCAGAGCCTGCCTCGCGTCGACTCGCCCGACGTCGTGCGCGGCGCACCCATCTACACCAGCGACCTGCGACTCCCGGGCATGTACACGGCCGTCATCGCGCGGCCCCCGTCGATCGGCGCCACCCTCACCCACGTGGACGATGCGGCCGCCCGGCAAGTCCCGGGCGTGCAGCAGGTGGTCACGGTCCCCAGTGGCGTCGCCGTCGTGGCGGACGGGTACTGGGCCGCCGAGCAGGGGCGACGCGCGCTGCGACTCTCGTGGAGCGAGGGCACGGCGCCGACCCTCAACGACGACGCGATCGACGCGACACTCCGCGAAGCCCTCGACGCGCCCGGGCTCGCGATCATCCAGCGCGAGGGCACGCCCGACGCGGCGCACGCCACGGCTGCGCAGCAGATCGACGCTGAATACGCCGTGCCCTACCTCGCGCATGCCACGATGGAGCCCATGGTCTGCGTCGCCGACGTGCGCGACGACGCCTGCACCGTGTGGGCGCCGACCCAGCTGCAGTGGGGCCCGAGCTATGCCGGCGGTGGCGCCATCGGGACGGCCGCCGACCGCGCCGATGTCCCGGTCAGCCGGGTGACCATCCACAGCATGCAGATGGGGGGCGGCTTCGGACGCCGGTCGGAGCTCGACTTCATCGCCGAAGCCGTCGAGGTGTCCAAGGCCGTCGGGGCGCCGGTCAAAGTGCAGTGGAGCCGCGAGGACGACATGCGACACGACTGGTACCGCCCGGCCGCACGACACCGCCTGCGTGGCGGCCTCGATGCCAACGGACGGCCCGTCGCCTGGCTGCACGACATCGCGACCCCGTCCCTGCTCCGGCGCTTCGTGCCCGGCTTCGTCCCGGGCTTCGTCACCGACCGCCTGGGCTTCACGACCAAGGGCATCGACCCCACGTCGTTCGAGGGCGCCGAGACCGTCCCGTATGCCCTCGGGGCCCGCGCCCTGCGCTGCATCACCGCGGACCTGCCCGTCCCCCTCGGCTTCTGGCGCAGCGTCGGACACTCGCACACCGCCTTCGCGGTCGAGTCGTTCATCGACGAACTCGCCCATCGGGCCGCTCAGGACGCCTACGAGTTCCGCCGCAGTCTCCTCGCGGAGCATCCGCGACACCGCGCGGTGCTCGAGCTCGCCGCCACCCGCGCCGGCTGGGGCGCGCCCCTGCCCGAGGGCCGGGCACGCGGCATCGCGCTGCACGAGTCGTTCGGGAGCATCGTCGCGCAGGTCGCCGAGCTGAGCCGCGACCGCGATGGTCGCCCACGGGTGCACCGCGTCGTCTGTGCCGTGGACTGCGGCCTGGCGATCAATCCCGAGCAGATCAGGGCGCAGATGGAGGGTGGTATCGTGTTCGGCCTGACCGCCGCGCTCGACGGGCGCGTGACCATCGACCGCGGGCGGGTCACGACGTCGAACTTCCACGACTACCCGCTGCTGCGCGCCGATCGCATGCCGCTCATCGAGACGCATATCATTCCCTCGGCCGAGCCGCCCATGGGCGTCGGCGAGGTCGCCACCCCACCGATCGCCCCCGCCGTGGCCAACGCGTTCTTCGCGCTCACCGGCGAGCGGGTGCGTCGCCTCCCGTTCCCCGCCACCTGACCTATGCTTCGTCGCGCCTTCATCGCGCCGCTCGCGGCGCTCGCCCTGCTCTCCGCCTGCCGCGCCGCCCCCACCACCGTCGTCGGGGTGAAGCCGGACCGCATCGATGCCCGCGCGCCGGACCTGTACGTCGTGCGCTTCGAGACCACCAAGGGCAACATCGATATGATGGTGCACCGCGACTGGGCCCCCCTCGGCGCCGACCGGCTCTATGGGCTGGTGCGCCACAAGTACTACGACGGGGCGCGGTTCTTCCGCGCGGTCCCCGGCTTCGTGGTGCAGTTCGGCCTCGCCGCCGACCCGGCGGTGACGAGTACCATGAACGAGCGGCGGATCCCAGACGACTCGGTGCGCATGGAGAACGTACGCGGCACCGTGTCCTTCGCCACCGCGGGTCCCAACACGCGCACCACCCAGCTCTTCATCAATCTGGGCGACAACCGACGGCTCGACGCCAGCGGATTCTCCGTGGTCGGACGCATCATCGACGGCATGCGCGTGGTCGACTCGCTGCACTTCGGCTACGGCGAGGGCGCCCCGCGCGGCCAAGGCCCGGAGCAAGGCCGCATCCAACGGGAAGGCGAGGCCTACCTCGCCGCCGACTTCCCCGCGTTGGACAAGATCCTCCGCGCCACGATCCTGAGGACCTACTCGAAGTGACCATCCTTCGCGCCGTCGGGCCGCGGCGAGGTGCCGCGCGGTGAGCGACCGGCGCCTCTGGTGGCGGCGCGTGATCTTCGACCACGACACGCCCGCCGGGAATCGCTTCGACGTCCTGCTGATCGTCGCGATCCTCGGCAGCGTGGCGGTGGTCATCGTGGACAGCCTGCCGGGGCTCCCGGCGGGCGCCCATCGGGCGTTGGTCGTGCTCGAGTGGGTCTTCACGATCCTGTTCACCGTCGAGTATGCCGCCCGACTGTGGTGCGCCGCGGACCGTCTGCGCTACGCTCGGAGTTTCTTCGGGGTGGTCGATGTGCTCGCCACGCTGCCGACGTACATCAGTCTGCTGTTCCCCGAGGGGCGCTTCCTGGCACTGGTGCGCATCCTGCGCGTGCTGCGGATCTTCCGCATCCTCAAGCTGACCACCTACGTCTCCGAGGCCACCGTACTCGCCCGGGCCCTCAGCGCCTCGCGGCCCAAGATCACCGTCTTCCTGTTCACGGTGATGACCGCCGTGTCGGTGGTCGGATCGCTGATGTATCTGGTCGAGGGGCCCGAGCACGGGTTCACGAGCATCCCCACCGCGATGTACTGGGCGATCATCTCGCTCACCACGGTCGGCTACGGCGATCTGGTCCCGGTCACGGCGCTGGGCCGGGCCCTGGCCTCCGTCCTGGTGATCATGGGCTACGGGATCATCGCGGTCCCGACGGGCATCGTCACGTTGGAGTTGCAGCGGGCCGCACAGGTGCCGCGCATGGTCACCTGCGGCGCCTGCGGGCGTGACGGCCACGACCTCGACGCCAAGTTCTGCAAGGAGTGCGGCGCCCTCCTGCCGGTCAAAGGCGTCCTCCCCTGAGCGCCCGGCGGCAGCCGGGCGATACTCCCCCCTATGCTCCCCTGTCAACCGGTAGCGACCAGCCGTGCACCGGGGTAACCTACCTATCTGGGGAGGCGCACGGTGCGCCATCCAACCCGAGGTCCAGGACGGAGATCGATGGAATTCCCGGCGTATATCACCAACGACAAGGCCAAATCGTGGATCGAGGACATGGCGGCACTCTGCCAGCCGGCGTCGATCCACTTCTGCGATGGGTCGCAGGCCGAGTACGACCGCCTCTGCGAGGAGATGGTCGCCGCCGGGACCTTCATCCGTCTGAACCCCGAGAAGCGTCCCAACAGCTTCCTCGCGCGTTCTGACCCGAGCGATGTGGCTCGCGTCGAGGACCGCACCTTCATCTGCTCGCTCTCCAAGGACGACGCTGGTCCGACCAACAACTGGGTCGCACCGCGCGAGATGAAGGACACGCTGACCGAGCTGTTCACCGGTTGCATGCGTGGCCGGACGATGTACGTCGTCCCATTCAGCATGGGTCCGCTGGGCTCGCCCATCGCGCACATCGGCATCCAGGTCTCGGACTCCCCGTACGTCGTCGTCAACATGCGCATCATGACGCGCATGGGCCGTCAGGTCTACGAGGTCCTGGGCGCCGAGGGCGAATTCATCCCCTGCATGCACACGGTGGGAGCGCCGCTGGCCCCGGGCCAGCAGGACGTCGCCTGGCCCTGCAATCCGACCACCAAGTACATCGTGCACTTCCCCGAGGAGCGCGCGATCTGGTCCTACGGCTCGGGCTACGGGGGCAACGCCCTGCTCGGCAAGAAGTGCTTCGCACTGCGCATCGCGTCGGTGATGGCCAAGCAGGAGGGCTGGCTCGCCGAGCACATGCTGCTCGTCGGCGTGAAGGAGCCCTCGGGTCGCAAGACCTATGTCGCGGCCGCCTTCCCGTCGGCCTGCGGCAAGACGAACTTCGCCATGTTGGAGCCGCCGAAGCCGTTCAAGGACGACGGCTGGGAGGTCACCACGGTCGGCGATGACATCGCCTGGATCAAGGCGGGGCCCGATGGTCAGCTCTACGCCATCAATCCGGAGGCCGGGTACTTCGGCGTCGCGCCGGGGACCTCGTACGAGACCAATGCCAGCGCCATGGCCAGCTGCGCCCGCGACACCATCTTCACGAACGTCGCGCTGACCGACGACGGCGATGTGTGGTGGGAAGGGCTCACGAAGGAGAGGCCGGCGCACCTCATCGACTGGAAGGGCAACGCGTGGACGCCGGCGTCGACCACACCGGCCGCGCATCCCAACGCGCGCTTCACCGCGCCGGCGTCGAACAACCCGGTGCTGGATCCCTCGTGGGACGACCCCAAGGGGGTGCCCGTCTCGGCGTTCATCTTCGGGGGGCGTCGCAGCACGACCATTCCGCTGGTGTACCAGGCCTTCAACTGGACCTACGGCGTGTACCTCGCGGCCACCATGGGCTCCGAGACCACGGCGGCAGCGTTCGGCGCGCAGGGCGTGGTGCGTCGTGACCCCTTCGCGATGTTGCCGTTCGCGGGCTACCACATGGCCGACTACTTCAACCACTGGTTGCAGTTCGGCCGCTCGGTACACAATCCGCCGCGCATCTTCGGGGTGAACTGGTTCCGCAAGAACGCCGAGGGCAAGTTCGTGTGGCCCGGCTTCGGCGAGAACATGCGCGTCCTGCAATGGATCGTGCAGCGCGCACACGGCGAGACCTCGAGCATCGAGACGCCGGTGGGTTGGGTGCCCTCGTACGACCAACTGGACTGGCGCGGCTTGGACTTCCCGCGCGAGAAGTTCGACCAGGTCATGTCGCTGAGCGTCCGCGACTGGCAGACGGAGATGCAGTTGCACGAGGAGCTGTTCATCAAGCTCTTCGATCGCCTCCCCAAGGAGATGATCAACGTGCGCCAGCTGACCCTCTCGGCCCTGTGGCGCACGCCCGACGTCTGGAGCGGCACGGGGGACTGATCGCCAGGCGGCACGGACCCGGCCGGGGGCTGGCCGGGTTATATTCCAAGGATGGTCCGTTCACGCTCCCGCGTCGCCGTTGGGCTCGCCGTCCTTGGGCTGTCGGCGGCGGCGCTGCCCGCGCAGCCGTCGAACCCGGGTGGCGCCAGCGCTGCGACTGATCGCCCCGGCGCTGCGGCCTCCCGACGCATCAGCACGGCCGCTCTCGACGCCCTGCGCGGAGCGCGCGACGTCGTCCTCCTGCAGGTCGGCCCTCAGGCACAGTTCGAGGCCGGACATGTCGCCGGTGCCCGCCCGGTCGCCCTGTCCGACATCTCGGCCACGCGCGACGAGACGCCGCTGGCGCTCGAGCTGCCATCCGCCGAGCGCCTGGCGCAGTGGGCGCGGTCGGTGGGCATCACGGCCGCATCGCGCATCGTGGTCATTCCGGCCAGCGACACGCTGCAGTCCGCGACGCGCGTGCTCTTCACGCTCGACGTGATGGGCTTCGGCGATCGGGTGCAGCTGCTCGACGGCGGCCTGCCGGCCTGGCGACGCGCCGGCCTCCCGGTCGAGACTGGTCCCGCACCGGCACTGACCGCCCTGGCCGAGGCGCCAGCGGTCCGCATCGACTCCAGCCGCCTCGCGACCATCGACCAGGTCGCGGCGGCCACCGCAGACCCCGCGATCGAGGTGCTCGACGCGCGGCTCGCGCAGTTCTACCGCGGCATCGGGGGCGGTTACCCGCGGCCCGGGCACATCCCGTCGGCGAAGAACATCCCGCTGAACACGCTCACCACCGACGGCGGGCTCAAGTCGCGCGAGGAACTGCAGGCGCTGTTCACCGCGGCCGGGGTCGCGCCGGGGGCCACGGTGATCACGTACTGCCACATCGGGCAGCAGGCCTCCTTGCTGTGGTTCGTCGCGCGGGAGTTGGGCTACGACGTCAAGCTCTTCGACGGGTCGTTCCAGCAGTGGAGCGGCAGCGACCGTCCGGTCGTCGCGCCGCCGCCGACGCGCTGACGCGACGGCGAGCGGCGTGGTCGCGGTCACCGCCGCCCCGCGCCGTCCCATCACTGCACCATCGTCAGTCGAAGGTCAGCGCGACCTTCCCGATCGTCGTATTCGACTCCAGCAATGCATGCGCGGCGGCGATGTCTGCCAACTCGAAGCGGGCGTCGATGCGCATGGCGATCTCACCGCGTGCCAACCAGGGCAGCACCTCGCGCTCGAAGCGCTGCGTGATGGCGATGCGCTCCTCGAGCGGACGCGTGCGTAGCACCGTGCCGCGCACGGTCAGCCGTCGGCCCAACAGATAGCGCAGGTCGAGCGTGGCCGCAGGTCCCGCCAGCGTCCCGACCACGACGAGACGCCCCTGCATCGCCATGGCTGGTAGCGTCTCGGCCACGTAGTCGCCGCCGACCAGATCGATGCAGATATCGATGCCCTGCCGACCCACCCAGCGCTTCGAGGCCTCAAGGACCCAGCCTGAGGCGCCCGGCAGCGTGGCCGCGTCGACCCCCGCCGCGCGCGCCGCGTCGAGCTTCTCGGCGCCACGCGCCGTGCCGAACACGCGGCATCCCATGGCGCGCGCGATCTGCACCGTGGCCAGGCCGACCCCGCTGCCGACCGCATGGACGAGCACGGTGTCACCCGGGCGCACCGCGGCTTGCTGGAGCGCGTCGTAGGCGGTGATGCACGCTTCGGGGCTCGCGCCGGCCTGCTCCCAACTCAACGCCTCGGGCACGGCGGCCACGGCCCGCTCGTGCGTCACCAGATACTCCGCATGGGCCCCACCGCCGACCAGGCCGCACACGCGAGTCCCCAGCGACCACCGCGAGGCGCCCGGGCCCGTCGCGACCACCTCGCCCGCGAACTCGAGTCCCGGGATGTCGGCGGGGACATCCGGCGGCGGCGGGTACTTGCCCTGCCGCTGCAGCGCGTCGGCGCGGTTGATCGCCGAAGCGCGCACGCGCACGAGAATCTCACCCGTACCTGGCTGGGGCCGCGGACGCGGTGCGATGGCCAGGACCTCGGGCGCTCCCGGGGCGGTGATCACGGCGGCGCGCATCGTGTCGGGAAGGGGCATGATCGGTCGATGGGAACGGGTCGCTGAAGTGTATCACGCGGGCACGGCGCGCCGCGCTAGCATTCAGGATGGCACGGGTGGACGGCACGATGGCACGGGATGACCGCATACTCCGGGCGGAGTCGCTCACGGTGCGCTATCGCGACGGGAGCGTCGGGCTCGACGCCGTGTCGCTCGCACTGCCGGCGGGCATCTTCGGCCTGCTGGGACCCAATGGGGCGGGCAAGAGCACGCTGCTGCGCGTGCTGGCGACGCTGCAGCAGCCCGACCGCGGGACGCTGCACCTCACCGACAGCGACGGCACCACGGTCGATGTGCTCGCCGAGCCGGCGCGCTTGCGCCGGCAACTGGGGTATCTGCCGCAGGAGTTCGGCTTGTATCCCACGCTGGCGGTGTGGCGCGTGCTGGACCACTTCTGTGCGCTCAAAGGAGCGACGGACCGGCACGAGCGCGCGCAGTGGGTGGACACACTGTTACGCCGTACGAACCTCGACGCCAAGCGTGCGGCCGCTGTCGGCACCCTCTCCGGCGGCATGCGGCAACGCTTGGGCCTGGCGATCGCGCTCGCCGGTGCGCCGCGCGTGCTGCTGCTCGACGAGCCGACCGCCGGCCTCGACCCCGGAGAACGACGCCGGATCTACGACCTGCTTGCCACGATCGGCGACGACGTCACGATCCTGCTGGCCACGCACCATACCGCCGACATCCCGGCCATCTGTGCGCAGTTCGCGCTGCTGCATCGTGGCCGTGTCGTGCTCACGGGTGCGCCGGCCGACGCGCTCGCTGCGGTCCGGCGGCAACGGGGGGCGGACGCCAGCTTCGACGACGTGTACTTCGCGCAGGTGCCGCTGGACGATTCGCCGTGAGTCGCGATCGCTCCGCGTGGTCGGCGGTCGCGACCTTGATCCGCTTCGAGTGCCGGTGGCAGTCGCGGGACTTCTTCGCGTGGCTCGCCGCCGCCGTGCTGTTCTGGCTCGCCCTCGGTTTCGCATCCACGGGCGTGGTCGCCCTCGTGGGCGACCTCGGCCGCACGCCACGCAACGCGCCCTGGGCGATCGCCCACGCGATGGCCGGTGTGACGGCGTTCGGTCAGGTGATCACGGCCATCACCGCCGCGACCACGGTGCTCCGCGATGTCGTCGCGCGCACCCAGGCGTTGGTGCTCACCACTGGCGTGGCCTGGCGGCACTATCTCGGGGGCCGATTCCTCGGGACGCTGACGGTGCTGCTGGTCATCTACCTGTCGCTCCCCGTTGGCCTGCTGCTCGGCGATGCGATCGCCGCCTGGCGAGGCGACCCACAGCGCGTGGCGTTCAGTGCGGCCAGCTACGTGGCACCCCTGCTCGGCCTGGTCCTGCCGAACGTCATCGTCGTCGCCGCGATCTTCTTTTGCATCGGGGCGCTCGCCGGGGGATTCGGCTCCGTGCTCACGACCGGGCTCGCACTGGTGGCGTGCTGGCAGTTCGGGATGGGACTCGTCGCGCGCGGGGCAGCGTGGGGGGCACTGGTCGATCCCTTCGGGAGCGCAGCCCTCCTCGGGGCGACCGCCACATGGACCGCGGCCGAGCGGGTGAGCGCGCACGTTCCGCTCGGTGGGTGGCTGCTCGTGAACCGCGCGCTGTGGCTGTCGCTCGCGCTCATCGCACTGTCCGCCACTCTGCGCTGGTGGCGGCCGGCACTGCCGTTGACGGCGCAGCGGGGAACGTCGCGCTCACGCACGCGGGCCGACACTCCAGCGACCGCGATGCGCCCGCTCCGCGGGGCCTCCGCCGCCGCCGTGTGGTGCGCCGAATGGCGATTCGGCTGGCACTGGGTCACGCGCGAACCCGGCTTCGCGATCCTCCTGCTGCTCGCGGTGCTGAACGCGACGGCGCAGGCGTGGCCGGTGAGCGCGGATCCCTCGGCGCTGCTGCGGGCGCTGGAGTTCCACGGGCGGCTCTTCGCGATCCTCATCGCGACCATCTACGCGGGGGAGCTGCTGTGGCGCGATCACGATGTCGGCGCCGCCTTGGTCCTGTCGGCATTGCCCGCGGCACCACGTGTGCGGCTCGATGGCCGGGCGGTGGGCGTGCTCTGCGGCCTGCTGCTGCTCCCGGTCGCGCTCTGGCTGCTCGCCGTGCTGTTGCCACTGTGGCGAGGCGCCGCGCCCGTACCGCGCTGTGCCGCGCAGTGGCTGCTCGGGGTGGCCACCGCGCAGTTCATCGTGCTGTTCGTGCTCAGCGTCATCGTGCATCGCGTGCTGCGACACAAGACCGTGGCGCACCTGCTGCTCATCAGCGCATGGATCGTCGCGATCGCGCTCGGCGCCGACGCGCTCGCACGCCCGTGGACGCAGTGGGGCCACTGCTAGGGCGGAACGGCGTACGCGCGGATCGGGTATATTTCCCGTATGGCCAATCTTCTCGACATCGCACGGCGTCGGCCGCTGTCCATCGCGGCGCGGCTGCTGACGATCCTCATCGTGCTCCCGACGCTCGCGGTCGCGCAGGACGCGGATCAGCGGCGCCTCCGTCCGGCCGTGGGCGTCCATCTGGGCTACGCGAGCATCGACAAGGCGAAGGGTTCCCTCGAGGTCGGGGCCTTCGCCGATGTCGGCTCGTATCGCTACGAGCGTCTGCGGATGATCGTGGGAGTGGACTATCTGTCCTCGACCTCCACCCGGCCGAACGCCGACGGCGAATTCAGCGATCTCACGCTGAGCGGTGACCTGCGCTGGAAGCCCTTCGCCGTGCGGTCCGTCGCCCCGTTCGTGGCCGTCGGGCTGGGCCTGCACTTCCGCAACAACGATGCGTCGGACCCGGACATCGCCGACATCTACGATGGCTTGGCCGTCGGCTATAACCTGTCGCTCGGCTCGATGATCGACTTCACGCCCGACGGTCGCACGGGCGCCGTGGTGGATCTGCGACGCGTCGCCGCGCAGAACGTGAGTCGCTCCTCGTTCCGGGTTGGTGCGTTCTACCGATTCTAGGCGCGCGGGACCGCGGCGCCTGCGTGCGGGCGCACGCGGTGCTGCGTCGCTCCTGCTCGTGACCATCGGGGGCTGCAGCGCGGACAGCAGCTCGGCACCCGCGCCGCGCGAGGACCCGGTCACGGCCATCGCGATCTCGGGGCCGGCGAACGACGGCATCGTCCTGCGCGGTACGACCGTTCCGCTCAGCGCGGACATCCGGCGCGGCGCGGCGCTCCGGCCCGACACCGCAACGCTGCAGTGGACCTCCTCCGCGCCGGCCGTGGCCTCGGTCTCGGCGTCGGGCGAGGTGACCGCGCGCGCCGCTGGCGATGTGGTCATCACGGCCTCACGCGATGCCGTGCACGCGACCATCGCACTTGCCGTGCACGAGCCCGTGGCGCTGCCGATGAGCGGCGAAGGACCCGCGACCACCATCGCCTTCGACGGCGCCTTGCGGGTCGAGCTGGCCACCGGCGCGGTGCCGAGCGCCGTGTCGCGCATCACGGCGCGGCGCGCGGTCGCGAGCCCCGCGGACGATCGGCTCATTGCGGGCAGCAGCTTCGAGTTCACGCCGCCGGATCTCGCGCTGGGTGCCGCGGCTGCGGTCGAGATCGCCTACACCGGTGTACCGCTGGACGAGCGGGCCGACGTCCGCATCGTGCAGTTGGTCGATGGGCAGTGGGTCGAGTTGGATGGCAGCGCAGACGCCGACCGGGCGACCGCACGCGCGACGACCACTGTTCTCTCGCGGCTCGCCCTGTTCCGCCGCTCGGCGCCGACGGCCATGCAGGCGATCGACGGCAACGGCCAAGTCGCTCTCACGGACGACACGATCGAGACGCCGCTGCGCGTGCGCGTGACGGACGCGCAGGGCCGGGCGGTGCCACGGGTCCCGGTGCGCTTCAGCGTGATCGCGGGTGGCGGACGCCTGGATGGCGAGACGACGGCAGCGACCGATGCGCATGGCGTGGCCGTGCTCGCCGCGCGATGGACGCTCGGCGCCGCGCCGGGGATGAATCAGGTCCTCGCCGCCACGGACCAAGGCGCCTCTCCATCGACCGTCTTCGTCGCGGTCGCGCAGCAACGCCCGCCGCCGGTGATCGGCGTGTCGGCGAGCGAGGTCGCGCTGACCACGCGGTCCGCCGGGCCCGATCCGGCCGCGCAATCCCTCACGGTGAGCAACGCGCTCCCCGGCGCACTGCCGCTGATCGGCCTCGGGATCCGCGAGCTGGCATATGCGAACGGTGACGGCTGGCTCGAGGCCGCGCTCGATCACAGCGCAGCCCCGGCACTGCTCACTCTCCGCGCGCGGGTCGGGACACTGCCCGAGGGGGTGTATCGTGCGACGGTCATCCTCGCGAGCACGATGCCCGACGTCGCGACGGCCAGCGTCGCCGCGACCTTCACCGTGACACCGGGCCTCCCTGCGCGTCTGGCCCTGATCACTCCGCCGCAGGGCGGCGTCGCCGGCGATCTCCTGCCGGTCCAACCTGTGATCGAGATCCACGATGGCAACGGACGGCGCGTGCAGTCATCGCTGGCCGTGACCGCCGCGATCCCGACGGGCAACCCGAACCGGCTGACCGGAACGCGAACCATGTCGGCGGTGGACGGACGCGTCAGCTTCACCGACCTGAGCTTCAATACCAGCGGCACCTTCACGTTGCGATTCTCGGCCAGTGGCGTGTCGTCCGTTGATGCGACGGGGATCAGCGTGCTCCCACGCCCCGTGCTGCAGGCCGCGCCCTCGACGCTCACGTTCAGCGCGGTACTGGGTGCTGTGTCGCCGACGCCAAGCACAGTGTCGCTCACCTCATCCACCACGACCACGATCGGCGCCGTCTCCATCAGCAGCGTGAGCTATGGCCCCGGCGCGGCCAACTGGCTGACGGCGACGCTGAACGCCACCGCGACACCGACGACCCTGGTCGTCTCGCCGAACAGCACAGGCCTCGCCGTCGGGACTTACAGCGCCACGGTCGCGCTCACCTCGGCATACGGCCCCGCGACGATCGCGGTCACGATGACCGTGGCGCTTCCACCCTTGCCGCCGGCACCGCTCAACCCGAGTTTCGCGTACGACTTCAGCTTCGGTATCGACCACAGCGTGTGGGACGTGGCCAACTATCCGTTCGGGCGTGGCTGGTTCCGCAGCAGTAACGCGCGCGTTACGAATGGCGCGTTGATCCTGGAGTCGCCGAACGGCACCTACGACGGCGCCGAGCTCATCACACGGCGCCGGTTCCCGGGTGGGCGCTTCGAGGCGGATCTGGCCTGCAATGCGCCGCGCGGGGCGATGTGCGCGTTCTTCCTCTACGAGACGGGCGTCGGCGACTTCGCGGACGAGATCGACATCGAGATCCTCGGCGCGACCGATCAGATCGTCCTCACCACCTGGGTCGGCGGGATCCGCACCAACACGCTCACGCGCACGTACCCGGCAGGCGTCGATCCGCGCCAGCTACAGCGCTACACGATCCTCCAGGCCGGGGGTACGGTGACGTTCTATGTCGGCGACATCCCGCTCACTCGATTCACGAGCGGGGTCCCCCAGCGCGAGATGGAGCTGGCCGTGAGTTTGTGGTGGCCGACCTGGCTCTCCGGCCCCGCCGCGTACGGCGACATGACCGTGACGCGGGTCCGAGCCTGGTGATCGTTCGCGTCCCCGCTCACCGACGCCAGTTCACGCCGGCGTAGACCAATCGGCCCGTGAATCCGGGCCACTGGCGTCCCACCTCGCGATCGAGCGCATTGTCCACGCCGGCCAACAACCGGAGACCTGCGCGCAGGGGCAGCGTCGCCTTGAGATCGAGCCGCTCGAAGGTCGGCTGTTCCTCGGTGGACTCCAGTTCGAGCCCGACCGTGATCGGCGTGCGCCCCGTCACGACCCAGGTCGCGGCCAACGCACCCGCACCGGGAAGCGGCGCGTTGAGTCCGACGCGCCCCGAGTGCGCTGGGCGCGAGGGCAGCGGTCGCCCGCGGTCGTCCCGCGCCTCGAGATACGCGTGACCGACATCGACGCGCCACGCCCCGCGAGCGACGGACACCTCGGTCTCGACACCCCGCGTGCTGCCACGCTCCACGTTCGAGTACGTGAACGCGCCCGAGGGATCACCCGTGAACGCGATGAAGTCGCGGAAGTCGTTGTCGAACAGCCCGATGCGCAGCCAACCGAATGACGGCGTCCACTCCGCGCCGAGTTGCAGGCTGGTCGAGCGCTCGGGACGCAGGTCGGGGTTCCCGACCACCGCATAGCCGATCGCCGGATTCGCGAACGACAGATACAACTCCTTGAAGTCCGGCGCGCGGAACCCTCGGCCGACCGAGCCGCGCAACGCGAGCTCGGCCCGCGGCCGCCACATCGCGGCGACGCGTGGCGCCGCGAATCCGCCGAACACCGAATGCTCCACCAGTCGCAGCCCCGGGACCAGCGTGACCGGCCCACGCGCCGTGGTCAGCTGTGCGTAGCCCTCCACCGCGTCGAGCACGCGCGCGTCACCCGGAATGCGGTCCGACGTGATCCGCTCGCGCCGCGCCTCGACCCCGGCATCGACCACCGCCGAGCGTAGCAGCGTCGTGCCGGTGACCTCCGCTTCGAGCAGGGACTGGACGTCGCGATCGCCCGACCCGCGCACCGGGCGCGACCCCGTCGATGCCCGCTCAAGGTGGTCGAAGCGCGACAGATGCACCAACGGCGTGAGGCGCGTCGCGCCGCGTCGCCACTCTCCGCTCGCGCGGCCACCGATCTGCTGATCGTCCACGAAGCGGAACAACTGGCCGAAGCGATACCGCTGCGACTGCTCGGACACCAGTGCACTCGACCGCAGCGTCCACGCATCGCTCGCGCGGTATTCCACCGCCGGCATCGCCGTCCAGCGCTCATTGCGCGTGCCCAGATCGCCTGGGATGCCGACCGCGAGATCGGAGGACCGCAGCGAGGCATCCGCCGCGAGACGGAGCTTTCCCTGCGCGCGACGTCCACCAGCGGTCGCATCGAGGCGCCCGCGATTGCCCGCCAGCACCTGCGCCTCGGCGCTCGTCTCCCCGCGCGCAGGGCGCGTCACGATGTTCACCACACCACCGATCGCCTCGGAACCGTACAGCGTGCTCTGCGGTCCCTTCACGACTTCGATGCGCTCGACCCCGGCCAACGGGAACCGGGAGAGGTCGAGATCGCCGTTCACCCGGCCGACCACCTGCTGTCCGTCCACCAGGATGAGTACGCGACGAGAGTCCATCCCCTGGAGCATGATGCCCTGACCGCCGCCGACCCCGCCGAACGAAGCGACACCGCCGTCGAGCTGCATGCCCGTGAACTGCTGCAACAGGGCCGCCACATCCGACGCCCCGGTACGCTCGATCTCCGCGCGCGAGATGACCTCGGTGGGCACCACGGCATCCTTCAACCGTTGCTCGCGGCGGGCCGCCGTGATGACGATCGTCTCCAAGCGACTGCGCGCGGTGTCGACACGCACACTGTCCACGCGCTGCGCCGCGAGCGGCACCGCGACCGCGGCCCACACGACCAATGCCGCGCCCAGCGCGAAGCTGGGCACTCGGCCACCTGTGGCGCCGCCGGCCCGGCTCACTGCAGACGCGCGCTGCGGATCGTGATGTTGCGCGGCTCGCCCGTCAGGCTGTAGTAGTTCGTGAGCTGCAGCTTCCACACCTGCGTGCCGCGCTTCACGAGGTACACGTTGAACGTGGGCCACACCTGCAGGTCGGTCCCCGTGATGTTGTACTTGTACCACGGACGGCTGCCGAAGACCGACACCGCCCCATCGCGACGGAACGTCGTCGGCTGGATCGTGGCTGCCGTCGCGGCCGAGAGCGTCACGAAGTTGAGACCAGGGCTCCCCGCCAGCGAAATGCCGACCGTGCTCCCCGTCCCGGTCACGCCGCTGTTCAGCACCAGGTTCAGGCCGTCCAGCTTGATGTCCCAGCTGGTCGCGGTCCCCGCAGTCCCCGTCGCGAACTCGAAGGTCACGCCAGGCAGCAAGGTCGCGGTCTGCACCGCATCGAACGCAGCGCCCGGGGTCGGCTGGGCCGCGTACTCAATGGTCACTGACCCGAAGCCCGTGGCGGTCGGCGCCGTGACCGCGGTGACCCGGACCTTCACGAAGGTCAGCGAGGAGGTCCCTCGGCGCAGCACGATCAGCCGGTCAGGGTTCGCCACCGCCGCCGCACCGACACCCGTGCTCCACCCGCTGATCGCCGGCGCGAACACGTCGGGCGAGAAGGCCTCATCCGCGGGGATGTTTGCAGCCGTGACCGCATCGAACGCGGCCAACTGGTTCGCGGGCGTCATGGCCTGCAGCTCCGCATTGCTGGCCGACTCGTTCGCGCACAGACAATGGACCCGCACACCCGCCGCGCCGTTGGTGTTCACGTTGAGCGTACTCAGCGTCAGGTCCCACGCGGTGCTGGTCGCGGGGTCCGTGACCGTGACGGCCGTGGGGCCGCCGGCGAGCGTCACGTACGCCGCTGGCTCCGAGCCGATCGTGGCTTGGGCGGTCGAAGGATCCAGCGGCGTGGGACCGGCGACATCGTCGTCCGAACAGGCAGCGACCGCGAACAGCGCACCGAACGTGAGGAGTGCGCGAACAGGCATGGCTAGCATCGAAATGGAGGGGGTGAGTGAGTGACCTCGCACAGTACTCAGTCAACGCCACCTTCCACATTCGGGTTCGTACGGTCCGGAATTCTACGGAGTCCGGGCGAGTCGCGCCCTACCGCAGCGACACATCCACCACGCGCTGCACGCCCGACCCGCTCCAGGGCGGCCAGCGCTCCGGCAACAGCTCATGCAACGGTGCCATCACGAACCCGCGCGTGAACATCCGCGGATGCGGGACCACCAGCTCCGGGCGATCGATGGTCGCCTCCCCGAACAGCAACAGATCGATGTCGACCACACGCGGCGCATGGCGTGGGCCGCTCCGGCGGCCGAGTGCGACCTCGATGCCCGTGCTGAGCGCCCAGAGTTGCTCCGCCGACAGCGTGACCTCGACCTCCAGCACGGCATTCAGGAAGGGTGGATCCGCCGCAGACTCTCGCCCGTCCTCCGCGATGGCGACCGATGCATACACCGACGAGCAGCGCCGCACGCGCAGGGCCGGCACACCATCGATCGCCACGCGCGCACCGACCGCGTCGAGCGACTCCACCACCCGGCGCAGCGCGGCGAGCCGATCGCCGAGGTTGCTGCCGATCCCCAGGTACGCCAGCGTGCTCACGGGTCGCGCGCCCGCTCGATCTCGACGGCGACCGTCTCGAGATCCACGGCGATCGGCGCCTCCGGCTTGGCCACACGCACCCGCACCCGCTCGGCCGTCGTCGTGGCGAGGAGGGCCGCCGCGATCCGCTCCGCGAGCGTCTCGATCAGCTGCACCGACGGACCCTCGATGATCTCGCGGACCTGCAACGCCACGGCGCCATAATCCACCGTCAGGTGCAGCGCATCGGACCGCCCTGCGGCCTGGAGCGAGAGCCGCAGGTCGAGATCGACGACGAATGGCTGCGCATGCGCACGCTCCTCCGCGAACACACCGTGACGCCCCTCGACCCTGAGGCCGCGCAGCTCGATGCGGTCGCTCACGGCACCCCCGCGCGCAATACCGCGTCGGTCATTCGGGCGACGCGCACCATGGCCCGCACATCGTGGACGCGGACGATCTGCGCCCCGAAGCTGATCCCCAGCGCGACGGTCGCGGCCGTGCCCTCCAGACGGTCCTCGGGCGTGGTCCCCGTGAGCACGTGACCGATCATCCGCTTCCGCGACGTGCCGATGAGGATGCGCTGGCCAAGGACCCGCAGCTCACCGAGCCGGCGTAGCAGCTCCAGGTTCTGCTCGGCGGTCTTCCCGAAGCCGAAACCCGGGTCCACGATCACCCGCTCGAGCGGGATCCCGGCGCGCTGCGCGATCGTGAGGGAGCGTTCGAGGAAGCGCAGGACCGCGTGCACGATGTCGCCCTCCTCCACCGCCGAGCGATTGTGCATCACGATCACCTGGGCACCTGCGTCCGCGACCACCTCGGCCATGGCCGGGTCGCGTTGCAAGCCCCACTGGTCGTTCACGATGCTCGCCCCGAGGGCCAGTGCGCGCGCAGCGACCGCGGACTTGGTGGTGTCGATCGACAGCGGACACGGCGGCACCCCCAACGCCTGCAACACCGGCTCGACGCGGCGCAGCTCTTCGTCGAGCGGGACCGGCGCATGCCCAGGACGGGTGGACTCACCGCCCAGGTCGATCCAGTCGGCGCCCTCCGCCACCATCGCGTGGGCCCGTGCCACCGCCGCATCGACCGCCGCGAACCGTCCGCCGTCCGAGAACGAGTCGGGCGTCACGTTGAGGATCCCGGCGACGAGCGTCGCCTGCGGTGAGGTGACCGTGGGCACGGCTGTAAGTTACGCGGTGTCGTGACCCGAGACCTCTTCGCCCGACTCGATTTTCCCGCCTCACCGGGCAGGCCGCTGGGCCGTGCGATGATCAGCGCCCCACGCGAGGTGCTGGTCGCATGGCAGGCGTCGGAGGTCGCGGACCTCTTGGACGCCGTGGATCAGCACGTCGCACTCGGCCGCCACGCGATCGGGTTCGTGGCCTACGAGGCCGCCCCAGCCTTCGACACGGCCGCGGTGGTGCGGGACAGCGACGGCCCCCTCGCGTGGTTCGCGGTCGCGGACGCCTTGGAAGAGGCCCCGCCGCTGGCGAATGCCGGCGCGCCTTCCGCACTCCGCTGGGTGCCTCGCACCGACCGACCCCAGTACGACGCCGCGATCGCCGCCATCCGCGAAGCCATCGCGCGCGGCGACGTGTACCAGGTCAACCACACGCTGCGCCTGGACATCGAGGGGATGGATGATCCCGCGGCGGTATACGCCCGCCTGCTCGCCGCGCAGGGCGCAGGCTACGGCGCGCATCTGCACACGGGCACCCTCGAGATCGTCTCGGCATCGCCCGAGCTCTTCGTCGAGCGTTGCGGCGATCACCTCGTCACCCGCCCCATGAAGGGGACCACGCGTCGCGGGCGCTACGCCGAGGAGGACGACGCCCTCGCAGCGCAACTGCGCGGCTCCGAGAAGGAGCGCGCCGAGAACGTGATGATCGTCGATCTGCTGCGCAACGACCTTGGGCATCTGGCCGTCCCCGGCTCGGTGCGCGTGATCTCACTGTTCGATGTCGAATCGCGCCCCACCGTCCTCCAGATGACCAGCACCATCGAGGCCCAGGCGCGGAGCGGCATAGGCACGCGGGAGCTGTTCCGCGCGCTGTTCCCCTGCGGCTCCGTCACCGGTGCGCCCAAGCTGGCCGCCATGGCGCACATCGCGAGGGCGGAGCCGGACCCGCGCGGCGTGTACTGCGGTGCGATCGGCCACATCGGCCCCGGCGAGGCGACCTTCAGCGTCGCGATCCGCACCCTGCAGATCGACGCGCGGACCCGGCGCACCGTGTACGGGGTCGGCAGCGGCATCACCTGGGATTCGGCCCCCGACCGCGAATACGACGAGGTGGTGGCCAAGGCGGCCATCCTCACCGCATCGCAACCGGACTTCGCGCTGCTCGAGACCCTGCGCGCGGAGTCGGCGCAGGTCCTGCGGCGCGAGGCCCATCTCGACCGGCTCGCCGAGTCGGCGCGGTACTTCGGCTGGGACGCCGCAGCGTTGCGCCGCGCGGCTGCGACGGCACTGGACGCCGTCGCTGCGCGCTGCGATGCGCCCGCACGCCTACGCCTGACGGTGACCCGAGACGCGCAGTGCACCGTGGAGGTAGAGCCAGCCCCCGCACCCATCGAGCGCCCGCCCGCGGTGCGCCTCGCGACGGACCCCGTCGATGCGTCCGACGTCTGGCTCTGCCACAAGACCACGCACCGGGCCGTGTACGACGCGCAGCGCCGTGCGCACCCCGACGCTTGGGATGTCATCCTCTGGAACACGCGCGGCGAGTTGACCGAGACGACCATCGGCAACCTCGTGTTGGAGCTCGACGGCGCACTCGTGACCCCGGCGCGTCACTGCGGCCTGCTCAACGGCATCCTGCGTCGCGAGTTGCTGGCCAAGGGGACCCTGCGCGAGCAGGTGCTCACCCGCGACGATCTCGCGCGCGCCACCGCGTGCTGGGTGATCAACGCGCTGCGAGGCTGGACGCGCGTCACCGTGACCTAGCGACGCCCGACGTCAGCCCAGCGCCGCGTTGTCGATCAGGCGGACGGCGCCAGCGCGCACGGCGATCAAGATGCGCGACGACGCCTCCACCTGGGTGACAGGCTGCAGGGTCGCCGCATCGCGCACCACGGCGTAGTCGATCTGCAGCAGAGGCTCCTCGCGCAGCGCGTCGGCGAGCAGCGTCTCGAGCTGCTCGGCGCGGCGTTCACTCTGCGCGAAGGCCTGCTGCACCCGCGCGATCGCACGCGGGATCCCCCGCGCCGCGAGCCGAGCCTCCGGCGTCAGCCGGACGTTGCGACTGCTCTGCGCCACCCCATCGCGCTCGCGCACCGTCGGCACCCCGACGATCGAGAGCGGCATGTGCAGGTCGCGCACCATCTGGCGGATCACCGCCAACTGCTGCCAGTCCTTCTCGCCGAAATACGCGGTGTCGGGCTGCACGAGGTTGAACAGCGCGGTCACCACCGTCGCGACCCCTTGGAAGTGCCCCGGTCGCCGCTCACCCTCGAGCGGCCCCGAGACACCATCGACGCGCACGATCGACACGGCGCCGGGTGGGTACATGACCTCGGCCGTCGGCGCGAAGACGATGTCCACGCCCGCACGACCACAGCGGGCGACGTCGGCCTCGAGATCGCGCGGATAACTGCTGAAATCCTCGCTGGGCCCGAACTGCGTGGGGTTCACGAAGATGCTCACCACGACGGTCGCGTCGGTGGCCCGCGCGCGCTGCATCAGCGACTCGTGGCCATCGTGGAGATAGCCCATGGTCGGCACGAAGCCCACCGGACCCCGCGCGCGGCGCGCCCGCAGCGCCGCACGCAAGGTGCCCGCGTCGGTCACGACGGTCGGCGTCGCGCTCATCGCCCTTTGAGATGCGCGCGCAGGATGTCGCTGGTGCGCACCCCATGCTGCTCCTGCGGGAAGCGGCCGCTGCGCACATCGGCCGCATAGGCGGCGATGGCCTCGCGGATGGTGCCGGCGAGCGTCGCGTAAACGCCCGCATGGCGCGGCCGGAAGTGCTCGTCGAGACCGAGCAGGTCGTGCAGCACCTGCACCTGCCCGTCACAGCCCGCGCCGGCCGCGATGCCGATCGTCGGGATCCGTACGCGTCGCGAGATCACGGCCGCCAGCTCGCTGGGCACACGCTCCAGCACCAGCGCGTACGCGCCCGCATCGGCGAGCGCTTCGGCGTCGGCGATCACCTCATCGGCCGACGACGGATCGGTGCCCATGGCGGGGTAGCCCCCGAGGGCCAGCGAGGACTGCGGCCCCAGCCCCACGTGCCCCATGACGCCGATGCCCGACTCGACCATGCGCCGCACCAAGGGCGCGTAGCGCGCACCGCCTTCGAACTTCACGGACTGCGCCCCACTCTCCTTGAGCGCGCGGCCCGCGTTGCGCATGGCCTCGTTGGCGCTGGCCTGGTAGCTCATGAACGGCATGTCGAAGACCACGTGCGCCCGTGCGCTGCCCCGCACCACGGCCCGCGTGTGGTGCAGCATCTCATCCATCGTCACGGGCACGGTGGACTGGTGACCGAGCACGGTCATCGCCAGCGAATCGCCCACGAGCAGGATGTCGGCGCCAGCGTCGTCGGCCAACCGCGCGAAGGGTGCGTCGTACGCGGTGATCGCGACCAGTTTCTCGCCCTTGGCCTTCTTGGCGACGAGGTCAGGGATGGTGATGCGCGACATATCAGGGAGCGTCAGAGAGGTCCGCGATGACGAGCGCGAGCTGCTCGGCCGTCTCGGGGGTGATGCGCGAGGCCCCAAGGGCCAGCGTGATGAGGTGCGTCGTGTGGGCCCGGTACAGCGCCGCAGCGGCCGGCGAGAGTTCCCGCGCACGCGCGGCCTGCCGCGCCAGCGCCTCGACATCGCCCCGCACGATAGGGCCCGTGAGCGCTGACCCCGGCGCGGGCGCTGCGGCGAGATTCGCGGCGACGGTCCCGAGCAGATGCGCCAAGCCATCGTGCGCGATCTCCGGCGGCAGGCCGATGCTGCGCCACTGCGCGTCGGCGATCTCGGCCAGCGCGACCGAGAAGCCCGCGAGGATGGCCGCGCCGAGGTGGTACGCGGGCTTGTCGTCGGCCGCGATGTCGAACGGGCGGGCGCCAAGGGCGGTGGCGAGCGTGCGCAGTGCGGGCAGTGCGGCGGCATGGCCCTCGATGGCGACGGCCGCTCCGCGGAACATGTCCGCGTAGGCCTCGGGCGCGTCGGGACCGTGCCGTGCCGCGATCGCCGCGAGCGGATGCCACGAGGCGACGTGCGCCCCCCGCGAGGCCAGGGGACCCAAGCACGTCGATGGGCGCGATCCACTGGCATGGAACACCGTGCGTCCCTCGACGCCCCCGAGCAGCGCCGCGGCATCCTCGATGGCGCGATCGGCCACTGTGAGCGCGATGAGCGATGCCGACGCGGACGCCTCGGCGATCGAGACAGCGCGCGCCCCGACCGCCGCGGCGAGGTCCTCGGCCTTGGCGGGCGAGCGGCTGGCGACGGCCGCGACCGGCACGCCGGCGCGGGCACAGGCGTGGGCCAGCGCCGTGCCAACCGCGCCGAGGCCGATGATCGCGAGGGGGGCGGTACTCACGCTGTGGAAGTTACGCGGGAGCGGGGTGGAACGACACGACCGGCGGCCTCGCGTCGCCTTGCGAGACCACCGGTCGTGGACCCCTGCGGAGGGTCGGTCGCGCGCCTACGGGGTGATGCCGAAGATGACGGGTTGGTTGATCACGCGCGTCGGGATCAAGGTCCGCGCCATGGAGAACACGCCCTGGCCGAGTTGGCCGTACTCGTTGTCGCCCCAGCAGTAGACGGAGCCCTCGGTGCCTGGCGTGCCGACCTGGGACGGACCTTCACCGGTGAGGGTGACGACGCCGCAGGTGAACAACTCGCCAAGGGCGAGGTTGCGGAACCTGCGTGGACCATCAGTGGTGGCCGTCACGGCCACGGGCTCCGCGCTGTTGGCGAAAGTGCTGTTCCCGAGCTGCCCGCGGTCGTTGCGACCCCAGCAGTAGGCGACGCCTTCCACGGTCAAGCCGCAGGTGTGGAACTCGCCGGCGTACAAGCGGGTGAAGCCCGAGACTACCGCGGTGCTGACGGCCGTCGGCGTGTTCACACTCCCGCCTGCCGCTCCCGTGCCGAGCTGGCCGAAGCCGTTGCCGCCCCAGCACCAGGCCTTGCGGTTGACGGACGGTGAGCCGGCTTCGAGCGCGCAGGTGTGGACGCCGCCGGCGACGAGCGAGGTGGAATCGACGATGAACCCCGGTCCCGGACTGACCAGCCGTGCGGTGTCAGTGAAGGACCCGATGCCCAACTGCCCGTTGTCGTTGGCGCCCCAGCACCAGACGCGACCCGCCGACGGCAAGGTCGAGCGCGGCGTTGCACACGCGTGTCGCTGACCCGTCGCGACGTGCGACCACAGGGAAGGCGCACCACCACTGCCCGTCGTATCCACTTCGCCAGGACCACCGCCCAATTGTCCGCGCTCATCGTTGCCGTAGCAGTACAGGATCCCACCCAGCGTGACGGCGCAGGAGAAGGACTGGCTGGCAGTCACGATGCGGGTCGAGGCGAATTGCGCACGGTTGCCAGACGCTGCGACGTCCAAGGCGATGTTCGAGACGACATTGCCCGAAATGATGGCTCGCCCATCGGGCGCGCTACCCCAACACAGGATGCCGCGTGAGATCGTCAAGCCGCAAGCATGCGAATCACCGCCGGTGATCTCACGGAAGTTCGGCACAGGCGCACCGATCTCCGCGCTACTACGTACCGGCCAACCAGGCGCAGACTGCGTTGAGTCCTTCGAGCTCCCCAGCTGCCCCTCCAACCCGAACCCCCAGCAATACGCCCGGTCATCCACCCCCACACCGCACGCGAAGTAGTTCCCCGCATAGATGTCGCGGAACGACATCATCGCCTGCGGACGGTGGTCGATCTGCTGCCCAGGCGCCGCCGTCGAGGTCGCACGCAACGTCGTCGCCCCCAACCGGATGCCCGTGCGGAAGAACACCCGCGCCTCACCCAGCGAGTCCGTCGTCGTGTTGATCGGGATGACCACACCACCCGTCGGATTCGGCTCCGCGAACGCGATCGGCACACCGCTCACGCGGTTCTTGTACTTGTCCTGCACGGCCACCACGATGGTGTCCGTCGAGGCCGTGCCCGCGAGCACCGCATTCAACGTCTCCGGCCGCTGGGATCCATCGTTCAACGTATCCCGCACCAGCTCCCGCGACGCGTCCGGCGTCGCATTCACCACGATGCTGTCCACTTCATCGCCCACCGTCGCCTTCAGGACATAGCGACCCGTCTTCGTCCCCAAGCGCCACGAGACGGTCGCGACCCCCTCGGCGTTCGTCACCGTCGTCCCCGGCACGCTCGCACTGTCCGTCGTCGGACCGGTCGCCACGAACGTGATCGAGGCGTCGCGGACCGGCAGACCCAAGTCATCGCGCAGAGTGTACCGGATGCCGCTGACCCGCGTCGTCACCGGCAACGGACCCGCCGGGATCGTCGTGCTGTCCACCACGAACGCACTCGGCACACCGGGGATGATCGTGCCACTGAAGGTCACGGAGTCACGCACCGTCCCGCGCTGCAGGTAGGCCCGCACCCGGAACGGGCCCGGCACCGTCCCCGCCGTCCACACGGCCGTCGCGAGCCCCGAGGCACTCGACAACCCGCGCGGCGGATCCACGGTCCCACCGCCCGCGATCACCGTCCAGACCACCGTGTCGCCCGGGGTCACGTTGTTGAACTGGTCCGCGGTCCGCACCTCGAACAGGAACGCCGGCGTGCGGCCCTGCCGCACCACGATGTTCTCCGTCTGGACCTGCGTGCTCAGCCGCCGCACCGTCCCCGGCACCGCATCGACCGTGATCGTCACCGTTCGCCCATTCACCGACGCCGTGATCGACTGCGTGCCCACCTGCTCACCCAGCGTCCAGTTCACGGCCACCACACCGGCCGAATTGGTCGTGTCCACGCCCTGCGACACGAGCGGCGAGCCACCACCGGCCACGCTGAACGTCACCACCGCATCCTTCACCGGCAGCCCGACCGCATCCCGCACCGTGAAGCGCAACTGATTCACCACGCTCCGCACCGGCAACGAGGCCGCCGGCACCGTCGAACTGTCCACCTGCAACGAGGTCACCACGCCCGGAATGATCTCGGTCGTGAAATCCACCGAATCCTTGATCGCCCCGCCACGGAACACATAGGCCCGCACGCGCGCTGGACCGGGCACCGCGCCGACCACCCACGTCGACGACACGAAGCCCACACTGTCCGAGACCACGCGCGGCGGATCGATCGTCCCACCGCCCGCGAGGATGTTGAAGGTCACGGTGTCCGAGCGGGTCAGGTTCCCGAAGCGATCCGACGTTCGCGCCACGATCGGCGCGTTCAACGCCAACCCCTGCCGCGTGGTCGGCTGCGCCGCCGAGACCACTGTGAGCTTGCGTGAGGTGTCGGGCGTCGTGGTCACTTGGATGGTGCGCACCGGCGCACCGGAGACCTCCGCACTCATCGTCCGGGTGCCGATGATCTGCCCCAGCGTCCAGGCCGTGGACACCAGACCATTCGCGTCCGACACCGCTGTCGTCGGCGACACCGAGCCGCTCCCCGTCGGGACCGAGAACGCGACCGAGGCCCCCGCCACCGCGTGGCCGAACTGGTCGCGCACCTGATACGTGATCGGCCCCTGCGTCGACGCGACCATCACCGCCGCCGCCGGCGCCGTGCCCTCCTGGATCACCAATTCCGCCGGCGCCCCGGAGGTCGCACTCGCGGTGAAGGTCGCCGAGTCCAGCACATACCCGCGCGTGAGATACGCCCGCACCGTGTTCTGGCCGAGCGTCGTCCCCAACGTCCAGGTCGTGGTCACCAACCCCTGACCGTTCGACGTCCCGATGGGCGGATTCACCGTGCCACCGCCGGACATCACGGCCCAGTTCACCGTCGCCCCCTGCACCGGCTGTCCTCCCGCATCCACCACGCGCACCGTCAGCGCCTCGGCCAGTGGCAGCGCGACCGGTCCGGTCTGCACATCACCGACCTGCTTGCGCAGTCCCGACGCGAAGGTCGCATCTGGCACCTGCGAGGACCCGGTGGTGGCGTCCCCTCGACACCCCGCGATACCTGCAGCGAGAGCAAGGGAAGCGACGAGCGCCGCGGTCGACGTGTTGCGTGCGAACATTGGGGGGTGCTCCATCAAGGATGGCAGGAACAGCAGGAACGGGATATCGTCCTCAGGCGGGACGCGGCCGACTGCCGCACCGAGACCCGGTGCGACCCGCTCCCCTTCTTCAATGCCTCTGAAAGACGTCCCGACCATCCATGCCGTAACGGACCCGGCCATTCTCGCCCGTCCGGACTTCGTGCGGCACGCCGCCGCGCTGCTCCGCGCCCTGGGCCCATCGGCCGCCATCCACCTCCGCGGGCACGGCGTCCCGGCACGCCGGCTCCTGACCATCGCCGAGGCGCTCGTGCCGCTCCAGGACGAGACGGGCGGCTGGGTGATCGTCAACGACCGTCTCGACGTCGCCCTCGCCGCCCAGGCCCGCGGCGTACAGCTGGGCCAGCGCGCCCTCCCACTCGCCGACGTCCGGCGTATCGCCCCCATCGTCCCGACCGGCGTGTCCGTGCACGGCGAGACCGAAGCGCGTGCCGCACTCGGGGCCGACTGGTGGCTGGTCGGACACGTCTTCGACTCCCCGTCGCACCCGGGCGTCACCGGTCGCGGAATCGGCCTGCTCACCGCCCTCGCCTCGTTCCACGTGCCGATGATCGCCATCGGCGGCATCACCCCGCAGCGCGCCGCCGACGTACGCGCCGCGGGGGCGCACGGCGTCGCCGCCATTCGCGGGATCTGGTCCGCCAGCGACCCCGCGAGGGCCGCGACCGAGTATCTTTCATAGATGACCGCAGTGACCACCGCCTCGGCGGATCTGACCATCCAGGTCAACGGCGAGCCCCGTCGTGTCCCCCCGGGTTGCACCGTTCAGGCCTTGCTGGATTCGCTCGCCCTCGACCCTCGTCTGGTCGTCGTCGAGCTCAACCGCAGCATCGTGCGCGACCGCAGCCGCTTCGCCTCGACCGTCCTCGCGGCGGGCGATGTGCTCGAACTCGTCCATTTCGTCGGGGGCGGCTGACCGATGCCGTCCCCCGATACCCCACTGGTGATCGGCGGCCGCCACTTCGCCTCGCGGCTGATGGTCGGCACCGGCAAGTACGCCTCCACCCAGGCCATGACCGACGCGATCGATGCGTCGGGCGCCGAGGTGGTGACCGTGGCCGTGCGCCGCGTGGACCTCAACGACCGGGGCCAGGGCAGCATCCTCCACGCGCTCTCGCCCGAGAAGTACTTCCTGCTCGCCAACACCGCCGGGTGCTACACCGCCGCCGACGCGATCCGCTACGCCCAACTGGGCCGCGCGGCGGGCTTCAACGCGTTCGTGAAGCTCGAGGTCATCGGCGACGAAGCGACCCTGCTGCCCGACACCGCGGGTCTCATCGAAGCCACCAAGGTGCTGGCGGCCGAGGGCTTCGTGGTCATGGCCTATACCAACGATGACCTCATCACGGCCCTGCGCCTCGAAGACGCGGGGGCGGCGGCCGTGATGCCGCTCGCCTCGCCGATCGGGTCGGGGCTGGGACTGCTGAACCCCTACGCGATCCGCACCATCAAGTCGCGCCTCTCCTGCCCGGTGATCGTCGATGCTGGCGTCGGGACCGCGAGCGACGCGTGCGTGACGATGGAACAGGGGGTCGACGGTATCCTCATGAACACGGGGATCGCGGCCGCGGCCGATCCGGTGGCCATGGCGACCGCGATGCGCCACGCGGTGCTCGCCGGGCGACTCGCCTACCTCGCGGGTCGCATGCCGCGGCGGGAGGTCGCCGTGCCCAGCTCGCCGACCGCCGGGATGCTCGCGTGACGGTGCACCCCGAAATGATCCAGTCGTCTGCCCCTCGCGGCGGGGTCACGCCGTCCCGCGTGGCGGTCGCCCAGATCCTCAGTGCGTTGCGCGATGGCGACCTGCTCGACGTCGCGTTCGACCGCGAGACCCGCGCCCTCGACGCCCGCGACCGGCGCTGGGTGCAGGAGCTGACCTACGGGCTCCTTCGCAAGCGGGCCTGGCTCGATGCCCTGCTCTCAGAGCGCGTGCGCGGCGGGCTCGTGCGCCTGGACCCGGACCTCTGCGACCTGCTGCGGTCCGGGGCCTACCAGCTCCTCCAGATGCGCTCCGTGCCGCCCTACGCGGCCATCGGCCAGACGGTCGAGCTGGCCAAGGGTCGCCACGGCGTCGGCGCCAGCAAGCTGGCCAACGCGGTGCTGCGTCGCCTCGACCGCGAGCGCGGCGCCCTCGCCCCCATCGCCCCGACCGACGCGATCGACCAGCTGGCGCTCGAGCACTCGCACCCCCGCTGGCTCGTCCAACGCTGGGCGCTGCGCTTCGGGGCCACCGAGGCCGCGGCACTGCTCGTCGCCAACAACAGTGAGCCGTCCACCTACGCCCGCCCCTACGGCGTCAGCGCCGAGGCGCTGCTGGCGGCCCTGCCGCCGGGAACGGGCTACGTGAACCCCGACGCCTTGGTGCCCGACTCGGTGAAGCTCACCCTCGGCGTACCCCTCACCGAACTGCCGGCGTTCACCCAGGGCCTGTTCTTCGTGCAGGACCCGGCCGCCACGCTGGTGACCACCTACGCGGCCCTCGAGCCCGGCAGCACCGTCGCGGACCTCTGCGCGGCGCCGGGCGGCAAGGCCCTGGAGTATGCGCGCCACGCGGCGCTGGTCGTGGCGGCGGACCGCAGCGTCCATCGGTTGGGCCGCGTGCAGAGCAACGTCGCGCGCCTCGACGCGCGCGGTATCGTCCCGATCGCGATGGATGCGCTCCAACCGGCGCTGCGCGAGGTGGACGCCGTGGTCCTCGACGCCCCCTGCACCGGCACCGGCACCTTTCGCCGGCACCCCGACGCGCGCTGGCGTCTCAAGCCTTCCGACCTCGCAGTGACCGCCACGGCCCAGCGCGCCCTGCTGAATCAGGCGGCGGCGATGGTGCGCCCGGGCGGACTGCTCATCTACAGCACCTGCTCGCTGGAGCCCGAGGAGAACGACCAGCCGGTCGAGGTCTTCCTCGCCACGCATCCCGAGTTCACGCTCGAGCCACCGCCCGAGGGCACCGTGCCCGCTGCGGTGCTCGATCGTGGCGTCCTGCGGGTGCTCCCCCAGCGCCACGGGGTCGACGGTGCCTTCGCCGCGCGCTTGCGGCGTGCCCCCGCCCCCATCTGACCGAGTCCCCGATGTCCGTGGTGATCGCCCCGTCGCTGCTCAGTGCCGACTTCGCCCGTCTCGCCGACGAGATCGCGATGTGCGAGGCCGGCGGTGCCGACTGGCTCCATATCGATGTGATGGACGGGCACTTCGTGCCCAACCTGACCTTCGGGCTCAAGGTGCTCGAGGCCTGCCGCAAGGTCTCCGCGCTCCCGCTCGACGTGCACTTGATGGTCGAGCGGCCGGAGCAGTACTTCGAGGACTACGCCGCGGCCGGCGCGAACGTCCTCACGTTCCACGTGGAAGCGGCCCCGCACATGCACCGCCAGGTGCACCGCATCAAGGAACTCGGGGTACGAGCCGGTGTGGCGCTGAATCCGGCCACGCCCCTGTCGGCGGTCGAAGAGATCGTCGGCGACCTCGACCTGCTGCTGATCATGACCGTGAACCCCGGCTTCGGCGGGCAACAGTTCATCGAACACACCGTCGGCAAGACCGCCCGCGCGGCCACCATGCTGCGCGGCGCGCAGAGCCGGGCGCGCCTCGAGGTCGACGGCGGCGTGGGGCGCGCGACCATCGCCCGCGTGCGGGCGGCGGGGGCCGATGCCTTCGTCGCCGGCAACGCGGTGTTCGCGGCCTCGGACCCGCGCGCCGAGATCGGCGTGCTGCGCCGCTTGGCCGAGGAGGCCGCATGACGGTCAAAGAGCAATGGATGGCGGTCGGCGCTGTGGTCTTCGCACTCTCCGGCGCCGTGGCCGGAGTCTCGAAGTTCCTCGGTCACGAGTTCCAGCAGATCACCGTGGGTTCCGCCGCGCCGGACTTCGAGGCGTTCACGGTGATGGATTCCACACAGGCCGCCGCGCCGGTGACCCTGGAGGCCTACAAGGGCAAGGTCACCCTGCTGAACGTGTGGGCCACGTATTGCATCCCCTGCCGCACCGAGATGCCGTCGATCCAGCGCTTGTACGACCAGTACAAGGATCGCGGCCTGCAGGTGGTCGCGGTGTCGGTCGACGCGCCCGGCATGGAGCAGGCGATCCGCGCGTTCACCACCGAGTACGCGCTGAACTTCGATGTGCTCTACGACCCGCCGGGCGCGATCCAGCGCAACTATATGACGGTGGGCGTGCCCGAGACCTTCCTGATCGGCAAGGACGGCGTGATCCGCTACAAGGAGATCGGCGGCCGCGAGTGGGATGCGCCGACGATCCGCGCGCTGGTCGAGCAGCTCCTGTCCGAATCGGTGCCCTGAGGGCCTGGCACCGTGACCTTGGTCCTCGGCATCGAGACCTCCTGCGACGAGACCTCGGCGTCCGTGGTGGAACAGCGGGACGGGAGCGTCCAGATCCGCTCGCTGGTGATCCTCTCGCAGGATGTGCATCGCATCTTCGGCGGTGTGGTGCCCGAGCTGGCCTCGCGCGCCCATCTCACCGCCATCGATCCCGTGGTGCAGCAGGCCCTGCGCGACGCCGGGGTCGGCCTCGGCGACCTCGATGCGATCGGCGTGACCTACGCCCCGGGCTTGGTGGGTGCACTGTTGGTGGGCGTGAGCTATGCCAAGGGGCTCGCGCTGTCGTGCGGACTCCCGCTGGTCGCGGTGCACCACTTGGAGGGTCACCTCTTCGCGCAGTCGCTCGAGGACCCCGACGCCGAGCCGCCCTTCACGGCGCTGCTGGTCTCGGGCGGGCACACGTTGCTGATGGATGTGCCCGCGTGGGGCCGCTATCAGCTGCTGGGACGCACGCGCGACGACGCGGCCGGCGAGGCCTTCGACAAGGTCGGCAAACTGCTCGGGCTCGGCTACCCCGGCGGGCCGGCGGTGGAACGTCTCGCACGGGACGGCGACCCGGCGGCCTTCCGCTTCTCGAAGCCGATGCTGCACAGCGGTCAGCGCCCGGGTGACGCGGACTACTTCGATGTGTCGTTCAGCGGGCTCAAGACGGCGGTGCGGCGTGCGACGCAGGACGCGGGTGACACGTTGGACGCCCGCCGCGCCGACATCGCGCGGGGATTCCAGGACGCGCTGATCGGCACGCTGGTCGAGAAGACCGTGCGCGCCGCGCGTCTGCACGGCCGGCGGCGCATCGTGCTCGGCGGCGGTGTGGCCTGCAACCGGGCGCTGGTCACCGCGATGCGGACGCGCGCGGCACAGGTCGGCGCCGTCGTCCACGCCCCGTCGCCCCGCCTGGCCACCGACAACGCGGCGATGATCGCCCGCGCCGCAGTGTATCGTTTGGGGATCGGCGACCTCGCCGGTCCCGACCTCAACGCGCACGCAGCGCGTCCCTTGCCCGGACTCGCCGCCTGACCCTGGACCCTGTGGACCCCATCATTCACCACCCCTTCGCCTACGCGCTCGGACCGCTGCAGATCACGGGCTTCGGCATCGCGATGGTCATGTCGTTCGTGATCGCGCAGATGATCGCCGAGACCCTGCTGGCGCGCCGGGGCTATGACCCGTCGCCCATGGGCGACATCACGGTCGCGGCGGTGATCGGCGGGATCGGCGGCGCGAAGCTCTACTATGTCGGGCTCACCCGCGACTTCGGCGATCTGTTCAGCCGCGGCGGCTTCGTCTTCTGGGGTGGGCTCGTCGGCGGCATCCTCGCGACGTATCTGGTGATCCGCGCACGGCGCATGACCTTCCCGCAGGTGAGCGACGCGGTCGCCCCGGGCCTGGCGGCCGCGTACGCGGTGGGCCGCACGGGCTGCTGGACGGTCGGTGACGACTACGGGCTTCCCTGGGACGGACCGCTCGCGGTCGCCTTCCCCGAGGGTGCCCCGCCCTCGACGGCCGCCGTGATGGAGCAGGCCTTCGGCGTGACGTTCCCACCGGGCACCGATCCCGCGACGGTGATCGCGGTGCACCCGACCCAGCTGTACCAGGTCGCGCTCGCGATGCTGATGTTCGGGGTGCTCTGGCGCTTCCGCGATCACAAGCACGCGGAGGGCTGGCTCTTCGGCCTCTATTGCGTGCTCGCCGGCGCCGAGCGCTTCATCATCGAGTTCTTCCGCGCCAAGGACGACCGCTTCTTCGGCGTGCTGACGATGGCGCAATTGATCGCCATCGCCTTCCTCATCGGGGGCGTCGTGTGGATGCAGATGCGCCGCGCGCCCGCTCCCCGGCGCGCGGCGTAGGGCAAGACCGCCGCGTCAGTCGCAGGTGGTGCCGATCCCTTCGGCGCGACAGGCCGGAAGCCGGAAGGTGCCCGCTTCGACGAGCGCGATGTCGCCGGCCTCGAAGCGCACGAGCGCGCGCGCACGGTACGTGTTGGGCGAGACGGTCTCCAACAGGGTCGGGATATAGCGCGTCCCCGACGTGAGGGTCACGGACTGCCCCGCGGCGATCGTCACGGCGTTGGTCGTCGCGCCGCATTCACGCTCGGACTCATCGTACACGGAGGCACCGCCCTGCACAGCGAGCAACTGGATGCCGATCGGGCACGCCAGCGACAGGTTCCGCGTGATGCTCACGCCCGTGGTGTTGGTCACGGTCACCACGGCCGAGAAGAAGGCACTGCCCGACGTCAGCTGTGCGACCTGGGCCTCCAGACGCAGGCCGTCCACGTTCGAGCTCGGGCCTGACGGATCGTCGTCGCCGCACGCCGACGCGATGACGGCCAGCAGCACGGATGCCATGATGTTGCGCATAGAGGATATTGCCTCGTGTAGGGACTGGATTCTCGGAGCCGCGACGGCTCGCGCACCAGAGGAATACCGCGACTCTGGTCGTCGGACGCAAGGGGGCCGCGCCGCGTGCTCAGTGCCCGCTGGGGCTGGCGGCGCGATGTAGGAGCGCCCGCCACCGCCTGCCGGCGGCTCCGCGCGAGTCGGCGAGCGGCGCGAGGATGGCGCTCCACCCGGAGTCGGCGGCCTGGAAGAGGCGCAGGAGAATCGCCGTCCACTCGGCCCACGGGCCGGCCCGCTCATCGTCGTCCACCGCCCGTCGCACCGCCGTCGCGGCGACCTCGAGCGCGCGGAGCGCCTCGTAGACGCCGGCGGTGCACTCCTCGAGCTCGGCGATCAGCGCGCGCTGGTCGCCCCCGTCGCGAGGGAAGCGGTCGGCGGCCAGCGCGGCGAGCATCGCGTCCCACGCGACCTTCAGCCGCGCGGCATCGAACGCCGCCACCCGTCCCGACCACAGGACCGCGCGATGCGCCGCGCGCCGCGCCTCCAGCAGCGGCGCGAAGTATCGCGCATGGTCCGAGCCCAACGCGCTGGGCAGCGCGAAGCTCCGCAGCCCGCGGGTCAGCTCGGGCACGGCGAAGGGATCGTGGCGCTCAGGCATCGAGGATCGCCTCCACGACGCGGGCGGTGTCGGTGAGATCGGCGAACAGTGCGGCGGCCGGGTACGGTGCGAGGTCGTCGAGCGAATAGCCACCCGTCGCGACGCCGATCGCGCGCGCGCCGACCTCCGCACCGCAGGTGAGATCGTGTGGCGTATCGCCGATGATCACGAGCGCATCACCGGCCACATGGTGCCCGAGCAGCGCCGTCGCACGGTGCTGTGCCACGGCTGGGAGCGCGGCGCGCCGCTCATGGTCGCTCCCGTACGCGCCGACCCGGAACCGCTGGAAGGCCAGCGACGCCGCCGTGAGCTTCGCGGCGGCCCCCTCGACGATGTTGCCCGTCAGCAGCCCGAGGACCACGTCGTCGCGTCCCTCGAGCGCGTCCAGGACCGCGTGGATCCCGGCATGCACCTGCACGCGGCCAACCTCCCGCAATTCGTCGTGCAAGCCCTCGAGATAGGCGGCCAGCACCCCCGGCAGTCGCGCGTCGATCTGCGCATCCTCGAAGCCCGACGCCCTCATCAGGTCGCGCACGATCTGGCGGTCGGTCTTGCCGTCGTAGCGGTACGCGGCGGGCCCCACGGTGCCGAACGCGTCGAGGAGTGCGGCCTCCATGGCCTTGCGCCCTGCGCCGCGCGCCGACAGCAGCGTGCCGTCGATGTCGAAGAGCGCAACCTTCATCGGCGCGACAGGTAAACGCCGCCCACCACGCAGGCCGCGCCGACGAACTGCACCGCGGTCGGCCGCTCGTGCAGCACGACCCACGCGACTCCCAGCGCAATGATGGGTTGCAGGTTCGCGTACATCGCCGTGCGGACCGGGCCCAGCACACGCACCCCGCGATACCAGATCAGGTAGGCCACCACGAAGGCCAGGAACGCCGAGTAGCACACCGCCCCCCAGGCCGTGAGCGAGACGGTGCGGAAGTCGGTCTCGAGCAGCGACGGCAGGCCCATGAGGATCATCGGGATCACCGCACCGAACACCGTCCACGCGGCCATCTGCACGCCATCCACGCGATGCGTGAGGGGGCGCAGCCCGAGCGTGTAGAAGGCCCAGCACATCGACGCCCCCAGCACCAACACCAGGCCGAGCGGCGAATCATCGGGCGCATTCGGCGCGGCCGCCGCCGAGACGACGAGCGCGATGCCGGTCAGCGACAGCGCGATCCCCACCGCCGCGCGGCGCGTGATGCGTTCGTGGCCGGTGACCTGCAGCAGGATCGCGATCAGCGCGGGGGTGCCGGCGATCACCAGCGCGGCGGTGCCGGCACGCGCCCGGTGCAGCCCGTTGAGGAACAGGAACTGGTAGATGGCGTGCCCCAGCAACCCGAGCAGCATCAGGCGCTTGGCATCGGCGGCGGAGGGCCGACCCGCCACACGCGTGAACGCGATGCCGCCGAGCGCGAGTGCCGCCAGCGTGACGCGCAGGGCGTTGAACGCCTCGGGCGTGAAGGCCGCCGCGCCGAACTTCATCACGCTGAAGTTGACGCCCCAGATCGTCGCCATCAGCAGGAGCATGGCGTCGGTCGAGGTCAGGTGGAACGCGGAGGCGGCCCCGAGCGTGGATGCGCGTGGATCCGCCGGCGCCCCGGGGTCGCGTGGGGCGTCGGAGACGGCTGACATATAGCAAGGAATCTAATGGTGGTGGGAATGGTGCCCGGGCGCGCGGTCAGTCCGGTAGCTTTCGCCATCGCCCCTGACCCCCGGATCCATGCAACTCGCCTTTGTCCTGCTCGCCGACGCCGCCAACGTCTCTGTCGAAGGAAAGCTCAACATCTTGGGGGTCTTCGATGCGCTCCAAGTGGGGGCGCTGCCCACGCTGCACCCACGCGCGACGGTCGTCATGCGACTCAAGGGCACGGTCGACGAGGTCGGCCGCCACGAGTTGCTGCTGGCCTGGCATGGGCCGGACGGGCGCGAGCTCTGGTCCTCACGCGGGGACCTGGACATCGGCGCCCCACCGTCGGACGCCATCGAGATGGACTTTCCGCTGCTCATGAGTCTGGACCTGCCGATCGCCGCCGTCGGCACACACGTGCTGCGAGTGCTCGTGGACGGCGAACCGCAGGGCGAGGCGCCGCTGCATGTGCGCGCGGGCGCACCCGCCATGGCCCCACCGGTCAGCGGCCTCTTCTCCTGATCCCGTCGACGGCGCGCCACCACACCGGGCGCGCGGCCGCCTGGCTCGGGTGTGACCGCGTCAGATACCGCGGATGCGCGGCCCCGGCGGGGGCGGGGCGGGGGCCGCCGGCACGGGCTCGCAGCGGCGGCAGTTGACCACGCCCCGCAACGAACAGCGAACGCACACGAAGCCCCCGCACGTCGCACAGGGATAGCCCTCGGACGCACGCGCCTCCTCGCCGCAGGCGGTACAGAGGATGCGGTCGGTCACGGACGGTGCAGCGTCACTCATCGTCCCCCCTTGGCGAGATGGTACTGCTGGATCTTCTTGATCAGCGTCGCACGCGAGATGCCGAGTTCCTTGGCGGCATGCGTGCGGTTGAAGTCGTGCGCGCGCAGGGTCCGTTCGATGTGCGCGCGCTCCACATCCTCGAGGGACTTCGGCACATGGTGCTCGACCTGCGCCCCCGTGGCCGAGCGGACCTCCTGCGGGAGATGCTCGACCGCGAGGCCTTTGGCGCCACGCGCGAGCAGCATCGCGCGCTCGAGCACGTTGCGGAGCTCGCGGACGTTGCCCGGCCACGCGTAGCGGAGCAGGTGCTCCAGCGCCGCGTCGGCGATGCGCGGCGGAGCACCGCCGATCTGCGCCGACAGCTCGCGCAGGATCGCGCCCACCAGCTCGACCAGATCCTCGTGCGAGCGCGCCCGCAATGGCAGCAGCGTGACCGGCAGGATGCTCAGGCGGTAGAAGAGGTCCTCACGGAAGCGCCCGTCCGAGACCGCGGCCGCAAGATCGCGGCTCGACGCCGCGATGATCCGCACATCCGACGCATACTCCGCCGTCCCGCCGACCCGGCGCAGTCCGCGCCCCTCGAGGACCCGCACGATCTTGGGCTGCAACTGCGCGTCGAGGTCCCCGATCTCGTCGAGGAACAACGTGCCGCCCGCCGCGGTCTCGATCAGCCCGGGCCGCGCCACCCCGCCCCGTTCGTCCCCGAACAGTTCGATATCGAGCGTGTCCGCGTTCACCGCCCCGCAATTCACGTCCACGAAGGGCCGGGTCGCGCGTGGGCCCGTCGCATGGATGTACTCCGCGACCCGCCCCTTGCCCGTGCCACTCTCCCCGAGCAAGAGCCCGACCGTCCGGTCGTTCTGCGCCAGCAACTCGATCTGCCCTGCGATCTCGCGCATGACCGGTGACGCCCCGAGCACCATGCGCTGATCACCGCGCCGATCCGACACGAGACGGTTCAGGCGACGCAGCGCCGACTTCTCCAGCCCGCGCTCGGCCGCGAGCCGGAGCAGGGCCAGGTCCACCGGCTTCGTCAGGAAGTTCTCCGCGCCCGACTGCAGGGCGCGCACCGCCATCGGGACATCGCCGAAGGCGGTGATCATGATGACGACGGGATCGTGCTCCCGCAGCGCATCGAGGACGTCGAAGCCCGTCGCGTCGGGCAGCCGCACATCGAGCAACGTGAGGTCCGGGCGGGTCCGCCGCCACGCCGCGATCCCCTCCTCGGCGCTGTGTGCCTCGACGACCGTGTGCGCGCCGTGCTGCCGGAAGAAGGTCGCGAACGCGGCCGTGATCGAGGCTTCGTCGTCGATGATGAGGATGTTGGCCATGGATCAGGCGGGAGGGTCCGTGCGCGCCGGCAGTTCGATGACAAATGTACTGCCCTCCGCGACGCCGGATCGCACGGTCAGGGTCCCCTGGTGTTCGCGGATGATCCCATTGCTGATCGACAACCCCAGCCCCGTCCCCAGCCCGCGCGGCTTGGTGGTGTGGAACGGGTTGAAGATGCGCTCCAACTGATCGGCCGGGATCCCCACACCCGAGTCACTCACCGTGCAGCGGATGGTCGACCCCGACACCTCGGTCGCGATCACGATGCGCCGGGGGGGCGCCCCCTGGACCACCGCATGCTCCGCATTGGTGAGCAGGTTGACGAGCACCTGCTGGAGCGACGCCGGATCCCCGAGCACCGAGACCGCCTCCTCCGCGAGCTGCAACGTCAGGGCGATCTCCTGCGCGCGCAGGAAATGCGCCCGCAACTCCACCGTGTCGCGCACCAGCTGGTTGAGGTCCACCGGGATCCGGTCCGCGTCGCCCTGCCGCACGAAGGCCAGCAACTTGCGGACGATGCGCACGGCGCGCTCGCTCTCGGCCGCGATCACCCGTGCGTGTTCGCGACGCTCCGCGTCGGTCGACGAGGGCTCGACCAACAATTGCGCATGCGCACTGATGCCCGTCAGCGGGTTGTTGAGCTCGTGGGCCACACCACCCACCAACTGCCCCAGCGCGGCAAGCCGCTCCTGCCGCACCAGCTCGGTCATCATCGCGCGCTCCTGCGTGATGTCGCGGGCGATCCCGAGGATGCCTGTGACCGCGCCCCCGTGGCGCAGGGGCGTATGCGAGACCGACAACAGGCGCATCACACCATCCGCCGGCGCCACATGACCCTCGAAGCGCGGGGATTCACCGCGCAAGGCGTCGGCGAGCGCGACATCCAGCCCCGCGGACTCCGCGGCCGACCACCAGCGCCGGATCGATGTCCCGATCGCCGCGTCCCGGTCCACCCCGAAGAGCGCGGCGGCGGCCGCGTTGACCGACGTGATGATCGCATCACGGTCCAACGTGTACACCGCGTCGGAGGCACGATCGAGCACATCGCGATACCGATCCGCGAGCGCGTGGAACGAGGTGACGTCGTCGAAGAAGATCACCGCTCCACCCTCGGGGTGCGGCGAGACCACCAGATCGTAGATCAGCCCCGCGTCGGGGTGCACCAGCGTGGTCCGCGAGGGCAGATGGTCGACCAGCGCACGCTCCAGCGGGGCGAGCGCGGCCGCCGACTCGCCGAGCAACGCGGTCGGGAACGCGCGCCCGAGCAACTCGGCACTGGTCGCCACCCCCAACAACTCGGCCGCACGCACATTCGCGCGCAGCATGTCGCCCTCTTGGTCCACGACGACCAGCCCGGCGGCGATGGTGTCGAACAACAGCGACAACTCGCGATGCGCCGCCAGCGACTCCTCGAAGAGCCGCGCGTTCACCACCGCGACCGCCACGTGGTCCGCGAGACGCTGCAGCACCCGCGCGTCGTCGTCCGTAAACGGCGTGTCGCGGTTGAAGATCGCGATCGCACCGGCCGTGTGGTCCGTCGTGAGCAGGGGCGCGATCACCGTCCGGCGGATCCCCGCAAGCTCGCGCATCGGTACATAGGAGTCCGGGTCGGCCGACACCTCATTCGCCACCAGACAGCGCCCCATCCGCACCACCCGACCGCTCATCGAGGCATCCACCGGCAGGTACATCCCCGCGAGCGGCTCGCCGACGCCACTGGCCGAGACCACGTGCAGATGCTGGCCCTTGCGGAGCATCACGCAGGAGCCCTCCACGTGCAGCAGGGCGATGATGTGCCGCTGGATCAGTCGGAGCACCTCGTGCAACTTGAGCGATGCGGTCACCGCCCGGGCGACCTCGGACAGCGCCTCGGTCTGGCGCCGCTCCCGCTGACTCGCGGTGTACGACTCCGCGTTGGCCAATGCAATGGACGCATGGTCAGCGATCATCACCAGATCCGCTTCGTCGTCGGCGTTGAACGCATGCCGAGCCGACGCATACACGCCGAGCACGCCGAGCAACCGACCGCCGCTCCGCAGTGGGACCGCGAGCGCCGAGCCGACGCCGGCGGGATCACCACCCACCAGCTCGGTCAGCGCCATGCCGTGCCCCGGCTCGCTGCCCACCACCGGAATGCTGACCAGCGTGCCCGACCGGGCGACCGTCGCGATCAGACCGGCACCGAGCGGCCCCGTCTCCCGCACCCGCTCGACCCCGGCCTCCAGGTGCAACGCGATCCGGAGCTGTTCCCGCTCCAGATCCGGGTGCGCGACGACGATGCCGCGCGACGGGATCGCCTGCTGCACCTGCCGCACCAACTCTCGACAGACCTCGCCGGGGTCCAGGGTGCGCGACAACGAGTCGCCGACGCCCTGCAGATACTTGAGCCGCGTGATCCGCCGGGCCATCGCCTCCTCACGAGCCGACTCGTCCACGATCCGCGCCGCTTCGTCGGCCAGGAGCCGGATCATGTCCACCAACGCGGCATCGACCGGCGCCGGCGGCGGCATGAGGAGCACCCGCACCGCGGTCCGGGGCGCTGACGAGGGGACCTCCAGGCTGACCGGCCCCGTCCCCTCCCCGAAGACACGCGCCCAATCTGCCACCCGCGCACTGGAGAGCAGTTGGTCCGCGGCCCCCTCCCGGCCCCGTGCCGCCACGACGAGCTCTGGCGTGCCCGACGCCGACAGCAACACGATCGCCGCCGTTGGTACACCGAGCTGCTCGATGCCCTCGACGAGCAGCTGGAGCCGACCATCGAGCACCGCGCTGCGGCGCGCGGCAGCCAAGGTCTCGCGGACCACGAGGAGACGCTCGTGATCGCGTCGCTCAGCGTCGGGCATCGGGCGGAGTCGGGGCCATGGGGTGATGCAGCGGAGAAGGTATCACGCCGTTCCGCCGGGGACGAGCAACCGCGCGCCCCCGCGCTCGACGTGCGCATGGAGCGGCACGAGGCCCAACAACTCACCGTCGGCTTGCACGCGTTGCGGCGGATCGGTCTCGATCTCGATGGTCGACCCGCGCACGAAGATCAGCCGCGGATCCTCGCGGAAGTCCCGGAGCGCCATCTTGCCGAGCAACGTCACTACGTCGCGCGCGCCCGCCGCGTTGTAGAGGCAGAGATCCAACGCGCCGTCGTCGGGCCTGATCCCCGGCCCGAGCTGCAGGACGCCGTTCAGGATCGAGCCCACGTTCACGATCATCGCACCGGCGCAGTGCGCATGCTCGACGCGACGCCCATCGACCACCGCACGCACCGCGAAGGTCCGCCGCCGCAGGATCGCGGCCGACGCCGAGGCCACGTACGCCGCGACCCCGAAACGGCGCCGGGCGGACGGCGGCGCCCCCGCGATCATCGCCGCGTCGATGCCCACGCCAGCCGCGACCGCGAAGCGACGACCGCCCGCCAGTACCCCGAGGTCGATCGAACGGGAATGCCCCGCCAGCAGGGCCGGCACGGCCCGCCGCACATCCAACGGGATCCCAAGGGCGCGGGCCAGCAGGTTGCCGGTGCCACCCGCCAGGATGCCCACCGCCCGCTCGGTGCCCGCCAACGCGTCCACCACCTCCATCGCGGTGCCGTCGCCACCCAGCGTGAACACCTGGTCGTAACGGTCCACCACCGCCCGCGCCAAGGCGGCCGCGTGCCCAGCGTACTCGGTGACCACCGCGTCGGCCACGACGCCCGCCGCCGCGAACGCCGCCAAGGTACGCGCCTGCAGCGCCGCCCCGCGGCGCGACGCCGGATTCACCAGGACCAGCGCCGTGGCGCTCAGAACCGCCACGTGCGGAAGATGTCCAGACCCCACTGTCGCGGTGTGGGCGCGAAGCCCCGGGCGCTGGCGCCGCTGGCACAGAGCAACGCACTCGTCGAGGGTTCCATACCACCCGACACACCCAACACATCGCTGATCCGCCAGTCGACCTTCACGCCCAGCGCATCGGCCAGCGCGACCGGATCGAAGTTCCCGCCGGCGTCGCCGCCCACGAGCTGCCCGAACGAGCACAGGCCCGCGTCGATGCGCATGAACAGGTTGTCCGTCAACTGACCGGAGCCTCGCAGACGGGTCCCGCTGAGGATGGAGCTGCCCAGGTTCCGTCCGTTGGCCGGCGTCTGTCCCACCGTTCCCGTCTGCACCTCGAACAGATCCAGCGCGCCACCCGTGAGGCGGCTCCCGATCGCACTGCCCAGCGACTGCAGCAACAAGCTCGCCGCCGTCGAGGTGTAGTCCGACGCCCGTCCCCCGACCTCGAAGCTCGGCGAGCCGGTCACGAGGTAGCTGATCAGGTCCGCGCCGCTGATGCGCACCGAGTCGGGACTCTCCAGGCGGAGCGCCGGCGACAACAGCGTGCCACTCAACACCGCGCGCACCCGCACGTCCTGCCGCGCATCCCCTTGGTCGTACTGCCGCACGGTGTACAGCGCCGAGATGTCCAGCGCCGCATTGTTGTCCGGGTCCCCGAAGAACCGCACCGTCCCGCCCTCGACCTCCATCGTCCGCTGGATCACACCGAGATTCAGCCGGTACGTCCCCCGCTCGGCGAGCAGCGTCCCCTCGAGCGCGAGTTGCCGCGCCCCGCGGTCCGCCGCCCGCTGGCTCCGGCCCGCCGCCACCCGCAGCCCGCCACCCAACTTCACGTTCGCCTCGGTCGATCGCAGCCACAGGTCGGGCCCCGCGTTCACCGTCACGTTGCCCACGCGCAGGTTCTCTACCAGCGCCGACGGCGCAGTCGGCAACAGTTGGCGGTTCGCAAAGACCGTCGTGTCGACGATGCGATAGAACTCCGGATCGTCGAGCGAGATCACATTCTTGCGGTACACGTCGGGGATGAGGATATCGCCCGCGTCGATCGTCACCGTGCCGGTCAGGTCACTGCCCGATTCCCGGCCCGCGAGCATCAGCGCCGTCGACACGTCCAGCGTGGCCACGCCGGCCTTGTCGATCGCCCGGAACTGGGTCGAGCGCACCCGGATGTCGAACGAGAGGTCCTCGGGGTCGGCGATGTTCACCCAGCCCACGATGCGTCCCTCGTTGCCGGCGCGCGCGCCACTCAGCGCCGAGAGCCGCCGCAGGTGGATGGTATCGCCGGCGAACTCGATGTCCCCCTGCACCTCACGCCAGCGTACGGACCCCAAGGCCGGCAGGCCGAATGCCCCGTTCAGGATGCGCAGCCGGCCGTCCACACGCGGCCGCTCCCAGGTCCCGCCGATATCCAGCCGCGCCACCATCCGACCGCTCGCCCCGCGGATCGCCGTCGTGAACGCTTCGGCGACCGTCAGATCCGTGCTGTCGGCGACCAAGGTCCCGCGGAGCGGGGCATCGACGAAGCGATCAGCGACGCTGCGCAGCGTGAGATCGAGTGGCAGCGCGACCTCGGCGCGCGCGACCTGCTGCTGCCGGGCCCGCAACTCCATCGTCCCGCGCAACACGCGCTCCGCGTAGCTGCCGGCGGCGGTGAGCTGTTCGATGCGCCCTTCGCCGAACCTGGCGTCCTGGCCGCGCAGGTCGAAGCGCATCTCGGGCGCGTCGCGTGTCCCGGTCATGTCCACGCGCAGGTCGACGAGCCCACCGACGGATTCGGGCGACTGCGCCAGGCGACCGAGGTCGGCGAGCGGCACCGCCGTCGCGCGAAGCACCGCGACGATCGCGCCCTCCGAGGGCAGTGCGGCCGCCACGCGGATGCTCCCGCCCGCCGACGACTGCAAGGTGAGCGTGTCCACCCAGAGACCCTCGCGCGTGACGCGCAGGTCCTGCGCGCCCTGCAATCGCCACCGGTCCCCATCGATCGCGAGATCGACGGTCTCGAGGCGTGTGTGCGTCGTGCTGCGCGACGAATCGGTGGCCGTGGTCGCCGCCACCAGCAGCGTCGGTCCGGTGGCACTCAGCACGTCCAGCGTGATGCGGGCGGTGTCACGCCCTGCGAGTGCCACCGCCCCGACCGCCTGCTGGAGCCGGATCCCGCCCACGACCGCAGAGTCCACCCGTGCGGTGATCGTGCCCGTGATCGCGTCGAAGATGTCACGGACCGCGACCTCCACGGCGACACGCCGCGTCTCCGTGGTGCCCAGCACGAGACTGGTGCCCGCGATCCCGGCCTCGACGTCGAGCGACTCGACATTGCCCCGCAGGACGCCGCCGCCACTGAGGCGACCCGTGAGCGAGTCCATCGGCACGGAGTCGGCCAGACCCGCGAGCGGCGCGAGCGAGCGCAGGCCCCCGAGCGAGTCGACGTCGATGGCGAACCGGACGGAGTCGCGCACCCCGGCCCGCAGCCCCAACGCGCCCGCGCCACGCAGGGTGAGCGCCGAGGTCTCGATGCTCACGGTATCGACCGCCACGCGTCCCTGCCCGAAGAGGAGATCGGCCCGGCCCCGGTACACGCGCACATCACCGAATCGCGAGCGCTCCACGCTGACCTTCACCCCGCCGTCGAGCGTCGCGAGCGAGTCGCCGGAGATGGCGAGATCGAGCCCCACACCGAACTCACCGGCCACGTCCTTGGCCCCACGGAGCCACCCCGATGGGTCGAAGCCGAGGAGATCGACGTGCCCGCTCACCGCGTACATCGGCTCCAGGGCATCCATCTGCAGCGACGCCACCACCTGCCCCGCGGCGTTGGCCCACTGCCCGTCCACGGCCAGATCGGCGAGCCGACCCCGCACGGTGAACGCGCCCGCGACCATGCCCGTGACGGGCAGCGCCGGGTACGACGCAGCGACCGCGTCGAGCGACAGCGAATCGGCCTGCAGCGACACATCGTACACGAGATCATCCACCAGCGTGGTCACGCGACCCGCGCCCAGGAATCGGCTGCGCGGCAGGGTGTCGTCCGCGTACCGCATATCGAGGTCGCGGAAGCGGACGTCGGTCCACACCGAGTCGAGACGCACCACGCCCTCGACCCAGCCCCGCAAGGGCGGGAACTCGGGATTCACCGCCTGCAACGTCCGCATCTCGAGCCGGTCCACCTGCAGCGCGAAGTCCTGGAACGCCGTGAGGGCCGGCACGGTGATGTCCAGCGCGCCCGCACCCTGGAACCGGTTCACCACCCCGGGCACGTTCGCATCCGCGAAATCGATCTGCGCCTCGTCCACCACGAAGCGCGCCAGCGGGCCGCCGCGCGCGCGCACCCGGCCGCGGAGCGCACCGGCCCAGGGCAGCGGCAGCGGTTCACCGCTGAAGCGCTCGATGAGCACGAAGTCGAGCGGAAGCAGGGTGACATCGACGTCGGTGATGTCCGCCAGCTCGTCCGCGACCCCGAAGGTCATCGCGCCCACCAGGTGCGAGCGCATGCTGCGCACATCGATGTCACTGAGCGCATACGCGGTGTAGTCCGAGTCGCGCTGCTTGCTGATGTGCAGCCGCATCCGGCCGCCGCCTTCGACCGGCAGGTACGGGTACACCCAGTTGAGATCCGCGAGCGACACCGAGTCCGAGTCGATGCGCACATCCACCCCGAGGCCGTCCTTCGTGGTCACCACGCCCTCGGCGCGGCCGACTGACCCCGGCAGGTGGAACTCCTCGACCCGCAATCGCACCGAATCGTTGACGATCTCGACCTCACCACGCAGGTCGCTGATCAGCAGCGGCGGGTCCGACTCGTCCACGTCGAGCCGCGCGATGGTGAGGTGCACACCGGCCGTGTCAGGATGCGCGACCCGGATCCGCGGGAACACCGCCCCGAGTCCCCGCCAATGCCGCGCGCGCACGAAGCCCTCGCCCGACCGGCGCGTGTCGTGGTCCGTGCGCGCGAGCTCCTCTGCGATACTGCTGTCGCGCGCACTGCCCGTGAGCGCGGCGTTCGGCCGCCACGGCTCCGTCCACCGGAACTGTCCACCCGTCACCTCGACCGAATCCAGCAGCACGAAGCTCCCGAAGCCCCGGCCCGTGCTCGGGGTCGAGGGCATCGTGCGCTTGCGCATCAACCGCTTGTACGTCCACGCGTCGGTGGTGTCGCGACGCAGATGCAGGAAGGGCCGCTCGACCCGCAGGGACTTCACGATGATCCGCAGATCGACGAGGTCGGCCACGTCGTACCGCGCCGCGATGGGGCCGCTCGCCAGCACCAGCGAGTCCTGTACATCGCGGATCTCCAGCGAATCGATGCGGATGTCGCTCCACAGCGAGCCCGAGATCGCCCCGACGTGCACCCGCCCGTTGATCCGGCCCGCGAGCACGGCCTCCACGCGACCGCGCAGGAAGCTGCGCCCATGCGCCGTCCCCGCGTACAACAACGCCCCGCCGACCGTCACGAGGAGCAGCCCCAACGTGATCGCCGCACTGAGCAGCACGATCGCGCGCTTGCGCATCGCCATCCTAGAACGCCTGCCCGATCGCGAAGGCGAAGCGCACACGCTGCCGCGTACGGCCCGGCGTGAAGTCCGAGGGGCAGGGACCCGCCGCCTGCACGGTCGCCCCGGTCCCCACGCCGACGATCGGCAAGGTATTCCCCGGACTCACGCAATACAGCTGCCCGCCCGCCAGCACGGGCGCGTCATAGTACGCCGACCCGGTGCGGGGCGCGTAGCGATTGTACGCGGCATCCATGCGCAGGATGCCGAACGGCGTCACGACACGGAAGCCGAGCCCTGGGGTGACCTTGAGCCCGTTGAAGCGATCCTCGGACTGGCTCGCCCCGGGCGTCCACAGCTCACCCGCGTCCGCGAAGATCGTCCACTGCAGCCGATCCTCGAGCACCGGGAACGGCAGCCGCAGCTCGACGTTGCCGACCACGAGACTCGTCCCACCGGTGGGAACGGGCCGCTCGATCGCCGACGCGTTGGCGGCGCGGAAGTACACGGTGTCCGTCGGCAGGATCGGACCGGACCCGCCACCCACGCGCACCGTGTCGTAGCCGCGCGCGATGTACACCTTGGGCCCCAGGTCGGACTGCTCGAAGCCGCGCACCGAAGTCGGACCACCCGCGAACAAGCGCTCCTGCGCCGGGATGAACCGCGAGGTGCCGCGCAGCTCCGGCCCCGTGACCACCCCCGCGCGACCGCGGAGGGCGAGCACCACCCCGCGCCGCAACGTCAGGTACACCGCGACGTCCGCCGTGGCCCGCGTGAACTCGAGACCGGCGTCCGACCCGATCGCACTGTTCGCATGGCGCAGCTCCACGCGCGCCACGCCCCCGCGGCTCGGGTTCGTCGGCACGTCGCTCCAGTCCTGCGACGCGGAGAGACCGGCGATGGCGACGCGGCGCAGACGCAACAAGGGATCGCGGTCCTCGGCCGTGCACACGCTCTGCAGGGCGCAGAACAGCGCCGGCTGCGCCTGCGTGCGGCCGTACTCCAGCTGGTAGCTGCTCACCCAGGTGCGCCGGCGGCTGCCGGTCCGCGTGGACGAGAACACCGTCCCGACCGGCGTCTCGCGCAAGAAGGCGCGGAACTCCGAGCGACGCTCCGAATACAGCGTCACGCTCGGACGCCACGAGAACAGGCGGTCCGTGGCCTCGATCAAGCTGACGGCCGCGTAGTAGTTGAGATCCTCGCTGTACGGATCTTCGCGCAGGGTCGGGCACAGTGAGGCCGCACCGCCCAGCGGCGCGCCGATACCGATCTTCGACACCCGGCCCCGCGCCTCGAAGCGCCGCGCCGACCCGAGGAAGTTCACATCGCGATACTCGGCATCCGTGCGGAAGCAGTCCAGCGTGCCGTACCCCACGCTGGGCCGCAGCGACTTGGTGAGCGCCTCGGTCAGAGCGATACGCACATCGACCTCGGCCGCGCCGGGTGGCGCGACATCGGCCGAGTCGACATCGACCCCGATCACCCGCCAGATGTCCGTCTGGAACAGCGTCCGCTTGCTCCGCTCCAGTGCGGACTCGCGGTACAGATCGCCCTCGCGCACACTGAGCAAGCGCTGCACGGTGGACGCCGGGACCGCCTCGCCCCCCGGGCGCACCGGCGCCGACGTGATCGAGATGCTGCCGATGCGCGCCCGCGTGCCGGGCGACACATCGAGCTCCACGACCGCCGAGCGCGCCGCCGTGTCGGAGGCGTAGAAGTAGAACACCTCGGCGGCCGGATACCCGCCGTTCCGCAGGCGGCGCGTCAGGGTGTCCAGTGACCGGTACAGCGCGTACTTGTCGAAGGCCTCACCCTCGCGCAGCGGGAGCCCCTGCAGCAGTCGCTCCCGCTCCGGGACCGCGTCGAGCCCCAGGACCCGCAGCGTGTCGATCCGCGTCAGGGGACCCTCGTCGATCACGAAACGCACCGCCACCGCACCCCGGCTCAGCGGCGTGATGGCCGTGTCCACGCGTACGGCCGCGTAGCCGTGATTGCGGTAGTAGATCTGCAAGCGGAGCGCGTCGTCGCGCACCTGCAGCCGGTCCAGGCAGTGCCGCGTGCCGAAGCGCCGGAGCACCCGACGCGTCCACGACGACGCCGACGTCTGCAGCCCGTCGGCCAGCACCGCGTCCGAGAAACTGCGGTTGCCCTCGAAGGCCAGCAGCCGCACTTCGGTGTCGCTGCCCGGGGCGCAGGTGGACCCTGCCTGTGCTGCTGCGTCCGCCGTCATCAGGAGCAGCGCGCCGAGGACGGACCGCCAGCGACCGAGCGTGGTCATCAGCGCGGGACTGGACAGTGCGGGATCATCGTTGGATGACGAGACAGGGCCACCAGGAGCAACCCCGCTGGATCGGGTGCCGCACGGGTCACTCGCTCTGGCCGAAGATCGCCAGATTCGAGCTGTGGCCGGGATTGACCTTCTTCTCGGGATACACCCAGTGCACCGCCTGGTTCACCGCGGTCGCCGCCTCGGCGAACCCGCAGGCGATGAGCTTCAGCTTGCCCGGGTAGGTGGTGATGTCACCCGCCGCATAGATCCCCGGCCGCCCGGTCTCCATCTGCGAGTTGACGACGATCTCGTCCTTCTCGAGCGTCAGGCCCCACTGGGTGAGGGCGCCAAGGTCGCTGACGAACCCCAACATGGGCAACACCACATCGGCCCGGACGCTCCGGGTGCTCTTGTCCTTCACGTTCCGCAGCGCCACCTCGACGATCTTCCCCTCGGCCGCGACGATGTCGTGCAATTCGTGGAAGGGGTACACCGCGCAGCGCTGCGCCGCCTCGGCGGCCAGCACCTCGGCCACCGTGGACGCGTGGGCCCGGTACCGGTCCGTGCGATGCACCAGCGTGACCGAGGCCGCCTTGTCCACCAACTGCGCCGTCCAGTCGAACGCCGAGTCCCCACCACCGATGATCAGCACGTGCTGACCATGGAAGGCCGACGGCTCGAGCACGCGGTCGTAGATGCCCTTGTCATACCAGGGCTCGGCACAGGCCTGCGGCAGTCGACGGGGGGCGAAGGCACCGATCCCCGCCGCGATGATCACCGAGCGCGTCGGGAAGCGATCCGTCTCCGTCTCGAGCTCCAAATGGCCGTCCCGCTCGTGCAGGGCGATGACCCGCTGGTTGAGGTGCGTCGGCTGTCCGAACTGCGCCGCCTGCTCCCGCAGGTTGTGCACAAGGTCCTTGGCCAACACCCGCGGGAATCCGGCGACGTCGAAGATGAACTTCTCCGGATACAAGGCCGCCAACTGGCCGCCCAACTCGGGGAGTGCATCGACGATCTGTGCCGTCGCCCCCCGCATGCCCGCATAGAACAAGGCGAACAACCCCGTGGGGCCGCCGCCGATGATCGTCACATCCCGCATCTCGTGTGTCGCCATCCTGAAAAATCGCCTCTCGGACGAGGTCCGGGCAACGCCCGTCGCCCTCGGGCCACGTCCGCCGCCGATGTAAGTTTGGGTATGACCCTCAAGATCTACACGCGCACCGGCGACGACGGCGACACCGGCCTCTTCGGCGGTGGTCGCGTGACCAAGGACCACCCCCGCGTCGAGGCCTACGGCGACATCGACGAGCTCAATGCCGCCATCGGCATGGCCCGGGCCGTCGACGTGATGCCCCGGATCGACGAGGTCCTCGCGCCGCTGCAGCGGGACCTGTTCGCGATCGGCGCCCTGCTGGCCACCCCCGACCGCGACAAGATGGCCGAGCAACTGGCCAAGGCGCGTATCGACGACGAACGCATCGCGCAGCTCGAGCGTGCCATCGACGAGGGCGAGGCCGAGCTGGAGCCGCTGCGGGCGTTCATCCTGCCCGGCGGCACGCCCAAGGCCGCCGCCCTGCACGTGGCCCGCACGGTCTGCCGACGCGCCGAACGGCGGGTCATCACCCTCATGCGCGATACCGAGATCCCGCGGATGGTGGTCGTGTACCTGAACCGGCTGTCGGACCTGTTGTTCGTGCTGGCCCGGGTGGCCAACGCCCGCGCCGGCGCGGGCGAAGTCACCTGGTGAGCACGGTGCGGCGTCTGGCGGACGCGGCCGGGTCGCAGGTCCTGATCGGTCCCTCGCTTGCCTTCGAGCTGGGGTCGCGGCTGCAGCTCACCGCGCACCGCGCGGTGATCATCAGCGATTCGAACGTGGCGCCGCTGCACGCCGACCGCGTCGCCGCGGGGCTCTCCACCTTCGACCCGGTCGTTCTCACCATGCCGGCCGGCGAGTCTCACAAGACCCGCGAGACCTGGGCGACACTGACCGACCGACTGCTGGCACTTGGTCTGGGCCGTGACGCCGTGGTCATCGCCCTCGGCGGTGGCGTGGTCGGCGATGTGGCAGGGTTCGTCGCCGCGACCTACCTGCGAGGGGTGCCGGTGGTCCAAGTCCCGACCTCGTTGGTCGCGATGATCGACGCGTCGATCGGCGGCAAGACGGGGCTCGACGTGCCCGGCGGCAAGAATCTCGTCGGGGCGTTCCATCCCCCGACACACATCGCGATCGACCCGCTGCTCCTTGCGACCCTGCCCCAAGACGAGTTGCGCGCCGGGCTGGCCGAGGCCCTGAAACACGGCGCGATCCGCGACGAGGATTACTTCGAGGCCATCGCGGCTGCGGGCGCGGCGTTGCTCGAGCCGGGAGCGGCGGCGTCACCGGCGATGCTCGCCCTCATCGAGCGCTCCGTGGCGATCAAGTCCGCCGTGGTGAACGCCGACCCGCGCGAGCAAGGCGAGCGCAAGATCCTGAATTTCGGCCACACCCTGGGCCACGCCATCGAGGCCGAGAGCGGATATGCCCTGCGACATGGGGAAGCCGTCGGGATCGGCATGGCGCTCGAGGCTACGCTCGGCGAGCAACTCGGCGTGACCGCCGCGGGGACCGCCGAGCGGATCGAACGCGTACTGCTCGACCTCGGGTTGCCCTCGAGGACCTCCCTTCCGCCCGAGGCGCTGCTCGCGCGGACGCAGAGTGACAAGAAGCGCCTGGCCGGCGCGGCGGCGTATGCCTTGCCCGCTGCGATCGGGCGCTTCGAACAGTGGACGACATCGGTCCCGGACGACGTGGTGATAACGCTACTTCGTGACTATTCGTGGAAGTAGCGGAAGTTGTCCACACGGGCGGAATGCGCACGCTAACTAGTTAAAGTTAATAATTCGCAACGACTTACGGCACTGGCCGCAAAGCTGGCCGAACGTACAGGAGATGGCGCGCGAAATTTTGTGTTGACGTTCGCGAGTCCGCGCCCTATCGTGGCTTCCCCGGCGGGTGCGTCCTGCCCCCCGGGTTGCGACCGCCACCATCTTTCACAGGATTGGCCGAACGTATGTCGACTGCTGTTGCCGCGCCCCGCACCCCTACGGCCCGACCCAAACAGATCGCGCGTTCCGCGCCTGCCTCTGCCTTTGATCAGTACCTCGCGGACATCCAGAAGCTCCCGCTGATCGGCGACGCCGCCGAGGAAAAACGCCTCGCCCGCCTCGCGCAGCGCGGCGATGAGGCCGCCGCCGAGCGGCTGGTCATCTCGAACCTCCGCTTCGTCATCTCGTACGTCAAGAAATACCAGGGCCACGGCCTCGACCTCAGCGAGCTCGTCGCCATCGGCAACGAGGGCCTGCTCAAGGCGGTTCGCAAGTTCGATCCCGACCAAGGGGTCAAGTTCATCTCATACGCCGTGTGGTGGGTCCGGCAGGCTGTCCTCAAGGCCCTCGCCGAGCAGACCCGCTCCGTGCGCATCCCGCTGAACCAGAACTCTCAGCTCATCCGGATGGCCAAGGCCGAGACCATCCTCTCGCAGACCCTCAAGCGCGACCCCACCGAGGACGAACTCGCGCGCGTGCTCGACGAGCCCGTGACCCAGGTCCGGCATTCCAAGTCCATCTCGACGACCGAGGTCTCGCTCGACGCCCCGGTCGATCGCTCCGACCGCGAGGCCAGCACCTTCGGCGAGCGCTTCGCCGGCATCGACTCCGAACAGATCGAGGACTCCACGGACTCGTCGCTCATCAAGGAATTCATCTCGAAGCTCTTCCGCCGCTACCTCACGCCGCGCGAACGCAAGATCCTCTCGCTCTACTACGGCCTCGAACCCGGCGCCGAGCCCATGACGCTGGAGCGCATCGGGGTCCTGATGGGGGTCACCCGCGAACGGGTCCGGCAGATCCGGGAGCGTGCCTTCGACAAGCTGCGCAACTCGCCCGAGGGGGCCGGCCTCTCCGGTTTCTGGAATATCGCCTGACCGCCCGGAACGGTCTTGCGAGGTGGCGCGCGCGGGGGATCCCTCCGCGCGCGTCGCGTTTTCGACCCTCCCCCCGCTAGTTTCCGCGAGTGCGACTGCCCCCTGCTTTGCTCGGCGAGCTGCGCGCGATCGTCGGCGAACGGCACGTCGTCACGCGCGCGCCCGCGCTGCTCGTGTACGAATCCGACGCCCTGCCCGGCTATCGCTTCCGCCCGGCCCTCGGCGTCTTCCCGGGAACGCAGGCCGAGGTCATCGCCGTCGTTCGCGCGCTGCACCGGCACGCGGTCCCCTTCGTCGCCCGCGGCGCCGGTACGGGGCTGTCCGGCGGTGCGCTCGCTGACGACCTCGCCCTGCTCGGCGTGCACCGGCTCAAGCGCATCGTCGCCATCGACCCGCGTGCGCGCACGGCCACCGTCGAGCCCGGCGTCGTCAACGTGACGCTCACCGCCGCGGTCGCGCCATACGGCCTGCACTACGCGCCCGACCCCTCCAGCCAAGCGGCCTGCACGATCGGCGGCAACGTGGCCGAGAACGCGGGCGGGCCGCACTGCCTCAAGTACGGGGTAACGCTCAATCACATCGTCGCCGCGACCATCGTGCTCCCCGATGGCCGCGTGACCACGCTGCATGCCCCCAGCACACCCGACGAAGGGCCCGACCTGCTTGGTGCCTTCATCGGCAGTGAGGGCTGTTTCGGCGTCGCCATCGAACTGACCGTCCGGCTGACGCCCGACCCGGCCGCGGTCCGCACCCTGCTCGCCGACTTCGTCACGCTCGAGGCGGCCGCGACCGCCACCACTGCGATCGTCGCCGCGGGCATCCTTCCGGCCGCCTGCGAGATGATGGACCACGCGACCATCGCTGCGGTGGAGGCCTCCCACTACGCCGCCGGCTATCCCACCGACGCGGCCGCGGTGCTGCTGGTCGAGGTCGATGGAAGCGAGGCCGCCGTCCCGGTCGACGCCGCACGGATCGAGTCCATCTGCCGCACGCATGGGGCCAGAACAGTGCGTGTCGCGGAGGAACCCGAGGCGCGTGCGCGGCTCTGGCAGGGCCGCAAGAAGGCCTTCGGCGCGATGGGCCGCATCGCACCGCACCTGGTGGTGCAGGACGCGGTCGTGCCGCGCAGTGTCCTGGCGCCCGTGCTCGCCACCATCAGCGAGATCGGGGCCCGGCATGGACTCACCATCTGCAACGTGTTCCACGCGGGCGATGGGAACCTGCACCCGAACATCCCCTACGACGCCGACGACCCGGCGATGTCGGCGCGGGTCCACGCGGCGATGCACGAGGTGATGGCGACCTGCATCGCGGCCGGCGGGACGATCTCGGGTGAGCACGGCGTGGGGCTCGACAAGCTCGCATACATGGAACACCTCTTCACGCCCGACACGCTCGACGCGATGTGCCGCCTGCGCGCGGTCTTCGACCCCGATCGCCGGGCGAACCCCGGCAAGGTGGTGCCCGTCCACAGCTGCCGGGAGTGGATCGGGACCACGGCGGCGCCCACGCACGGGACCGCGTTGCGGCTGCCAACGGCGCCGCCGCCGTCGACGCCGGACCCATCAGGCGTGATCGAGTATCGTCCCGCCGACCTCACGATCACGGTCACCGCGACGATGACGCTCGCCGAGCTGGATGCCTGCACCCGCCCGCATCGGCAGTGGGCGCCACTGTTGCCGTGGGGCGATGACCAGCTCACCGTGGGCGAGGTGCTCGCGCGTGGACTCGTCGGCCCCACGCGCCGCACGCTCGGCGCGCCGCGCGATCTCACGCTCGGCCTCACGCTCGTGGACCATCGCGGGGCGACCATCTGTGCGGGTGGACGCGTGGTCAAGAACGTGGCCGGGTTCGATCTCACGCGACTCGCCATCGGGTCAGGGGAGGCACTGGGGCGCATCACGCAGGCCTCGCTGCGACTCCGCGCACGCCCCGACGTCGAGGAGAGCTGGGCCATCCCGGCGAGCGCAATCGATGCCGAGGCCTTGGACGTACTGTGCCGCGGGCCCTACGCGCCACTCGCGACCGAGCGGATCCCGGCCGATGTGGCCGCCGTCATCGGATTGCCTGCCGTCGCGCATCAGGTCATATGGATCGCGGGGAATGCGGCGCACGTCGCAGCGACACGGGCGCCGCTCGGTGCCTGCGGCCCGGCCGTCGCGGTGGATCACGCAGTGTGGACGACGCTGCGGGCGCGCGGACCCTACACGGTCGTCCCGGCGCCAGCGCCGGACCCGGTCGCGCTCGACCTGCGCGCACGCGTGATCGCGGCGTTCGCGGCGCAGGTGGTGGCGGTATGACGTCGCGAGCAGCAGCGATCGCGACGCGGAGCGTGCCGCGACCCACCGAGCCGGGCACCCCATGACGACGGTCTCGACGACGCCTCTCGCTGCGGCCGCCGCCGGCCTCGACGCCTGTGTGCACTGCGGATTCTGTCTCCCGGCCTGCCCCACCTACCTCGCGCTCGAAGACGAGAACGCCTCGCCACGGGGCCGACTCGTACTGATGCGCGCGGTCCTCGAGCATCGCGTGCGACTCGACGATCCTGATGTGTCGTCGGCGCTGGACAGCTGCCTCGGCTGTCGCGGCTGCGAGACCGCCTGCCCATCGGGGGTACCCTACGGCGAGCTGCTCGAGGCGACGCGGGCCACCGAACGGGCGCTCACGCCCCTCCCGTGGATCGGCCGCGCGGTGCTCGCCGTGTTCGCGTCGCCCGTGTTGCTCCCGATGGTGCTCGCGGCCGCGCGCGTCGTGCGTGCGACCGGCCTCGCTGCTGCGGCTGCGCGACTGCTCCCCACGCGCCTCGCCACCCCGTTCGCACTGCTCGCCTCGACCGCACGCGAGCGCGGCGCGACCTACCGGGCGGCCCGCGGGCCAGCGGTGCCGGAGCGCGCAGGGGTCGCGCTGCTCACGGGCTGTGTCATGGAAGGGCTGTTCGCGCCGGTGAACCGTGCGACAGAGCGGACGCTCACCGTGAACGGCTACCGCCTGTGCCCTGCCGCAGGCCAACGCTGTTGCGGCGCGCTGCATGCGCATGCCGGCGATCGCGCGACGGCACAGCGGCTCGCCCGCGCGAACATCGCGGCCTTCGAGGCCAGCGGCGCCGAGCTGATCGCCGTCAACTCCGCCGGTTGCGGCGCCATGCTCAAGGACTACGGGCATCTCCTGCACGACGATCCCGACTGGTCAGCGCGCGCGTCGGCCGTCGCCGCACGGGTACGCGATGTCAGCGAACTGCTGGCAGCCGCGGGCCCCGTGCCGGCTGCGGGGCCGACGCGCCGCGTGACATACGACGCGCCCTGTCATCTGCAGCACGCGCAGCGCCTCGTGACACCACCGCTCACCGTGCTCCGTGCGGCCACTGGCAGCACCCTCGTCCCACTCACCGGCAGTGACCAGTGCTGCGGCAGCGCCGGCATCTACAACCTGCTCCAGCCCGACGTCGCCGAGCGCGTCCTCGCCCCCAAGCTCGCGGCCATCGCGGCCACCGACGCCGACATCGTCGCGACCGGGAATCCCGGGTGCCTGATGCAGATCGGCGGTGGGTTGCGCCGCAGCGGATCTCGCACCGTCGCACGACATCCGGTGGAGGTGCTGGATGCGGCGTACGCGGCGCGCAGCGCGCCGGCGGCGGGCGCATAGTGGCGGGGCCGTGCGCCGGGCGTAATGTTGAAGCATGCCGCTCGTCGTACCGATCCTGCTGACCGCCGTCCTGTGAGCGTCGCACCCCGCGAAACACTCGTGCTCGGAGGGCGCAGCGTCGCGCTCGCCTACGACGACCCGTCGCGGGAGTACGCCGCGTTGCAGGAGGGCTGTGGCGTCATCCGCCGCGATGAGCGCGCCCGCTGGGTCTTCTCGGGGGCCAAGGCGGCCGCGACCCTCGGCGGCCTCGTCACCAACGATGTCGAGTCGCTCACGCCCGGCCACGGCTGCTACGCGGCCGCCCTCACGGCGAAGGGAAAGATCGTCGCCGATGTCCGCGTCTTCCGGCGGGCCGACGACCTCACGGTCGATGTCGCCGCCCGCGCCGCCGCCGGGTGGAGCGACCTCGTGCGCAAGTACGTGAATCCGCGACTCGCCACCTATACCGACGTCTCGGCCGACACCGGCTGCGTGGGGGCCTATGGCCCGCGAGCGGCGGCGATCCTCGCCCGGCTCGGCGCGGCCGATGCGTCGGTGCTCACCCAACTGGCCCCCTACCAGCATCTCACGACGACCGTTGCGGGGCACCCGGCCTTGGTGTTGCGGAGTCCGGACTACGGGGTCAGCGGATTCGACTGCATCGTCGCGGCCGACGCGGCCGACCATCTGTTCCATGCGCTGATCGATGCGGGCGCCCGGGCGGTGGGCCTCGCGGCGGCCGACATCGCCCGCGTCGAAGCGGGACGGCCCGAGTGGGGGATCGACATGGACGACACCACGATCCCGCAGGAAGCCAACCTCGACCAACTCCACGCCATCTCGTACACCAAGGGCTGCTACACCGGCCAAGAGGTGGTGGCACGACTCCACTTCCGCGGACACGTCAACAAGTACCTGCGGACCATCCACGCCCCGCATCCCTTGCCGCCACACGGCATCGTGCGGGATCGGGACGGCAAGGACGTCGGCGATGTGCGGTCCAGCGTCGTTTCACCGCGCCAGGGCGCGATGGCCATCGCGATGCTGCGCCGTGAACTCAGCGACGGCGAGGACATCGTGGTCCATCATGGCGAGGACGACCTGCCCGCCCGGATCGACGGCTAGCTGCTGTAGTACGCCGCGTTCTCTTCGATGTACCCGGCCGTCAGGTCACAGCCGTAGGCCACCGCCGAGGCCGCCCCCACATGCAGGGCGACCTCGAGATCCACGACCTCCCGGCCCAGCGTCCCGCGCACCGTCGCATCGTCGAAGTGCGCGCGCGCGCCCGCTTCCACCACGACATGGCCGTTGATCCACGCATCCGTGCGGCTCGCGTCGATCGTGACATCGACGCACTTGCCCACGGCCATCAGCAGGCGCCCGACGTTCGGGTCCGCGCCGTGCACCATCGTCTTGATCAGCGGCGAGTTGACCAGCGACTTCGCGATGCGCCGTGCATCATCGCGCGTCGCGGCACCCCGCACGGTGGCGCGGATCAGATGCTGCGCCCCCTCGCCGTCGCGCGCGAGGATCTCGGTCATGCGGATGCAGCCCGCCCGCAACGCGGCCGCGAACGCGGCCTCGTCCACCGCGCCGGCCAGCCCGTTCGCCAGCAGCGCCGCTGTGTCCGACGTGCTCGTGTCGGTGTCCACCGACAACATGTTGAACGAGTCGTCCACCGCCTCGCGCAGCAGCCGGTCCAGCGTCGCCGCATCGAGGGCCGCGTCGGTGAAGATGTAGGCCAGCATCGTCGCCATGTTCGGCTCGATCATCCCCGAGCCCTTGGCCACCCAGGTGATCGTCGCCTCGCCGACACTCAGCGACAGAGCCTTGGGGTGCGAGTCCGTCGTCATGATGCCCAGCGCGCCGACCAGCGGATCGTCGGTCAGGTCCAGCGCGATCCCGGGCAACCCACGCTCGATCTTCTCGATGGGCAGCGGCACGCCGATCACCCCGGTGGAGCTCACGAGGATCTTGTCGGGCGTCGTCCCCAGCTCCGTCGCGGCCGCGGCCGCCATGCGCCGGGCATGCTCGACACCACGCGCCCCCGTGGCGACGTTGCTCACCTTGCTGTTGACGACGACCGCCCGCAGCACCCCACCCCGGATGGTCTCGCGGCCCAGGATGATCGGCGCCCCCGGGAACTGGTTGCGCGTGAACACCGCGGCGGCGGCGGCATCGACCTCTGAGACGAACAACGCCAGGTCGCGCGCCTCGGGCTTGAGGCCGACGTGGCGGCTGGCACAGCGAAAGCCACGCGGGAAACGCGGCGGGTGGTGGAACTCTGCGAGCGTCATGGGTGGGGGCGGGAGGACGCGCGGGAAGTTAATCGAACGGCGCGCCCGCGCGGAGGATCCCCGCGGCGACCGTCTACTTCGGCGCGATCCGCACCGCCGTCCCCGAGGCCGTGACCATCAGCATCGACCCGGACCGGCTGACACTGATGCTCTCGAAGTCCAGGTCCACCCCGACGATGGCATTCCCGCCCAGCGCCCGGGCCTCCACCTGCATCTCGTCGTAGGCGATCGCCATCGCCTTGCGCAGCTCCTCCTCGTACGCCGCCGAGCGCCCGCCGACGATGTCGCGGATGCCGGCGAAGAAGTCCTTGAAGATGTTCGCGCCGAGGATCGCCTCGCCCGACACCACCCCCAGGTACTGCTCGATGGTGTGCGTTTCGATGGTCGGCGTGGTGGTCATCAACATCAGGCTGCTCCGGGGTGAGTGGTCGGGTTCACTACGGAGCGCCCGCCCAGAAGTGTCACGGCGCTGACTATCTTTCCACGACGTATGGCGACCGCCACCCTCCCGCTGCTCGACACCGGCATCGTCCGCGGGGCCTGCCCGCACGACTGCCCCGACACCTGCGCCACCCTGGTCACGGTCGAAGAGGGCCGCGCGGTGCGCATCCAAGGCGATCCCGACCACCCGGTCACCGCGGGATTCCTCTGCGCCAAGGTCAACCGCTACCTCGAGCGCACTTACCATCCCGACCGGCTCACACGACCGCTGCGCCGCGTCGGACCCAAGGGCAGCGGTCAGTTCGCGCCCGTGAGATGGGACGAGGCTCTGCGCGATATCGCCGCACGGCTGCACCAGGTCATCGCGACCCACGGGGCCGAGGCCATCCTGCCGTACTCGTACGCGGGCACGATGGGCCTGCTCCAGAGCGAGTCCATGGACCGCCGGCTCTTCCACACGCTCGGCGCCTCGCGGCTCGATCGCACCATCTGCGCGACGGCCGGCAAGGTGGGCATGATGATGACCGTCGGCGCGTCCATCGGCGCGGACACCGACTCGGTCCCGGAGTCGGACCTCATCATCCTCTGGGGCACGAACACCCTCACGTCGAACCCGCATCTCTGGCCCTTCATCACCAGGGCCCGTGAGGCGGGCGCGACGGTCATCTGCATCGACCCCATCCGCACCCGCACCGCCGCGCAGTGTGACGAGTGGATCGCCATCCGTCCGGGCACCGACGCGGCGCTCGCCCTCGGCATCATGCACGTGCTGTTCGCCGAGGGGCTCGAGGACCGCGACTATCTCGCGCAGTACACGCTGGGCGAGGACGCGCTGCGGACCCGCGCCGCCGAGTGGCCCCCCGAGCGCGCGGCGGCCACGACCGGCATCGATGCGGCGGTGATTGTCGACCTCGCACGGCGCTATGGCCGGGCGCGTGCGGCCTTCGTGCGCATCAACTACGGGCTGCAGCGCCACGCGGGCGGTGGCATGGCCGTGCGGACCATCGCCTGCCTGCCGGCGATCACGGGCCATTGGCGGCACCCGGGCGGCGGCGTGCAACTCAGCACCAGCGGCAACTTCAAGTTCGACACCGCCGCGCTGCAGCGCCCCGACCTCGGCCCGCCCGCGCGCACCATCAACATGATCCGCCTCGGCGACGCGCTCACGCTGCCCGACGCCGGCGTGGGCGGGCCACCGGTGATGGCGATGGTCGTGTACAACTCCAACCCCGCCGCCGTCGCGCCCGACCTGGAGCGCGTGCGCGAAGGCCTCCGCCGCGAGGACCTGTTCACGGTGGTGCTGGAGCACTTCCAGACCGATACCGCCGACTACGCCGACTACGTGCTTCCGGCCACCACGCAGCTCGAGCACCTCGACGTGCATCTGGCGTACGGACACTGCTACGCGTCGCTGAATCGGCCGGCCATCGCGCCCATCGGCGAGGCGCTGCCGAACACCGAGATCTTCCGCCGTCTCGCCGCGGCGATGGGACTGACCGACCCCTGCCTTCGCGACAGCGACCGCACACTCGTCGAGCAGGCGCTCGCCAGTACACACGAGCGTATGCAGGGCGTCACCTTCGAGCGGCTGCTGGAACGGGGATGGGTGCGCCTGAATGTCCCGCCGCGCTACGCCCCCTACGCGCACGGCGGATTCCCGACGCCCAGCGGCAAGTGCGAGTTCGTCAGCGAACGACTGGCCGCGCTGGGGATGGACCCGCTTCCCACCTACATCCCGCCGTACGAGAGTGCCGAGCGCGATCCGGCGTTGGTCGCCCGCTGGCCGTTGACGCTGATCTCGTCGCCGGCGCACCAGTTCCTCAACACCACGTTCGTGAACGTCGACAAGCTGCGCCGCAGTGTCCCGGGGCCGGACTGCGTCATCCACCCCGACGACGCCGCCCCGCGCGGGATCACGACCGGTGCGCAGGTCGAGATCCGCAACGACCGCGGCGCCTTCACGGTGACGGCGCGCGTCGAGGACAGCATCCGGCGCGGCGTGGTCTGGGCACCGAGCATCTGGTGGCTCAAGTATGCCGCCGACGGCCAGAACGCCAACGCCACCACCAGCCAGCGCGAGACCGACCTCGGCGGTGGCGCCACGTTCTACGACAACCAGGTGGAAGTGACGTTGCGTTGACGGGTGGGTGCAGCGTGGGGGGCATGACCACCGCTGACTTGCTCCACGCCGATGTCACCGCCACCGTCCTGAGCGCGTACTTCCGCGTCTACAACCAGCTCGGCCCCGGTTTCCTCGAGTCCGTGTATGCGGCGTCCCTCGCAGTAGAGCTGACCACGAGAGGCGTCAAGTACGTCCGTGAGTGCCCCACCACCGTGTACTACGACGGGCACCCCGTAGGCCGATTCGTCGCCGACCTCATCGTTGAACGCCGCGTGTTGGTCGAACTCAAGGCCGTCGAGACCATGCACGACGCCCACGGACGACAAGTGGTCAACTACCTGCTCGCCACCGGCGTCCAGGTCGGCCTGCTGCTCAACTTTGGCGCGGCCCGCCCACAGTTCCGGCGCTTCGTGGGACGGGCTCGGAGTGAGTGAAGGGTCCACAGAAGCATCCGAAACCGCGGAAACGGCGGATCCCGCCCGACGGACCCACCCGCCCTATCCGCCCTTCCCCCAGTTTCGCTTGTTCCCGTGGAATACCCCCGCACTAATCCCCCCTTGGCACCCCACCCGCCCCCCGCGCATTGTTCCCGTGATGACCACCCTCCCCACGACACTGGCCGCCCTCAAGGCATCCCCCTGGGCCGACCCCACGCGCCGCCACCGCTCGGTCAAGGCCGAGCTCCGCGCAAACCTCATCCGCCGCCTCCAGTCCGGACAGCCGCTGTTCGAGGGCGTGCTCGGCTACGACGACACAGTGATGCCGCAGATCGCCAACGCGATCCTCTCGCGGCACAACTTCATCCTGCTCGGACTCCGAGGGCAAGCCAAGTCACGCATCCTGCGGGCGCTCACGACGTTGCTCGACGACACCATCCCCGTGATCGCCGGCTCCGAGATCAACGACGATCCCTTCGCGCCCATCTCCAAGTACGGCCGTGAACTGCTGCGCGAGGCCGGCGACGACACGCCCATCGCCTGGGTGGACCGCGATCAACGATTCGTCGAGAAGCTCGCCACGCCCGACGTCACCGTGGCCGACCTGATCGGCGATGTCGACCCGATCAAAGCGGCGCGTGGGGGACATCTCCTGGCGGACGAGCTGACCATCCATTACGGCATGCTGCCCCGCGCCAACCGCGGCATCTTCGCGCTCAATGAGCTGCCGGATCTCGCGGGCAAGGTGCAGGTGGGGCTGTTCAACGTCATGCAGGAGGGCGATGTCCAGATCAAGGGCTACCCCGTCCGTCTCGCCCTCGACGTCCTGCTCGTCTTCTCGGCGAACCCGGAGGACTACACCGCGCGCGGCAAGATCATCACGCCGCTCAAGGACCGCATCGGCTCCGAGATCATCACGCACTACCCGCTCTCGGTGGAGCTCGGCGTCGCGATCACGACACAAGAGGCATGGACCGACCGCGATGCGCTGCCCGTCCGCATCCCCGACCTCGTGCGCGATGTCGTGGAGCGGGTGGCCTTCGAGGCGCGCAGCGACCGTCGCATCGACAAGCGTTCGGGGGTGTCCCAGCGCTTGCCGATCACGCTCCTTGAGAACGTCGTCTCCAGTGCCGAGCGCCGCGCTCTGGAACACGGTGAGGCTGAGGCGGTCCCGCGGTTGTCGGACCTGTACGCCGCGCTGACGGCCATCACGGGCAAACTCGAGCTGGAGTACGAGGGCGAGCTGGTCGGGGCGGCGCCGATCGCGCGCGAGTTGATCCGGCGGGCCGCCGACGCGACCCTCTCGGCCGAGACCGACAGCCTGCCCACCGACGACATCGTGATGCACTTCGATGCCGGCCACGCGCTCGAAGTCACCGAGGACGCCCCGTCGGCACTGCTGCTCAAGGCCTTCACGGGCATCCCGACCCTGCTCGATCTCGTGCAGGAGGCCGGGCTGGGTGGCAGCGGGACGCCGGGCGAGGTGGTCGCGGCGGCCGAGTTGATCCTGGAGGCGCTGGTCTCGCGGCGGAAGCTCAGCCGCAGCGATGCGGGGCTCTACGGGCGCGCCCCCGAGCCACCCCGCCGCCGCCGGGGTGGCCGCGACGACCTCGAGGACTTCGGCTGAGCCGGGCGCGGCGCGGCTCCCGGCCCAGCCCGGCCTCTGGCGGACATCGATCCTGGGCGTAGTTTCGGACCGTGGCCTCGCGCGCTCCCCGCAGCTCACGCCCCTCCCGGGCCCGACCGAGTACCGACCTCCCGGCCTCCGGCGTCGTGATTCGACCGGCGAATCTGCACGACATCGAGACCATCGTGCGCTTCCGGATCGCGCTGCTCAAGGAACACGCGGACAATCCCATCTATGGGCGACTCCGTGACGACGCCGAAGAACGGGCGGTGCGCACCACGCCACTCTTTCTGGCCTCAGGGCGCGAGATCACCATGATCGCGATGCTCGGCAAGCAACCGGTGGGTATGCTGCGGTGTATCGAGGGGCGCGGGTCGCCGCTGCTGCGGCCTGCGCGCTTCGGGTACATCGCCTCGGTCTATGTGATCGAGTCACAGCGCCGCAAAGGCATCCTGACCCAACTCGTCGACGCGGCGGCCACCTGGTGCCGCGCGCGTGGCCTCACCGAGATCCGCTTGCATTCGACGCCCGAGAACGTACACGCCAATCTGGCCTGGGAGCGCCTCGGCTTCCCCACGGTCGAGTACCTCCGACGCCGGGATCTGCGCCCGCTGCCGGGCGCGTGAACGCCACCCTCTCGCTCGCGCTCGTCGCGCTGGGCATCGTCCTCCTGGGCACGGGGGCCGACCTGCTGGTGCGCGGCGCCACGGTCATCGCGCGGCTCGCGCGCATGTCGCCGGCGGTCATCGGCTTGACGATCGTCGCCATGGGCACCTCGCTGCCCGAGCTCACCATCGGCGCCACGTCGGCCCTGCGCGGCAACGCCGACATCGGGATCGGCAATGTGCTCGGGGTGAACGTCTTCAACATCTGCGTGGTGCTCGGCCTCACGGCGCTCATCCAGCCCATCCGGGTGCACGGCAACGTGGTGCGCTTGGAGTGGCCGGTGATGCTCGTGGCCTCCCTGCAATGCCTGCTGCTGATCCGCGACGGACGGCTGGACCGGCTCGAGGGGCTGTTCTTCGTGCTCGCGCTGGTCATCTTCACGGCCTTCGTCGTGCGGATCGCACGCAACGACCTGCAGGCCGAGGAGGCCTCGGACCTCGCCGAAGAAGTGCAGGTGCGGTCGTTCTCAGGACGCCTGCAGCGGCTGGGACCATCGCTGGGCTTGCTGGCCGTTGGGATCGTGCTGCTGGTCGGCGGCGGCAACATCTTGCTCAAGGGCGCGGTGACCCTCGCGGAGCTCGCCGGCCTCAGCGAGCGCGTCATCGGCCTCACCATCGTCTCGATCGGCACGGGGCTCCCCGAGGTCGCGGCGTCCATCGCCGCGGCGCGCCGTGGTCAGAGCGAGATGGCACTCGGCAATGTGATCGGGTCGAACATCATGAACCTCTTCGGGATCCTCGGGACGGTCGCGCTGATCTCGCCACTCGAAGTCGACGCGGCCGCCGTGAGTACCGACGCTTGGTGGATGGCTGGCGTGGCGCTGATGCTGTTGCCCATCATGCGGCGGGGATTCGTCATCACCCGGGGCGAGGGAGCGCTGCTGCTGGGGGTCTACGGCGTGTACCTGTTCACGGTGTTCCGCTGAGCGATCGCCGGGCGGCATGAACACCTAGTGGTCGACGGGGTAGCAGGGGGGTCGCGTCGGTTCGACGTCACCGCGTGTCCCCCCCACAGCCCGCACTCCATGACGACCCCTGTGTCCCGAGGCCGCCATCTCGCGTGCGCCCTCGCACTGGTATTGCCCCTCGCGCTCGGTCCCATCGCCGCCGCCGCGCAGAATCCGAACGTCCCCGAGCCCATGCTCTTCGACCTCGTCCGCGGGCTGGGCGCCACGCGCGGCGAACTCGAGGTCAATGCGCTCGTGCGCAATGACTTCCGGAACGACCGCGACCGGTTCTACTGGAACCCCGAGATCGAGTGGATCTGGCGTGACGGCGTGGCGTTCGAGCTCGAACTCGCCATGGACCGCGACCGCGTGGAATCGGTGAAGCTGATGTCGCAGCTCACCTTCGGGACGCCCGTGCCCGGGCGGTACATCCACGGGGCGCAGATCATCGCCGAACGCTCCGGGCTCGATGCCGGCTACGACCTCGCGCTGCTCTACGTGGGCGGGCTCCGATTCGCCCCCACCTGGTCGCTCTCCGTCCTGCAAGGCGCCAAATACGGGGACGGGCTGCTCACGGATCCCGCGGGGGCGTACCTGTCCTATCTCGGGAATGCGACGCTCTTCAAGGAGTTCCGCCGCGCCACCATCGGTCTGGAGTTCAATGTGGAGTCACCCCGCACCGACAACCCGAGCATCCGGATCATGCCGCAACTGCACGGGCGCCGCGGCGACTGGGCCCTGCAGGGCGGCGTCGGCGTGGCGGCGAGCCGGGGAACCGAGCAGACCTTCGCCGCGCTTCGCGTCATACGGACGCTGTCGCACGGCCGCGCGGCGACGCACTGAGGCTGGAGGCCGAGCGGGCGGGTGACCGTCGCGCGGACCGCCGTCCGCGGGTTACTCTTGAGGCGAGCTGCTATGCGATCCCACCGCTACTCCAAGTTCTCGCCCGAGCTGGCCGACGCGGTCGACCTGCAGGCCCTGCTCGACCAACTCGCGGACTTCCTGCTGCAGTCGGGCTTCGCCGGCGGTGGTGCGGGCCGTTCGCCGTGGGGCGATCCGGACCTGGAGGGCGACGCGGACCGCTCGCTCGACGCGCTCAAGCAGGCCATCCTCAACGCACTCATCGACTCCGGCCAGATCACCCCGGAGATGCTCGATGCCCTCCGCGGCGAGGGCGACGAGATCAGCGAGGCCAAGCTCGCCGAGCTGCTGGACCAGTTGGTGCAGAAACTCATGGCCGAGGGGATGATCAGCGCGGAGCAGGCGCCGCAGGTCCCCGCCGGTCACTCAGCCGTCGGCGACGCCGCCAAGTCCGCCGCGCGCGACGTGCAGTTCAAGCTCACCGACCGCGGCATCGACTTCCTGGGGTATCGCACGCTCCGCTCGCTGCTGCAGGGCTTCGGCAAGAGCTCCTTCGGCGCGCACGATACGCCGCACCTGGCCACCGGCATCGAGTCGGACGCCGGCAGCAAGCCCTATGAGTTCGGCGACGTGCTCAACCTCGACGTCAACGCCACGCTGACCAACGCGCTGGCACGCACGGGGTCGCTCGACGTGCCCATCGACATCGACTACCGCGACCTGATGGTGCGGCAGTCCGAGTACCGCTCCAGCTGTGCCACGGTGCTGATGCTCGACACCTCGCACTCCATGATCCTGTACGGCGAGGACCGCTTCACGCCCGCCAAGAAGGTCGCGCTCGCGCTCACGCATCTCATCCGCACCCAGTTCCCTGGCGACACCATCCGCGTCGTCCTCTTCCACGACGACGCGGAGGAGATCCCGGTGGCGACCCTCGCCCACGCGCAGGTCGGGCCCTACCACACGAACACCGCGCAGGGCCTCAAACTGGCGCGCCGCATCCTGATGGCGCAGAAGAAGGACATGCGGCAGATCATCATGATCACCGACGGCAAGCCCAGCGCGCTCACCCTGCCCGACGGACGCTCGTACAAGAACTCCGGCTGGATCGACCCGGTGATCTACGCGGAGACCCTGCGCGAAGTCGCAGCGTGCCGGAAGAGCGGCATCGTGATCAACACGTTCATGCTCGCGCGCGACCGACAGCTGGTGGACTTCGTCAAGCAGGTCTCGGCCATCGCCCGCGGGCGCGCGTACTTCACGAACACCATGTCGCTCGGGCAGTTCGTGCTGATGGACTTCCTCAAGCGCAAGACGAAGTCGGCCTCGTGACGCGTGCGCTGCCGCCGACGGCCGACGCCGCGGAGTTCCGGAAGCGACTCGCGGCGTGGTTCCGGCGCCACCGCCGCGACCTGCCGTGGCGTCACACGCGTGATCCGTATCATGTGCTCGTCTCGGAGCTCATGCTCCAGCAGACGCAGGTGTCGCGCGTGGTGGAGTTCTACGGGCGCTTCCTCGAGCGCTTCCCCGATCTGTACACGTTGGCCAAGGCCCCACCCGCCCAGGTGCGCGAGTCGTGGGAAGGCCTCGGCTACTATGCACGGGCGCGCAACCTGCACGCGTTGGCGCAGCAGGTGACGACCGAGCGCGACGGGGTGATCCCGGCCGAGGTCGACGAGCTCCGTGCGTTGCCGGGCATCGGCGCGTACACGGCGGGCGCCGTGTCGTCGTTCGCCTACGAGCGTCGCGCCGCGCTGGTGGACACGAACGTGGCGCGCGTCCTGACGCGTGTGTTCGCGCCCCGGACGGACCTCAAGAGCGGCAAGGGGCAGAAGAAGCTCTGGGCGATCGCGGAGCACATCCTGCCGCGCACGGGCAAGGCGGCGTGGACGCACAATCAGGCGCTGATGGAGCTGGGGGCGCTGGTCTGTACGGCGCGCGTGGCGCGCTGCGAGGTGTGTCCGGTGCGCCGGGTGTGCAAGACGGGTCGCTGAGCTACCGCGTCGCCCGCAACTCCACGACCTTCGGCCGGTTCCGCACGACGGAGAGGATGGCCTCCGAGAGCCCGGACTCGAACGACCCAGACCCGAGCCGTCACGATTCGTGACACCGCTCAAGGACCACACGAAGCCCTCCGATACCTCAGTGTACCTACTTCCTGTGAGGTACACCGTGTCGTCCCTCAAGTCCTGGTCCTCCGCGGCCATCGCCGCATGTACGCTTGCAGTGGCTGCCTGCCAGTCGGACTCCTCCGGCGGCCCCGGCGGCGGCGGCGCGACCACGTTCACGACCGCGTCGGTCGAGACCGGCATCACGACGATGTCGGCCTTCATCAATGTCTGCAGCAACGACGCCGGGGCCATCGCCGCCGACCCGGCCAGCGATTGCGATCCCACGGTGCTCGAGCAGATGATCGCGCTCCGCCGCGACCCGGTGCTGCGCGGCCCCTTTGAGCGCTTCGGCCTGACCAGTCAGCGCCCCGCCGACGAAATGGGCTCCTGCGGCGGTCGGGCTCGCTACCTCGATGACTACAGCCACAGCAACGGGACCACCACCGGCACCTTCGCCTTCGAGAACTACTGCAGCGTCGGCGACGCGGGCGAACAGACCACGATGAACGGGCAGGTGACCTTCAAGAACGTGGGCACCCCATCGGCCAGTGGCCCGATCACCAGTCGCGTCGAAGCCGACAGTCGCGACGGCATCACCCAGACCGTGCGCAACGCCAGCGGCCAGACCCTCGCCTCCCAGCGCATCGCCTTCGAGGGCTATCGTTACGACGCCGGCGTGCCGGGCGGCGACCCGACCGCGTCGTCACCCGACGAGCTCAAGAGCAGCGAGGTGCGCATCACCAACCTGGTCACCAACAAGACCTACCGGCAAAAGGACTACCGGATCTCGACGTATGTGTTGCCCTCCGGCGGTGACCGCTTGACCATCAGCGGACGCGGTTACCGCTCCGATGGCAGCTACTTCGACGTGTCCACCGCGACAGCGATCACCACCGACGACGACGGGGATTTCCTCGGCGGCCAGCTCGAGTTCAAGGGCAAGGACAGCGAACGTGCGGTCCTCACGCTCGTCCCGGGCGACGTCCTGCAGGGCACCATGACCGTCAACGGGCAACCGGTCACCAACGTCCCGCGCTGCCGCTGATCCCGCCGCCGCACCGAGGCCCCGCCACCGGGGCCTCGGTCACACGCGACCCCTCGTGATCGCCCTCCGCAACCTCCGCCGCGCCCCCGCGAGGACCGTCCTCACCCTCGCGGGCATCGCGGTCGGCATCGCGCTCTTCGTCACCGTCCGGGCGATCACCACGGACATCCAGCGCCAGATCGCCGACGCGGCGGGGGCCTACGGCCTCGAGCTCGTCGTGTACGAACGACGCGCCACCTCGCCGTTCTCGTCGCGCATCGCCCCGGCGCAGATGGACTCGCTCCAGGCCGCGTTCGGCGAAGCCCTCACCCCGCTGGTGATGGGCACGCGCAACGAGCCCTGGAACGCCTACGTCCTCGTCCTCGGCGTGCCCCGTCCGTTCCTGCCCACGCTGCCGCTGAGCGCCGGAGCCACCTTCACCGCCCCCGATGATGAACTCATGCTGGGGGAGGTCCTCGCCGGTCGCCTGGCACGGCGCATCGGCGACACCCTGACCTTCGACGGTCGCCCGAGGCGCGTGGTCGGCATCTTCCGCACCGGCAGCCGCATGCTCGACGGCGCCGTGCTCCTCGACCTGCCCGCCGCACAGGCCGCCATCACCCGAGAGGGCGCCGACCCGCAGTTCTCCGTCGCCATCCTCCGGCTCGGCGACAGCGCGCGCGTCCGCGCTGCCACCGCACGCATCACGGAGGAGTTCCCCCGCTTCCGCGTCGTGCCCGGCACCGAGTTCGCCGGGGCCATGCGCCTCCTGCGCGTCGTCGACGCCTTCGTGCGCACCCTTGCGGTGATCGCGATCGGCGCCACGATCCTCGTGGTCGTCAACACGCTGCTGATGGCGGTGGGCGAACGCACCCGCGAACTCGGCATCCTGATGGCCATCGGATGGCGGCCCTGGCACGTGTTGCGCATGCTGTTCGCCGAATCACTGGTCCTTTGTATGAGTGGCGCGGTGCTCGGGAACCTCGCCGCCCTGACGCTGCTGCGCGCGGTGAACGCCAGCGATGCGATCGGCGTGGGCTGGATCCCGGTGCGCTACCCGTGGTCACTCGCGCTGACGTCGGGCGGGATCGCCGTCCTCGTCGCCGCGCTCGCCTTGGCCTGGCCGGCCGTGATGGTGTGGCGGGTGCAACCACTCACCGCGCTCCGCCATGAGTGACGTCGCGCGCCTCCGCATCACGGACCTCGCCCGCTTCTTCGAGGCGAATGCCGTCCGCGCCCTCGACGGCGTGTCCTTCACCGCGAAGGCCGGCGAGATCATCGCGCTCACCGGCCCATCCGGCTGTGGGAAGACCACGCTGCTCTCGCTCATCGGCCTGCTCGACCGGCCCACGGCGGGCCGCATCGAGGTCGATGGGGTGGACCTTGCCACCGTCCGCGATGGGGCCGCGTTCCGCGCCCGACAGGTCGGCTTCGTGTTCCAGTACCATCACATGGTCCCCACGATGACCTTGCGCGAGAATGTCGCCGCGGCGATGCTGCCGCTGGGCGTCCCGCGGCGCGCACGCCTCGCCCGCGCCGAGGCGCTCCTGCACGAGGTCGACCTGGCCCACCGGGCCACGGCGCTGCCCGCCACGGTCTCGGGGGGCGAACGGCAACGGGCCGCTGTGGCCCGCGCGCTCGCCAATGCACCGCCGGTGCTCATCGCCGACGAACCCACCGGTAACCTCGACAGCGTCCACGGCGCCCGCGTGGTCGCGCTGCTCACCGCCGCGGCGCGCACGCGGAACGCGCTGGTGCTCATCGCCACCCACAACAGCGAGGTCGCCGCCGCCGCCGACCGCCGCATCGCCCTGCGCGACGGCCGCGTGGTCGGAGTCAGCTGACATGCGACGCCTGCGGCCCGTCGATGCCTTCGCTGCGGTGAACATCGGCCTGTTCCTCGTGCTGCTGGTGTTCCGCTACCACGCACGCTTCGTGCACTATCGCGGGCCGGGCCATCTCGAGGAGTTCTTCATCTATGCGATCGTCCTGCTGTTCGGGATCATCGCGCTGTGGCACACCTTCCGCGACCACGCCTTCGACCCGCGACTGCTCGCACTCGTGCAGGTCGGCATCCTGATGCACTTCGCCGGCGCCTTCGTGCAGTTCCCCGGCGGGCGGCTCTACGACCAGCACCTGCTCGGCATCCGCTACGACAAGTTCGTCCATCTCGTCAACGCGCTCGCCATCGCCATGCTCGTGGATCGCGTCTTCACCATCCTCGCGCTCCCGCGCGGCCCGCTCACCCGTGTCATCCTGCTGACGACCGTCCTCGGCCTGGGGGCCGTCATCGAGGTGGTCGAGTACGTCGTCGTGCTCACGATCCCCGCCAACGGCGTCGGGGACTACGACAACAACATGCAGGACCTCATCGCCAATGTCTGCGGTGGGGCGCTGTACCTGCTGGCGACCGCGTGGCGCACAGAGCCCCGGACGCGACGTGAGCGCGAGCGTTCGCTCCCGTCCGCAGACGACGACTGACCGCGCACCCGCCCGTCAGCCGGGTGCCGCGCTCACACCGGCAGCGACAGTCGCTCGAGCGTTCCGCTGATCGTCTCGCCACCGACATCGAGATACACGTCCCCCTCGGTCACCGACAGCGTCCAGCGGTTACGCCGGTCCAGCGTCGCCGCCAGCGCCTCGAGCATCGCGCGATCGACCGCGTACACCTCGATCGCCTCGGCGCGATGGATGCGCTGCCCCTCGAAGCCACGCAGCAGGATCCGCGGCTCCTTGTGCGTGTACAGCGCCACGCGCGGACTCGCCTTGCTGGCCCGGTGCAGTCGCGCGGCATCGGGCGCTCCGATCTCGATCCAACTCCGCCACGCGCCCGTGAGATCCTTCACCAGCAGCGGCGGGTCCTCGGGGTCCGAGATCCCACCGCTCGAGAACGCGATGCCCTCGGTGTACTCGACACAGTACGCCAGCACCCGCGTCAGCAGGTAGTCCTCGCTCTCCGACGGATGCCGAGCCGCCTTGAACGCGATGGGCTCGTACACACCACGGTCCACGAGGCTGAGGGTGACGTCGAAGTGGTACAGGGTCGCGGTCAGTGCCATAGGGGTGCAATCTAGAGGCGGAGCCGCCCGGGACCGAGAGGGCATGCGCCCGGCGTGCGCCCGGCGTTCGACCGGCGCGCGACCGGTCGACGCCGAAACCTGCACCGCGGCGATGCCGTAGATTCAGGGAGGCCTCACGCTCCGTCGCCGACCACGCTCTCCTCCTCCGCCGTGTCCAACGTCTACATCGCCGCTGCGACCTTCGGCCTGCTCTTCGTCGCGTGGGGGTTCATCGCCGGCGACGCCGACTTCTCGGCCGACGATGCACCCGACGGCGCCAGCGGCGGCGGCCTCTGGGCGCTGTTCTCCATCCGCTCGCTCGCGTTCGGCGCGCTGATCTTCGGTGTGGCCGGGTGGCTCGGGCTCACCGGCGGTTGGAGCCCGTCCACCGCGCTCACCGTCGCGACCCTGCTGGGCGCGGGCACCTGGGTCGGCGTGAGCGCGCTGTTCCGCTACCTCAAGCAGTCGGAGTCGGGCGAGGCGCCCGGCGACTCGCTGTGGATGGGCGCCGAAGGGCGCCTCGTCCTGCCCTTCGGCATCGATGGACTCGGCCGCGTCGAGTTCACCGCTGGCGGGCAACTCACGGAGTTGGTCGCGCGCCGCGCGCCCGACTTCGCCCACGTCCCGTCGGAGTCGTTCGCGCGCTGCGTGATCGAGCAGGTCGTGGATGGCACCGCGTTGGTCTCTCCCCTCGCACTACCCTCTCCCTCGGACTCCGTGCAATGAACGATCTCCTCGGCCTGCTGCCGTTCATCGGCATCCCCTTCGCGCTCTTCATCCTCGTCGTCGCGATCATCGGGATCATCAAGGCCTGTCTGATCATCGTGCCGCCGAACACCGTCGCGGTCATCACCGGCCGCGCGCGACCCACCGAGTCGGGGACCACCATCGGCTACCGCGTCGTGCGCGGCGGCCGCGCCTTCCGCATCCCGCTCCTCGAGAGCGTGGCGTACATGGACCTCCGCACCTTCTCCATCCCGGTGAACGTGCAGAACACCTTCGCGAAGGGCGGCATCCCCATCAACGTCCAGGCGCAGGCCAACGTCAAGATCGCGTCCATCCCGGAGGGCGTGTTCGGCAACGCGGTCGAGCGCTTCCTCGGCGTGCATCCCAACGAGATCGCCAAGCAGGCCCAGGAGACCCTGACCGGCAACCTGCGCGGCGTGCTCGCCTCGCTGTCGCCGGAAGAGGCCAACGAGGACCGTACCAAGTTCGAGCAGTCGCTGGCCGAAGAGGCCACGCGCGACCTCAACAAGCTCGGCCTGCAGCTCGACACGCTGAAGATCCAGCAGATCGCCGACGAGGCGGGCTACCTGCTGGCCTTCGGCCGCATGCGGACCGCCGAGGTGCTGCGCAACGCCGAGATCGCCGAGGCCAACGCGCGCGCCGAGACCAAGTTGGTCCAGGCCGAGGCCGAGAAGCGTGCCAAGGTCGCCGAGTCGCAGAACGAGACGCAGATCGCTGAGGCCGAGAACATGTTGCGCGTGCGCCGCGCCGAGCTTGAGCAGCAGTCACAGATCGCCGAGCGCACGGCCCTCGCGCGCGCGCAGGAGGCCGAGACCCAGGCGATGCGCGCCGTGGAAGGCGAGCGCATCGAGCTGCGCAAGCTGGAGCTGCAGGTGCAGGAGGTCGAGCCGGCGCGCGCGCGCCTGCAGGCCGCGCAGTTGGCCGCCGAGGCCGACGCGGCACCGATCCGTGAGGACGGCAAGGCGAAGGCCGAGGCCGTCCGCGTCCTGCTCGAGACCATCAAGCAGTCCGGTGATGCCGGCCTGCAGCTGCTGGTGCTGCAGATGTACCCCGAGCTCTTCAAGACTGCGGCCGACGCGGTGAGCGGCATCGACGTCGATCGCATGATCGTGATGGACGGCGGCGCCGGTGGCGGGGGCTTGGCGCAGGTCACCAACCAGCGGCTGCAGGCCATGCAGTCGCTGATCGAGGGCATCGGCGGAGCGAATGGCTTCGACCCGTCGAAGGTCCTGCAGGGCATCGTGTCCAAGCTCAGCGGCGACGTCACGCCGTCGTCGGGCGAGGGGGCGTGACCGGCGATCACATGCTCGAGCACTGGCGGCGCCTGGAGCACATGTTCCACGGCGCCGCCATCAACCGTGTACCGGCGCCCATCCTGCACGTGGACGACGGCTATGCCTCCGTCCGGCTCACCCTCACGCCCGACATGCATCACGCCGGCGGGGCGGCCCACGGGGCGGTCATCTTCAAGCTGCTCGACGACGCCGCCTACTTCGCCGCCGCCTCGCAGGTGCGCGAGGTCTTCCTCGTGACGGTGTCGTTCACCACGACCTTCATGCGACCAGCGACCGACGGTGTGCTCATCGCGACCGGCCGCGTGCTGCACCGCTCACGCAACCTCTGCGTGGCCGAAGCCTCCGTGCACGACCCGCGCGGCCGCTTGGTGGCCACAGGGTCCGGGACCTTCCAGCGCAGTGCGACCGCGCTGGACGAGCGCGTCGGGTACGTCTGACGGGCGCAGGGTGATGGGGCCGCCGCCGCAGGGCTCGGCCCCATCACGACCGGTGCTACTCCCAGCGCCAGCTGCGCGGCGCGAACGAGTCCGCACGCCGAGCCGCCTCGAGCAGGTCGCGCTTGGCCTCCCACACCCGCAGCTCCTCCTGCACGGCCGCCACGTGCCGCTCAGCCTGCGCGACCAAGCCAGCGTTGCCGCGCGGCGCCACGTCCCGCAGCTGCCACGTGAACGCCGCCTGACGCGCCCGCAGCTCGCGTAGCATCGTCGTCACCCGTTCGGCGTGGTAGTGACTCCACATCGAGACCGTCCGGTCGTCGTCCTTCAGCAGCGCCCACGACTCGACGCCATCGTGGACCGAGTACCCGGGGATCAGCGGCAACTCGGGGAACAGCGTCTCTTCGAGGTCGGTCGCAATGGCCTGTGGCATCGTCGGATCGGTCAGGGATGGTGGCATCTGCAAGGCTGAAGCCGCACGGGTCCGCCGCGGTTCCTGCCGCACGGTAGACACCACCCTGTCGCGCCCACGCTAGCTTCAAGCCCATGCCCGCGCCCCCCGCGAACGCCCCGGCCCCGCCGCGCATCGACGCCCTCGACATCCTCCGGGGCGTTGCGATGTGCGGCATCATCTTCGCCAACGTGCATGTGTTCTCGGGGTGGATCGTCCACGACCCCGCGTCCGCAGCTGCCCTCGACCGCTGGGGCACCGATCACGTGGCGCACCTTGTCGAGCGCACGCTGCTCGAGGGCAAGTTCTACTCCATCTTCTCGCTGCTCTTCGGCCTGGGCATGGGCGTGCAACTGCGAAGTGCCGAGCGCAACGGCGCCGACTTCGCCGCGCTCTTCACGCGCCGTCTGTGGATCCTCGCGGCCATCGGACTCGCCCACGCCACGCTGCTGTGGGCCGGCGACATCCTGCTGCTCTACGCCATGCTCGGCGCGATCCTGTTCCGCGTCCGTCACGCGGCCGATCACACCCTGCAGCGGGCGATCGTCGTGCTACTGCTCCTGCCCATCGCGTGGTACGTCCTGTGGTGGGGCTTGGGCCTCCCCGACCTGCTCAACGCGCCGCCGCCGACCGCCGACGCCGCCACGCCGGCCGAGCCCTTCGCGACGCAGGTGTTCAACGGCCTCGGCCGTGGCTCCGCGCTCGACTGGCTGCGGTGGAACCTCCTGTGGCTCGCGGGGCGCTGGGTGGATCTCGTCCAGACCGCGCGCTTCCCCAAGGTCCTCGGCATGTTCCTGCTCGGCCTGTGGATCGAGCGCCGCGGCATCCTCCGCGACCCGGCCGCGCACCTGCCACTGCTGACGCGCACCGCCGCCATCGGCATCGGAGTCGGGCTCCCGCTCAACGCGGCTTTCGCCTGGCTCGCCAGCGATGCACCGCTGCTGCCCGGTTCGCCGTCCGGCCTTCTGGCGGTCACGCTCAGCGCGATCGGGACACCACTCTTGGCCCTGGGCTACGTCGCGGGCATCGTGCTCGCCCTGCGCAGCAGCGCGGGTCGCCTGCTCCTCGCGCCGTTCCGGCCGGTCGGTCGCATGGCGCTCTCCAACTACCTCGCGCAGAGTGTGCTGCTCGGCGCGGTCTTCTACTCGCGCGGCCTCGGTCGCATCGGGACGATGGGGTTCACCGACGGTCTCCTCGTCGCGGCCGCTGTGCTCGTCGTGCTGATCCCCACATCGGCACTCTGGATGCGCTACTTCGCCTACGGCCCGGTGGAGTGGATGTGGCGGCAGTGGACGTATCGGCGGCGGACACCACTCCGCCGCCGCTGACCTCAGCGCCGCGGCGGCTGGGTCGCGGTGCCGAACGACACCACCCGGCGCGCCTGCATGTCGTACACATCGCCCGCGCCCAGCACGAACCACGACTTCTCCCACGGTTGATGCGGCCGCGTAGGATCGTGCACCGCGACCTTCCACTTGCCCATCACCTCGAAGCGATCCCCGCGCACGATGATCGCCGTGCCCTCGGAGATCCCGATCCCGAGGTACGTCGGGAATCGCTGCATCACCGGCGTCAGGTCGTCCCAGCGCCCACGTGTGTCGATATGCTGGTCGATCGCCGAACGACGCAGGAACTTGAAGCCCTCCTGATGCTCGGGCTCGTCAGTCATCATGATCTGCGGCCCCGCCGTCGCTCCACGCACGAGGTACTCGCCTTGGATGGTCGCACCGGCACTGGAGCCCGCGATCACGCCGCCCCGCGCCAGCACGGCGTGGAACGCATCGTAGGTCTTCGTGCCCGCATACGAGTCCACGATGTTCCACTGCCGCCCACCGTTGAACCACACCGCATCGGCGTCGCGCAGGACGGCGGCGAACTCGTCGGTGTCCGCGATCGTCGGGTCGTGCGTATGCAGCATGTGCACGTTGCGCAGCCCCATGCGCCGCCACGACGCCAGCACCTGACTGTCCGCATAGGCGATCAGCTCGCCGTTCGCCCGCCGGTTCCCGCCCGCCGTCGGCACGATCACGAACTTCTTGTCCGGCCCACCGGCCAGCTCGACGAACTTCTCGAGGATCCCCGTCCCGGCGGTCGAGCCGCCGCCGACGATCAGCAGGGTGCCACGCGCCGGACCATACTCGGGCGCACCCGCGGGCTGCGCACCGAGTGCTCCGACCGACAACGAGACCGCAACGACGATGGACGGGAGACGCATGGGAGTCCGAATGGGCAGAAGTCCCTCAATGTCTAGCCGTGGGGACCGGCACGCGCCAGTTTCCAGTATGCCCACTACGCGCTCCCTCCGTCCGTTGCTCGCCGCGCTCGCGGTCGCCGGCGCGATCCCGACGCACGCCACGACCCAGTCGTCGCCGCTCAGCTCCATCGCCCCGTCGGCCCGCTTCACCGACACCCAACGCCACGCCAAGCTGCGCTCGGCCTTCCCGGCCATCGACTCGCTGGTCCGCGCCTTCGTCGCCCAGCGGCGCGTACCCGGCTACGCCTTCGGCATCATCATCGATGGTCGCCTCGAGCACATCGTCGCCGCCGGCACCGCGAACCTCGCCAACGGCACCCCCGTCGACACGGGCTCCGTGTTCCGCATCGCGTCCATGAGCAAGAGCTTCGCCGCACTCGCGATCCTCCAACTGCGCGACGAGGGCAAGCTCGACCTCGACACCCCCGCCGAGCGCTACGTCCCGGAACTCGCCTCGCTGCGCTACGCCGCAAGCGATGCCCCGCGCATCACCGTGCGGCACCTGCTCACACACTCCGCGGGCTTCCCCGAGGACAACCCCTGGGGCGATCAGCAGCTCGATGCCACCGAAGAGGCCTTCAGCGCGATGATGCGCCGCGGCATCCCCTTCTCCACCGCACCCGGCTCGCAGTACGAGTATTCCAACTACGGCTTCGCCATCCTCGGCCGTATCGTCAGCAACGTCGCCGGCATGCCATACGCGCGCTACCTGCGCGAGCGGATCCTCCTGCCGCTCGGCATGACTGCCACGACCCTGCAGTCCAGCGATGTCGACCCCCGCAAGCTCGCGCTGGGTTACCGGCTGCAGGACGGCCAATGGCTGCTCGAACCCCCGCTCCCCGACGGCGCGTTCGGCGTGATGGGCGGCATGCTCACCACGCCGGCCGACCTCACCAAGTGGGTCGCGTTCATGCTGGACGCGTGGCCCGCCCGCGATGGCCCGGAGACCGGCCCCGTCCGCCGCGCGTCCGTGCGCGAAATGCAGCAGATCCAGCGCTTCAGCGGCGCGTCGGCCGATGCGCGCGGCGACCGGCTCACGCTCACGGCCGGCGGGTATGGCTACGGCCTGCGCGTGGCGCAGACCTGCGATCTCCGCGCGCTCGTGTCGCACACCGGTGGCCTGCCCGGGTACGGCTCCATCATGACCTGGCTGCCCGAGCAGGGCGTCGGCATCATCGGACTGGGCTCGCTGACCTACACCGGCTGGACCGCGACCGCGAACCAGGCCTTCGACCTGCTGCGCGCCACCGGCGGCTTGAGTCCGCGCGAACCACAACCGTCACCGGTGCTCCTCACGCGCCGGGCGCAGGTCACACGGCTCGTGAACGCATGGACCCCCGCACTCGCCGACTCCGTGGCCGCCATGAACCTCTTTCGCGATGAGTCCGCCGACCGGCGCGCCGCGCAGATCGCGACCCTGCGCGATGCGGCCGGCGGCAGCTGTCGCGAGGAGGGACCGTTCGTCGTCGAGAACGCGCTGCGCGGACGCTGGCGGCTGCGCTGTGCGTCGGGCGACCTCGCCGTGAACATCACGCTCGCCCCCACGGAACCGGCGCAGGTGCAGTTCCTCAGCGTCGCCCCATTGGCGCGCGAGGCCTCCCTCGACCCCGCACCGGTATGCCGCCGATGAACCCGCGCGTCGATGAGCTGCTCGACTACCTCGATCGCTCCGCGGCGACGCTAGACGCGGCGATCGCCACCGTGCCCGCGGCGCAGCATGACCAACGCCCCGCGGAGGACCGCTGGTCCGTGCGCGAGGTCGTCGAACACCTCGCGCTGGTCGAGGCCGGGATCACCAAGAGCTACCGCCGATGGCTCGACGCCGCCCGCGCCGAGGGCATTCCCGCCGAGGACCAGACCAGCCCACTGCTCGCGCAGATGCGCATGGACCGCGTCGTCGATCGCAGTCGCCGCATCGAGGCGCCACCCTTCGCGGTGCCGACCCACGGCCTCACGCTCGACGACGCCCTGGCGCGCCTCGAACGCTCCCGCGCCGAACTCGCGGCGCTGGCCCGCAGCGCCGACGGACTCGCGCTTGGCGTGATCACGCACCCGCACCCTGCCCTCGGGCCGCTGACGATGTACGAGTGGCTCGCCTTCACCGCCGCGCATATGGAGCGGCACGCCGCCCAGATCGCCGAGATCCGCGCGGCGCTCAGGGCGTAGCGCGCGCGTAGACCTCCGCGACGAGTGCCGCGCGCCGTGCACGGACGACGCGCTGATTGACGGAGCCCTTCGCGGTCACTTCGCCCGCGGCCGCGTCCAATGGCGTGGTCACCACCAGTCCGCACACGGGCACCCGCGACGACCCGCGTTCCGCCGCCCGCCATGCGCGGAGCACCGCATCGCAGTGCGCCTGCACCGCGTCGGTCCCCGCCGCGATGCCGGCCGCAGAGGGGAACAGCAGCAGGCGAAGCTCATCGCGGTCCGGTGCCAAGACCACGACCTGCTCCACCAGTGCACCGAGCCGCCGCAGCGCGTCCTCGCGCACCCGCTCCGCCGCGACCCAGGTCCCACTCGACAGCTTGAAGTCCTCGACCAGCCGCCCGGTGATGCGCAACCCCGCCGAGGGATCGCCGGGGTCCACCCACTCGGCCGTGTCACCGCTGCACCAGAACCCGTCGGCATCGAAGCCCGTCGGGGCATCGGGCGCTGCGCCCCAGTATCCCGGCGTCACGTTCGGGCCCCGCGCGCGCAGCTCGAGACCACTGGGCGTGGGGTGCAACCGCAACACACAGCCCGGCACCGGCACCCCCACACTCGCGGCATGCGGCAGTACATCGGTCGTCAGCGTCGCCGCGGGCGCCGTCTCCGTCGCCCCCCACCCCGCCGCCGCGCGCACCGGCCGCCCTCGCACCCGCTCGGCCAAGGCCGACCATCGCGCACGCAACTCTGGTCGTAGTGCCGCCGCTGCGCAGAACAGCACCTCGACCTCTCCCAACGCTTCCTGCGCCGCCGTCTCGTCCGCTTCGAGCAGAGGCAGCAACGCCGCATACCCCCGCGGCACGTTCAGCAACATCGTCGGCCGCGCACGCCGCAGGTTCGCCACGCTGCGCGCGACGCGCTCCGGCGTGGGGGCTCCGTCGTCCACGTGGAAGGTCCCGCCTTGCGACAGGGCCAGCAGCAGATTGTGGCTCGCCCCGAACGTGTGACTCCACGGCAGCCAATCGCAGAGCACCGGCGGCCGTGCAGCGACCCAGGGCCACATCTGGGCGATCTGTGCTTGGTTCGCGGTGAGCATTCCGTGCGTCGTGCGCACCAGCTTCGGCAGGTCGGTGGACCCGCTGGTGAGCAGTACACGCGCAAGCTGGTCGGGCGTGACGCGCGCATAGGCCTGCTCGACGGCGGCGGTCTCGCGCGCACGCGGCACGGAGCTCAACGCCACGACCGCGGCAACGTGCTCCATGAGCCCCAACTCGCTGGGAAGCTGTACGGCGTCGCCATGCACGACCATCGCAGGCCCCAGCGTGTTGAGCACGCGGCGCACGCGCTCCGCCTCGCCTGGCGCACAGACCCATGACGGGGCCAAGGTGCAGACGGGCACCCCCACGTACATCGCTGCCAGCGACAGCAGCGCATGCGGCACACTGTTGTCCGCCACGATCACCAGCGGGCGCTCGCGCGTGAGCCCCTGGTCGAGCAGCCCTTGCGCGATCGCGCCCACCGCGGCGCGGGCATCCGCGTAGCTCGTGACCTCACCGTCGGCGCTCACGAAGCAGGCCGCCTCCGCGCGCGCCTCAGCCCAATGCGCGAGCCACGCCCCGACGGAGCGCGCCGGCAGCATCAGCGGTTCAGGATGCCGCAACTCCCATCCGCCGCCGGGCAGCGCACGCACGATCACGCGCACGTCGCTCGGCGCGCGCATCGCGTCGCTCTCGTCGATCACTCAGCGCACGATCGCGAATCGCACGATGCGAGGAAAGCCATCCTCGTCAGGCACCGCAGCCCAGACATGTGTCGCCGTCGCCGCGCGCAGGAATACTCCCTTCGGCACCGAGAACCACCCTGTCTGCCGCCCGTTCGGCGCGAACACCGCGTACCTCGGCGCGGGATGATCCGCCGTCTGTAGCGGCACGAACATCGTGCCGTCGGGCGCCACCATCAGCTGGCGCGCGCCGGGGAGCAGATCCGCCGTCGGTGGAATGCGCGACTCCACGTCGGCAAAGGTTCCCGCAGGCGGGCCGGTAACACGCGCGCCCCCGAACCCACGACCCGCGGCGTTGCGGGTCACGTTCATCGCTGAGTCGCGTCGCGCGCGCGTCACCGTCACGGCGGGGAAGTTCGCGCGGTGATCCGTCACGGCCCCCGTCGCCGCATCGACCACCCGCAGTCGCAGCTCACTGGTCGTGGCGTCCTTCGCGGTGCTCTGCGCCGTGACGATCCGACGCCCGTCGGCCGACGCCCCGCTCAGCGGACGTGGCGCGAACGGGATCCTGATGCTGCCACCCGTATTGTCCGCCGCGCGCCAGCTCACCGCAGCATTGTCGTAGCCGAGCCGATCGCTGATCGGATGCGCCATACTGTCACGACCCACGCGCACGAGGAGCGACCGTGACACATCGCCGGGCCCACTCGCGGCCACCGTCGTCCACCCCACCACATCGCCCTCCGCGGTGACGAAGTCCGGCATCAGCGCGCCCGAGCGTCGTCCGGCCAGCGGCGGCGTATCGGCACGCAGCGGCCAGGTGCCCGCCAGTTCGACGCTCCGCACATAGCGACCCGTGGGTCCGAAGACCGTCAAGCGCCGAGCCAGCAGGTCCCACACCCACACCGAATCACCCGTCACGCGAGCGGTCTGTGGCGCCACGAACTCCCCGGGCCCTCGGCCCTCGCGGCCCGCCGAGAAGCGCAGCTGTCCACTCGCGTCGAATCGATGGATCTGCCGGTCCTGACCCGCGACCACGATGAACCCGCCGTCGGCCAGCACGGTGAGGCCCTGCACCTGGATCAAGTCCACCGCATCCGTGCGCAAGCGCCAGTCCTCGCGCAGCGTCCACGTCGGCAGACCGCTCTGCGCGCCGAGCGGCGCGCAGAGCCCAGCGATTCCGAGAAGTACTCCGGGCAACTGTCGCATGCCCAAGACTACGACGGCCAGCGCCCGCCCGCCACTCTCAGCGCGAGATCTGGAACCCGAACGGCTGCTGCACCAACTGCGCGACGGGCTTGCCGTTCAGCTCGGCGGCGCGGAATCGCATCCTCGGCAACGCAGCGCGCACGGCGTCGGTGAACTCGTCGTTCGTCGCGCCGATCACGCGAATGCTCGCCGGATCCATGGTGCTGTCCGCACGGACCACGAATTGCACCAGCACCGTGCCCTCTTCACCGCGCGCCTTCGCCGCGGGCGGGTAGAGCGGACCTGGGCTTCCTGGCAGGGGACTGACCGGCCGGTCGACCTGGAACTCCTTGAAGACCGTATCGCGCAGATTCGTGCGCGCGATGGAGTCCATTTGCGCGCGTAAGCGCGCTTGGGCCTCACGACGCTCTGTCAGGGTCTGCGCCCGGGCGATCGAGTCGCCATCCGGGCGAATGGCCACGTACCCCACGGGCCGCTGCCCGGGCGCGTCCGTCCACATCGGCGGCAGCGCGACCGGTGCCTCCGCAGTCGCGCCCGACGTCGCCGGGGCGCGCGTCCCCCGCTCCGCCGCACACGCCACCAGCACCCCCATCACCGCGGCCATCAGGAGCCCCGCCCGCGCTGCGCGCCCCACGCGCTGTGCACTCGTCAACGCCATGATCCGTTCCTCCGTGAGTGAGACCGGCTCCGCTAACGCCGGTGCGATGAGTGACGCCCCCACGCTGCTGCGCTGCGCCACCGCGAGCAGCACGCGGCCGTAGCGCTGTGGGTCCGGGTGCTGTCGCAGCACGCGGGCGTCGCAGTCCAACTCGATGGCCCGCCGCAGTCGCCGCGCCATCAGCCACAACGGGAGATGCCACGGCAGCGCGATCAGCAGCACCGCGAGTGCATGCACCAGCCACACGTCGCCCGCGCGCCGGTGTTCCTCCTCGTGCGCGACCACCAGCGCCTGCAGCGACGTGTCGAAGTCCAGCAGCCAACGCGGCACCACGATACGCGGCGCCCTCAGCCCCACCAGGGCCGGCGCCCCCTCGGCGACCGTCCACACCTCGCGCCCCGCCAACTGCATGGCCGCCGCATCGACCAGCAGGCGCCCCGCGCGACGTGACGCCTGCGCATAGCGCCACGCGACGGCCAGCGACCCCATCGCCCACAGCAGGGCCCACCACGCCTCACCGCTGCGCACAGGAGCGGCGACGGTCCACGTGGGCAGGAGCACGGCGGTCGGCGCTGCCGTCGGCGCCGCGATCGCCGCATCGGCATTCGCGCCGACTGCCTCGACCGGCCGCTCAGCCCGCGGCAGCACGGGCAGCATCAGCGTCAACGCGATCGCCGTCACCCACACCCATCGCGACCGGCCACGCCGGGGATCGAGCACTCGCTCGGCGGCGCGCGCCGCCACATACAAGCACGCCCCCACCGCGGTCAGGTACAGCATCCATGAGGCGATCATCGACGCCTCCGGCCCGCGAGCATGCGCTGGAGTCGCTGCAGCTCCTCGGCGCTCAGCGTCTCCGCTTCGACGAGATGCGCGACCAGATCCGCCGGGCGGCCGCCGAACAGCTGGTCCACCACGCGGCCCACGAAGCTGCGCTGCGCCGCCGCCCGCCCCACCCGCGGGAAGTAGCGGTGCGCCCGCCCCTCGCTCTCCCGCCGCAGGTAGCCCTTGTCCTCCAGATTGCGAAGGATGGTGAGCACCGTGGTGTAGGCCAGCGCGTCGGGCAGCAGGTCGCGCACCTCGGCCACGGTCCCGGAGCCGTGCTCCCAGAGTGCCGCCATCACGTCCAGCTCGCGGTCGCCCAGCATGAGATCACCCATCGCAACGCCTCTCTACTAAGTGGATAGTAGATACTACGCCGCCCCGGACGGCTTGTCAACTATGCACTTAGTAGTTCGCGACCGACCATCCCTACCACCACCCATCCACCTGCCCGCCGTAGAACCGCCGCAGCGTCCGCGACGTCGGCTTTCCCCAGCGCGCCACCAAGTCCAGATACCGCGCCCGCACCTCCCGGTACCGACGCTCGGGCATCCGCAACCGCCGGTGCGGCATCCGGATCAACGCCCGCTCCACCCCCCACACATCGCCCTCGCCGAAGCGCCAATCCACCCGCGTCAGCGCGTCGAGGTCCGCCACCCCGTAGCCGACGATCCGCCCCGTCGCGTCCACATACGGATCCAGATAGCTCTCGGCCAGCGCCCGCACCGTCGGGTACACCGGCGGACGGCCATGCAGTCCCTCGTCCCGCGAACGCGCCACCGTCCCCCAGCGCCCATCCACCTCGTAGAGCCACAACACGTGGTCCAACCCGTCCTGCGACTCCAGGTCCAGCACACGCGGACGCCAGCCGCGCTGCTGCATCACCGCCGCCGCGACGAACACCGCTTCCAAACAATGCGCCCGCCCCCGCGCGATCGTCCCGCGGAACGAGCGCAGTGTCTCGCCACCGCGCTCGCGGTTGTACGGCAGCGCGCGCAGCCAGCGCTGCATCCCGCGCGGCGTGCGCACGGCCGCGATCACCCGCCGCTCCCGCGGGCGGAACTGCTCCAGCAATGGCACCACAGATCCGCTCCGCGCTGCAGAGGTGGCCGCTCAAGGGTGTCCGTCCCGCGTACTTCGTACTATGCTAGAGAGGTCTCCCCGGGCGCCAGCGCGCCCCGCCTTTGCCCCCTCTCCCACCAGCTCGTGCGACTTCGCAACGCGGTGATCGCGGCGTTCCTGCTGTTCCTCGTCCCGGCACTCCCGGGCCGCGCCCTCCACACCACGCTCGCGGCCCAAGAGGCCGCCGTGCAAGCGGCTCCCCAGCCCGCAGTGGCCCCAGCGCCCACGGAGCAACTGCCCACCGTGCCGGAGCGCGCGCCGAACATGATGGACCGGGCCGACCAAGCCATGGGCAAGGTCAACGGCGTGATCGGGTCCTTCCTGTTCTTCGACGTCTTCTTCTGGGACAACGACCAGGAGCAGCAGCAGACCATCCCGTTCATCGTCATCTGGCTGGTCATCGGCTCGGTCTTCCTCACGGTGCGGATGGGGTTCATCAACCTCCGCGCCTTCGGCCACGCCATCAACGTGACCCGTGGCAAGTTCACCGACCCCAGCGCCCCCGGTGAGGTCTCCCACTTCGCGGCGCTCTCCACCGCCCTCTCCGCCACCGTCGGCCTCGGCAACATCGCCGGCGTCGCCATCGCCGTGTCGCTCGGCGGTCCCGGCGCGACATTCTGGATGATCGTCGCGGGCCTCTTTGGCATGACCGCCAAGTTCGCCGAGTGCACGCTCGGACAGATGTACCGCGAAGTCCGGCCCAACGGCACCGTCCTCGGCGGCGGCATGCAGTATCTCTCCAAGGGCCTCGCCGAGCGCGGCCTGGCCGGTCCGGGCAAGTTCCTCGCGGTGATGTTCGCCATCCTCTGCGTCGGCGGCTCACTCGGCGGCGGCAACTCGTTCCAGGTCAACCAGTCGCTCAACGCCATGCAGGAGACGGTCCCGATCCTCGGGCAGTACCCCTGGGCCTACGGCCTGCTGATGGCGGTGCTGGTCGGGATCGTCATCGTCGGTGGCGTGAAGCGCATCGCCTCGGTCGCTGACAAGATCGTGCCGGCCATGGTGATGGTGTACGTCGCGGCGGCGATCTTCGTCATCATCACCAATGCCGCCGACATCCCGGCGGCCTTCGGCGCCATCGTCGCGCAGGCCTTCTCGCCCGACGCCGCCTACGGCGGCTTCATCGGCACGCTGGTCATCGGCTTCCAGCGTGCGGCCTTCTCGAACGAGGCCGGCGCCGGATCCGCGGCCATCGCACACTCGGCGGCCAAGACCGACTACCCCGTACGCGAAGGGATCGTCGCCCTGCTCGAGCCGTTCATCGACACGGTGATCGTCTGCACCATGACCGCGCTGGTGATCGTCGTCTCGGGGGCCTACAACAACCCCGAGTATGCCGACATCGTCGCACGCCGCGCCGGGGCCGCACTGACTTCGCGCGCCTTCGGTGAGAACATCAGCTGGTTCCCGTACGTGCTCTCGGCGGCGGTGTTCCTCTTCGCCTACTCCACGATGATCTCGTGGTCCTACTACGGCGAGCGCTGCTGGGTGTGGATGTTCGGCGACGCGTCGTCGCGCTACTACAAGGCGCTCTTCCTGCTCTTCGTGTTCCTGGGCTCCATCATCACGTCCACCAACATCCTCGACTTCGGTGACCTGATGATCCTCGGCATGGCCTTCCCGAACCTGATCGGCGTGTATCTGCTGAGCGGCAAGGTCAAGGCAGCGCTCGACGAGTACATGGGCAAGCTCAAGCGCGGCGACCTGAAGACGTACCCGTAACGCGGTCCGGCCGGCCTTTTGTGACAGGGGTCACCGAACGACCGTTCGGTGGCCCCTGTCACTTTCTCTGACGCTTGCACGAATCTTTTCAAAGCGGTATCGTCGTGCTGTTCATCCGGAGTTTCCCGGATGGATCCACCACTTGGCCATCTGCAAGGAGCCCACACGATGTCGTTCGTTCGTTCCCGTCCCATCGCCCTGCTCGCCGCGCTCTCGTTCAGCATCGCCGCGTGCGGCGGCGACGATGAGCCCTCGGGCCCGTCCAACACGGGTGACCTGTCTGCCGAGGAGGTGGCGGACGCGCTTTCCGCGCTGTCAGCGATCGGCTTCATCGGCGGTGGCCTGTTCGGTGGCGAGGTCGAACTCCCGGCCGGCTTGGCGCTGCAGAGCGGGAGCCAGTCGATCAGCGAGACGACGCCCTGCCCCAACGGCGGTAACCAGAAGCTCGCCGGCACGGTGTCGTACAACACGACGGGCCAGAGCGCTGGCTCGGTCAGCGTTGACCTCCGCCAGACGCACAACAACTGCAAGGCGGCGTCCGAGTCGGGCCGCATCTGGACGTTCAACGGTGCACCGAATCTCCGCATCAAGTTCAACTCCAACGTATCCGGCACCGGGAGCTCGTTCGGTGGCACCATCACGGGCGGCTTCCGCTACAGCTCCGACGGCTCGTCGGGTTCCTGCGCCGCCGATATCACGATCAATCTGAACATGGCGGGCGCGGGCACGGTGAGCGGCACCATGTGCGGTGTCGCGGTCAACGAGACCATCTAGACTCGAAGGCTCGAACACCACGAACGCCCCGCCGAGCGCTGCTCGGCGGGGCGTTCTGCATCGCGGGCGCGCCGACCTCAGCGACCCGCAGGCGGTGGCGGCGGAGTGGCCGGCCGCCGCGGCAACCAATCGAAGTATCCGATCATCATCTCGTCCCAACTCTGCTCGCCGAACTTCACCGTCGCCGTCGGGTCGGGATTCGCAGGGTTCCCCGGACTGTTGTCATACCACGCGGTCGCCCGCACGATGGTACCTGCTGCCACCTCGATCGGCGTCTTCAGCACATAGGCCAACTGCCAGTTGAAGTCGTAGCGCGGCACCTCGAGCAGGCGCTGCACCGTCCCGTCGGGCAGCACCAGCTCCATGCGGAATGCCTTGCCGCGCACGTGCATATGCGGAAAGAAGTTCAGCAGCGTGCCCGCCACCGGGAGTCGGCGCTCGCCCACCACCTCGTAGTTGGGCGCACCCGGCGGGATCTCGAAGCGCACGTTCACCGCCGTGGACGTCTGCACCTGCTGCGGTGGCGGCGCATCCGCGAACACGAAGCCCAGCTCGGTCTGGTCGAACGTCGCCACGCCGTTCGTGGTGTAGTGCATCTGGAACTTCAGCGTCGCGCCCTTGGGCAAGCGCTTCGCGGTCCCCTCGGGGTACGCGACACCCACCGCGCCCGGGGCGTACGCCGCGAAGAAACCCTGCAGGCCGCCCTGCTGCTGCCGCGGCGCCACGCCCGGCTCCTCGATGAACACCAGCGCATGATGCACCTGCTGCCGCGCGCTGGGCCGCATCTCCATCGCCGTGATCCACTTGTCCTCGTCGAAGTCCGTCTTCACGTAGAACACCTGATAGTCGATCACCCCCTCGGCCGGGATCGCGAAGGGCTGCGGCATGCGCACCACGGCGTCGGGCTCGCCGATGTTCCACGCCGTGGACCAGGTCCGCGGCGGCGGTGCATCGGCCACGTCCCCGCGCGGACCACCCTCGTCGACCCAGCGCAGCAGCGTCAGCAGATCCCGCTCCGGTAGCCGCCGGTCGTTGGACCATTCGCCCACATCCTTGTGCGCGAACCATGGCGGCATCAGGCCCTGCTTGACCATGTACGAGATCATCGTGCGCTTCGCGTGCACCTGCTCGTAGGTCTCCAGCGCGAAGGGCCCCATGCCGTCGGCTCGGTGACAGGTCTGGCAGTTGTTCTGGACGATGGGTGCGACGTCACGGTGGAACGTCACCGCCGCCGGCAGCAGGGCCACCTTGTCGAGCCCCAACAGGCAGCCCTCGGCGGTCACCTCCGCCTCCCGCGGCGCGCGGCCCGCGAGCACGGCGTCGAGGGCGTCGGTCAGGTACTCGCGCTGCACCCGCGGCCGCGACACTGTGATGCCATGCTGATCATCCACCGGCCCGCGGAACTGCAAGCGGCGGTCCTTGTCGAGCACGAACACCTCGCCCGTGGACCGCACCCCGAGGATGCGCCCGATGCGCTGCTCCGGATCGTGGATGTAGCGCCCCGTGAAGCCGTGCCGCCCGATCTCATCGCTGCGGATCTGCGCGATGGTGTTCGTCGGATTCACGTTGAGGTAGAGCACGGCCACGCCCTTCGAGGCATAGTCCTTCGCGAGACGCGCGGCCTTGGGCGCATACTTGCCCGAGATGGGACAGCCCACCTCGCGCATCACGATCATGTAGGCCTTCGCGGGCGGCAGGTCGGACAACCACTCCGTCTTGCCGTCGATGTCCGTGAACTGGAAGTCCACCACCGGCGGCGACGACGACGACGGAACGGACGGCGCGACCGGTGGGGCGGCCGCGAGCGCGGTCGCGGCAAGCAACGTCAGGAGCATGAGGTCAACGTTTGGAGGATGCGCGTTCGGGGCTGATCAATCGATGCGCCAGCCACACACCAGCCGAGGCACCGACCGTCGTGAGACTCACCCCGACCGTTGCGTTCGACTCTGCAAGGATACCCACTCCGGCCCCCATCAGGCCACCGCCGATCGCGCCCAGCCACAGCCGCCAGGTGTCCGCCTCGCTGTGGTCGAAGCGCCGCGCCAGCAGCCGCTCGCCGAGCAACAGGCCGGCCAGCCCACCGCCGGTCAGCGACGCGGCCAAGGCCCGCTCGTCCGGGTCGTTCTTGAAGTGCGGGATCGCACCCGCGAGCACGCCGATCGCCGTGGTGATGTACAGCGCATCGACATCGCCACTGGTCACCCGGTAGGGCGCGATCCGCGGGTACTTCACGCCCAGCGCATAGCCCGCGACGCCGCTGGCGAGCATCGACCCCGCGACCAGGCGCCCGTTATCCTCGTTGTCCTTGATCGCACCCACCGCCCCCAGCGTGCCCAGCGTCGTGAGCGCGCCGAGCGTCGACGCGCCCGTCGCGGCATGCGCCTCGCCGTCGGTCCACTTGCGACCCAGCGACGTCCCGAGCACCGCGCCACCCAGCGCCCCCACCAACGAGGTCGCCACGTAGGCATCGTCACTCGCATCGCTCTGCGCCACCGTCAGCAACGCCGAGGACATCGCCAGTCCGCGAAGCGCCCCGTCGGTCGACAGATGGTTCTGCGCCCGCGTGATGCTCTGATTCTTGGTGATGGCCGACAACACGAAGTACGACGCCCCCGTGCCCAGCGTCCAGATCACCGCCCCCGCCTTGCCGTCGCCGGAGAGCGTCGCGGCCAGCGGCATGTACAGCGCCGCTGAGAGGATCATCTGGTTGCGCAGGAACGCCCCGCGTGCGGGCTCCGAGATGTCGTAGGGGCGGTCCTCCGTCACCGGTCGGCCGGTCGCCGCCATCGCGGTGCTGATCGCGGCGTCCAGCGCCTGCCGCTGCGCCATGTCCAGCGCATAGCGGTCGACGCTGCCGTCGGACCGCTGCACCGCGAGGACGAAGGTGTCGCCCGACGCGAAGAGCCGCGCCTCCGCGAACACGCCCGTCACCGGCCACGCCGGTGGCGTCAACGACAAGCGCTGCACCAGCGCGGGCGTCACCACCCGCACCCGGCCGGCCGCATCGAAGGCCACCGGCACCTCACGGACCTGTGCGGCCACGGACGACGCCAGACACAGCAGCAGCGACGGGACCAGCAGCCATGCACGCACGCAGACACCGCCAGCGATGAGAGGTCCTTCAAGTATCGTGCCCCGCGCACAGGCGCGAAAGCGCGATGTGGCGCGAGGACCGGAGCCCCCGCGCCACATCCCCTCCTGGAGCGCCGATGTGCTACTCGGCGATCACCAGCGCGCTCTGGGTGTATTCCTTGCCGCCCACGACCAGCACAACCCGGTACTCGCCCGGGGGCACCGTCGACAGCGCCGCCGCGCCCGAGGGCGTGGGGAAGGCCGGCTGCACCGGCGCCGCGCCCCCGCCCGGGGCACCGCCGCGACCGCCGCCGCCACCTCCGCCACCGCCGAAGCCACCACGCCCGCCACCGCCGGCCGCCTCACCCTCGATCCGCGCCCGCGAGGCCTGCATGGTCCAGCGCACCGAGTTGAGGCCCGCGGCACCCGGCCCCGCCGTCTCGGCGATCAACCGCACGCCGTCATACACGCGCACCGTCACGCCCGTCGTCGCGGCCTTCAGGTAGTAGTTGATGTGCACGCCGGGCGCCCGGCTCTGCCCGTCGTAGTTGTTGTTCGCCGTCACCGGCCGCATCTCGCCCTTGTACTGCACCGTCGGCACGATGGGCGCCAGCGCGGCGTCCTGCGCCAGCACCGTCGGCGTCAGCGCCTGCAAGCCGCTGATGTCCGCGATGTAGATGCCGCGGCCGTGCGTGCCCACGATCAACTCCTGCTCGCGCGGATGGATCGCCAGGTCGTGCACCGGGTTCGTCGTCATGCCATTGCGCATGCGGTGCCAGGTCTGGCCGCCGTCGAGCGTGGCATAGAGCCCCAGGTCGGTGCCCACGAACAGCAAGTTGGGGTTCTTGCGGTCCTCACGGATCACGTTGATCGGCTCGTTCGGCAGGTTGCCGGCGATCGACGTCCAGGTGTTCCCGAAGTCCGTGGTCTTCCACACGTAGGGCTTGAAGTCGTCCGAGCGGTAGCCCGTCGCCGTCACGTAGGCGGTGCCCGCGTTGTGATGCGACGCGATCACGCGGCTCACCCAGTGGCCCACGTGGCCGGTGATCTTCGCCGTGACATCCGTCCACGCCGCACCGCCGTTGCGCGTCAGCTGCACATTGCCGTCGTCCGTGCCGGCCCACATCAGGCCCGGCACGATCGCCGACTCTTCCAGCGTCGTGATCGTCGCGTACTGGATGTTGCCCGAGCCGTCGCGCCGCTCCGGCAGATTCTTCGTGAGGTCCGGGCTGATCTCCGTCCACGTGTCGCCACGGTTGGTGGACTTCACCACCACATTCGCGCCGTGGTAGATGGTCGCCGGGTCATGCGGCGAGATCACGATCGGCGACATCCAGTTCCAGCGCAGCGTCGGCTGGCCCTGCGGCCGCGTGTAGCGGATCGAGCGCGACTGCCCCGTCGTCTGGTCCATGCGCTGGATGGCACCGAACTGCGACTCGTTGTACAACCAGCGCGAATCCGTGGGATCCACCACGTTGTAGAACCCGTCACCGCCGCCCACGCGGAACCACGCCTCGAAGGGGATCGACCCCCCGTTCTTGAGCGTGCTGGGCCCGCGCAACGACCCGTTGTCCTGCAGCCCGCCGTACACGTTGTACGGACGCTCCATGTCGTAGCCGACCGCGTAGTACTGCGCCAGCGGCTTGTTGTCCGGGCTCAGCCAGCTGCGGCCCGCGTCGAAGCTCACGCCCATCCCGTGGTCGTGCCCGAGGATCAGGTGATCGCTATCCTTGGGGTTGATCCACAGCGCGTGATTGTCCCCCCCGAACGCGAAGGCCCGCGACCAGGTCTTGCCGCCGTCCGTCGTGTGCGTGACCGACACGCTCAGCAGGTACACGTGGTCCGCGTCGTTCGGGTCCACACGGATCTGCCCGTACCAGTACGGCGGGCCACCGCCGGTCCAGCCCGGCACCGCATTGCCGCGGCCACCCGCACCGGCCGCCGCGCCGGCCGCCGGCACCGGGGCGACCTTCTTCCACGTCGCGCCCGCGTCGTCCGAGCGGTACAGCTCGTCGCCGATCGACCCATCGCCGAAGCCCTCGCGCATCTTCCGCGCACGCTCCTCGGCGTTCATCGTCGCCGAGTTCGCGTTCTCGACCACCGCATACACGATCTTCGGGTCCTTGTGGTACACCGAGATCCCGATCCGCCCGATCATCCCCGTCGGCAGACCGCTGCTCAGGCGCTGCCACGAGCTGCCCCCGTTGGTGGACTTCCACAGCGCACTGCCCGGCCCGCCCTCGGCGAAGGTCCACGGCTTGCGCACCTTGTCGTAGGTCGCCGCATACAGCACCTGCGGGTTCTTGGGGTCCATCGCCACATCGATCGCGCCGATCTCGCGCCCATCGACCTTGTGATCCAGCGTCTTGGTCCAGGTCTGCCCGCCGTCCGTCGTGCGGTACATGCCGCGGTCCGGATTCTCGCTGTAGAGCCGCCCGCTCACCGCCACGTGCACGATGTTCGGGTTCGTCGGATGCACCACGATGCGGCCGATCCGGCCCGCGTTCGGCAGCCCGATCGAGCGCCACGTGCGCCCGCCGTCGGTGCTCTTGTACATGCCCTTGCCGTCGTAGGTGCTGCGCGAGTTGTTCGCCTCGCCCGTGCCCACGTACACGATGTCGGGGTTGCTCTGCGACACGGCCACCGCGCCCAGCGCGATATCGGGCTGATCGTCGAACACCGACGTGAACGTCACGCCGTTGTTGACCGTCTTCCACAGGCCCCCGGTCGCCGTCGCCGCGTAGAACACCCGCGGATTCGACTCGACCACGGCGAACTCCACATAGCGCCCGCCCTGCCGCGTCGGGCCGATCTCGCGCAGCCGCACCGCGCTGACGGCCTGCGCCACCGGTTGCGCGAGCAGCGACTCCATCGCGCCGCTGGCCAGGGTGAGCAGAGCAAAGAGGCCGAGCATCGGCCGCAGGCGAACACGCATCATCAGGACTCCCTCGGAAGGGTTCGTGGTGTGAAGGGGCCACCCGGCCCCAGATAGATACTACGCGCCGGGGTCAGCGCCGTTGAGCCGGCGGGTCACTCTCCAGGCGCGGCCCGCCCGTCCAGCCGTGGACGATCCGCGCCGCCCGGAACACATCGTCCGCCGCCTGCAGGACCTTGCCCCGCAGCCGCGGCGGCAGGTCGGGCGTGCGGTCCAGATACTGTACCACCGCCTCCGCCGACGCGACCGACTGCTGCCCGGCCAGCAGGGCATTGAGCCAGCTCAGGGGGAAGAAGATGTCGCCGGTCTGCTGGATCTCCTCGACCAACTGCAGGCCCGGCAGCACGTAGCGCTCCGCGTGCGACGCCCGCAGCGGGTGCGCCGCCGCGCCGAGGGCGTCCAGCACCCAGCTCTCGCGGCCCCGCTGCGCGACGTCGGCGAAGCTCGCCACCAGCGAATCGCGCTGTGCAGGGTCCGCGACATACGCCCGCCGTACGAAGTCGAAGCGCGCCCTCCGGTCGGGGTTGGTGATGCGCCCGCGCTGCACGGTCCAAATGGAATCCGCGCCCGCCACCTCACGCAGCGCCAAGGCCTCGGCCAACGCCGTCATCTGCGGCTCGGCCAGCACCAGTCCCCGGACGGTCTCCGCGCCACGCCACACGCGCTGCAGGCGCGCCACCGCGCTGGGCGTGCGGGCGACCCCCACGAAGGTGGCCCAGAGCGCACTCTTGCGGCTCACGGTCGTCGCGGCGGCGAGCGCATCGCTGAGCATCGCCTCCACGGCGGGCGCGGCGGCGACGCGCGCGCTGTCGGGCAGATAGCCCCAGTACACCAGACGCAACTGCCCCAGCAGCTGCGCCGAGATCAACTCCTCGGGCTCGCTCGGTACGGCGCGAAGCAGCAACGTGAGATGCTCCCGCGGCGCCGTCGTCCCCGCCAGCACGGACTCCCACAGCGCATGGTAGGCCGTCGCCCGCAACATCGCCGAGGGCAGTCCGGGTGCCGCGCGGAGCAGCGCGTCGCGGCTGGCGGCATCGAGCTGCATGCGACCGTAACTGAGCCCGTCCGCGCCGGGCAGGATCCACGTCGGCCGCTCGGCCATCGCGAGGCGCGTCATGTCGCCCTGCAGTTCCACGCGCACGCTGTCCACGCCGGTCGCAGTGCCGACCGCCACCGTCATCGTCTGCGTCCACCGCAGTCCGCGGTCGGGCCGCGGATCGCGCTGCGTGACAAGGAGCTCGCCGGCCCGCCAGGTCGCCTCGATCTGTGGGCGCCAGGCCTCCTCCACCCACGCGCGGCTCCACGCGCGCACATCCATCGGCGTCCGCGCGTCGAGCACGTCCACCAGATCCGACCAGGTCGCATTGCCGTAGCGATGCTGCGCCAGATAGGCACGCAGCCCCTCGCGCATGGCGTCCGCCCCGATCAGCGCCTCCAATTGCTGCATCACGATCGGCGCCTTCTGGTAGATGATCGCCCCGTACAGCGACCCCGCCTGCCGCAGATTCTCCAGCGGCTGCCGGATCGGGTTCGCCCCCAGCGTGCGGTCCACCCCGTAGGCCGTCGGGTGATGCGCGAGGTAGAAGCGGAGCCGGTGATCCACCTCGGGGAACGACGGCTCGACGATCTTCGCCGCCATGAAGTTCGCGAAGACCTCCTTCATCCACACGTCGTTGAACCACCGCATGGTCACGAGGTCGCCGAACCACATGTGCGCCGTCTCGTGCGCGATCAAGCTCGCCCGCCCCAGGTACTGCTGCTGCGTCGCGCTCTCCTCGAGGAACAGCGACGACGCCCGGTACCACACCGCGCCCGGGTGCTCCATGCCGCCGAACTGGAAACTCGGCACGGCCAGGAACGCGAAGTGCTCGAACGGATACGCGATGCCTGTGTACGCCTCCAGCCAGCGCAGCGCGGTGGCATGCAGGTCGTAGATCGCCCCACGATTGCGTGCGACCTTCGCGGCATCGGTCTCGCGGTGGTACATCGTGAGCCAGCGTCCGTCGCGCTGCGCCGAGTCCACCTGGAACACGCCGGCCGCGAACGTGAACAGGTAGGTGGGGATCGGCTGGGTCTCCGCGTGCGTCGTGCGCACCCGTGCAGCGCTGCTGTCGCGCGTGAGCACCGCGCCATTGCTGATCGCCCGCCAGCCCGGCGGCGCGTCGATGCTGACCGTGTAGCGCGCCTTCAGGTCCGGCTGATCGAACGACGGGAAGGCCGTGGCGGCGCGGTCGGGCACGAACAGCGCGTAGAGGAAGTCGTCCTGGCGGTTCAGCGCGTCGTCGGTGGCGCGGAAGGCCAGCGTCACGAGGTTCTCGCCCTGCTGCAACGCGCTCGCGGGGATCACCACATGCCCATTCGGCGTGCGCGGCGTCAGCGGCGTCTGGTTCACCACCACCGGCGTCAGTGCGCTGGTGTCACCGCGGAAATCCAGCACCAGCGGCGCGCCCGAGGTGTCGCGCCACGTGAAGCGGATCGCGACCGTGCCAGAGACCGGCGCGCTGCGCAGCGGCGGCACGGTGAGCTGTAGCTCGTAGCGCAGGTCGCTGATGGTCGCCGCCCGATGCTCGGCCAGTTCCGCCGACACGCCGGGGGCAGGGTCGCTGCTGAGCCCGCAGGCGGCGGAGAGCAGCAGCGCGAGGAGCAGTGGTCGGGTCGAGTGCATACGGAGGAATATCGCCACGGGGCCGATTTCGGTATATTTACGGGATGGAGCCGAAGCCGCTGTCCATGGATACCTCGCCCGAGGCCGAGGCCGTGCAGTTCGCGCTGTGGGGGCGGATGTCGGGGTGGGAGAAGTTGGGGTTGATCGACGCGATGTCGCGGTTCGTCGACGAGATGCACCGCGCGGGGATCGCGCATCGCCACCCCGGCGCCAGCGAGCAATTGATCCACTGGATCCGCATGGCAGAGCGCCACGGGGTGGAGGTGGCAGAGCGGGCGTTGGGGCCGCGTCCGGAATGACCCTCTCTGGACCCCTGGCACCGCGGGCGATCGCGCTGGACATCGCGGGTGCCTTGGATGCGCTCGATGTGCGCTACGCGATCACCGGCTCCGTCGCCAGTGGTTTCCATGGTGAACCTCGCGCGACCCTCGACGTTGATCTCATCGCCGATCTCGCGCCGTCGACGGCGACGCGTCTCGCCGAGGTGCTGGATGACACCTACTACATCGATGGCCCCACCGCGCAGCGCACGCGCGCAGGCGAGTCCTTCCACGCCATCCATCTTGCGAGCTCGGTCGAGGTCGACATCTTCGTCACGGGCGACGACCCCTTCGAGCAGGCGCGCCTGCAGCGGCGCGTCTGCATCACACTGCCCGACGCCGACGACGCCACGCTCTGGGTGGACGCCGCAGAGGGCACCGTCCTGCGCAAGCTCGAGTGGTTCCGCCGAGGTGGCGAAGTCTCGGATCGCCAATGGCGCGATGTTGTAAGTATTCTTCGCGTGCAGGGCGCAACGCTCGACGACGCCTTCCTCGACCAGTGGGCGCCGCAGCTCGGAGTTGCCGACCTGCTCGCCCGCGTGCGCGCCGCTGCAGCGCGCACGCCCGACCGATCCACACATTGAGCGAGGCGTACCACGCATGACCCGCCGCCGCATCCTCCCGCGCATCGTCGCGGCGTACTTGGCGCTGAGCTTCATCTGGATGGTCGCGCTGTTCCTCGACACGGTATTCGTGCCGGGCGCGACGCTCTCCGAATCCGCGATCGCGCTCACCGCGCTGGTCATCGTCCCTGGCCTACTCGGCGTGATCTTCGTGTGGTGGGCCTGGACGGGCTGGAAGCTCGACCCGCAGCCGCGCGCGATGGTCGCGGTGGCGTGGGGCGTTGCCGTCGGCGTGGTGTGGGCCGTGCTCGGCACGCTGCTGCTCGCCGCCTTCCAGCGCATCAGCGACGGTAAGGTCAGCAACCTGGTCGGGCTCATTCCTTCACTCACCGCGCCCGTCGGCTTCGTGATCGGCGCAGTCGTCGGTTGGGTGCGCGTGACGGCGCAGCGCCGCTGAACGTCACCCGCCACCACGCGATCGTGTCCCAGGACGCTTCCACGCCGCCCAATACGCCGCGCTGGGACGACCATCCCGGCCTCGAGCTGCCGCCGCTCATGTCTGACGCCGAGTCCGAGCTCTGCGTGATCGGGCTCGGCGGCACAGGCCTCACGCTGATCGACGAGGCCCTCGCGCGCGGCGTGCGCTCGGTGATCGGCATCGACGCGCAGACGGTGGGCGCTGGAGCGGCCGGTCGCAACGGCGGGTTCCTCCTCGCCGGGACCTCGGAGTTCCATCACGATGCCGTGCGTCGGCTCGGCCGCGATCAGGCGCTGCACTATGCCCATCGCACCGCCGCCGAGATCACGCGATTCGCTGAGGAGTTCCCGGGGCTCGTGCGCGTGACCGGCTCGTTGCGTATCGCGGCGTCGCGCGAGGAGCGCGACGACTGCGACCTGCAGTACGCGCAGATGCGTGCCGACGGCCTGCCCGTCGAGCGCTACCGCGGCCCGGAAGGCGAAGGCCTGCTCTTTCCCACGGACGGCGTGTTCCAGCCGCTCGCGCGCTGCCGCACATTGGCCGCACGGTTGCTGACGCGCGGGGCGCAGCTCTACGCCGACACCCGTGCGGAGCAGATCGCAGCTGGCGCAGTCCACTGCACACGGGCGACCATCCGCGCGCGGCATGTCGTCGTGGCGGTCGATGGTGCCCTTGAGCGCCTGCTCCCCGAGCTGAGCGGAGAGGTCCGCACGGCGCGCCTCCAGATGCTCGCCACCGCGCCAGCGCCCGAGGCGCGGTTCCCGCGCCCGGTGTATAAGCGCTACGGCTACGACTACTGGCAGCAGCTCCCCGACGGCTGCGTGCTCTTCGGCGGCGGGCGCGACACCACGCCCGACACCGAGTGGACCGACGACGCCACCCCCAGCGGCGCGATCCAAGACTACCTCACCCGAACGCTGCGCAGCGATCTCGGTGTGCACGCGGAGATCACGCACCGCTGGGCCGGACTGGTCAGCTACACCGAGACCGGCCTTCCCATCTGCCGCGCACTGGGCGACGGCGTGTGGGCGCTGGGCGGCTACAGCGGGACCGGCAATGTGATGGGCGCGGTGCTCGCGCGTGAGGCGGCGGCGGCGATCGCGCGCTGACGCGGCTCAGCGCAGCGCTTCGCCGTCCATGCGCACCAACCGAAAGCGCACCGCACTACCGCCGCGCGTGAGCGTCGTATCGGCCACGAAGCTGCCCGTGGCATCGAGGCGCAGTGTCAGCGGAACGTGCACGCGGGTGTCCCCACGTGGCGTGGCGCGCGCTGACGTGAACACCATGTCGTGCGGGTCAGCGGGCACCGGGAACCGCGCGAGGACATCCCACAGCGCCTCGGGCGCCGCTCCCAACGCGAAGATCAACTCACCAGCCACGATCGTGCGCGGCGACGACACGGGTGTGGTAATGGGATCACGCAGCGAGAGCCAATGCCGCGGCAACCCGCCAGGGCCACTCCTTGGCGATGGACGGGTCTCGGGCAGGCGACCCGCACTGTCGGGCGAATAGCCCGGCAGCGTATAGCCGGGGATCTTCGGCACTTCACTCAGACGCTGGAACGCCACCTCGCGATTCCATTTCATCTGCGACTGTAAGGGGTTCGCCAACGTACGGAACGTCCATGCCGCGTTCAGCGCGCCGCTGCTGACCTCCAGCCGATAGCTGCCGGCATACTCGCTGCGCATACGAGCGGCGCGGGCGAAGTCCTCGCGCAGCACGAGGTCCGTGATGTGCGAGCGCACCGGTTCGCGCAGGGCGACCGCGGGGTGCGCCTCCGCCCACGCGAGATGCTCGGCCACATCGCGCGACCCGCGCAGGGCTCGATGGAAGGCGAACAGCTCCAGCGCCCCCACCATCGAGTCACGCGTCAGTGGCGGACGAAGCCCTTCAGTGCCCGCTGCCCACGAGCGGATCGTGATCGGCACGCTCGTCAGCCGACGCGGATACGGCGCGTCCCATCCCCCCGCGAGCACGAAGGTCGGCGTGCCATCGATCCACAGCTCGCGCGGCCGTAGCCGAATGTTCGCAAAGTACTGTGCCTCAGCGGTCGGCACGGCCCACGGACTCGAGTCGGTCCACGCGATGGTGCTGCAGTCGGACTGATACGGCACGACCTGGATCAGCACCCGTGGTGTGTCGGTCGTGATGCCTGCCGCTGCCAGCTGCTCGCGCGTCGCCGAGTCCATGGCCACGGCACGCACCGCCGCGGTCGGCATGGGAGTGTCGGGCGTCCACGCGGTGTCGGTCGACCCGATCGGGAATACGCGCCGGCTCGGCGCCACACGCTGGGTACTGCGCAGCGCGTGGTGCGCCGTGTCCACCACTGGGCCCACGATGCTCTGCCCCGACGCGATCATCGAACAGCGCGCCGACGAGACCGCCGGCCGCGGCGCACTCCCGCTCATCAGCGCCAGAGCGGCCGCGGTGGCAGCGACGGGAATGAGGACACGCATGGCCAGATGTTAGCCTGTCTCGGCGCGCCCCGCTAGCACCTCCGTGTCGCCGCCCTCACCCACCCACCCCGAACCGCACATTGCGCCGGTGACTGAACACCAGCGCCGTCTCCACATGCCCCACCTCCGCGCGCGATGCAAAGGCCGTCAGCACCAGCTGCCGCAGATGCTCGGCGTCGCGCACCGCCACATGCACGAGGTAGTCGTTCACGCCCGCCAAGTGGTACCACGACCGCAGCTCGACGATGGTGTCCAGATGCCGCTCGAACGCCGTGATCGCCGCGCGGGCGTGCTTGGCGAGCCGCACGCTCACCTGCGCCTCGAGGGTGACGCCAAAGGCGCGCGGATCCACCTCGGCGTGGTAGCCCTGGATCACCCCGCGGGCCTCGAGCCGCTGCACCCGCGCCAGACAACTCGACGGCGCCAGCTTCACCTTGGCCGCGAGGTCCTTGTTGGTCATCCGTGCATCGTGCTGCAACCACGCGAGGATCGCGCGATCCGTTCGGTCCAGCGTGCCCGCAGCGGGCGGTGACAGAATCTTCTTCGGCGGCATTGCACTTGGGCTGATGGATATCCGAAACTACAGGCAGAACCCCGCACAGGATACCCACCATGCCCACCGACCTCAGCACCCGCGCCGTCCACGCCGGCCGCCACGACTTCGTCGCCAAGGGTATCCACGCGCCCCCCATCGACCTGTCGAGCACCTACCCGACGCCCGACCTCGACGCCGCCGCGCGCAGTTACGACGCGCTCGCCGCGGGCGATGCCGCGCAGGGCAGCAATGTCTACGCGCGCCTCTACAACCCCACCACCGATCGCTTCGAGCACGCACTCGCGGAGCTCGAAGGGGCCGAGGACGCCGCCTGCTTCGCGTCGGGGATGGCCGCGCTGACCGCGGTCCTGCTGGCCGCCAAGTCACGCGGCGCGCATGTGGTGGCCACGCGCCCCATCTACGGGGGCAGCGATCACCTGCTCGCGCATGGCCTGCTGGGCACCGAGGTGACCTGGGCGGCCCCCGACGCCGTCGCGGCGGCGATCCGGCCCGACACCGGGCTCGTGCTGATCGAGACGCCGGCGAACCCCACGCTCGACCTCGTGGACATCGCCGACATCGTGCGTCAGGCGGGCACCGTCCCCGTGATGGTGGACTCCACCTTTGCGACGCCCGTCCTGCAGCGCCCCCTCGAGCTCGGCGCGGCGCTCGTGATGCACAGCGCCACCAAGTTCCTCGGCGGGCACGGCGACGTGATCGCCGGCGTGGTCGCGGGATCCCATGCGCTGGTGCGTGAGATCAAGTCGGTGCGCGCGATCACCGGCGGGCTGGCGCATCCCTTCGCGAGCTATCTGCTGCACCGCGGGCTGCCCACGCTGCCGCTGCGGGTCGAGCGCGCGCAGCACACCGCGCAGCAGCTGGTCGCGCGCTTGGCGAACGACGCGCGCGTGCGGCGCATCCACTTCCCTGGCCATGGCGACTCCGATCCGCGCGGGCTTGTTGGCTCGCAGATGTCGGGCCCAGGCAGCGTGCTCAGCTTCGAGCTGGCCAGCGACGATCCGCGCGCCGTGCATGCGTTCGTCGCGGCACTGGAGCTGATCACGCCGGCCGTGTCGCTGGGCTCGGTGGACACGCTGATCCAGCCACCGGCCGCGCTCACGCATCGCATCGTGGACGAGGCCGCGCGGGCAGCGACGGGGATCGCGCCGAATTTGCTGCGGCTGAGTGTCGGGCTGGAGGGGGTGGAGGATCTGTGGCGGGACTTGGCGCAGGGGCTGGCGGCGAGTGTGGGGCGGGGGGTGACGGCTGCCGCTGATCGTCCTGCTCATCCCAGCCGATAGCTCCGACTTCTTCCGCCCGCCTGAGTCGGCTCCAGGACCCCCCACTTCACCAACGCAGTCAGGTCCCGTAGGGCGGTATCATCGGAGCAGTCCGCGAGCAGACGGTATTTCCGGTTCGTCATCAGTCCATCGAAATCGCCGGACATGCGCGTGAGGACGGTTCGCTGCCGCGCGTTGAGGGGATGCACATTCCACCGTCGCCACCGCTCCGCGCGATCGATCGCGGCTTGCTGCGTACCGAGGGCCCGTTGCACGGCGCGATCGAGGCAGGCCACGAACCATGTGAGCCACTCGGTCACATCCATCGTACCGCGCTGCGTGCGCTCAAGTTGACGGTAGTACTCCGCACGGTCCAGCGCGATCTCGGCAGACATGCTGAAGTAGCGCTGCCGACTGCCATCGGCGCGCGCAATAAAGTGATCGGCGATGGCACGGGCGACTCGACCGTTACCGTCGTCGAAGGGGTGGATGGTGACGAACCACAGGTGCGCGAGGCCCGCGAGAAGCACACCGTCCGCGGTCGGTGGCGCGGCGCTCCAGGCGAAGAAGCGCGCCATCTCGTGCTCGAGTCGCGCGGCTTCAGGCGCCTCGAAGTGCACGCGCTCGCGCCCCATCGCACCCGAGACCACCTGCATGGGATCACCGTCCGGTCTGCGCCAGGCGCCTGTCGTGATCGGATGCATCCCGCTGCGACCTGTGGGGAACAGCGCGGCGTGCCACCCGCAGATCCGGTCCTTCGTGAGCGGGGCATCGAAGCGCTGTGTCGCGTCGAGCATCATCTCTACCAGACCGTCCACCGAGCGACTGGTGGGCGGGAGCGCGGCCGTTTCAAGCCCGAGCCGACGTGCGACGGACGAGCGTACTTCGTCGGGCGGTAAGCGTTCCCCCTCGATGGCGGCGGTGGCGACGGCCTCCGCCGTGGCGGCCTCCATGGCTTGCGAATCCTGCGCAACTGCGCCGAGGGCGCCAAGTCGCCCCATGAGCTCACCGACGCGGAGGCGCAGGTTGCCCAACGGCGTCACGAGCGTGGACCCGTCCCATCGAAAGTTCGGCCAGTCTGGCCTGCGGTGAATGTACAGTATATTCGCCATAATTCTGCGGTGAATAATACATTTAATCACCGCAGTATACCATAGTTCATTTCGTCGCATTCACTGAACTACACGGCCCGCCGAGCCCGTCCCCCCTAAACCCAGCTGACGAATTCCCGCCGGATGGGCAGAGTTGCCATACATCCATACAATTTGTACGTTTTACCATATGAAGACAACGCTCAACATCGATGACACCGTGATGCAGCGACTGCGACGGGAAGCGGCGCGCACCGGCCGGACGATGTCGGAACTGGTCGAGTCCGCGTTGCGGCAGTCGCTGCGACCGTCCCGCGACACGGTCGACCTGGAACCGCTTCCGATTTTCGACTCCGGCGGCGCACTCGTTGATGTCGCTGACCGAGAAGCGCTCTACCGCGCGATGGACGGCGTGTAGATGTTCGTCGTCGATACGAACGTGCTCGTCTACGCCGCCGACCGAGCCGCGCCGGAGCATGCTCGTTGCCGCGCCTTGTTGGATCGCTGGCGGGCACAAGAGGGAGCGTGGTACCTGACGTGGGGACACTGCTACGAATTCTTGCGCGTCGTCACGCACCCTCGTGTCCTTCGCAATCCGTGGTCAGGCAGAGCGGCAGCGGAGTTCATCGCGACCTTGCAGCAGGCGCCCGGGCTCGCGATACTGGCACCCACGGACCGCCATGCCGCTGTGCTCGCAGAGGTCGTGAGAGCGGTCCCGTTGATCGCGGGCAACCTCTGGCATGATGCTGAGACGGCCGTGCTGATGAAGGAACACGGGATCCGTCGCATTTGCACACGCGATACTGATTTCGCTCGCTTCCCATTCATCGAGGCCATCGATCCCCTGACGATGGATCTTTGAGTGCGGGAGTGACCCGAACCGGGAGCACCAGTCACGCCCCCGCCCCCTCCGCTGCATGGGGCTCGGCGACGGGCGGTTCCAGCAGCCCTGCCGAGCATTCGCCAGCGTGTCATCGACCAGCATCACGCCGGCCGACATGAACGGCGATGGCCGCATGGACCTCGTCATGCCGCACCACGACGACGGGCAGAGCTACGTGTCCCTTCATACAGAAGGGTGAACCCTGGGCCTCCGCCCGCCTGGCTGGAAGGGGCTGTCAGCCTCCTCCCCCAGTTTTGTGCCATGACCACAGACTGGCTCAACGCGTTGGTTCTCGCTGCCCTCGATCGCCGATGGTGCACCCGGGTCGGATGCACGACGTGCGGCATGGGCAAGTTGCGCAGCGGCGTGCGCGACGCGGCGATCGCCCAGCTTCGCGCAGTGAGGGGCGCGCCAACTAGCGACGCAGACTTCACCGAGGACGAGATCGTCCGCACGGTGATCGACGGGCTTCGCGGGCTGCAAGCCGACCTCGCCGACACGGCTGTGACCAGAGCGATCGTCGAAGTGTACCGCAATCCTTGGCTCACGCCCGGCGTGTCCATTGTGCTCGCCGACGCGCTGAGCGATACGGCGGTCGGGGACGCGATGCTTCGCTGGAAGGAGCAAGCTGCTGCGTGGGCACATGAACGAGCAGAGCGTGAGAGGGCCCGCCTTGCTGCTGCGGACGAGCGGCGGCGGCTGAAGCAGGAAGCGGCCGAAAAGAGGGCGGCCCGTAAGCTCGAGCGGGATCGCCATCGGTCGGAGTTCCTAAGACCGCGATGACGTCCTCATGCTGATGTCTCTCCGCTCCCGGAGCTTTTTCGCCGTTCTCACAGCCGTGTCCGTCGCCTGCGGGGAGCGCGGGGCGGAACTGCCCGCGGCGCGCTTGGTCGCCTCGACCACACAGGACACGCTGCCGCTCGACGCCACCGAGCTCCTACTGACGGTCGATGAAGCCGCGTCGATCGTACACGCGACGATCGCGCGCTATTCGATGTACCGCCGCGCCGAGTGCATCCAGCTCAAGCTTGTGGAGGAGGAACAACTCCTCGTGCTGTTCGACCTCGTCGAGGTCGCGAACCTCGACTGCGGCGGCGACCCGCAGCGCCCGCGCACACTCGACCGATATGTGGTCGGCCGCTGGACGGGTTCGTTGGGCGTGGTCGAGAACGGCGAGTGGGTGGACTTCAACCAGAAGTTCGCTGAGGCGCGGCGATGCCGGCCGCAGTATGGGTGCGAGTCGAGGGAGGTGAGACGGGGGCGGGTTGTGCGGGCGGGGTAGGTGGCCGGGCGCCCGAATTGAGCACTAGAATGGGCGACCAACGGTGGGCTGAGCGACGTCGGATCGCACTGCACTGTCAGTCCCCCCCCCTAGACTCCTCCGGGCGTTTCAGCAGCCCACTTTCGCCCGGAGCCCATCTGTGTTCCCTGCCCTCGCCATTGCGCTCGCCGCGGTCCTGGTCATTGCCGCGGCGCTCAGCGTGCGCATCGTCCCACAGTCGCAGAACTACCTCGTCGAGCGGCTCGGCCGCTACCATCGCACCCTCGAGGCCGGGCTCCATCTGGTGGTGCCCCTGCTCGACGCTGTCCGGCACAAGGTGGACATCCTCGAGCGCCAGCTGCCGACCAATCGCATCTCGACGATCACCCTCGACAACGTCACCATCGGCATCGACCTCGCCATCCTCTTCCGCATCACCGACGCGGCCAATGCGGTGTACCGCATCCGGGACGTCGACGCCGCCATTCGCACGACCGTGACGGGTGTGGTGCGCTCTGTGATCGGCCGCACCGACCTCGACGGGGTCCAATCCAACCGCCGCGAGCTCTCAGACGCGATCGAAACGGAGCTGCGGACGGTCGCACAGGAGTGGGGGGTTCTGCTGTCGCGAGTCGAGATCATCGACGTGGACGTGGACGACGAGACCCGCCAGGCCATGCAGCTGCAGCTCAACGCCGAGCGGACCCGCCGTGCACTGGTGCGCGAGGCCGAGGGTCGCAAGGAGGCCGCGCAGCTCGCGGCCGACGCCGAACTCTACGCGGCGGAACGGCAGGCCGAGGCGCGCCGCAAGATCGCCGAGGCGGAGGCCTATGCGGTGCAGACCGTCGCGGCTGCCATCACCGGCGGAGGCGAGGCGGCAGTCGAGTTCGAGGTCAGGAAGATCCAGGCCGACGCGGTGCGGCACCTCGGTACCGGCGATGCCAACAAGCTGGTCCTGCTACCCACCGATGTGCTCAGCACGTTGTCGTCGGCGATCTCCCGCTTCGCACGAGTGCCATGACCGTCCCCGCGCATCAGATCGCGCTGATCCTCGCGGCGGCCTGCGTGATCCTCGAAATGCTGCTGCCGTCGTTCCTGTTCCTGGCCTTCGCGATCGGCCTCGCACCGGTGGCGTTGCTGCAGTGGCTCGGCGGCGGCATGTCGCTGGGCCGCGACGTACTGGTCTTCGCCGGCTCCTCCCTCGTCGCGCTCGTCGTGCTGCGCCGCTTCGTGCGTCACCGGCATGACGCTCGGCGCAGCAGCGACGACGTCAACCGCTTCTAGGACCGCGTACCGGCCGACTGTCAGACCCCCCACTCAGCTTCCTGGTACGGATCGCGCAGCACCCCTCACCCTCCCGGAGGCGCAATGTTCACTCAGGTCCCTTTCGACCCCACCCTGCCGGAGTTCGGCGGAGACGAGTTCGCCCGAAACCCCGAGTCTCGCTGCCCGGTGGTGCTCCTGCTCGATGTCTCGGGCTCCATGGACGGCGAGCCCCTCGATCAGCTCAACGAGGGGCTGCGCACCTTCCAGCGCGAACTGCAGAGCGACTCGCTCGCGGCCAAGCGCGTCGAGGTGGCCGTCATCACCTTCGGGCCGGTCCAGGTCCTCACTGACTTTCAGACCGTTGATCGGTTCGTCGCGCCCGACCTGGTCGCGCAAGGTGACACACCGATGGGGACGGCAGTGTCGCGGGCCATGCAGTTGCTCGAGGATCGCAAAGCGACCTACCGCGACAAAGGGGTCGCGTTCTACCGCCCGTGGATCTTCCTGATCACCGACGGGGTCCCGACGGACGACTGGGAGCCGGTCGCGGCCGCGGCCCGCGCCGCCAATGACGAGCGCAAGTTCGCGTTCTTCGCCGTCGGCACTGAGGGGGCCGACTTCCGCGTCCTGAATCGCTTCACCAGTCGCGATGCGTTGCGACTGCGCGGCCTCGATTTCCGGCGGCTCTTCGTGTGGCTCTCGAGCTCGCTCAAGTCCGTATCGCACTCGCAGATCACCGACGAGATCCGGCTCAGCGACCCCACCAGCGGTCCGCAGGGGTGGGCCATTGTCTGAGCACGTCGCGCCCACGTGGATCGTGGCTGCGGCCTCCGTACAGGGCACTGCGCATGTCCTGAACGACCTGCCCTGCCAGGATGCCAGCCGCATTGAAGCACTGCCCGACGGCTGGCTCCTCGCGGTGGTCTCTGATGGTGCCGGCTCCGCGATCAGGGCGGATGCCGGCGCCAGCACGGCCTGCGGTGGAGTGGCCGAGTACGTCCAGAGGGCATTCGATCCATCGGCCGCGGGGGCTGACGACCTCGAACGCCTGTTGACGGAGGCGGTCGGAGTGGCCGCCGACCGTATCCGGGCGCAGGCGTCGCAGGAGGGACTGGCACCGCGCGACTTCGCCTGCACCCTGCTCGTCTTGCTCGTCGGGCCGGAACGGAGCGCCATCGCGCACATCGGTGATGGCGCGATCGTCGCGCGTCGTGGTGACGTCACCGGGGTCGTCTCGTGGCCGGTCCAGGGCCAGTTCGCGAACGAGACAGATTTCCTGACGGACGACCTCGCGCTGGTCCGTATGAATCTCCAGCCAGGACTGCCGGCACTCGACATGGTCGCGCTTTTCAGCGATGGCCTGCAGCACCTGCTGTTGGACTATGCGGCCAAGGGACCGCACCTGCCGTTCTTCGAGCGGCATTTCGCAGCGATCGCTGAGCGGCCGAGGATGCCAGCGGAGCTGGCAAGTGCACGACTGGCCACGTATCTCGCCAGCGACTCGCTGCGCGCACGCGCCGATGACGATCTGACCTTGGTCCTCGCGGTGCGGGCGTTGGGATGAGCGCGCGATTCCGTACCCCCGCTGGGCGAACAGTCACACTGGGTCCGCGACTGGGCTCCGGTGGCGAGGGCGTCGTCCACGGCGTCGCTGGCGCATCGGACGAGATCGCCAAGCTGTACCACGAGGAGGTGGACGCCCGCAAGCTGAGCAAGCTCCAGGTGATGGTCGCAGATCGCTCGAAGGATGCGCTGCGCGCGATCGCAGCGTGGCCACAAGAGCTCCTCCTGGACGAGCATCGAAAGCCGCGCGGCTTTCTGATGCCCCGCGTCCATGATGCCAGCGAGATCCACGAGCTGTTCGGCACCCAAAGGCGCATGGCGCTCTTCCCGGACGGCCGCTGGGACTTGCTTGTACACGTTGCCCGCAATGTTGCGGCGGCGGTGCAGACCGTGCACTCCGCGGGTCACGTGATCGGTGACCTCAATCAGTCGGGCGTGCTGGTCGCGCGCGACGCCACGGTACGGCTCATCGATTGCGACTCCTTCCAGATCACGCAGGGCCAGACGGTCTACTTCAGCTTGGTCGGCGTACCGGACTTCACGGCACCTGAACTGATCGGTGCGGACTTCTCGCGCACGGTGCGCAGCGTCGAGCACGACCGCTTCGCGCTGGCGGTGCTCGTGTTCAAGCTGTTGTTCTTCGGGCGGCATCCGTTCGTCGGCCGTATGCTCGATGGCTCGCCTGTCGATATGATCGATTCCATCAAGCGTGGACTGTTCGCGTACGGCAGCCGCGCGAAGGCACGCGGGATCGCCCGGCCCCAGAACGCGTTCAAGCTGTTGATCGTCCCCGAGGCCGTTCAGCAGCTCTTCGAGCGCGCCTTTTCACCCGACGCCGCCACGCGCGGACGCCCAAGTGCGCAGGATTGGGTGACGGCATTGGAGGCACTGCGACGTGGGCTCAAGCACTGCCAGCAGGAGCCGGCGCATCGCTTCGCGTCCTCGCTCAACGACTGTCCATGGTGCCCTGCCGAGACGCAGTGGACGACCTTGCTGTTCACTCCCGCCCGCAAGGCCCACGTTACGCAGGTGTTGGACCTGGTAGCCGTTCGACGCAGGCTGGCCGCGCTTGACCTGCCCGATCCCCTGCCTAGTGCGCCCTGCCCGTTGCCGCAGGGTCTTGTTGGCGCGGGGTTGCCACAGCACATGTGGGTGCAGCGCTGGCTGCATCGTACACTGCTGACGGTCGGTGGTGGGCTGACGCTCTGCGCAGCGCTCGGCTGGTTGCCTCGCGCACTGTTGTTCGCAGGGACCGCCGTCGTGCTGGTCGGCGTGGTGCTCCGCATGCTCCCCGAGCTCAATGCCCTCCGGCGGCAGCGGCAGGCGGTCGTCGATGAGGCCGAGGCTGCATGGCTCAGCGCCTGTGAGGCGTGGCAGGCGCCGCTGGCCGACCTCGCCCAGCGCTTCGACGCGAAGCGCAGCGCGGCGGCGCGCGCTGTCCGCGACTACGAGCAGCAGCTTGAACGGTACAAGCGTGAGTTGGCAGGCTTGACGCAGCAGGTTCAGGAGCTCCAGCGCGCGGACTTCCTACGGCGGTTCCAGGTCGACATCGTGAGCCTCCCGTGGCTTTCGACCAGCCTCGTCGCGGCACTGCGTTCCGAGGGGATCGAAACGGCGGCGGACATCACTGCCGACGTCGATCAAGTGCCTGGCATCGGTCCGAAGCGTAAGGAACAGCTGTTGCTGTGGCGCAGCAGCTGCGCGGCGGGCTTCGTGTTCAGCGCGGCCAAGGGCGTCCCCGCCATGGCGCGCGACGAAGTGAATCATCGACACCAACTGGCTCTGCAGAACATTGAGCGCAAACTGACGGTCGCTCTGCAGGAAGCTGAGGGGTTCCAGCGATCGGTGCAGCAGCGCCTTCCCTTTACCGCGGAACACGAGGTGCTGGCACGGGCCTACGCGCAGGCGCGTGCGGATCTTGACGCGCTGGGGTGACGGCGGGGAGGGCCGTCACCCAGGGTACCGGTGGCTCGACGCCATCCGGGATGATGTCAGCGAGCCACCGCGTGGGTCCGGGGAGGAGTTCCGTCAGCGCCTTGCCTAGGCAGCCTTTCGGACGCTCGCTGCGATGGCCAGCCCGTGCCGCTTCGCGGTGCCGATGAATGCCTCGCGGCCCAGCACGCCCCGCTGCTCCAACTCGGCGCGCAGGTCGTCGAACACCGGTCGGTGCGACTGTAGCATCGAGAGCGCCGCGGTGTACTGCTCACGCAGGAATTCCCGCGTGTCTTGCGCCAGCCGCTCGCGTTCCGACGGCGTACGCTTCTCGGCGTCCTCGTCCACCAGCGCGAGATTGGCCCCGCTGCGCGACGGGTCGTCCATGCCGGGGCCAAAGCCCCAGCGGCTGAACGCGCGGTCCACCAGGAACGTGGCCTGTTCGAGATCGTTCTCGCAGCCGAAGCTGATCCCGGCGCTGCCGAACAGCAGCTCCTCGGCCGCGCGACCGGCCAGTCCGACCCGCGTCCTCTGGACCAGATCGCTGTAGGTCGTCGCGGCCCCGTCCTGCACCAAGCGCTCGGCGGCGTGCATCATCACCCCACTGTAGTGCGCCGTTGGGATGATCGACGCGTACTCGGGGATCATCGTGCCTTCCGACTCCAGCAACTCGACCAGCACATGGCCCGTCTCGTGCGCGGCCACGCGGACCCGCTCGCTGGGGTCAAGGGTGGGCGCGCCTTCCACCAGACCGCGGACGCAGAGCTCCACGAGGTCGCTGAAGCTTACGCTGCCTCTCGCGGCGGCCTGGCGGCTGAGGCGGAGCACCGCCAGGTCGCGTCGACGCTCGGTCTCGAAGGTGCGGCTGAACATTCCGCCAGCGAGCGCCGCCGTCTCGACCAGCGACGAGTCGGCGCGGTCCTCGAGGCGCGAGAGCAAGTAGCGACCCCACTCCGCGTCGGAGCGTGGCGCGATCAACAGAAAGCGGTCGAAGCCGCCTACATCGCGCAGTGCCTGCGACGTTTCCGGCAAGGTCGGCGCCACCATCGCGATGAACACCGACTGGCGTAGGTCACGCTCGGAAATCAGCGACACGACCCGGGCGAGCGCTGCCGCGGCATCGGGGCCGCTGTCGGAGCTCTCACGCGCCCAATCACCGAACTCGAGCAGCAGGACGCAGGGTCCATCGAGCGATGCCAGTGTGGCCTCGTCCAGCCGCGCCACATCGGTCGCTGCGATCGACGTGACAGTGGCACCCACCTCGCCCGCCACCTGAGTGAGAGCAGCGCGCGCCCAGACCTCGTCTTGCGACACCACGATCAAGTTGCGGCCATAGAAGATGGATGTCTCGAGCATGCGCTCGGGCGCCTCCGTCCCCGCGACCAGACCACGGGCCCACTCCAGCAACGCGGTCGCGCCCGGGATGTCGGCGGTCGGTGTGAACGGGACGTCGTTGTAGTAGCTGCGGTCGATCTGTACGAGCGAGAGCTCGTTCTCAGCGATGGGCTCGGCCTTGCTGGCGAGCCGGGTGAGCCAGCGACGGATCATACACACCTCCTCGGGTTGGCGTTGCGACGGAGCCGAGGGAGGGCGCAGGGTGGTGCTCTGCCTACCCAGGGCTGATGAGAGACCTGCCTCTCCGAGTGCTTACCGGCATGACGAGATCCCCACCACGCCGAGCGGCGTGTTGCTGGGGGGCGTGCGAGAGCCCCCGGCACAGGTGTGCGGAATATCGATCAGTCTGGCGATGCATGGAGAGCACTTCGTGCCGTCCGCTGGGGGATCGGCGTGTGCGGTGGTGATGAATGAAGTATCACCTCGACAAGGGTGGAAGTCGATCACTTGACTTGCACTTTTTGCCTCGGCGACTTGGCGGTTCAATTGACGGCGCATCACGCAATCTTCGAGGGAGATTCGGTCGGAATGAGCACGTAAGGATGCTCCCAATAGTTGAACTTCACTCAAGTATTTGTCGCCGGAGAATCAATAACTAGACGTTAGTCAAGTACGGTGGTATCGTGTTGGCTATGGACAGCACATCGGACCCAGCGCGACCGTCCGCGCGTGCGTGGACCCGCGCCCGGCGTGAGGAGTTCATTTCCGCGGCCGTTGGGTATTTGGAGAACCTGCCGCCGGACGGTGAGGACCCGGAGCCGCTGAGCATCCGGCTAGTTGCCAGCCTGTTGGGCAAGAGCCCGTCGGCGCCGCTGTTCCACTTTCCTGATCGTCGCACCCTGCTGGCGGCGGTGGCGGCCGAGGGCTTCACGCGGCTGGCGGCAATGCTGCGGCCCCTGGCCCAGCGCTGCGAAGGGGCCGACCCGCCGCTGCGCCGCGTGGCGCAGGGCTATGTGGAGTGGGCAGCGGCGACGCCGTTGCTATTCGTGACCATGCACGAGCGCGGTTTGGCGGCCGGGATCGCCGCCATCGACGAGGGCAATGAGGACTACTGGCGGCGCTTCGACGCCAATTCCATGAATGCGATCGCGGAAAAACTGACAACGGCCGCGGGGCGTCGGCGGCGGGCGTTCAGAGACCTCTACGTGGCCAAGGCGGCCGCGGTGCAAGCGTTCGAGGACGCGGCACGAGCTAGTGGATGGCCGGAGCGCGACGGCAGACGGCGTGCGCGGGTGGCGCTGGCGCTGGCGAGTGGGCTGGCTTGGGAGGGGGTGGGGGCCGGGCAGGCGAGGTTGCGGGCGCAACTCAGTGATGTGCTCGGGGACTTGGGGTGATACGTCCGACGCTGAGCGGAGGTCGATCACTCAGAAGCGATCCGGATAGTTGTGCATGGGGCCATACGCACCGTGAGGAGGAGCTCTCCCCAGAGCCCGAAGGAACCGATCCGGCCGTGCCGGATGCGTTGCTGGGCGACAGCCGAAGAGCTGACGCGCCATCTGGGGGATCCCGCGGTGTCAACACCGGAATAGAATTGCACACTTTCACCGGCCAGAATTGCACACTTGGGGCGGTGGGGGGACGCGACAATAGGGTCGAATAAGCGGCCAGAACAAGTGGCCACTGTCAGACCCCCGCTTCAGCTTTCATAACGTCACAACCAGCGGAACGACCACGCCACCCATCACTCGAGTTACACGCCCATGTCCTGGAAGGAACTCGCTAAGAAGGTCGCGAAGGCCGAAGCCGTCGGCGCCGATTCCGACCTCTCCGGCTTCACGGCCGGTCTGCAGCCCGTGATCGAGGACGCGACCTGGGGTGGCGAGAGCGGGCCGATCGAGATCGCTCTGGAGCGCGGATGGACGCTCATCGTCACAGTAGACGGCGGCAGCGGGACCTCACTGTACGATGACGCCCAGCTCTCCGAGGTCGAAGTGGATCTCGGAACCGCGCTGAGCGCCGTATCCGACGGGAAGTTCAAGGGTCGGGTCACTTGGGACGACCTCGGCGCTGATCCGCTCGACCACTTTGATTGGATGCTCGACCCCGACACTGGCATCGACCCCTCCGTGGAGGAGGACGTTCCGCTCCAGCTCCGGAGTCCCGACGGCACCGTGTTCGTTCACGGCCAGACCGGTGGGCTCGACGGGCAGACAGCCCGCATCGAGCTCCTGAGCTGGGAGTGGGCCAGCCACTCCCAGCAATTCGAGCTTCGCGTTGCGATCGACCTGCCGGGCGTTGCGAACGCGCCGACAGGCACGCACGACATCGAAGAGAACTTCAGCTGCTACGACTCGCTCGACATCACACTCGGGGGCCCCGACCTCGAGCCACTCGAATCGATGATCGACGACGCGATCGAGTATCTGGACAAGGGGATCAAAGCGGCGCGAAAGAAGTAGGGGCGCGCATCACTGCGTTCGTGCCGGGTCGGTGAGGCGGCCTCGGACTGCGGCCCCTCCGTCCGCACCGGCGCGCGCGTGTAGTTGGTGGCGACGACCACCAATCTCCATTGCACCATCTCCGCGCCGACATTGCCGGCGTACCCGCGCTCGTTCCCCCGAACCATGGAATCGTTCGCGGAGCGATCGGTGCACTCCAAGAGTCAGATCGTCTCCAGCGCGGCTCGACGATCACCGCGTACGACGCGCTTCTCGCAGGGTCCGCACCACGGGCTCGCTCACGACGACCGGCTCGAGCGACTGTAGCCGCAACGCGATCTCGGCCATCGTCGGCTTGGCCGTCAGGCGTGCCAGCTCGCCCTTGAGATAGTCAGACAGTGTCATCCCGTTCGCGCCGGCACGAGCCACGAGCTTTCGGTGTAGCGCATCCGGAACGTGGCGAATCTGAATCATCTTCGACATGTGCATAACATGTGGCTCCATAGGGTGACCTGACAAGGGTACACCCCGGCAGCGGCCGGGCCATCACCGATCGGTTGCGTGACCAATCGATTTGGCGCGGCAGCAGCCCGCTGCGCTCCGGTATCAGCGGTTCTGAGGCGGGCGGGGCGGAGTTGCCTCACACATGCCTCATCTCCGCCACCAACCGCGTCAGCGTCGCCTTCGCTTAGAAAGGCGCGCTACTACGGCCCGAACCCCGTGGGCACCTTCTCCTCCTCCGGCGTCTGCAGCACCTTGCGGAAACACCAGATCACGCCGCCCCACACCACGGTGAGGGACACGGTCATGAAGATCCATCCGAGCGTCGTCATAACAGTGCGCCTCAGTCAGCGGGTGTGGTGTCGTCGATGTCCACGCCAGCGGCGCGGAGACGACGCTCGCCGACCCAGGTGACCAGCACCAGATAGGCGAGGATGGCGGCGATCGTCAGCATCGCCACGCGCGAACCCGTGTTGGCCCAGGAGGCCTCCAGCGAGCTCTTGAAGTTTTGCACGGTGAAGCCCACGAACACGATGATCAGATAGGCTGGGGCGATGTACTTCATGATGACCTTGAACACTCCCGGCACTCGGATGGACGCGCCCTGGTGCAGCTCCTTCCAGCCGCGGTCGATGCCGAACACCCAGCTGAAGTAGATGATCTGCACCATCGCCAGCACGAAGATCAGGTAGGTGCCCACCCAGAAGTCCACCGTGCTCCAGAACGCGCCGCCCGCCGTGAACCACAGCGTGAGGATCGCGCCGATCGTGCCGATGATGGCGATCGTCGACGTGGACTTGGTGTGCGACCAGTTCGTCGCCTCCTTCAGGTGCGCCGTCGCCGGGGCGTACATCGAGAGCGAGCTCGTGATGGCCGCCAACCAGAGCATGAAGAACCAGAGCGCGCCGATCACGTTCTCGAAGGCGCCCATCTGGGCGAACACCACCGGCAGCGTGTTGAAGCCGAGGCCGAAGGAGCCCGTGGCCACCGCGCCCGCCGTGCCGCTCAGGCCGAGGAACACGAACGCCGCCGTCAGCGTGATCATGCCGCCGAAGCCGACCTCGAACAGTTCGTTCGTGGCCGAGGCGGTGAGGCCGGAGAGCGCGACGTCATCCTTCGCCTTCATGTACGAGGCGTAGTTGATGATCACGCCGAAGCCCACCGACAGCGAGAAGAAGATCTGCCCCGCGGCCGCCATCCAGGTCTGGAAGTTCCCCAGCTTGCTGAAGTCGGGGTTCCACATGTAGCCCAGGCCGTTGATGACGTTCTGCTCCGGCAGCGCCGGGTCCGGCGTGCCCAGCGTCAGCACGCGGATCAGCACGACCATCGCACAGACGGCCATGATGGGCATCGCGTACGACACGAACTTCTCGATGCCCTTGGACAGCCCGCGGAACACGAAGTAGATGTTGATCGCGAAGACCACCACCCAGCTGATCACCGTGAAGCGCGAGTCGCCGGTGAACAGCGACCCGTCGCCGTCCACCCCCGTGATCAGGGAGTAGAAGGAGCCCGACTGCGCCGTCTGCGTGGCCAGGTCGGCCGTGCGGTCGATGCCGATGCCGCCGCTCAGGTACTTGAGGAAGTACGCGAAGGTCCAGGTCTCGATGAACACGTAGTACGTCGAGACGCCCAGCGGGATGAGCACGCCGAAGATCCCCAGATAGCGCGCCAGCCGGCCCTTGCCGATCGCGCCCATGATCATCGGCGCCCCGTGCAGGCCCTTCTTGCCGCCGTACTTCCCCATCGTCCACTCGGCCCAGCCGATCGGCAGGCCGAGCAGGAACAGAGCGCAGAAGTACGGGATGAGGAAGGCGCCGCCACCGTTCGCGGCGGCCTGGCCGGGGAAGCGGAGGAAGTTGCCGAGGCCCACGGCGGATCCGGCGACGGCCAGGATCACGCCAAGTTTGGAGCCCCACTCTTCTTTCTGTTGCGTCACGCGAAGGCCGCGCTGAGGGTGGACGGGCGGGACATCAGGTACCGCGAGAAAGCTCGCGGACGGAGTTACGGCGCGCCACCGCCGACCGTTGGCCGGCCTCTGCGCAGATCGGCTGGCGCTCACGGGAGGGGGGGGCGACCCCGGCAGGTCCGGATCACCCGGGTGGGCAACGCATAACGCGACACCCGTCAACAGCCCCCTACTCCACCCCCACCGTCCCCACCCGCGACCACGACACCCCCCACACGAACACCCCTCCATCACGCTCGACCCGGACTCTGAACAGGGCAGGCGTCGACGACGCGGCGCCGAAGACCAGCTGCACCGGGCGCTGCTCGCCCGAACTTGTCGTGGGCAGACCCGAGGTGCCGACGACGACTTCGCACCGGCCCACGGAGAATCGATCGCCGATGCGGACGCTGGTGGGGTTCGGGTACGACGTTTCGAGCACCCGGAACTCGCAAGGCGCGAACGTCACCGCGGTCTCGAACGTGGCCCCAGCCACCATCACCCGCGCGACCGGAGATCGCCCGCCGACGAACCGCACACCGATCGGCTGGCCCGCGAATTCGGGCGCGATCGCGGCGCCAGCGTTCGGGATGTCGAACACGTGCCCCAAGAACGCCCCGGCGATGTCAGCGTCCGCCGCCACACGCAGGTCGGAGGTCGCGACGCGCGGCGGCCCCTGCGGGGCCTCGAAGCTACAAGCGAAGGGGCCAAGGCACAGCGCCACGAAGAGGAGTCGAATGGACATATCGGGACCGAGTGAGGGCGGAGATGCCTTCATGGTGCACCCCGCAGGCCCGCCACTCCATACGCCAGATGACGTAGGGGGAGCTGGCGCTTTCCTGCGCCCGGCCACAATTTCTGGCGCGATGTCTCCCCGACCCCGGTCATGATCCATCCCGCCGCTGTGCTCCGGCCCATCAGTGCCGAGCTCGGGCACGGGGTCTTCACGACCATCCCGATCCCGGCAGGGACGGTGACCTGGGTCCGCGACCCGCTCGACCAGGCCTTGCCAGCGGCGCGGGTGCGGGCGCTCGCGCCGGCACTCCAAGAGCAGGTCCGCCGCTACGCCTACCAGGACCTCAGCGGCGACCTCGTGCTCTGCTGGGATCACGCGCGCTTCAATAACCACTCCTGCGCCCCCGCCTGTCGCACCATCGGCGATTTCGACATCGCCATCCGCGACATCCCGGCAGGCGGGGAGCTGTCCATCGACTACGCGATGATCAACTATCCCGAGACGCTCTCCTGCGGCTGCGGCGAGCCGGGATGTCGCGGGACGGTCGATGACTCCGACGCGGATCGCTTCGGCGAGCGCTGGGACGCGGAAGTCCGCAACGCCGCACAGTGGATCACCGCCGTGGAGCAGCCCCTCGCGCCGCTGTTCGGGGGCAGCGCGGCGCTGGCTTCGGCGATCGCTGATCTCCACGCCGGTCGCGCCCCTTCACTGCCGTCGAGCCGCGACCTGATCCTGCGCGTCGCCCGTGTTCGCTGACGTCGGCGTCCTCGTCCGCACGCTCGCGGCGCACGCCCGGCGCGACCGTGGCGTGGTCGGGGTCATCGCATTGGCGTTGCTCCTGGAGTCGGTCTTCGGAGCGCTGATCCCCGTGGCCTTCGGCCACCTCATCGACGTCAGCATCCCGCAGCGCGACGGCCGCAGTCTGACCACGATCCTCGTCGCGCTGGCCCTCGGCACGCTGGCTGTATCGGCGATCGGCGTGCTCCGCGACTTCCTCTACGCCCGCGTGCAGAGCGACGTCATGCGCAACCTGCGCGTGGCGATGTTCGAGCGGCTCCAGCGCGTGCAGCTCGACTACTTCGGCCGCACACAGTCCGGCGACATCCTCGCCCGCTTCTCAGGCGACCTCGCGTCCGTCGACGGGGCCCTCGGCGGCGCGCCGCCATGGTTGCTCCTGCCCGCGGTCGATGTCGTGGTCGCGACCACGGTCCTGTTCTGGCTCGATGCCAGGCTCGCCCTGCTCGCCATGCTCATCTGGCCGGCCGCGCTGCTCGGTCCGCGCCGCTTCGGCGCCCGGGCGATGGACCTGGCCGACGAACGCAAGTCCGACGAAGGCGAGACCTTGTCCGCCGTCCACGAGAACGTCGCGGCGCAGACGACGCTCCGGCTCTTCCTGCGCGGCCCCGAGGCGCTGCGGCGCTTCGGCCAGCAGGCGGACCGGCTCGCCAGTTCCAGCCATCGCCTGGGCTTCGCCAGCGCGATGGTCGAGCGATCGGCCGGCGTGGGGATCAACGTCCTGCGCGTGGCCGTGCTCGGCGTCGGCGCGGTGATGGCGTTCCGCGGGGCCATCTCGCTGGGCAGTCTCGCGAGTTTCCAGGCGGTGTTCCTCGTGCTGAGCAGCGCACTCTCGTGGATCTCGCAGTATGCACCCACGGTGTTGCAGGCCTCCGGCAGTCTGCGGCGCGTGCGCGAGCTGCTCGACGAGGACGTGGAACCGGCCGATGATGGCACGCGGCCACCGCTGGCGCCGTTCCGCAAGTCCCTGGACTTCCGCGAGGTGGTGTTCGAGTACGCGAACGGTCGGCGCGGGCTCGACGGCCTCACCCTGCAGATCCCTCGCGGCGTGTCGGTCGCGATCGTCGGGCCGAGTGGTTCGGGCAAGAGCACCATGCTCGGTCTGCTCCTCCGCCTGCACGAGCCGAGTGCGGGCGCGATCCTCATGGACGGGCGCGACCTGCGCGATGCGAGCATCGCGTCGTTGCGCTCGCGGATCGGCGTGGTGTCGCAGGACAGCGTGCTCTTCAGCGCCTCGATCGCCGAGAACATCCGCGTGGGCCGGCCCGATGCCACCGACGCGGAGGTCGAAGCCGCCGCACGGTCGGCGGACATCCACGACGTCATCGTCTCGTTGCCGGCGCGCTACGAGACGCGGGTGGGTGAGGGTGGAATGCGCTTGTCCGGCGGGCAACGGCAGCGGATCGCGATCGCGCGAGCGCTGATCCGCGACCCCGACCTGCTCTTGCTCGACGAAGCCACCTCGGCGCTCGATGCGGTCACCGAGTCCGCGGTCAATGCGACCGTGAGGGCGATGGCAGCGGGGCGCACGGTGATCTCGGTGACGCATCGCTTGTCGAGCGTGGCGTCGGCGGACCACGTGTTCGTCCTCCAGCACGGGGTGCTGGCCGAGGAGGGGACGCATGCGGCGCTGCTCGAGCGCGGCGGGCTGTACCACTCGCTGTGGCAGAAGCAGCATGGGTTCCTGAGCGACGGCGACGACTCGCGCATCGAGGTCACGCCCGACCGACTCCGGCGCGTCCCGCTCCTCTCGTCGCTCGACGACGAGACGCTGCGCATCCTCACCGCGATGTTCGTCGTCGAACGCCGGGCGGCCGGCACCACGTTGGTCAGCGAGGGCGATGTCGCCGACAAGTTCTACATCATTGTGCGCGGCCGGGTCGAGGTCTCGCGCGGTGTCGGCGCGGACGGAGAGCCCATCGTCCTCGCGATCCTCGACGACGGCGACTACTTCGGCGAGATGGGGCTCCTCCAGGACGTGCCCCGCAATGCGACGGTGCGCACGATCTCGGAGTGCAGTTGCCTCGTGCTGGACAGTGAGAAGTTCCGGGCGGTGATCGCGCGCGTCCCCCGGTTGCGGGAACTGCTCATGCAGCGCATGTCGCGCCGGCAGTCGATCACCACGCAGGCGATCGTCCTGCCAGAGGATCCGCCCGCCGAGTGACGGGCCAGCACGCGCGGGTCTGGCTCCCGCGCTACCGCTTGCGCCCCGTGAGGCCCGCGACGTCGAACTGATAGCCGGCCGTGATCTGCAGCGCGTTCATGATGATCGCCTTGGGAAAGGTCGGCGGCAGCACACCACGGGGGAGCCGCCACTCGAGCGCACGGAAGTCGCGGTAGCGGTAACCGACATCGACGTAGAGGTTCAGCGGCAGGAACAGGCCGGCCGTGGCGCCGAACTGCATGGTGCTGGCCGAGAACGTCGAGACCGTGTCACCGGGCGTGGTGTACACCTGCATGTTGTTCAGGGTCACGATACCGGTATGCACGCCGAGGTAGGGCATGAACCAGTCCGTGACGACCCGCGTGATGTAGAACGAGACCTCGGGCGCGAGGCGCATCGTGCCGCGGAGGTCGAAGGCGGGATTCGCGGCCTTGAATCCCGCGATCTGTCCGTAGCCTGCGGCGAACTGCAGTTGTGTGGCCGCCGAGTCCGGCGAGAGCCCGAGCGCCACCTCGACCGCCCAGCCGTACAGCCCACAGCTCCCACCCGAGTGGGACTGCAGGACCGAGGTATTCAGCAGGCACGACGTCTGCGAGTTGAGACTGGCCTGCGTGATGTTGTTGATCACCCGCTCGAATCCGAACTGTGCCTGTGCGCCGCGCGGCGCAAGGAGTGCGGCAGCGACGACGAGCAATGGGGCGACACGGCGGAACATGAGGATCTCGAGGGGTGCAAGGCGACGACGACGAGCCAGATGGACGGCGAAGCTATGGTGTCGCGCAGAGGCCGTCCAGACGGGACCCGTGTCGGCCTGCACTTGGCATCGTATGGCCCTCGCGCAAAGCGTTGCTGACCAACGAGTTGCGCTGGGCCGTCCCACCGCGCCTCAGAACGGCGCGGGCGCCTCGATCACCAGTCGGGCACCGCTCACCGGGTGTGCGAGCGCCAAGCGCTCCGCGTGCAGTTGCATCCGCTCGCCATCGCTCGGCGTACGCCGACCATACAGGCGATCGCCGACGATCGGCGCGTTGAGCCCGAGCGGGTGCGCGGCGTGTACGCGGAGCTGGTGCGACCGTCCCGTGTGTGCCGTGAACCGGACGCGGGTGCGCCCGTGCTCCCGCGCGAGCACCTGCCATTCGGTGTGCGCCGGCTTGCCGGACACCGGATCGTGGATGTGCCGCGGCCGGTCGTCCACGTCCACCCGCAGGGGGAGCGTGATGTGACCGTGGTCGGGTGCGACGTGGCCGTCCAGCCACGCCACGTAGTGCTTCTCGATCTCACGCAAGGCGAACATGCGCTGGAGCGCACGGGCGGTCTCGGCGTGCTTCGCGAGGAGTAGCAGTCCCGAGGTGTCGAGGTCGAGCCGATGCACGACCAGGGGGCCGGTCGCTTTGGGATACCGCGCACGCAGTCTCGACAGCACGCAATCGCCCAGCGCCGCATGGCGCCCGGGCACGGTGAGCAGGCCGCTGGGCTTGTGCACGATGAGCAGATGCTCGTCCTCGAACACCGTCCGCGGCTCTGCGGGGTCGAGCGCCGCGCTGCCGAACAGCGGTGGCGGGTCGACCGGCAGTCCGCCCAGCATATGCGTGAGGATCGGCAGGCACTTGCCGCGACACGCGGCATAGAACACCCCCTCGACACGATCGCCGGTCGCCGAGGTCGCACCCCACCAGAACTCGGCCAGCGCGAGCGGTCGCAGTCCGAGCCGATACGCCTGGGCGAGCAGCTTGGGCGCCGCACAGTCGCCAGCGCCGGTCGGTGGCTCGCCCGGTGCGAACAGGGAGCGCAGGGAGCGCACCTCGCCGCAGGCGTTCGTGAAGTGATACGTGTCGTGGATCTGCGTCGTGAGCGCCCGCGACCGGGCGGCCCGTGCGCGGCGGTCCTCGCTGAAGTCCCGCATCGCGGCCTCAGCGGCCACGCGCACCGCCTCGTAGGCCGGCCGCTCGAAGGCCGGGGGGACCCAGCCCTCGATGTCCCATGTGCCGTCCACCATGCCGGAGAACCCGCGCAGATATCCGATGGTGTCGTCGCCAGCGGCCACGACGAGCACACCGAACATCTTGCCGTTGCCCGTGTCCTGCAATCGCCATGGCGCCGCCTCGTCCGACCGCAGCGTGTCCATGAGGTCCGCGGCCGCACGCAGTGCCAGCGGATGCAACGCGGCGCGATCGAACGGCGTGGGGAATCGCGTGGGACGGTCGGCGGCGCGCGGCTGCGGGGAGAATGGGATCACCACCCCATCAAGATATCGACCCGACTACTGCGTCAGCGCGCACACCCATCCCGTGAGCGGCGTGGCGTTCTTCTATGGGGTCGAGCGCATACGCCACACATCACTGAGATACTCGAACACGGTCTCCCCGTTCCGGACGGTCGAGTACTTGCCGCCCGTCATGAACAGGTCACCTCCATGGACCCACACGGCGACTCCGCCGCGCGGAGACCATGGCGCCGACAGAGGATCCCAACGGCGGCCGTCATCGGACACGAGCACGGCCGAGGCGAATTCCCCCGCACGGTTCGCGCCGATCATCCACAGTCGGTCGCCGAAGACGACGGGACTGCCGGTCGATCCGTCCGCGGTGATCCGATCGGTCTCGCGCTCCCAGGCGATGCCGTCTGCACTGGACCACACATCGTTCGCTTGTGGACCGTCGATCCGACCACCGCCGATCAGATACAGGCGATCCCTGAACACGATGGCGCTCGCGCCCGCACGGGGCGACCACGGCGCGCGGGCGACCACCCGCCGCCACGTCACGCCATCGTTGGACTGCCAGATCTCCGCCGTTTCCTGTCGTTGTCGGTCGTAGCCTCCGAGGAGCCAGATGGCGCCGCGGAAGCTGACGGCAGCGTAGAAGACGATCTGCGGCAACGTCGGGGCGCGCCCCACCAGCTCCCACGCCTCGTACGTGGCTGTGCGGTGGATGAGCGGCTCCACGCTGAACCGTTCATAGTTGCCCTGCAAGGTCCCCAGCGCCCAGGTCGCACCCTCGTGCTGCACGTACTTGAGGTACGCGGAATTCAGTCCGCTCGGACGCAAGGCGCCGCGCGTCCAGCGGATCCCGTCACGCGAGTACCAGGTACCCTCAGTCCGCAGCGCGATGAACCGGCCATCCGGCGCGACGTGGACCGGGAAGTTGTAGCCGGGAGGATATCCCGCATCGGCCGTCATCCGCTCCCACTGCACGATCCCCGGCGCGGGCGCTGCGATCACCGTGTCGACCGCCTCGCGCGCGGCGCTCCGCTCACACGCGGGCGAGCAGACCGCAACGATGGCAACGACCACCGCGACGCTACGCATCGGCCTCACCGCTGCGGCGGTCGGCAGCATGATCCGTCATGGCGCGCGGACCACGGCCTGCGACAGCGAGTCCAGCGCGCGGCGTGACGCGAAGGTCGGCACACTCAGATCGCGGTCGCCGAGCAGCCAGAGTGTCGGGACCGTGGATCGTGCGAGGACCGGCAGGGGGTCGTATCCACGTCGGCCGGCGTACGCGAGGACCCGCGCTTCGAGCTCGCGCCGATCCGTCACCTGCGGGGGCCGTGACCCGTCGCCGGAGAGATCGCTGTAGTACTGTTCGACGCCGGTGGGAACGGCGGGGCTGGCCAGCAAGATGTGGAAGCGCGGAGGGTGCCGAGCGCGCTCACCATGCCCGGGTACGTCGGCGCGGCGCCATCGCGGACGAGAGAGCGTCCCCTGCAAGAGGGTCCCGTCCGGCGCGCGCAACGCGATGGGGCGCTGCTGCATGTACAGGGGACGGCTCGGATGGAAGGTGAGCAGTCCAGCCCCGACAGCGATGTTTAGTGCGGCGGCGAGGGGCGTCATGCGCATCCAAGGGCGGGCAGGTCAGTCAGGGGTGGAGCGTCCCAGTCGATGCTACACCGCTGGTGTCCACCACGAACAGTACGATCGCGAGGTCCGCAGGGCCACCCAGCGGCAGCGACCGGGCGGTGCTCCGGGGCGCCGCACGCTACACGGGTGCATCCGGTGGGCTGGTACGCCACTCGTGACCACAGCCGTTGCAGTGGCGCTCCGGATCATTGCCCAGGATGAGGCAGCCTCTGAGCACGATCTCGCCCGCGGCGATGCGCCGCTCCAGCTCAGCATCCCTCAAGGGCAGTCCGAGAACGATTGCCGCGATGTGAGTCGAGCCACAGCGTGGACACTGGTAGCGGGAAGGTCGGGGTGCAGAGGGCATGGGATCGGTGCTGTCGTGTAGATGGCGCCGCGTCGCGAAGCAGCCGGTCGCACCGCTTCAAGACCAAGCGGCTGTTCATCGCGAAGGACTTACGGGCGGGCGGGGAACGGCGCGGCGACCTTCAGGCCGGTGATGGACTTTCGGATCGCGGTGAAGTCCGCGCCGCGCGTGACGATGGTCCAGCCGTACTCGCGCGCTTGGCACGCGAGCAGCATGTCGCTGAGGCGACTGGCAGTCGGGGAGGGCCCCATGTTCGCCGCCGCCCGTCGCCACGCCGCAGCGCTCGGGGCGAGGATCCGTCCGCGGCGCTCGAACGGTGCCAAGAACTGTTGCTCGAGGGCCTCGCGGGCCTTTGCGGACCGCGCGCCAGCCATCAGTTCGGCGACGACGACGCTGGACAGGACCGTGGACGGCAGCGCCCAGCTCAGGAACGCCTTCAGCCGGTCGAGTTCCGCCGACTGCCGGAGCGCATCGACGAGGACGCTGGTGTCGAGCGTGCAGATCACCCAGCGCGGCGCGTCGGGACCTCAAGTCCGCCGGCGGCGACCAGGGCGTCGAGTCCGCGAAACACCTCTGCGCGGAAGACGACGAGATCCAGTGCGGCGTCGACGGCGGCAGTCTCGGTCTCGGCGCCGAGCGCGGCCTTGGCGGCGTCCAGCTTCCGCTGGTCGATGAGCATGTTCTTGCGGCGAATCTCGCTACGCGCCTTGGCCATCGTTGCCTCCCGGAGGATACGCACGAAGGGTAAAGCCTGATACAGCTAGGAGTAAGCTCCGGGCTGTATCGTTTGCTTCTGCTGTGGACGCTCCAATAGAACGCGCGGGCGTAGCCCGCGCCATCCTCATCGTGGCCGTCAGCAGCAAGCGTCGTTATGCGGCTATGTCGGTATTGACATATGTCAGTCGTGACATTAGCCTCCTCCAATGTCCCCTCACGACAAGCCGCTGGTCTGGCTGCACGGCGAGGTCAAGACGCCACCCTTCTCGGCTGCGGCGCGCCTCGAAGCGGGCGTCCTGCTGCGCATGCTCCAGCGGGGCGACCGGCTGGGGATGCCGGCCTCGCGCCCGATGCCGAGCGTCGGCCCGCGGTGCCACGAGCTGCGCATCGTGGATGAGAACGTGACGTGGCGCATCATGTATCGGTTGGACGAGGATGCCGTCGTGATCCTCGAAGTGTTCGCGAAGAAGACGGGGCAGACCCCGAAGCACGTGATTGACACCTGCAAGGCTCGGTTGAAGCGCTACGACAGCGTGTGAGGCCACGGGAGGAGCCGATGCGTAAGGAGAAGCGCCAGCGCCTGGAGGCGGCTGGCTGGAAGGTCGGAACCGCTCAGGATTTCCTGGGCCTGACGGACGAAGAGGCGACGCTCGTCGCGGTGCGAGCCGAGCTGGCGCGCGTGCTCAAGGAGGCACGCGTCGAGCGGCATTGGACGCAGGCGCAGCTCGCACGCGCACTCGGCTCGAGCCAGTCGCGGGTGGCCAAGATGGAGGCGGCGGACAAGTCGGTCTCGATTGACTTGCTCGTCCGGTCGCTGATTGTGTCCGGGGCGTCTGGCACGAAGATCGGCGAAGCGTTCGCGACGGTTGGCCGTAAGCGTCCCGCGCGCAAGTCCGCATAACGCCCAGCAATAAGCTGCGAGCGGATCAAATAAAGGCGAGCGAAGCGAGCACTCCGCAGCCCGCTCGTCAGCTTCATTGCGTCGTTAGACGCCAGGCGCTACGACCGCTTGAAGTGCTGCTCGCGATACTTCGAGAAGTAGTACAGGACGGAGCGCTCCGCGATGTCGATCATTACCCTGGCCATCTCTTCGACGGACCACTTCTGCTCGCGAAAATAGAAGCTACCCCTGTTAAACTTGCCCTCTTCTTCGTTGTGCAGGTGCGTCGTATTCAGTTTGCCGAACATCGCCATCGTCGATACGCGGTCCAGGATCGATGAACCTGCCTCAAAGTCGCAGCCGTATCCGAAACAGACAAATGGAAAGATGCTTTCCCGCATCAACGCCGTTCGGAGGCCAATGAGGTTCTTCCCCAGCCGCTCGATCGCGTTACCCTTCGCCTGTTTTGGCAGGCCTTCACTCGCGCGAAGATCGTTCGTGCCCTGATTCTTGACTTCAGCGATCAGAATCGGGTAGCTGAGCGTGTCGTTCGGCGGTCCTTGCATGTACAGAATGCCGCCATCGGGCCGGATCGAGCTTGTATCGAAGTGGTAGTGGAAATCCATGTTCGGGTACGTGGCGCGCAATTCGGCGACAATGTCCCGAAGCAGCCACTGCTTCTGGTGCACCAAGCTGACCTTTGCCCCAAACTTGGAATCGAGGTGACTGACAACTTGGCGTAACGCTTTGGTGACGTCTGACTCCTGGCTCTTCGAGGTGACATTGATGACTGTGCCAGCTCTCTGGTCACGCAGCTGATGCTTACGAGCCATGCGGGGCTATCTCCGCTCGACGAGGAACAGTTGCTCGGTCACGTGAATAGGCCGATTGTTGAAGTTCCGACTCCCGCGGAATGCGTTATATGCGGTTTCGAACACGGTGACTGTTCCGAGACGCTCAAGCATCTCGCGCATTTCCGGGGGGGAGATGAATCCCTCGTTGTTGAATGAGACCAGGAGAAACTTTGAGTCGACCGACTCAAGTAGGTCGCGGAGTAACGGAAGGGAACGCGCGCGCACGTTGTAGCCAGACCTGCGCCAGTCGGTTGGAATACCGGAGACTTGGCTGATCTCCGATGGCCGCTCATACCGGACCAAGAGGTTCAGCATGAAGTAGTTCGACCCGTAAGGGTGCTGGTTGTAGGGAGGATCGACGTATGTCAGATCGAGGTCCTTTTGGCGACGAGCCGCGGCGTTGGCATCCTCTTGGATGACTTCGTAGTCGCATTCGAAGCGGCTGAGGACCGGCGCCTCAAGAGTAATCTGACCGGTTATGCGGACAAGGGCATCCGAGCCGCTACCACCGAACTGGCCGATCCCAGTGTTCTTGTTCTTGTAAAACCCCTTGAAGACACCCGCGGTGTTCGCGTGAATCGAGGCTCGGCTGATTAACGGCCCGAGCAGCAGCTCCTTGATTTCGGCTGGCGCCAGCTCGATCAGGCGTCGGTAGTTGTCGAGGCGCTTGGCATTTTGCCGAGTGTAGAAGACCCGGTCGTCTGGGGTAATCGCTTCATCGTTTCGAGGCGCATATAGATCCTCGATGAAGCCCGGTTCGAAATCGGAAGAGCACACTTTGGCGTTCAGGTCGGCGACCCAGCCACGCAATGCTTTCCAGTCGACTGCGCTGCGATTGCTGAGGTAGCAGCGGCCGGTGACGGCGGCGTAATCTTCGATGTCGTTCGAGGCAAGATAGGCCGAGTGCGCTTTCAGGAAACGGGAGACCACGCCCGAACCGGCGAAGGCGTCGAACGAACGCATTCGCCTGTGTCCGATTCGGCGCTTGACCTGCTCAACGGCTTGGCCGATGGGGCCAAGCAGGGCTCTCTTGTTACCGATGTAGGTGATGAGTTGCCGCTCGAGGAAGTCTGGCTCCTCGGCGCTCGCGTCGCTGGGCCAAAGAGCGATCTGCTCCTTCACCATCATGGGCTGGTGATTCATGCTCCCAATCTAACCTCGCGCCACGGGTTGGTTGTGCGTCTAACTTCAAATTAGACAGCGAGGATATCCGCCGGTAAATGCGGCAACCTTGCAAGCCTCGCGGCCTATCTCCAAAGTGCCGCTCGGCGAGTGACCCCGCAAGGCGCTGCGCTGCAATCGGATACGCACTAATGAGGTTTGCCCCTCAGCACGCTATGCCGCGTGGCGTTGCGGCATAATGAACTTGCCCCGCTTTCGTAGAGCCGGTGGGATTGGGCGGTTATGCTGCTTGGG
>CAZCZO010000001.1:95178-238112 GCA_964503275.1 uncultured Gemmatimonadaceae bacterium | reverse complement strand
CCGTCGCCCTCGGGGCGCTCCGCGCGAACAAGATGCGGTCCTTCCTCACGATGCTGGGCATCGTGATCGGCGTCAGCGCGGTCATCGCCATGATCGCGCTGGGCCGCGGTGCGCAAAAGGCGGTCAATGACCGCATCTCGGCGCTGGGGACCACGCTGCTCACCATCTCGCCGGGCCAGCCGCAGGGCCTGGGCGGCGTCCGGCTCGAGGGCCAGGCGCGCATGGTGATGGACGACGTGGACTTCTTGCGCGAGCGCACGACGCTGCTCACGGCCATCCAGCCCGAGATGGAGCGGCGCCTGCAGGTGCAGTTCCTGAGCCACAACACCAACACGTCGACGATCGGGACCTCGGCGAACTATCTCGAGGTGCGCAAGTTCGAGATCGACGCGGGGCGGATGTTCACCAATGGCGACAACGATGCTCGCCGTCGGGTGGCGGTGTTGGGCTCGCAGGTCGTCACGAACCTCGGGTACTCCGATCCGCGCGCGCTGGTCGGCCAGCAGATCAAGATCCGCGGCATCTCGTTCGAGGTGGTGGGCGTGCTGAAGTCGAAGGGGCAGGCCAGCGCGTTCCAGAATCCGGACGACATCGTACTGGTGCCGATCAACACCGCCCGGTTCCGCCTCATGGGGACGGACCGCCTGCGGTCGATCTCGGTGCTCGTGGTGGACGAGGAGTCGATCCCGCTGGCGATGGCCGAGATCAACGTCGCGATGCGGCGCGCGCACAAGCTGCGGCCGGGGCGCCCGGACGACTTCAACGTGCGATCGCAGGCGGACTTCCTGAACACGTTGGGCGAGACCACGCAGGTCTTCACGTTCCTGCTGGCCGGGATCGCCGGGGTGTCGCTTCTTGTCGGCGGCATCGGCATCATGAACATCATGCTCGTCTCGGTGACCGAGCGCACGCGCGAGATCGGGGTGCGCAAGGCGCTGGGGGCGACCAAGATCAACATCCTCCTGCAGTTCTTAATCGAAGCGGTGACGCTGTGTCTGCTGGGCGGCGCCGTGGGCGTCGCATTGGGGGCGGGCGGAGCGACCCTCTTGTCGAAGGTCCTGGGCTGGAGCACGTCGGTGGCCCCGGAGTCGGTGGCGCTGGCGTTCGGCTTCTCTGCGGTGGTCGGCGTACTCTTCGGCGTCTGGCCGGCACGGCGCGCGGCAGGGCTCGACCCCATCGTCGCCCTGCGCTACGAGTAGCCACGACCCGCGGTGTTGCATGAGCGAGCGGGGCCCTCACACGGGGCCCCGCTTTCTTGTTGCCCCGGCGCGCCGGGCGTTAGCTTTCCCTCCCAGCTATGACAGACGACCCCACCTCGGGGGCGCGCGGCGCTCAGGATCAGCCCGCTCCAGGGGAGACCGGGACGCGGCCCGTGCCGCCTCCGTTGCATCAACATCACGACTCGAACCCGACCGGCAAGCGGCTCGCGATCCTCAGCGTCGCAGCCCTCGGGGTCGTGTACGGCGACATCGGGACCTCGCCGCTGTATGCGCTCCGCGCCTGCCTCACGGCGGACCCATCGATCACCCCCAGCGCCGACAACGTCCTCGGGGTGCTGTCGCTGATCCTCTGGGCCCTGCTGTCGGTGGTCGCGGTGAAGTACATCGGCTTCATCCTGCGCGCCGACAACCGGGGCGAAGGCGGGATCCTCGCGCTGCTCGCGCTGGCCCTGCAGGAGCAGCCTCGCGGCCACAAGCGGCGCGCGGCGATCATCATGCTCGGCCTCTTCGGCGCGGCGCTGCTGTACGGCGACGGGATGATCACCCCCGCGATCTCGGTGCTCTCGGCCGTCGAGGGGCTCACCGTGATCTCGCCGACCTTGCAGCGCTACGTGCTGCCCATCGCCGCCGGGATCCTGTTCGCGTTGTTCGCGCTGCAGCGCTTCGGGACCGCACGCGTCGGCTTCGTGTTCGGCCCCCTGACCTTCGTGTGGTTCTCGGTGATCGGGGCCCTGGGGCTCAAAGAGATCATCGCCAACCCCGGCGTGCTCGCGGCGGTCAATCCATGGTACGGGGCCAGCTTCCTCTTCGAGTTCCGGGCAGTCGGACTGGCGGTGCTCGGCGCGGTGGTCCTCGCGATCACCGGCGCCGAAGCGCTCTATGCCGACATGGGGCACTTCGGACGGCGGCCGATCCGGCTGGCGTGGTTCGCGATGGTGCTGCCCTGCCTGCTGCTGAATTACTTCGGACAAGGCGCCCTGGTGCTCCGCGATCCGGCCGCGATCGAGAATCCGTTCTTCCTCCTGGCGCCCGACGCGCTGCTGTACCCGCTGGTCGCGATCGCGACCTCGGCGGCGATCATCGCCTCACAGGCCATGATCTCGGGCGCGTTCAGCATCACGCAGCAGTGCGTGCAGCTGGGCTATGCGCCGCGTGTGACGATCGTGCACACCTCACGCAGTGAGGCCGGACAGATCTTCATCCCCGAGATCAACTCGGCGCTGATGTTCGGCTGCCTGTTCGTCGCGATCGGCTTCGGATCGGCCGAGGCGCTGGAGGGGGCCTATGGACTGGCGGTGATGGGAACCATGTCCGTCACCTGTCTGCTGTTCAGCATCGTCGCGGTACAGCGTATGGGCTGGACCCCGTGGCAGCAGGCCGTGTTCCTCGCGGTGTTCCTGACCATCGACCTCACGTTCCTCGCCGCGACCGCGACCAAGATCCCGCATGGCGGCTGGTTCCCGCTCGTCGCCGGCGCGGTGATCTTCGCCATCATGACCTCCTGGAAGCGGGGCCGCCTCCTGCTGCATGAGCGCATGAGCGCCAACATGCTGCCGGTGCCCGTGTTCCTCGACGACATCGGGCGCAATCCGCGGATCCGCGTGTCGGGCACCGCCGTCTTCATGACCTCCGAGGCCGAGGGGATCCCGACGGTGCTGCTGCATCACCTCAAGCACAACAAGGTGCTGCACGACCAGGTGATCCTGCTCTCGATCCTCGCGGCGGACATCCCCGAGTGCGTGGACCGCGAACGCGTGGTGATCGAGCCGCTCGAGCACGGCTTCTTCCGCGTGCGCGCGACGTACGGCTTCATGGAGTCGCCCGACGTGAAGCACATCCTGCAGCTCTGCAACGATCGCGGCCTGCGGACGCGGCCGCTCGAGACGACCTACTACCTCGGCCGCGAGCGCCTCATCCCCACGCCGACCAAGCGCGGCGACAAGGGCATGACGATGGCGCTGTGGCGCAAGAAGCTCTTCACGATCATGAGCCGCAACGCGATCCCGGCCACGCAGTTCTTCAACATCCCACCCAACCGAGTCGTCGAGCTCGGGACCCAAGTCGAGATCTGATGTCGTCACGTGTACTGCTCGTCCTGCTGGCGCTGCACGCCGGCACGGCCCAGGCCCAGTTGCCCACGCCGCATCCGGCCTCCCGCGACACCCTCCGGGACGACCGCACCTTCAGCTTCTACGACCGCGGCCCCTATCGCGCCGCCGTGCCCCGCCCCGAATCGGTGCTCGGCTACCCGGTGGGCACCGCACACACGCAGTACCACGCACAGGAGCGGGTCCTGCTCGCGATCGCCCAGGCGGCCAGCGACCGGGTGCGCGTCGAGGAGATGGGGGTGACCGCCGAGCGGCGCACGATGCGCGCCTATCTCGTGACGTCGCCGGCGAACCTCGCGCGCCTCGACGCGATCCGCGCCGACCTCGACGCCATCGCGGACCCCCGCGGCAGGTCGGCCGCCGAGATCGATGCGCTGGTCGCGCGGACACCCGCCGTGGTGATGTTCTCGGGCTCGGTGCACGGCGACGAGGTGCCCGGCTTCGAGGCCTCGATGCAGCTGCTGTATCACCTCGCCGCGTCCGAGGAGCCGGCCACGCTCGCGGCGCTGGATCGCACCATCGTCATCATCAATCCCAGCTCGAACCCCGACGGGCACGAGCGCTTCGCCGTGTGGTCCAACGCGATCGCGGTCGGTTCGCCCGAAGCCGGGGGTATGGAGCAGCAGCGCAGCCAGCCGTGGACGATCAGCGGGCGCTTCAATCACTACCGCTTCGACATGAACCGCGACGTGTTCGCGTCGACGCAGCGCGAAGTGCAGGGCATCGTGCGGACCATCCACCGCTGGCACGCGATGGTGCACGCCGACCTGCATGGCTACACCGACCCGTTCTACTTCGCGCCACCGGCGCGGCCCGTGAACGCCAACGTCGGCGCGAACATCGTGCAGTGGCTCGACCGCATCGGCCAGGGCAATGCGAACGCCTTCGACCGCTACGGCTGGGCCTATTACGTGCGCGACGTGTTCGACCTGTACTACCCGGGCTACTGGGACACCTGGCCGTCGCTCACCGGCGCGGCCGGCACCACCTACGAGACCGACGGCGGACCCGCGCTGCTCCGGCGGCGCAGCGACGGCACCTACCTCTCGCTGCGCGATGGGGTGAGCAAGCACTATATGGCGGCCTTGGCCACCTGGATGACCGTCGCCGACCGCGCCCGCGAGCGCGTGGCGGACTATGCCGCCTTCCGTCGCGATGCGATCGCGGCCGGACAGCGGCAGTCCATGCAGCGCGTCGTGTTCACCGACGGCGACGACCCCGGGCGCGCGGCCTCGCTGGCCGCGATGTTGCTCCGCAACGGCATCGAGGTGCATCGCACGACCGCGCCGTTCTCGGCCGCGCGGGCGCATCGCTATGCGGACACCGGCGTGACCGCTCGGCGCTTCGAGCCAGGAGCCTACGTCGTGGATCTCGCGCAGCCGCTGGGCCGGCTCGCGACCTCGCTGCTGGAACTCGACCCCAGGCTCGACTCCGCGTTCGCCAAGGCGCAGCTCGACAAGTTCGCCCGCAACCGCGAACGGGGCAGCCGCGGCGTCCGTGAGGGCTATGAGTTCTACGATGTGACCGCCTGGTCGCTGCCGGTGGCCTTCGGCGTGGAGGCCTACTGGCTGGAAGAGGCCACCGCGGTCGCGCGGACGCCCCTCACGTTGCCGGCCACACCGCCGCCCTTCGGCGAAGCGCTGCCGGTCGAGATCGGCGGTGGCGTGGTCCGTGGGGCGGGAGCGACCTCGGCGTACCTCTTCTCCAACGCGCGCTGGGGCGCGTCGCGCCTGGCCGCCGCGCTGCTGCTGGAGGACTTCCGCGTGTCGGTGTCGTCCGAGCCGCTGGACGTCGGCGGCGAGGCGTGGCCGCGCGGTACCTATGTGGTTCGCGTGGCCCGCAACGAAGCCACGCTCCACGCGCGCATCGACGCGCTGGCCAAGGAGGCCGGCGTCGAGGTGGTGGGCGTGAACACGGCCTTCCCCATCACCGGGCAGTTCTCCACCGGGTCGTCGGCCGTCACGACGCTGGCCACCCCGCGCATCGCCGTCGTCGGCGGTGATGGCGTCGATCACACCGCGTACGGCGCGCTGTGGTGGACGCTGGATCAGCGCTATCGCATCCCCTTCACACCCATCACCACCGACGCGCTCGCAGGCGACCTGTCGCGCTACAACGTCATCATCGTACCCTCGGCCTCCGCAGGCGCGCTCACGACGCGGCTCGGCAAGGGCGATGGCCTGCGCAGCTGGGTGCAGGGTGGCGGGACCCTGGTGATGATGGGCGGGGCGGCCGCCTGGGCCGCACGTGAGACGGTCGCGCTCACTTCCGCGCGTGCCGTGCAGGCCGAGAGCACGAGTTCCGACAAGCCCGCCCCGGCGGCGACCTTGGCCACCGACAGCACGATGGGCGTGAAGAGTGCGAGCGCCACGAACGACGACCCGGTGGACCTGCCGGGCTCGCTGTTCGACGCCGTGCTCGACCGCACGCATTGGCTGACGCTCGGCTTGGACACGCAGCGCCTCACGCTGCTGATGTCCGGCAGCACCTTCCTGCGGCCCTCGAAGGACGCCTCGAACGTCGCGGTCTTCGCACCGACGGGTCCCCTGCACCGCGCGGGCTTCGTGTGGCCCGACAACACCGAGCGGCTCCTGCGCGGCACGGCGGCCGTCATCGAGGAGCCGCTCGGGCGCGGCAACGTGGTGCTGTTCGCCAACAACCCCGTGTTCCGCGGGTGGTGGCGCAGTATGGACAAGCTGCTGCTGAACGCGATCCTGCTGGGCTCGGGCTTCTGATCAGATGGTGATGCGGGTGCGGGTGCCTTCGAGCACCCGCACGCGCGCCGGTTCCACCACACGGGGGACGGTCCGGATCGTCTCGTTCACGCGCACGCGCGCGGGCGTTTCGATGCGGACGTTCGGGGCCTGGATACGGACGTTCGGGGCCTCGATGCGGATCCGCTCCATCGATTCGCGGGCGCGTTCGGTCGCCTCCATGGCACGCTGCAGCGACTCCTCGACCCGCACGCGCGTGGCACGGTCCATCGCCTCGCCCTGCAGCCGCGGCAGCAGCTCGCGGATCGCCGGCATCTCGAGGAGCTGGCCATCGCGGAAGAACATCGTTGCGGCGCCCGCCGTCGTCGAGTCTGTGGTCACCCGAAGCTCACGGGAGCGCCCTGCGGAGACGACCGTGAGGGTGACCACATCACCCGGCGACAGTTTGGCGAGCTCCCGCTGCAGACGCTCCACGCGGGCCTGGGACATCGTCGCGTCGCCGGCATCCTCGCGCGGCACGCGCAGATCCACGCCGTTCACCCGCGCGATGCGGTCCCCCTCGACGATGCCGGCCTTCTCGGCGGGCCCATCGGTCGTCACGCCGGAGACGAAGACGCCGGCGGTGTCGCGCTTGGACGGTGAGCCGCCCAACGAGACGCCCAGGCGCGCGCGCTTCTGCGCCGCGGTCATCGGCCGCAGCGCGCGGAACGACGACGTCGAGGCAGCGCGGAGGTCACGCTCGGCGACCGCGTTCAGCGTCACCGTGCGCTGCGACCCGCCCGAGAGCACCCGCAGGGTCACGGCATCGCCGGGCTTCTTGTCGGCCATGGTGCGCTGCAGACGGCGCGACATCATGCCGGCGAGCGCCGGATCCTCGAGGTCGGCGGCGTCCATGCGCAGCGAGATGTCGTTGATGGCCACGAGGCGGTCGCCCACCTTGAGGCCGGCCTTCTCGGCGGGGCCACCGGCGCTGATCTCCTCGACGAGGATCCCCTCGGTGTTCGCGGCGCCGAGCGTGATCCCCAGGCGCGCGGCGTTCGGGTTGGCCTGACTCAGGTTCCACGCCATGGTCGGCGGAGCGGGAGGGGCCGGCGGCGTGGGAGGGGTCGGGACGCGCTGCTGCGCCATCAGTGGCGTCGCGAACAGCGCGAGGGCGAGAGTCGGAACGGATCGTGTCATGGAAGGCTCACTCAGGGTGCGGAGGTTACTGCCTTGGTCACCGTCGCTCGCCGATTCGGTTTCCTTGGCCCCCCGACGGCCTCAGCGACACGGCCACCCCCCGCGTACTATTGAGAATGCGTGCACAAAAGGCCTTTCGGCGCCTTCATTATTGGGGTGCCGCCATCGCGGCACTGCCGGTCATCGTGATCCTGGGGACCGGGCTGCTGCTCCAACTCAAGAAGAATCTGACCTGGGTGCAGCCGACGGAGTTCCGCGGCACGGCCGGGGCGCCGCAGGTCAGCTTCGAGCAGCTCCTGGCCACCGCGCGGGCCATCCCCGAGGCGGGGGTCCGCAGCTGGGACGACATCCCCCGCGTCGAGATGCGGCCACAGAAGGGCCTGGTCAAGCTCATCTCCGCCAACAACACCGAGATCCAGATCGACCTCGGCAGCGGTGCCGTGCTGCACAGCGCCTACCGGCGCAGCGATATCATTGAAGCGCTGCACGACGGCTCGTGGTTCTTCCCGGCCGCCAAGCTCTGGGTGTTCCTCCCCGCGGGCATCATCCTCCTTGGGCTCTGGCTCACGGGACTCTACTTGTTCCTCCTTCCCTTCCTCGCGAAGCGGCGCCAGCGTGCCCGCCTCGCGGGGATCGCCCCTCACTCCACCACACCAGCCCGCTGATGTTCCACCCCCGCACACTGGTGCTGCTGGCCTGCGCGCCGCTCGCGCTCGCCGCACAGGGCGCGCGCACCACGGCGCCCTATGCCACACATCAACAGCTCACCCGCGCCCTCGACTCGATCGCCCGCGCCAAGTCGCAGGTCGTGCAGCTGCGCGAGATCGCCAAGTCCCCCGGTGGTCGCAGCGTGCCGCTGGTCCGGCTCGGCGCCGGTGCCAACGTCGATGCCCGGCCCGCCGTGCTCCTCCTCGCGAATGCGCACGGCCCGCACCTCGTGGGCAGCGAAGTGGCCCTGCGGACCATCCGCGACCTCGCGGCCGCCTACGGGACGGACCAGGCGGTCACCGCGATGCTCGACCGCAGCACCGTGTACGTGGTGCCGCGCCTCAATCCGGACGCCGCCGAGCAGTTCTTCCGCACGCCGCTGTACGAGCGGACGCGCAACGAGTCGACGGTCGCCACGGGCGGCGACACGTTCCGCGCGCAGGACGGCCCCAGCGATGTGAACGGGGACGGCGTCGTCACGATGATGCGCATCACGGACCCGCGCGGCGAATGGATCCCCGACGCCGTCGACCCGTTCCTGCTGCGCCGCGCGGACCCACGCCGCGGTGAGGTCGGGCGCTACCGCGTCATGATCGAGGGGCGCGACCGCGACGCCGATGGGCAGATCGCGGCCGACATCGCGACGGGCATCGACATCAACAAGAACTTCTCGAACGACTTCACGCATTTCCGCAGCGGCGGCAACTACCCCTTCGAGGCCGACGAGGCCAAGGCGGTCGCCGACCTGTTCCAGACGCTGCAGGGCATCGTGGCCGTGTACGTGCTGGGCCCGCAGGACAACCTCATGCGCCCGTGGGAGGCTCGCCGCGTGCCGGGCATCGGCGGCAGCCCGCAGGGCACCTCGGCCGGTGGCCCGCTGTCGGCGATGCTGCCGGAGGACGGACCTTGGCTGAACGAGGTGGCGCGTCGGCATCGCGAGACGCTCGGCCTCACGCGTCAGCCGGTGAGCGCCGCGTTGGATGGCGACCCGCTGTCGTGGGCCTACTTCCATATGGGCCGTCAGGCCTTCGGCTCGCGCGTGTGGTGGATCCCCGATGCGCCGGCCGACACCGCCCGCGGGCGTCGGGCCCCCAGCCCCGATCCGCTCGCCGAAGAACGCAACACCTATCGCTGGCTGCGTGCCAACGCGCCGGATCAGATCGTCGAGTGGACCGCCGTGCAGCACCCGGACTTCCCGGGCAAGACCGTCGAGGTCGGTGGGATCAAGCCGTTCGCCACGCTCATGCCGCCGGCGGCAGAGCTCGATGCGATCGCCAAGAAGCATGGCGACTTCGTGAAGGAGCTGGTGGGGATGCTGCCGCAGTTGGCCCTGCGCGAGATCCGTGTGGAGCAAGTGCAGCAGCGCGTGTTCCGCATCACGGCGCAGGTCGCGAACACGGGCTACCTGCCGACGAATGCCGCCATCGGAGCCGCGGTGCGCTGGCCGCGCCGCGTGCGGGTGGACCTGATCACCGGGGAGGGCCAGTCCATCGCCTCGGGCCGCAATCAGCAGCTCATCAATGCGATCGCCGGCAGCGGCGGCGCCACCGAGCTCTCGTGGCTCGTCGTGGGTGCCCCGGGCTCGACGGTGACCCTGAAGGCTGAGACCCCGATGGCGGGCTCGGTCAGCGAAACGATCACGCTCCGCTCGCGGTGACCCCCATGCGACATCTGACGACGTACGCGGCTGCGGCCGCGCTGACCATGACCGTGGCCTCGCCGGCCGCCGCGCAGTTCCGCGGCGCGCTCGAAGGCCTCGGCACCCCGTCGGCCCCCAAGGTCGAGGTCTCGTGGGACCGCTGGTTCGACGTGGCCACGCTCGATGCCATCGGCAAGCGACTCGCCGAGGCGCACCCGACCCATGTGCGGGTGGCGAGCATCGGCAAGAGCACCGAAGGGCGCGACATGCAGGTGATCACCGTGTCCGACTTCTCGGTCGGTGATGCGGACAAGAAGCCCGCCTATTACATCGACGGCAACATCCACTCGAACGAGATCCAGGGCGCGGAGTTCGCGCTGTACGTGGCCTGGTACCTCGCCGAGATGAAGGGGCGGGTGCCGCGCGTGGACTCGCTGCTCAAGGAGCGCACGTTCTATATCGTGCCGACGATCAACCCCGACGCGCGCGAGCACTACCTCAAGAAGGGCAACACCGCGTCGTCGCCGCGCACCGGGCTCGCGCCACGCGACAACGACGGCGACGGGCTGGTCGATGAGGACGGCAGCGTCGACCTCAACGGTGATGGCCATATCACGCAGATGCGCCGCCGCAATCCCTTGGGTCGCTTCGTCTCGCATCCCGACTACCCGCACATCATGGTGCCGGCCGCGCCGGGACAACAGGGTGAGTGGGAGATCCTCGGCAGCGAGGGCTTCGATCAGGACGGCGACGGTGCCGTGGGCGAGGATGGCGAAGGGGGCTACGACCCCAACCGCAACTGGCCGTGGCGCTGGGCCGCGCAGAACGTGCAGGGCGGCGCCGACTGGTACCCGGGCTCGCTGGTGGAGACCCGCAACGTGATGAAGTTCGTGCTGGCGCATCCCAACATCGCCAGTGCGCAGAGCTTCCATAACAACGGCGGGATGATCCTGCGCGGGCCGGGCGTGCCACAGGACGAGTACCGGCCGGCCGACGTGCGCGTGTTCGACGAACTCGGTCGCACCGGCGAGCGCATCCTGCCCGGGTATCGCTACCTCATCGTGTGGAAGGACCTGTACACGGTGTGGGGCGGCGAGCTGGACTGGTTCTACGGCGCGCGCGGGGTGATCACCTTCAGCAACGAGCTGTGGACCAGCCGCAAGTATTTCGAGGCCGAGCCGCGCAGCGGGCGCTACGTGGACGAGAACGAGGAGTTCAATCAGCTGTTGCTCTTGGGTGAGGCCACGGTGCCCTGGAAGGACTTCGACCATCCGCAGTACGGCAAGATCCAGATCGGCGGGCGCAAGAAGAACTTCGGGCGCGTCGAGCCCGGCTTCATGATCCAGACCGAGGCGCACCGCAACATGGCCTTCGCGACCTGGCACGCGGGGCAGATGCCGTTGGTGCAGATCGATACCATCATCACCAAAGCGCTGGGCAACGGCCTCACGCAGGTCGATGCGATCGTGAGCAATCCCAAGCTCATCCCGACGCACACGCAGCAGGATCTCGAGAACCGCATCTCGCCGCCCAATCTCATCACCCTCACGGGCGGCACCGTGGTGGCGGGCTTCACGGTGACGAATGCGCTGTTGGACCAGGCCTCCGAGCAGGTGCAGGAGCCAGCGACCATCCGCGTGCCGAACATCGCGGGGGGCAGCAGCGTGCGGGTGCGCTGGATCGTGCAGGGTGGAGCGACCTACACGGTGACCGCGGTCAGTCAGAAGGGCGGGACGGCGAGCAAGTCGACGCGCTGAGCCCCCCGTCGGAGGTCCACAGCCCCGGTCGGCGCGATGCGCTGGCCGGGGCTGTGTGCCGCGTCAGACGCCCAGACTGCGCAGATCCTCGAGATCCTTGGGGCGCCCGCTCGCTCGCTTGTTCTGAATGAAGCTGTTCCTGCCGAGGAACGGCGCCTCGACACCGAAGAGCGTTCCCGTCAGTCGATCCTCCCACGCGTCGGCAAATGCGACGCCACTGATGCTGGTGAGCACATCCACACGGTACGGCGGCAGTCCGATCTGGATGACTTGATCGTGCTGCGTGAAATCCCCTGGGGTCAGGCCCAGTGCATGCAGCGGGGCACCGAAACGAGCGAGCGCCATCGACACGCGGGCAGCGTTGGCATCGGTCGGATCGACCCAGACATCCAGATCCCCCGTGACGCGGGGGACCCCGTGCGCGGCAAGCGCATGCGCACCCACGATCAAGAACCGCACGTCGGCGCCCACCAATTCCCGCAACAACTCTGCGAAGTCGTCGCTCACAAACTCGGCGCGTGGTCCCGCAATGTTCCGCGCGCGATGGGAATGTCGGCGCGCGTATAGGTCGGAAAGGCGCGACCGGCGAGGCGCCACGCTTCCTCGGTCAGCACCATGACGGCCGCCACGCGCTCGTCGGCGGTGCCGCCCATCCGGGCGTCACCGGCTTCGGCACTGTGCAACGGCACCACACGGGCACTGATCCCGCGACGAGGAGACGTCATCCCTGAAATCTACCGACCCCGGGCCCGCGGCGCTCCATCACGCAGCACCGTCGTCGAGTCCCCGCGGATCTCCAGCACCTCCATCGGGCCGCCGTAGGCCTTGCCCAAGCCCACGTCGATCGCCCAGACGCGTCCATCGCAGTACGACGTCACGCCCTGTCGATGCACCGAGTGGCCGACGATCATGCGGCGGGCACCGACCGTGGCCAAGGCCTGGGTGAGCGTCGCGCACGCCTCAGCGCCGACCTCGGTCGAGTACACACGCGTCCAGGTCGGTGAGTCGGCCCCGCGCACCCACGGCGGCGGCGGCGCGTCGCCGCGCAGCCACGCGCGGATCTCGGCGTTGATGCGCTCGATCCCATGCGCCGCGTGGTCGGGCAGCACACCACCGTGGACGAACAGGTCCCCACCGACCATGGCGATGGTGTTCCGCTCCGACAGCAGCCGCGCGTACTCGCCCCCGGGCCGGAAGGCGACCACCCGGCCGCGCTGGGCCGCGTGATAGGCGAAGAGCGCAGAGTCGGACGCGTGCAACGCCGACCCGACGTCGCCGAAGTCGCCAAAGCCGCCCTCGGTGACGTAGCGCAGGTCGAGGAGCGCATTCATCAACTCGTGATTGCCGTTCAGGGCGTGGAACGCGCCGCCCGCCGCGGCGGCCTCATGGGCCAGGCGGTCGAAGAGGTGCAGGATCGCGCGCTCCTCGTCGCCGCGGTCCAACTGGTCCCCGACTTGGACGACCACCAGCCGACCACCGACCCAGCGGTCCTGCGCGTCGATCGCGCCGGCGAGCCGAAGCGCCCGCCGGGTGGCGTCGAGATCGCCATGCACGTCACCGATGGCCACGACGCGGGGGGCGGCCGGGAATCGGCTGGGCAGGGCATCGCCGGGTACGGGGGCGGGCTGCGCCCCTGCGCCGCCGGACACCACGAACAGCATCGGGAACGCCGCAGCCAGGAACGGGCGGCGCATCTGGCCGATGCCCCGGGCCCAGACGGTGGCGAGTCGCGTCAGTCGCATACCTGGGAGTATACCACCCTCGCGGGGGGTGCTTGACAAGCATTTCGATTCGCCACATACTTTGTTCGACAGACGAACAAAGACGGCCGCGGGAGTCCGGCGACCGCGAACAGCACCTCGACCCTGGAGTGATCACATGCAGACGCGCCACGCCGTTCTTCTCGCCACGATGCTCGCGACCACCATGACCGCGTGTCGCGACGATTCGCCGACGGGCCCCGCCGGCTCGCCGACCGAAGCGCGGGTCTTCATCGACAACTTCATCGCCGCCGACTTCCAAGCCTTCGGCGGCTCCAAGGTCGACGCGGTGCAGCTCGACACCGAGGTCAAGTTCCGCGGCTCCACCGCGCTCCGGGTGACCGTGCCCGCGCCGGGCGACGCCTCGGGCGGCTACGCGGGCGGCGCCTTCGTGGCCTCGGCCGCACGCGACCTCAGCCGCTACAACGCCCTCACCTTCTATGCCCGCGCCTCCGTCGCCATCTCGCTCGACGTCGCTGGGCTCGGCAACGACAACACGGGCACCTCATCGTTCGGTGCGGAACGCAACGCGATCCCGCTGACCACGACCTGGCAGAAGATCACCATCCCGATCCCCATGGGCTCCAAGCTGACATCGGAGCGTGGGCTCTTCTTCTTCGCGGAAGGTGCCGAGGGGAACGCGAGCTACACGGTGTGGTTCGACGACATCCAGTTCGAGACCCTCAGCACCATCAGCAACCCGCGCCCGTCCGTGGCCGCCGCAGCGGTCACCACCGAAGTCGGCGCGACGCAGCAGGTGTCAGGCCTCGCCGTGACCTTCGCGGTCGACGGGTCCGACCAGACGGTCTCCGCCGCTCCACGCTACTTCAACTTCACCTCGAGCAACCCGGGCGTCGCGACGGTGAATGCGAGCGGCCTCGTGAGCCTGGTCGCGACCGGCACGGCGAACATCACCGCGTCGCTGGGCACGACGCCGGCGACCGGCGCCGTGCAGGTCACCGCCGTCGCGGCCCCGACGGCCGCCGCGCCCACCCCCACGCGCGATGCCGCCGACGTGATCTCGCTGTTCAGCAACGCGTACACCGACCGCAGCATCGACACCTGGTCCGCGGAGTGGGACCTGGCCGACGTGACGGATGTGACGATCGCCGGCAATGCCACCAAGCGCTATGCGAACTTCGTCTTCGCTGGCGTCGAATTCATCACGGCGCGCATCAATGCCTCGACGATGACGCACTTCCACATCGACGCCTACGTCAACTCCAATGAAGCCTTCCGGGTGAAGCTGGTGGACTTCGGCGCGAACGGCGCGTTCGGCGGGGGCGACGACACCGAGCACGAGGTGACCTTCGGCCCGTCGCAGCTGGTCGCGGGCGCGTGGAACAGCCTCGACATCCCGCTGGCCGCGTTCACGGGGCTCACGGGCCGCAGCAACATCGCGCAGATGATCATCTCGGGGTCCAGTCCGATCACGTACGTCGACAACATCTACTTCTACCGGGCCGCGGCCGCGACAGCGCCCACGGTCGCGGCACCCACGCCGACCTACGCGGCGGGCAACGTCATCTCGCTGTTCAGCAACGCGTACACCAACGTGCCGGTGGACACCTGGTCGGCGGGCTGGGATCAGGCCGACGTGACCGACCTGCAGATCGCGGGCAACGATGTGAAGCGCTACACCAGCCTCACGTTCGCGGGCATCGAGTTCACGTCGACGCGCATCAACGCGACCACGATGACCCACTTCCGCATGGACATCTGGACGCCCGATGCCACCGCGGCGCCGGCGGCGTTCAAGATCAAGCTCGTGGACTTCGGTGCCAACGGGGCCTTCGGTGGTGGTGACGATGTGGAGCATGAGCTAACGTTCACGGCGTCGTCCACCCCGGCCCTGTCGTCGGGCAACTGGGTCACGCTCGACATCCCCCTCTCGCAGTTCACGGGCCTCACCACGCGCGGCAATCTCGCGCAGCTGATCATCGTCGGCGACGGCGGGATCGACACGGTCTTCATCGACAACGTCCTGCTGCACCGTTAGGGAAGACGCTGGGGGGGGACCACCTCGGCGCCCCCCAGCACTCCCTCCACCTCGATGCCGCGTTCCCCACTCGCCGACACCATCCTCCGACTGATCTGGTCGGAACGCCGGATCTCGCGCGCCGAGATCGCGCAGCGACTCGGACTTTCGCGCTCCACGGCCTCCGAACTGGTCGAGCCGCTGCTTGCGTCCGGTCTGGTCGCTGAGGCGGGCGTCGGCGAGTCGCGGGGCGGTCGCCGGCCGATCGTCCTCGAGTTCCAGGACGAGGCCTTCGTACTCCTCGGCGTGGACATGGGAGCGTCCCATGTGTCGGTCGCCCGCACGGACCTGCGCGGTCGGCCGCAGATCGTCGTGGGCCACCCACATCCCGTCCAACAGGATCCCGACGGCGCGCGCGCCTGTATCGCGTCCCTCTGCACGGCGGCCATGCGCGGGGTGGCGCGCGATCGGCTCGTCGGGATCGGGATCGCGGTGCCGAGCCCGGTCGATCCCAAGCACCCGGATCGACTGAGTCCGGTGGCGCTCCCCGCGTGGGAGGGCGAGCACGGCTTCGAGCGCCTGCTCGCTGACTTCGGCGTGCCGCTGTTCATCGAGAACGACGCCAATTGTGGCGCGTTGGCCGAGCACTGGTGGGGCGAGGCCAAGGGGCTGCAGGACTTCGCGTACATCAAGGTCGCCACGGGCATCGGCGCCGGGCTGTTCATGGGCGGTGTGATGCAGCGCGGGGCGCGGGGCGTGGCCGGCGAGATCGGCCACATCGCGATCGATCCGCGCGGCGCGCTGTGCGTGTGCGGCAATCGCGGCTGTCTGACGATGCTGGTCGGCGGGCAGGCCCTGGTGGCACGCGTCGAACTGCTGCGCGACCGCTTTCCCGACAGCGAGCTGGCGACCGGTGTCATCACCACCGCGCGCATCGAGCAGGCGGCCCTGCACGACGACCCGCTCGCCCTGCGCGTGGTGCGCGAGGCCGGCGAGTACCTCGGCGTCGCCATCGGCGACATGCTCAATCTGCTCAATCCGGCGGCCGTGATCCTCGGCGGCGGGCTCGCCGTGGTCGGCGACCGCTTGCTGGACCCGCTGCGCGCGAGCGCATTGCACCGCACCCTCGTCCCCGACGCCGCAGCGACGCAGATCGTCGTGAGCAGCCTCGGACCCCAAGTGGTCGCGCTCGGCGCCTCGACGCTGGTGCTGCAGGCCGCACTCGACGACCCCGCCCTCTTTCCGACCCTGCGCGATGCGTGATATGGACAGCCGGCCACCCGTACGCGCCGTGCGCGCGGCGCTCGTCGCGGCGGTGCTGGCGACCGGTGCCTGTGCCGGCAGTACGGGCCCCGGCGACTGGCAACTGGTGTGGGCCGATGAGTTCACGGGCGAGGCCGGGCGTGCCCCGGACCCGGGCAACTGGGGCTACGACATCGGCACGGACTGGGGGAACGCCCAGCTGGAGTTCACCACCGATCGCCCCGAGAACGTCGCGCTGGACGGCGAGGGGCACCTCGTGATCACCGCACGGCGCGAGTCCCTCAACGGCAGCAATTACACCTCGGCGCGCATCACCACCGAGGGCAAGCGCGAGTTCACCTACGGGCGCTTCGAAGCTCGCATCAAGCTGCCGGTCGGTCAGGGCATCTGGCCCGCGTTCTGGTTGCTCGGCGCGAACATCCGGCAGGTGAGTTGGCCCCGCTCCGGCGAGATCGACATCATGGAGTTCCGCGGGCAGGAGCCGAGCATCAACCACGGCTCGTTGCATGGCCCGGGCTATTCGGGTGGCAACGCCATCACGCGACGCTACCTGAGTCCCACGCCGCTCAACGAGGACTTCCACATCTACACCGTGGAGTGGGACCCCAGCGAGATCCGTTGGTACGTGGACGGCAGGATCTTCCACTTGGTGAAGCGCGGGGATCAGAGCGGCGACTGGGTGTTCAACACCCCGTTCTACCTCATCCTGAACGTCGCCGTCGGTGGGGGGTTCGTCGGCCCCGTCGGCGCCGCGACGACCTTCCCGCAGCAGATGCTCGTGGACTGGGTCCGCGTGTACCAGCGCGAGCGGTGAGCGCCCGCACCCAGTGGGACGAGATCGTCCGCGTTGCGATCGCGGCGTGGCACACGCGGCTGGGCCTCAAGCGCACGGGGGAGCATCTCGCGCAGTACGAGACCGCGCCTGAGGACCGCATCCCCTTCGCCCGCAAGCTGGCCTACGGGCTCGGGGCCTTCGTCAACAACACGCTGGCCGCCGCGATCGGCGGGATGCTCATCATCCTGAACCTCGGCTTCGGGGTGAACCCCGCGCTGGTCGGACTCGCGAGTTCCCTGCCGCGCATCACCGACGCGCTGACCGACCCGCTGATGGGCTTCGTGTCGGACAACACGCGCTCCCGCTGGGGGCGGCGCCGCCCGTACATCTTCGTCGGAGCGATGCTCGCCGGCCTCACGTACATCGCGCTCTGGTGGCTCCCGGTCGGCAAGACCGAGATGTGGTACTTCTGGTACTTCACCATCGGCTCGACGCTCTTCTATGTCGGCTACACGATCTTCGCCACACCGTGGGTCGCGCTGGGCTACGAGCTGACGCCGGACTACCACGAGCGCACGCGGCTGATGGGCGTGCAGAACTTCATCGGCCAGCTCGCGTACCTGGTGTCGCCGTGGTTCCTGTGGATCATGACCCACAAGCCATGGTTCGCCACGCCCGCTGAGGGCGCGCGCGGCCTGGCCGTCGGCATCGGCGTCGTGGCGATCGCGATCGGCATCCTGCCGGCGATCTTCCTGCGCGAGCGCCTGGCGCCCACCGTTGCGGCCGCGCCCGCGACCACCACGCCAGAGCGCCCCATCGGCCGCGCCATCACCGACGGCCTCCGCGCGTTCTTCCAGGGCTTCGGCACCACGATCCGCACCCGCCCATTCCTCAAGCTCTGCGCCGCGACCTTCCTGGTCTTCAACGGCTTCATCATGATCGCGTCGTTCCAGTCGTACGTGATCATCTACTACGTGTTCGGTGGCGACCAGGAACGCGGGGCGGCCTACGCCGGCTACAACGGCACGCTCGGCGCCGCCTCGACCTTCGTCGTCATCACCATCGTCACCTGGCTCGCGACCCAGGTCGGCAAGCGCAAGGCGTTCTACTTCTCGACCGGATTGTCCATCCTCGGCTACGGGATCAAGTGGTTCTGCTACGACCCCACGCGCCCGTGGCTGCTCCTCGTGCCCGCACCACTGATCGCGTTCGGCCTCGGGGGCCTCTTCACGCTGATGGGGTCGATGATCGCCGACGTGGTGGACGAGGACGAACTGAGCTCACATCAGCGCCGCGAGGGGATGTTCGGCTCGATCTTCTGGTGGGTCGTGAAGGTCGGCATGGCGGCGGCTCTCGCCGCCGGCGGCTTCTTGCTCAATGCCACGGGTTTCGACGTCGCACTCGGCGGCGCGCAGACCGAGCGCACGCTGTTCCTGCTGCGCGTCTTCGACGTGGTCATCCCGATGATCACCTCATCACTGGCGATCTACATGATCGCGACCTACCCGATCACCGAGGAGCGCGCGCACCAGACGCGTGTGACGCTGGAGCGCCGCCGCGGCGCTACGGCCGCGCCCCCCGCATCCTGAGGCCGTAGCCATAGGGATAGGCCGGCACCACGCGGCCGTACGCGCCCTCGTCGGTCGCGGGCCAGGTGAAGGGCAGCACGCCGGTGAACTCGTGGTCGCCGAACAGCACGTCGGCCACGCCAGCGCCTTCCGATCCGGGCAGCCATGCGGCCACGAAGGCGGCCGAGGCATCGAGTTCGGCGGTCGTCACCAAGGGACGCCCACTCACGAGCACCGTGACCACCGGGATGCCCTGCGCCCGGATCCGTTCGATGGTCGCCAGATCCTCGGGATGCCGCTCCGCGAGCACCAGGCTGCTCCCGTAGGGCGCGAGATTGGTCATGGTCTGCGTGCCCGATCCGCGAGGCACCGCGCCGCCGTGACGGATATCGCCCATGCCCTCGGCGTACGGCGTCTCGCCGATCACGACGATCGCGACGTCGTGACGCGCCGCGTCGGCCGCACTGCCGTCGACGCTCAGCTCGGCCTGCGGCGCCACTGCGCGGATCCCTTCCCAGATCGACGTGCCGCCTTCGATCGCGGCGTTGCCACTCACGCCCTGCCAGGCCACCGTGAAACCGCCGCACTGATGCCCGCGGTCGTCGGCGTTCTTGCCCGCGACCAGGACGCGTGCCTGCCGGTCGAGCGGCAGCACCGCGCCCTCGTGCTTGAGCAGCACGAGTGACTTGCGCACGGCCTCGCGCGCGACCGCGCGATGCGCCGCCCCGCCGAAGCTCGGGCTCCCCGCCAGCGGACGCTCGGCAGGCCGCACGCGCTCAAAGAGCCCCGCGCGCACCTTCACCGAGAGGATACGCCGCACCGCGTCGTCGATCCGTGACATGGACACACGGCCGTCCTCGACGAGGCGCTGCAGCGTCGCCAGCATCCGCCTCCAGTCCACCGAGACCATCACCATGTCCACGCCCGCATTGATGGCCAGCGCGAGCGCCGCGTCCAGATCGTCGTCGAGCTGATCGACGCCGTCCCAGTCCGACACCACGAAGCCGTCGAAGCCCAGGCGGCCCTTCAGGACGTCCGTCAGCAGATAGCACGACGCGTGACACTTCTCGCGGTTCCAGCTGTTGAACGACGCCATCACCGTGAGCACGCCGGCCTGGAGCGCTGGCAGGTACGGGGTGCCGTGCACCCGCAGCAGCTCCTCCTCGGGGAGCGCGGTGTCGCCCTGATCCACACCACCGGTGGTCCCACCGTCGCCGATCCAGTGCTTGGCACAGGCGATCACGCCGTGGTCATCCAGCGCGCCCTGGATGCCGCGCACATAGCGGTCGGCGTACGAGGCCACCAGCGCCGGCTCCTCCGAGAAGCTCTCGTAGGTACGGCCCCACTTGATGTTGCGCACCACCGCGAGCGTCGGAGCGAAGGTCCAATCGAGGCCAGTGGCGAGGACCTCCTCGGCGCACACCCGCGCCAACCGCTCGATGAGCGCAGGATCGCGCGCCGCGCCCAGCCCGATGTTGTGCGGCAGCACCGTGGCTCCGCGCACGTTCGCGTTGCCATGGATGGCGTCGATCGCATAGAGCAGCGGCACCGGAACCCGGCCCGCCTCGTCGCGCATGGACGCCGCCCAGTAGGCATCGTGCATCGCGACCCAGTCCTCGACGCGGTTGTCGCCCGGCACGGACCCGCCGCCGCTGAGCACGGACCCCAGGTGGTAGCGCGCGACGTCGTCGGGCGTCGTGCTCGCCCGCTCCGCTTGGATCATCTGCCCGAGCTTGTGCTCGAGCTGCATACGGCCGAGGATCTCATCGGCACGGGTGTGGGCGTCGACGGGCATCAGGAGAGCGGACATAGGGGGATCACGCGACCAGCGTGAATTCGTGATGGAGGCAATGCGCACTGCTGCCGCCGACCCAGAGGTCGAAGCGACCGGGCTCGGCACGGCGCTGATTCGTGCGACCCACGAAGGCCAGATCGTCGGCCACGAGGGCGAAGGTGACACGGCGATGCTCGCCCGCCGCCAGCGTCACCCGCTGGAAGGCCTTGAGCTCGCGCACCGGGCGTGTGGTGCTGGCGACCGGGTCGCCGATGTACAGCTGGATCGTCTCGGTCGCGCTGCGGCCGCCCGTGTTGCTGAGGTCCACGGACACGATCAGCGTGTCGGTAAGCTGCATGGTGTCGTGGCTCAGGGTCAGATGCTCGTAGCGGAACGCGGTGTACGACAGCCCGAACCCGAACGGGAACAGCGGTGAGGGATGCACGTCGAGATGGAACGACGTGTTACCGATCGACAGCTGCGTGGCCCGTGCAGGGATCTCGTCGATGCGCACGATGGTCTCGGGAGTGGCCGGCTTCCCCGTGCGTTTGTGCGCGTAGTAGATGGGGATCTGGCCGGTGACGCGCGGCAGCGTGACCGGTAGCTTGCCGCTCGGCGCCACGTGGCCGACGAGCAGGTCGGCGATCGCGGGGCCACCCATGCAGCCGGGGTGCCAGGCATACAGCAGCGCGTGCACCTTCGGGACCACGGTCTCGAGCGCCAGCGCGCGCCCCGCCATCACGACGAGCACCACCGGGCGCCCCGTCGCGACCACAGCGTCGATCAGCGCCTCCTGCGCACCCGGCAAGGTGATATCGGCCCGGCAATGGGCCTCGCCGGAGAGGATCGCCTCCTCGCCCAGCACGAGCAGCACCACATCGCTGCGCTCGGCGAGCTCGACCGCTTCGGCGAACCCGCTCTGATCGTGGCTGCGCGTCGTCGGCAGTCCACGGGCGTACGCGACGTCGATGCCCGGCACCTGCGACCGCAACGCCTGCAGCACTGGCACACTCAGCGCGGCATCGCCATCGAAGATCCAGGTGCCCAATTGCTCGTGGGCGTCGTCGGCCAAGGGCCCGATCACGGCCAGCCGCGACACATGCGACTCCTGCAGCGGCAGCATTCCGTGCGCATTCTTGAGCAGCACGACGCTCGCGACCGCCGCCTCGTAGGCGGCCTCGAGATGTTCCGCGGCACCGGCGGCGGGGAACGCCTCGGGGTCCGTGTACGGCTGCTCGAACAGACCGAGCCGCAGCTTGACCGTGAGGATGTTCACGACCATCGCGTCGAGCACGTCCATCGGCACGTCGCCGTCGTGGAGCAGCGCGGCCAGGTGTTCCGCGTAGGCCGTGCTCGCCATCTCGATATCCACGCCGGCCAGCGCCGCCTCGCACGCCGACCCGCGGTCGTCGGCCGTGAGCCCATGGACCGCGAGCTGACGGACCGACTCCCAGTCGCTCACCACGGCGCCGTCGAAGCCCCACTCCTCGCGCAACACGCGGCGCAGCAGGAACTGATTGGCGGTCGCGGGGATGCCATCGAGATCGCTGAACGACGTCATGATCGTCGCGCAGCCCGCGTCGAGCGCGGCCTTGAACGGCGGCAAGTGTACGTTGCGCAGCTCGTTCTCGGGGATGTTCGTGCTGTTGTAGTCGCGTCCGCTCTCCGAGGCGCCGTAGCCCGCGAAGTGCTTCGCGCAGGCGGCGATGCTCCCGGTCGCCTCGAGTCGCTCGCCCTGGAACCCGCGCACGGCCGCGGCCCCCATCACGCTGGTGAGGTACGGGTCCTCGCCATAGCCCTCGGCCACACGGCCCCAGCGGGGATCGCGGCCGATGTCCAACATGGGCGCGAAGGTCCAGTTCACCCCGTGCCGGGCGGCCTCGAGCGCCGCGATGCGGGCACCGCGCTCCACGATTGCGGGATCCCAGGTGGCCGCCTGTCCCAGCGGGATCGGGAAGACGGTCTTGAAGCCATGGATCACGTCGCGGCCGATCAACAGCGGGATCCCCAGCCGACTCTCCTGCACGGCGATCCGCTGCAGCTCGTTGACCGCATCGACATCGACCTCATTGAGCACCGCGCCCACGCGACCAGCGCGGATCGCGTCGCGCAGGTGCTCGGGCACCCAGCGTCCGCCCCCCTGCAGCAGCTGCAGCTGACCGACCTTCTCCTCGATCGTCATCTGCGCGCACAGCGTCTGGGCGCGGGCGGCGATCGTCCCGTCCTGCATCGTCAACGGCACCGGCGGCTCACCACGCCACGATCAAGTAACTGCGGATCTCCCACTCGCGGCCGGCGGCGAAGCCGGGCGCCAGCGGGTCACAGACCGCGTTCCCCAGCGCATCCGGCGTCTGCGTCGGGCAATAGCGCGGCGAATACCGGTCCAGCGAGCGCAGGGTCCCACGCACCCCGAACTTCGTCTCGGGGACGTCCCACCACTGCGGGCGCGCCAGAGCATACGAGAGGTCGAGCGAGTACTGCGTCGGGAAGGTCAGGTTGAAGTCGCGATGGTAGTCGAAGGGCCCGAAGTCGTTGAGCTTGACCATGCCGACCGCCTTGACCTGCCGGTGCACCAATCGCAGATCGGCCCCCGCGCGGTCCACCACGCGCTGGTTGTCGCCGTTCGGCTCGGCGGTCCCACGGTACGCATTGACGATCATGCGCGTGCGGTCCCCCAGCCGAGTGATGACCCGTGCCCGGGCCTCCCACAGGTCACGCGCCGGCGTGGCGCCGGGGAACGCGAACGTCGTGCGTCCGTCGCCGAGGATGCCGATGGCCGCGTCCTGCGTGGTCGCGAAGCTGCGGTGCACATAGCCGAGGCTCGCGGCGAAGTTCGCGTCCTCGCGCATGTCGCTGTCCCACTGGTACATCCAGGTCGCCGGCGTCGGGTCCCACGTGAGCAGCAGCTCGGCGCCCAGCATCTCGCGGTTCCCGCGCACCGCGAAGGGATCGTCGATCACGTTGCGCTTGCGGGCCGGCGCGGGCGCGTCGTTGGGGATCGGCCCGACGATCGGCTGCTGGTACAGCACGTTCGGGGCGATCTGCAACGAGCCCTGCGTGAACGTGAAGCCCGACATGATGTTCCACTGATTGCTGAGCCCCGTGTCCGTCAGCGACCACCCGGTGAAGGTCTGCACACTGGTCGGACCGCCGTCGGCGATCAATCCCATCTGCGCCGCCTGCGCATACCAGTTCACGCGCCCCTTGCTGTAGGTGACCTTGGCCTTGGCACCCAAGGCGTCGGTCCCGTTGATCTCATCTTCCAGCACCGTGTAGTTGCCCGGTCCACCCTCGACCAGCTGGAAGCTCTGGCCCATGCGGGATCCGCCGGCCCAGATGCCCCCCAGCTCGACGCCGAAGCCACGGATCTCGGTGGACGCATGCAGCGTCGCACGACGGGCTTGGGGGATGGGGATCGCGAAGGAGCTCTGCGCCGCCGCCGGATTGTTGCGCGCGATGTCCTCCTGGAAGAGTCCCGTCAGGCGCACGTTGCGCACCTGGCGTCCGACCTTGAGCAGCGCCGCGGGATTCGCCCCCCACCACAGCTCGGGACCGACCGCGAGCTTCAGACCGTCGAACGAGCGCTTGCCGGTGAGCTCGAAGCCGATCGGTGCCTCACCGTTGTAGATGTCGATGTTGCGCCCGTAGTTGGCTTCGCGATAGATGCCGAAGAAGTCGCCCTCGTAACCCCAGTGATAGTGCCCGCTGCGGTGGAAGCCGTCGAGCCGGAACTCCGGGGTGTCCCAGGTGACACTGGCCTGATACACACGCAGCCGCTCGATGTCGTTCTGCAGTTGGGCGCCCGTCGTGGTGTTCACGAGGCGCGCGCGCCCGCGGTTCTCGTAGAAGATCTCGTCGATGGGATTCTCGGCGACCGAGCCGAGGACGTTGAAGGCCACACGGGCGCGGAGGCGCTCGGTGGGCCGCGCCTCGAACTCGGTGAAGAACGACTCCATGCGGTCGAAGCCGCGGAAGGCCGGGTAGCTCGAGGACACGGCGCCGCCATCGCGCGGCGTGGACACGCGGCTCCCACCGGTCTGATAGGTCGAGAGCTCCATGCGCAGGCCCCGCACGCTCACCTTGCCGACCTCACTGCCGCCCATGGCCGCCTTGTCGGCCCGCGCCCGCAGGACCAGCTCGGCGATGTTGATGCGGGCGAAGTGCCGCGCGATGATCGTGCGATCGACGCCGGCCTCGTAGGGGTCGAGCTGGTACGCCTGCTGCAGTCCATAGAAGACCGCACGTGGGAAGAGGTCGAACTGGTAGCGCGAGTTGGCCGGTCCCTTGGCCATGATGCCCCACCACTCCTCGTTCATGTTGTTCTGTCCACGCACGAAGTCGGCCGGGTACGCGTCGTTCGCCCACGAGGCGTTCACGTCGTGCACATCGAGCCCCGACTCCTGGCCGTACTTCCACCAGCCGTCGCTCCACTGGAAGGTCAGGCCCCCGATCGCGTTGTCGGCGAGGCCCTTGCCGGCGGCGTTCGCGTAGATCTCCTCCCACTGCTGGAGCACGATGGTCGCCTGTGTGCGCTGGTCCTCGCGCTCGTCCTTGGCGTTGTAGGCATCCGCGCCGAACTCCGTGAACACCACCGGCACGTTCAGCGTCTCGCGCACGCGCGTGAACAGGTCGCGGAACGACGCCCCGCGATACACGTTCGAGCCGAAGATATCGAGGCCTTTGACCTCGTCCGCGATGATGTCCAGGTACTGCAGATCACCATTGGCCATCGCGACGGGGCGCGCGTCGATGGACTTGATGCGCTGCACCGCCTCGCCGAACAGCGAGTACAGGTAGCGCGCCTTGGCCGCCTGCCGCTCGCCCACCGGCAGATTCTCGGTGGCGGCGGACTTCCATTCCAATCCGTAGTTGTTCTCGTTGCCCAGCAACCAGAACAGGACGCCCGGCGTGTCACGGAACTCGGCGACCGTGGCCGCGACCTCGTCGAGGATCAATTGCCGGACGCGTGGCGACGAATAGTCCGTGAGCGGCATCCACGTGCCATCGACCGTCAGGCCATAGCGGCCGAGCGGGTGATTGAGCACCGTCCAGATGCCGTGCTTCTCATAGATGTAGCGCACCCAGCGCGCCGGGATGCCGTTGTACACGCGGATGGCGTTGACCCCCATCACCCGCAGGAGGCCCATCTCGCGGTCCAGCGCCTCCTGCACGATGTCGTCGGGCTGACTCCACAGCGAGAACGCGTAGTTGGTGCCGACGGGGAAGTAGTCCCAGTTGACGCCCTTCACGAACACGGGGCGGCCGTCCACGAGGAGTCGGTGCCCGCTGCTGTCACCCACCACCCGCACCGCCGGTAGTGCGGTCTGGGCGAGCGCATCGCCGAGGGGGGCTACGGTGACGACAAGAGCGAGCAGGGCGGCGCGAGCGACGGATCCCATGTGGCCTCCACGGCGGAGCGTGGCAGAGGAGTTGGCCTGGTTCTACTTTGTTCGGACATCAAACAAAGTGTGGGTCCGGGGCGGCGCTGTCAAGACGGGCCAGCGTTCGATCTGCCCGTCGCTGTGCGTTGCTGTCCTCCGAGGGCGGCTCCCACCCCAGCGGCCCCCCCGTGCCGGACGTAGCTTATGCAGTCCGCCCCCCGAGGGCGACCCACGGGCGATGCAGGCGCCTGGCCACACCCGTTCCACCGCTGCGACCACCCTGCCGCGTGGGTCGTGCCGACCGGAGTCCTCTGTGAGAGTCGTACCGTCCCTCAGAGGTCTCGGCTTCCTGTTGTCCAGCGTCGTGCTGGCAGCGACGTCCGAGGCCCAGCAGTCCAGCCGCACCGAACCGGTCACCGGGCTACGCGACAACACCTCGGGCTACCATGCCCTCGTGGGTGCCCGCGTGGTCACCGCGCCCGGGCAGGTGCTCGAGAACGCCACCGTGGTCATCCGCGACGGCCTCATCACCGCGGTCGGCGCCGGGCTGCGCCCACCCGCCGGCGCGCGGGTCTGGGAGCTCGCCGGCCAGACCATCTACCCCGGCTTCATCGACGCCCACGCCGATCTCGGCATGGACGCGGTGCCCGCTGGTGGAGACGTCGGCCCCACCCATTGGAATCCCCAGGTGCGTGCGTGGTACAGCACCACGTCGAACCTCAAGGACGACCCGGCCCGCCGTGCCGCACTGCGCTCGCTGGGCTTCGGCACCGCGCTCGCCGTACCCAAGCAGGGCATCTTCCGCGGCACGGCCTCCGTCGTGAACCTGGGCGACGCGGGTGTGCGGGAACGGGTGCTCCGGCCCGACATCGCGCAGTCCGTCGGCTTCCAGCGCTCCTTCCAGTTGGGCGGCTCCTACCCCAACTCGGCCATGGGCACCATCGCGCTCATGAAGCAGACCTGGATGGACGCCGAGTGGTACATCCGCGCACAGGCCGCGTACGAACGCAGCGGTCGCGCCGTCCTGCCGCCCGAGACCAGCGAGGCCCTCGCGGCGCTGGCCGCGCCAGTGCAGGGTCGCCAGCCGGTGCTCTTCGAGACCGGCAGCGAGGAAGAATATCTGCGCGCGTTCAGCATGGCCGCCGAGTACAAGCTCACGCCGTGGTTCCGCGGCAACGGGCAGGAGTACCGGTTGGTCGATGTGCTCAAGGGCCGCACGCAGCCGCTGATCATCCCCATCAACTTCCCGGACGCACCGACGGTCGACGACCCGGAAGCGGCGCTCAATGTCACGCTGGGGCAGCTGCGGCACTGGTACCTCGCGCCGACGAATCCGGCGCAGCTCGCGGCGGCCAACGTGCCCTTCGCGATCACCAGCGACGGCCTCTCGACCCTCACGCAGTTCCTGCCCAACCTGCGCATCGCGGTGGCGCGTGGTCTCGCGCCCGACAAAGCGCTGGCCGCGCTGACCACCACGCCAGCCACGTGGCTGGGCATCGAGCGTACGCACGGCACGATCGCCGTGGGCAAGGTGGCCAATCTCGTGATCGCCGACGGGGACCTCTTCAAGGAAGAGGCCGCCGTGCGCGATGTGTGGGTGCAGGGCACGCGCTATGGCGTGACGCGCCCGCCGCAGATCGACCCGCGCGGCACCTGGGTCATCGCCTCCGACGATCCCGGCGGCTTCCCCGCGACGCTGCGGCTCGAGGGACCGCTCAACCGCATTCGTGGCAGCATCGAGCGTGAGGGACGTCGGCCCATCCAGCTCACGTCCGCGCGCATCACCGCCGAGACGGGGCGGCTGGAAGTGACCTTCGACGGCGAACCGCTGGGCTACGAGGGGCGCGTGCTCCTCGCAGGTTCGGTCACCGGCGACGAGTTCTTCGGCTGGACCTCACTGCCCAACGGCGCGGATCCCAAGTTCCGCGGCACGCGCACCGAGCCCTTCGAGGGTGCCGCGCGCGGCGCGGTGGCGATGCGGGTCCCGCAGATCGATCTGCCGTTCATCCGTCCGTCCATGGAGTACGGGCGCAGCGCGCCGCCCGAGCAGCCGGCCGTGGTGCTGGTGCGCAACGCCACCGTGTGGACGCAAGGCGCACAGGGTCGGCTCGAGAACGCCGACCTGCTCGTGCGCGCGGGCAAGGTCGTGCAGGTGGGTCGCAACCTCGCGGCGCCCGTCGGCGCGGTGATCATCGACGGCACGGGCAAGCATGTGACGCCAGGGCTCATCGATCCGCACACGCACACCGGCGTCAGCGCCGTGAACGAGAGCGGCTTCGCCATCGTGCCCGAGGTGCGCATGGGCGACGTGCTCACGCTGAACAACATCTGGATGTACCGCCAGCTCGCCGGCGGCCTCACCACGCAGATGGTCAAGCACGGTTCGGCCAACCCCATCGGCGGCGAGAACGTGTTCGTGAAGAACCGCTGGGGCGCCCTGCCCGACGAGTTCAAGCTCGCCAACGCGCCGCGCACCGTGAAGTTCGCGCTGGGCGAGAATCCCAAGCGCACCCCCACGCGCTACCCCAACACGCGCATGGGCGTGCAGGAGATCATCCGCGACCACTTCCTCGCCGCGCAGGACTACCGCAAGGAGTGGCAGCGCTGGGAGACCTCCGACAAGCGCGGCATCCCGCCGCGCCGCGACCTGCGCATGGAAGCGATCCTCGATATCCTCGACCAAAAGCTGCTTGTGAGCTCGCACGGCTATCGCGCCGACGAGTTCCTGGCCCTCGTGCGGCTGGCGGAGGAATTCGGCTTCCGGGTGCAGACGCTGCAGCACGGGGTCGAGGCGTACAAGATCGCCAGCGAGCTCAAGGCGTCGGGCGTGGCCGCCGTGGTGTGGAGCGACTGGGGCGCGTTCAAGCTCGAGTCCTACGACGCGACGTCGTACAACGCGCGTCTGCTGATGGAGGCCGGGGTGGTGACCTCGCTGCATTCCGACGACAGCGAGATCTCCACGCGCATGAACTGGGAGGCCGGCAAGCTGCTGCGCTCCGGGGTGGACGAAGTGCAGGCGCTGTCCACCGTCACGAACCAGGCGGCGAAGGCCGTGGCCATCGACCACATGGTCGGTTCGCTCGAGGCCGGCAAGGATGCCGACTTCGTGATCTGGAACGGCAACCCGCTCTCGCAGTTCACCAAGGCCGAGCAGACCTGGGTGGACGGTCGCCGCTACTTCTCGCTCGAGGAGGACGCCGCGCTGCGGGCCGACATCACACGGCAGCGGGCGCAGCTCATCCAGGCCGTGCTCGCCGCGAGTGGGCCCGAGAACGCCGGGGGCGCCGCCCCCGCGCGCGGCCGTGCTCCGGAGGACAAGTGATGACCACCTCGACCGAGACCGCAACGATGTCCGTGACGTTCCCCCGCCCCACCGCGCTGCCCCGCTTGGCGACGTGGGCGGCGCGTGCACTGCTCATCGCCGCACCGGCGCTGCACGCGCAGGTCACACGGCCGGTGCCGCCGCAGGACCGCCCCGTCGTGCTGCGCGGTGCGACCATCCACACGGTCACGAACGGCGTGATCCAGAACGGCAGCATCGTGATGGACCGCGGAAAGATCACCGCGATCGGCACCAACGTCACCGTGCCGCCCGGTGCCCGCGTGGTCGATGTGACCGGCAAGCACATCTATCCGGGCCTCATCGACGCCTACAGCTCGGTGGGCATCGCCGAGATCGGCTCGGTCGATGTCTCGAATGACATCACTGAGCTCGGCGACTTCAACCCGAACGTGCGCGCCGAGGTCGCGGTGAATGCGGAGAGCCGACACATCGGCACCACGCGCTCGGCGGGCGTGCTCGTCGCGTTCAGCACGCCTGAAGGTGGCGTGATCTCGGGCCTCAGCTCGGCAATGTCGCTCGAAGGCTGGACCTGGGAGGAGATGTCGATGAAGGGCGCGGCCGCGCTGAATGTGAACTGGCCGGATCCCACGGTGCGCACGGGCCGTGGTGGTGGCGGCGGTGGCGGCGGGCGTGGTGGCGCAGCGGGAGGTCCGCCGCCCAAGACCTACGCCGAGCAGGTGCAGGAGATCAAGGACTTCTTTGGCGAGGCGCGCGCCTACCGCGAGGCGATGAAGGCCGGGCAGCCGTTCCGCACCGACTCGCGCCTGGCCGCGATGGTCCCCGCCCTCAATGGCGACATCCCGGTCATCGTCGCCGCCAACGGCGTCGCGCAGATCAACGACGCCATCACCTGGGCCAAGGCCGAGGGCCTCAAGCTGGTGATCCGCGGCGGGCGCGATGCGATCCATGTCGCGGCGCGGCTCAAGGCCGAGCAGGTGCCGGTGATCCTCACCGAGACGATGTCGGCGCCGCCGCGCAGCTATGACGGCTACGACGGCGCGTACACCTCGCCGGCCCGTCTGCACGAGGCGGGGGTGCAGTTCGCCATCGCGGGGGGCTCGGGCGCTCTGTACAGCTATCGGCTGCCCTGGGAGGCCGGCGTCGCCGTGGCCTTCGGTCTGCCCGAGGAAGAAGCGCTGAAGTCCGTGACCATCAATGCGGCGAAGTTCATGGGCGTGGCCGACAAGGTCGGGTCCTTGGAGGTCGGCAAGGAAGCGACGCTGATGATCACGACAGGCACGCCGCTCGACATGACGTCGAACATCGAGCAGAGCTACATCCAGGGCCGCGAGATCGACATGATGGACATCCAGAAGTACTTCTTCGAGAAGTACCTGGAGAAGATCAAGCAGCAGACGAAGAAGATCGCGCAGTAGGCCGCGCGCGTGGTGGTGCACAGCGCCCGCCCGGGAGACCGGACGGGCGCTGTCGCGTTTCATCAGGTGCGCTCAGCGCGGGCGCAGGGCGCGGATCGCCTCGAGCTCGATGAGGTGCTCGAGATCCTTCTTGCGGTGTGTCGTGCGCTTTGCGGTGATGAGCGCGTCGAGACTCAGGGCGCGGAAGCTGGTCGTGCCGATATCGAACGGTTCAGACACGGCGAGTGCCTCGGCATAGCCACCGACGCCGGGCACCTGGTCGAGGAGGTCGAGGTCGCCCTTGTCCGTGGTCAGGGTCAGCAGGGGCGTCGCACGAAAGGTGCGGGCATCCATGAAGAAGGGGAGGCCTGGAGGCACGCCTCGCAGGTAGGCGTGCCAGTCGACGAGCAATGACACCAACCGATCGATGTTCTCTGGCGCCGTGTCGTAGCAGAGGTCCAGGTCGTTCGTGAACCGCGCAGAGCCGTGCAGCGTGGCCGCGACACCGCCCACGACGACGGCCCGAATGCCGCGGCCGTCCAGCTCAGCGAGGATCTCCTCGAACACGACCTAACTGGTGCGGGCGCGCGCCCGTTGTGTGAAGTCACGCATGCGGTCGAGTTGTCGGAGCCGCGCGGCAGGACTGCGCATGGCGTTGGCCTGCAGGAGCGTGAGATCCACCCCCCAGTCCGCGGCGCGATCGAGGGCGTCGGCCTTGCGCCGACGCCGGCGCTGCACCGGGCGGCCGGCCGACTTGGCCCCGTAGCCCTGGCTCCACGCGGATCGACGTGCCGCGACCGCAGCGAGGATGCGTGCAAGGTCGATCTGCAGCGCCACGGTTGCATCAGGGTCGGCCGCGAGTGGACTCAGCGGCGCGCCTCGCTCGAGCGCGAGCGCATCGACCGCCAATCGATACGCGCGCGCCAGTGGGATACCGAGCTGTGATTGCAGGGCGTGGGTGACCGCGAGTCGCTGAGCCAATGCCAGCTCATAGCGGTCCGCCGCCCCCCAGACGTTGCGTCCGTTCAGCACCCACTTCGGCGACACGCCCGCGACGTAGCTGAGCTCTCCGAGGGACATAATTCAATCTACATCTAAGTGTGTATTTACTCCAGTCCGGTCACCGCCGCGCGACACGCCGTTGCACCACCCGGGCAAGGACGAGCATGGCCAGCAATCCGACGGCGCTGACCCCCACCAGCGTACGGAAGTCGCGCTGCACGAACCCTTGGCTGATGAGTACCGTGCCCACGGCATACGGCAGTTCGGCGACCGCGAGCGCGGCGACGTAGCGCCCGAGCGGGCAGCGCATCAGGCCCAGCGCGTAGCCGACCAGCTCCGACGGTAACGCGAGCTGGAAGAGCAGGATCTCAGTGAAACCGGTATGGGCGCGGAGCATGCGCTCGTAGCGGGCCACCGATTCCTCCGGGGCAAGCCAGTTGAGGAGCGGACGACCGAAGTACCACGCGAGCGAATGCGCGATCACGCCGCCGAGCAGCCATCCGACCCAGAGCAGGAGGATCGTCACGCTCGGGCCCCAGGTGTACACCGCCACCGGCAGCAGGACGGCGGACGAGACGAAGGTCAGCAGCGCCGAGACGGCCGCCAGCAGCACGAAGGCCAGCGGTCCGGCCACCGGGTGCGCCGCGATCACCCCTCGCGAGGCCTCGAGCAGGTCGATCACGGCACCGTGCACCGCCGGCGACAGACCCAGGAGCACGAGACCACCCACGAGCAACACCAACAGTGCCGCGCGCGCAGCGGGATGATGGAGGACCGGCAGACGTGACATGGATCCGATCGCGATCCGCTCAGCCGCGGTCGCTGCGGTCGGGGATGCGACGGCCCACGGGGCTCACCGGCCGCCCAGTGGCGTGCGCAGGACCTCCTCCATGTCCTTCCGGCGGCCCTTGCGCTCCACCTTCTGTACCAGCGCAGGGTACACCCGAGCGAACGGCATCGCGTAGATGCGATGCCCCGGCACTACGCCTCCCCCTGTGGATGCCGCCGATACACGCCGGCGATCGAGCCCGCGACCAACTGCTCCAGCACCTCGAGATCGATGTCCGCGAGCCGCCGGAAATACAGGCAGGACTTGCCCATCTTGTGCGGCCCCAGCCGCTTCAGCAGCGCGCGCTGCGCTGCGTCGTCGGCCATGAGGTACACCACGAAGTCCCGGCCGCGGATCGCGAAGCCGGTCACGCAGGACTCGCCGAACTTGCCGCTCGCGAGCTTGTACCGGTAGAGGCCGTAGCCCACGATGCTCGGCCCCCACATCACCGGCTTCGCGCCGGTGACGCGGCGCAACAGGGCCATCAGCTTCTTGGCGTCAGGGCGCTGCTCGGCTTTCGCGCGTGCGTCGAGGTAGTCGTCGATGCTGGCTGCGGTGGGCTTGGTCTTGGCGTCGGCCATAGTGAGCGGGGAAGGGGCCACGCAATGGTAGCCCATCCGGGCACGGACCACCAGCACGGAACTCGGGAGCGACCCGGCGGCTACGTCCCGGTGCAGTGATCGGTCCCGTGCCGCCGCCATTCCGGCGTCCGCCGGAGACCACATCCCATTTGGAGGGAACATGCAGTCCACGCCACTCGTCAAGAGTCTCACGCTCGCGTCCGTCGTCGCCGCCGCCCTCGCCATTCCGGCTATCGCATCGACCCAGCAGGGTGGGCCCGCCAAGGCACCGACCTTCAAGTCCGAGAAGTGCTATGGCATCGCCAAGGCCGGCAAGAACGACTGTGCGGCCACCGGCAACAACTCCTGCGCCGGTCACTCCAAGACCAGCGGCGACCCCAAGGCCTGGATCTTCGTCCCCGAGGGCTACTGCGAGCGCATCGTCGGCGGCTCCAAGAGCGCGACCTGAGGTCGCCCGCGTGACCGCCACCACGACGGGCGGCACCCGCGCCACGCCGACGCCATGGGACGTCGGTATCGGCCTGCGCCTGCCGCATCTGCTCGAGGTGGCGGCCACGCGACCAGCCGTCGCCTGGTTCGAGGTGCACCCCGAGAACGTCCTCGCCAATCCACACGCACGCGAGGTCCTCGCGGCCATCGCGACGCACTACCCCATCTCGGTGCACACGGTCGGTGTCTCGGTCGGCAGTGCGCACGGTGTCGATCGCGCGCATCTCGCGCGCGTCACCACGCTCGTCAACGCCCTCGATCCCTTCCTCGTGTCGGGCCACCTCGCGTGGTCCACGCACCCGGGCGAGTACCTCAACGATCTGCTGCCCCTCCCCTACACCGAGGAGTCGCTGGCGCTCGTCGCCACGCACGTCGACGAGGTCCAGCAGGTGCTCGGACGCCGGTTCGTCCTCGAGAATCCGGCGAGCTATGTCGGCTTCACGGGCTCGACGATGCGCGAGACCGAATTCCTCGGTCGACTGGCAGAGCGCAGCGGATGTCAGCTGCTCTGCGACGTCAGTAACATCGTGGTGAGCGCCACGAATCTCGGCTACGACCCGCTGCAGTACCTGCGGGAACTGGGGCCGACCCACGTGGCGGAACTGCATCTCGGCGGCTTCGACCGCGAGCCCGAGGGGTCGCCGGAGGGCGCCGAGGTCCTCATCGATACGCACGATCGGGGCATCGCGGAGGAGAGCTGGGCGCTGTACGCGATGGCGCTGCAGCATCTGGGCCCTCGGCCGACGCTCATCGAGTGGGACACCGACGTGCCAGCGCTCGCCGTGCTGCAAGAGGAGGCCGCCCGCGCCTCCGAGGTCCTGCGACCCCACGGCGCACACGCGCATGCAGCTCACTGAGCTCCAGCAGCGCGTCCGTGACCTCGTCGTGCGTGGGGATCCACTGCCCGCCGCGCTGGCGAACGGGCTCTGCGGCGGCGCCACGCCGGCGAAGCGCGTGTTGCTGCACCGCCGCAACTACGTCACCAGTCTTGTCGGCGCCGCGCGCGGTCGCTTTCCCGCGACGGCATGGGTGCTCGGAGACGAGCGCATCATCGCCGCCGCCGTGGCCTTCGTGCAGGACTGTCCGCCCTCGCGACCGTGCATCGCCGAGTACGGCGACCGCTTCGCAGACCACGTCGGCGGTGAACACGCCCGGCACTGGCCGTGGCTCGGCGACCTCGCGCGGCTCGAATGGCAGGTCGGACGCGCCGCGGTCGCCGCTGACCCGCCGGCGCTGCCGCTCGTGGCACTGCGCCATGTGGCGGCAGAGCACGCCCTGCCGCCTGAGGAGCTTCGGGTCACGCTGACGCCATCGCTCGTGGTGCTGCCGGTGGCATGGCCGGTGGAGGATGTGCTGGGCGCATTCCTTCGCGGTGACGCCGCGCCCGCAGACGCAGTGCCGCACGCGCCAGGCCAGCTCCTCATCGCGGGCGGGCGCGGCAAGTTCACCATCGAGCGGCTGACGGGACCGCTGGCGGCGCTGATCGTCTCGCTCCTCCACAGCGACGACCTCCGGGCAGCCCTCTCAGCCGCCACAGCGAACGCCGGTCCGGACGCCGCGGCCGATGCGCTCGTTCACACCTTCCAGCGCGGATGGGTCGGCGCCGTCCGTCCTCCCCACGTCGCTCAGAGGTCTCGCATCACATGACGCATGCCACATCCCACACCGCCGCCGTCGTCCTTCGGCGGCTCAACGCCCTGCCGGTGGACGTCGTGCAGTTCGCGATGCGCGTCGCCGTGGCGTCCGTGTTCTTCAAGGCCGGCCTGCTCAAGTGGCAGTCGTTCGAGTTCGCGGTGAAGCTCTTCGAGGAGGAGTATCGCGTGCCCTTGCTCGATCCAGCGCTGGGGGCCCGCGTGGCGATGCTGCAGGAGCTCGGGATGCCTGTCCTCCTCGTACTCGGTCTGGGTACGCGGCTCGCCACGCTGCCGCTACTTGGCGCCATCGCCGTGATCCAGCTCTTCGTGTACCCGCTGGCGTGGACCGATCATCTGCTGTGGGCGAGCATCCTCATCTTCCTCCTGCTGCGCGGTCCCGGTCGGCTCTCGCTCGACGCCCTCATCATCCGGCGCTGGGGCGCGACCGACGTCGCCCCCGCCAGCTCAGGCGACCCGCGGCCCTTCCTCCGCTAGCCGCGCCCGGATGCGCGCCGTGAGGTCCTGCGGCACCGCGACCTGCGGCCACCGATGACGGACGACCGCCAGCATCTGCCGTGCGAACGCGAAGTGTGCCGCACAGTCGGCGCAGCGTTGCAGGTGCGCCGTGATCCCGGCGTGCTGCGCAGGATCCACTTCGGCGTCGAGGTAGTCCCACAGGCGGCGGACGGCCTCCTGGCACTCAGCGGCAGCGGGGTGGGATGGGGTGGTCATGGCGTGCGGGGGTCGTTCGTGGGAAGAGGGCGGTCGCCGACGAGGCCGGCGTCGCGGGCAAAGCTGAGCAACTGCGCCTGCAACAACCGACGCGCGCGGAACAACCGCGAGCGTACCGTGCCAACGGGGACCTCGAGCACTTCGGCGGCGTGCTCGTACGACAAGCCCTCGACATCCACGAGCAACACCACGCTGCGCGCATCGGGGGTCAGCGTCGCCAGCGCACGGTCGATGGCCGGTCCCAGGTCCAGCGTGTCGAGGGAGATCTCCCCGCCACTGCGGCGGGAGTCCGCATGGTCATGCACCGCGGCCAGGGTCTCCAGCTCGGCGGACTCACCCTCGGGCGTCAGAATGACCCGCCGCTCGCGGTGTACGAGCCGGACCCACGCGTGATGGCAAATGGTGAAGAGCCAACGCCGCATATCTGCGCCCGGCAGGAACGTCGCATAGCCGTGGTACGCCCGCACGTAGGTCTCCTGCACGAGGTCGGCGGCCGCGTCGTCATCGTGCGTCAGGGCGCGCGCGAAACGCAGGAGCTCTGGAAGGCAGGCCAAGGCCGCGGCCTCAAAGACCGCGTCACGCGGCACGTCCGTGCAGCCGGCACCCGCTACGGCCACGGCGAGCGGGACGCGGCCGTGGTCGGTCGAGTCGTGTCAGGCGCCATCTTCGTCGCGTCCATCACCTCGGTGCGGGGTCGGCGGGTCGGAGACCGCTGGACTCCGGCGTCACACCACGTAGTCGCGAGCCGACCGCGAAGTTCCCAGCCGCAGGACCCTCACACGATGATGTCGTTCTGCGCACCCAACGGCGCCGGCAACTCCCGCTCGCCCGTCAGCGCCCGCAGCTCGATCTCCAGCATGCGGCTCAGCTGCGATACGGGCACGTCGTTCGACGCCCCCTCGAACGGGTTCTCCGTGCTCTCGCCCACCTTCTCCAACGCCAGGAACATCCAGGTCACCAGCACGCTCAGCGGGATGCTCATCCACACCCAGGTCCCATCCACTCGGCGGAACTCCTGCACCATCCCGAACGGCACCAGCACCACGAAGAGGCGGATGAACCAATAGTTCAGCGTCGCGAACTGCCGCGGATACGGAAAGTTCTTGATGCGCTCGCAGCGCCCCTGCAGGTCGAGCAGCTCGGCCAGTCGCGCATAGAGCGCCACGTGGCGATTCGGCTCCAGGGTGCCGTCGGCGGCGAGGGCGGCGAGGGCCGCTGATTGCGTGGCAAGCAGCGCCGCCGCACGGTTCGGACGTCCCGCGAGCGCCGTCGCCTCTTCCGCACCGAGCAGGGCGAGCAGCCGCGCATCCAACTGCCCGTCGTGTTCGGGGACCGTGAAGAATCGGGCGCGGAATGCCGCGTTGTCGCGGCGATTCGCGGTCTCCCACGGCCGTGCTTCGCGCAGCTGATAGCGCAGGGCCGTGAGCCAGGCGATGTGGCTGTGCAACAAGCGCCGGTGCAATGCCAAGGTCTCCGCGGCATCGCGATGCGGCGCGGGCAGGATCAGGTCACGCACGCCGATGCCCCACGCCCGCGTCGCGTTCACGATGCCGCCCCAGATCTGGCGCGCCTCCCACATGCGCCCGTACGTCGCGTTGTTGCGAAAGCCCACCGTGAAGGCGGACGCCGTGCCGAGCATGGCCACGGGCACCCACGGCACCGTCAGCCAGGTCCACCCCAGCCGGTTGATGAGCAGCGCGGGCACGATGGCGATGCCCGTGAGGAAGAGCGTCTCGCCGCGTGTCCAGGCGATGAGCTGCAGCAACCGATATCGCGTCCCGACGTACATGCGGCCTCCGGCAAGCGCCCCCTAAGCTGGGTGGCGTACCGAAGGCCGGCAAGGGAGCCCGCGAGCGCGGACGTCGGCTACATGAACGGATTCTCGTCAGCGCTCGGCCCGTAGATCGCCGGCAGCGGGACGCCGAGCAGCCGGAGGTACACCGACAGCTGTCCGCGATGGTGGTACCAGTGATTGAGCAGGACGGTCCGCAAGAAGGCGATGCGTGGCATCGCCATCAGTTCCCGCCCGCCGGCGTGCACCCGCCAGACCTCAGCGAGATCCGGGTCGGACATCGCCGAGAGTCGCGCGACCGCCGCCGCGATGCTCGCATCGAGGGTCTCGAGGACCTCGGCCGTCGAGGTCGGCATCGTGTCGGAGACGCCGGGGAACTCGGTCGGGTTGGGGATGACCATCGCGGTGACGCCGTCGGCGTTGCTTGCGATGTGCATGGCCAGATGTCCGAGACTGCGCGACTTTGGGGCGGGCGCCCACGACAGCTGCGCATCGGGGACGCGCTCGAGGACACGGCGCGTGGTGGCGGCTTCGATCTGGAGCTCTTGGATGAGTGTAGCGGCGAGTGACATGCGTGTGCCCTGTGGGCCGGAGCGAGTGGAGGTGGCGACCGCTGTGCGGTCAGTGGGTGGTGGTGAAGCGGGCCTGCAGGCGTCGGATGAGCGCACCCCATCCCTCGGTGAGCCCGTCGCGGAAGCCGCCGGGGAAGAGGCCGACTGCGTTGTGCCGGAAGGTCAGCACCGTCTCCCGGCCCTCCGCGCGCAGGCGGTACTGCAGGTTCGACGCGACCGCGAAGGACATCATCATCGGGCCACAGATCTCCAGCAGCGTGGGGCGGCGGATCGCCTGCACCGTGCCCCACCAGTGGCCGTTGCCCTCGCCGAGGTCCCGGAACCAGCGGCCACCGGGCCAGGGCTCGAGCACCATCGGCATCGGGGCTTCCTCGTAGCCGCGGTTCTCCGGGCCGAGCTCTTCGAGCAGCGCGTCGAAGGTGTCGATGAGCGAGGCGCGGATGCGCGTCTCCTGTAGCAGGTCGAGGGTGTGGTCGCGCAGGGCGTTCGGCGTGGTCACGGAAGGGCTCCTTGGGGATCAGTGCGTGGTGGTCGCGCGGCGCTCCGCCCGCGCCTTAATGCGCCGCAGTTGCTGCTGCCAATGCTGCTCGAACATCCGGGTCCAGTCGTGGATGGTCTTGAGCTGCGTGGCGTCCATGCGGTAGAACGCCTGCCGCCCGTCGCGCCGCACATCCACCAGCCCGACGTCGAGCAGCACGCGGAGGTGCTTCGACACCGACGGCTGCGGCAGGCGCAGGGCGTCGACGATCGCGCCGACCGGCCGCTCGCCGTCGGCCAGCAGCGCAAGGATGTCGCGCCGCCGGGGCTCGGCGATGGCGTTGAACGCGTCGGTCGTGGTGGCGGCACGGGGCATGGCGTACAATACATTCCCATATCGGTATATGTCAAGCCCGCCACGCCGGCGGCGGTAGATTGCCCCTATGCGCCTCTCTCTCTTGCTCGCCGCGGCCGCCGTGCCGCTCGCCACGCCGCTCGCGCCGGCGCCCCTCGCCGCCCAGCCCGGTGTGCCTCGCACCTCGCCGCCCACGCCGGACGCCGACGTGTACCTCGTACCGCTCGCGCTGCGCAACGACTCCGTGCGTGCGGGGGCGCCGCTCAACCTCACGCGGCGGCCGGGCTACGACAATCAGCCCGCGTTCACCCGCGACAGCCGTGCGCTGCTCTACACCTCGACGCGCGACGATGCGCAGGCCGACATCTACCGGCTCGACCTCTCGACGGGGCTGTCGCTGCCGCTGCGACGCACGGCGCCCGAGAGTGAGTACTCCGCAGCGCCCACCGCCGACGCCAGCGCCGTCCACGTGATCCGCGTGGAGCGCGACTCCACGCAGCGGCTGTGGCGCGCGACCGCCGACGGGCGCAACGAAGCGCCGCTCTTCGCCGACATCAAGCCGGTGGGCTACTTCGCGCAGGCCAACGACACGACCTTCGCCCTCTTCGTGCTGGGCTCACTTGCCACGTTGCAGCTGGCCCACACGGGCAGCGGCCGCAGCGAGGTGCTCGCCCGCAACATCGGGCGCTCCCTGCACCGCATTCCCGGCAGCACGTCCATCAGCTTCGTGCAGAAGGGCAGCACGCCGTGGCTGGTGATGCGTCTCGACCCCGACACGCGGCGCATCGACACGCTCATCGCGCTGCCACCGGGGACCGAGGATGTCGCGTGGGCCGACAGCACGACGTTGCTCACTGGCAGTGGTACGCAGCTGCTTGCGTGGAAGCGTGGGACGCCGGGCTGGCAGCCCGTGGCGGATTTCGGGTTCGCGCATCTCGCGGGCATCACGCGGCTGGCCGTGAGTCCCAACGGGCAGTGGCTGGCGATGGTCGCGAATGCGCAGCCGCGCTCACCGGCGGCCGCCAGCACGAGCCCGGCCGCCCGACACGTGGACCGGGTGGACCCCGCCAGCGTGCGGCGGCACATCGACATCCTCGCGGCCGACAGCATGGAAGGCCGCTACACGGGTTCCGCCGGGATGGAGCGCGCGGCCCGCTACCTCGAGGCACAGTACCGCGCGGCGGGACTCGAGCCGGCGGGCGACTCGGGGTCGTATCGGCAGCACATCCCGATCCGAAAGGCCCAGGGGCCCGCGGGAGCGCCGACGCCGACGCAGGTGCGCCCAGCCCCCGTGGCGTCATGGACCGAGTGGGCGCAGCTGCCGGCGGAGCAGCGTCTTCGGACGCAGAATATCGCGGGGATGATCCGCGGGAGTGACCCGCTGTTGCGCGACGAAGTGGTGCTGGTCACCGCACACTATGATCACATCGGCATCGGGCGCGCGGTCGATGGCGATTCCATCAACAACGGTGCCGACGACGACGCCAGCGGCAACGTCGCGCTGCTCGAGATCGCGCGGGCATTGCAGGATGGCCCGCGGCCCAAGCGCACTATCCTGTTCATGTCGATCACCGGTGAGGAGGTCGGCGGCATCGGCACGCGCTGGTACCTCCAGCACCCCCTGCTGCCACTCGAACGCACCGTGGTGGACCTCAACATCGAGATGCTCGGCAATGCCGACTCCCTCGCCGGCGGCGTCGGCAAGGCCTGGTTCACCGGCTACGAGCGCAGCACGCTGGGCGACCTGCTGGCCGACAACGGCATCGCGCTGGTACCCGACCCGCGGCCGGCGCAGAGCTTCTTCACGCGCAGCGACAACGCCGCCTTCGCGCGCATCGGGATCCCAGCGCATACGATCTCGTCGTACAATCTACGGACGCCGTATCACACGCCGAAGGACGAGCCGTCCGTCGTGAATGTGGAGCACATGGCGCGGGTGATCGAGGCCAGTGCGAAGGCCGTGCGCTTGCTGGCGGATGGGGAGAAGCCGCAGTGGCACCCGGGGGGACGGCCGGAGGCGCGGCGGTAGAGAGGATTGGGGAGGCGTTTACGTGCCTCGCCGCATCCGAGTAGCGCATTGCCCAGCGACGATTTGCGCGAAACGACCGAATGCTGCGCGAAATGGTGCTTGCTGTCTCCTGTCGCACAAGGCAAACTGCATGGACAGAGCAGGACGTCGCTCATTGCCGCTCTCGCGCACGAGTGCGTTCGCGCTGGACCCTTGTCGTCCCTACCTGCAGTTCGAACTCGGAGAAATCAAGATGATCTCGCTTCGCCAACGATCACTGTGCTTGATGGCGCTCACGCTCTCTCTTGTTGCCGACAGTAGCCAGGCTGGAGCATCGTCAGTTGTGAGCGGCTGTCCCCGCGGGTCATTCTCGCGGGAATGCGTCGAGGAGTGTCCGTCCGACAGGGACGCGTTCTGCAAGGGGCATGTGCCAAGTGGCTGTCACCAAGACGATTTCACGGGATCAGACTGTCCGTCTGACCTCACCTGCGGTACCTTGATCGAAATCAAGTGCTACTTCGGCACCGACGTCACCGTTCCGAGCGGCGGGCTCCCTTGAGTGTAGCGAGTATCGTGACGGCCGTTGAAGCAGCTGACGCATTCCGCGCGTATCACCAGCATCGCCCGGTCCCAAGGCGCCGCAGACGAGTGGCAGCATGAAGAGACTCTTTGGCACTTTGGTAGACGTTGCCCTCGTCTCTGCGGTGCTCGCGAGTGCCTACTCCGCGTTCGACGGGAGACGTGATGCCGCTGGACGCGGTGTCGACGCACCGCCAGAGACGGTCGACCCGACTATGTGGTCCGAGCTTCAAGTGTCCGGGATCTCTGTTGGCCCCGCCGACGCGAAGAACATTGCGGTCGTGTTCTCTGACGTTCAATGTCCGTATTGCGCACAGTTCCATGAGGTGTATAGGCGCGTAGTTGACTCGTCGCCACCGGGAACACTGCGCCTTCAGTTCGTGCACTATCCGCTCGCATACCACCGCCAGGCACGAACAGCGGCGCTCGCTGTACAATGTGCCGCATCATCTGACATGGCCGGTAAGGCGCTCGACATTCTGTTCGCGGCTCGCGACACCCTCGACCTCGTTGACTATGCAGGATTGGCGACGATGATCGAGCTCGAAGACCCGACCGAGTTCGTGAACTGCATGTCTCACCCAGCCACGGCCGAGGCAGTAGATTCGGGATTGCGATTAGGTGACCGCGTGGGAGTGCGAGGAACTCCGACGGTGATGCTGAACGGATATCGGTTCATTGGCAGCCCTGACGTTGTACGATTCCGCCAGCGGCTCCACCCGTAGCTGAACCCGCGACGTGGCTGGGAGTAGAAGCGATGGTGAAACTGGCTGTGATTGCTCTATCACTTCTGGTACCGTACAAGCTCGATCAGTCGCCAGCGGTCGTTCCGACCCTGTTGTTCGAGCTCGGCACTGGGAGTCGAGGTGACGCTGACGTGTTCGTGCAGGTGCGGAACGTGCACTTGGCGGCGGACTCCTCGCTTTGGGTAGTTGACGATGTGGGGCCGAATCGTGCTGAGCTTCGTCGCTTCGGTGCGAGGGGAGAGCCACTCGGTACGGTCGCGCGCCCGGGACAAGGCCCTGGCGAGCTTCGCGGCGTGGCGGGCATCACCTCGCTTCCAGACGGGCGGGTGCTCGTCTGGGACGAGACGCAGCGACGCATTTCGGTCTATCAGGCCGCGGGTCGCTACGATACGACCTGGCTGCTACCCCCAGAGGTCCGTGGAGCAGTCGGCGGGAACGGACTGACCGCCGACGAGCGATCCATGGTCTGGGTGCGCACGCCGCTCGTCTCCAGCCGCCGTGGCTTGCACCCTTCGACCGGCCGCGCAGTCTGGGTCCGACTCGACCGGACCGGCCGGGTTGTGGACACGATAGTCGGACCAGTGCCCCCCTCCCTTCCAGGGGATCCTCGCGTGGCACCGGTGATTCGATACCTGGACCCAAGAAGCGGAGCGCTCGTTTCCGGCCGACTCATTCCTCGGTACGCAGCTCAGCCGGGCGTTCTAGTGTCTCCCGCAGGACATGTGCTCGCCTGGCGCGGGGATCAGAACCGCATCCAGCGCTGGAACCTCACATCTGTCAGCACTGCGTTCACCGATCTCCATCGAGAGCCCGCGCGGGAGTTAACCCGAAGCGTTCCCGCAGTGCCGATCTCGCCCGAAGAGCGGGATGAGATCAGGACGGAACTCATGGCTCACGCAAAAACCCCTGGCTCCACCGTGAGTGCGTCGATTCCGACGGTCCCGTCGGTCAAACCACTTATCCGCGACGTTGTGGCTTCGCAGAGCGGTGCAGTCGCCGTGCTTCGATCCCAAGAGTCACAGCGAATCACACCCGTCGAAGGCTCAGGGCGCCGATTCGTCGAGCGTGGCCTACTGTTCGACCTCCTGGAAGTCGACGGGCGATACCGAGGGACGATCAGGCTCCCCGAAGCCAGCAGGCTGGTCGCTGTGCGAGGGAATCTACTTGTCGCGCTCAAGCGCGGCGCGGACGGCGAAGTGTTGCTTCAGGTATTCCGCATTCCTCGAAGCTGATGCTGCCGGCTGTTGGCGCGATGGCGGCGAGCGCCGGAATCAATAGGTTTAAGGTTTCGGCGCACGAGCACCATCGTCGGATTTGTAGAGGACGGTAGATTTATGAATGCTGTACTCGTCGTACTCGTAGGCAGCACCGGCTCCCCCCCCCCGCATTCGACGGCGCGCCGAGGTGCGACGGGCTCAGCGTATCGGTTTGTCGCGTGACACAACCAGAGGCACTCGCGGCGCTGCACAGTCGCCACACGAGTGCGGTTCTAGTCGTCGGGGCGGCCGACCTAGCTACCGATCCCAGATTGTGCAGGGAGGTCGTAAGATCTGGATGGCCAGTCTATTTGCGTGCCTCACCGCACGCGCCTGAGTTGGTACTGGTCCATCAGTTAGTGCACAGCGGCTGCCCTGTACATGCAGTCGTTGAGGCGACACAGGATCGTGATGTCGACATGAACGACGCGCTTCAGGCCATTTACACGCGCAACGTACGGGCGATGATGGTCCACGAGCTCACGACGAGGGATGCTTCACCGTCGGCAATTGCGGCTGTGGTCGCGGCCATGCTAGTGGTGCCACGGCTCAATACGCAGGCGGAGCTTGCCGCCGTGCTCGGCATTTCGTGTTCTACGCTGCGATCTCGTTTCGCTCGTGCAGGCTGGCCAGCTCCCGGAGCGAGCATCCGACTGCTTCGCGCGCTACTTGATATTTGGGATTGCACGGAAGCGGGGCGTTCGGTGGAGGAGCTTCGAAGGGAGGGCGAGCGCGCAAAACTTCGAGGCAGCACCAGATTGGGAAAGCGCATCAAGGCAAGCACAGGACGAACAATACGGCAATGGAGGAACGATGGCGGCTTTCGCGTCGCCCTACTTGCTGTGCGCGATGCGTTGCTCGGTGGTGCACCGTCATACTGATGCTCCATCGCCGTTGGAGCAGGGTGTGGTGGACCCATTCCATTCGATCCTCACCAACGGTCACTCACACGCAGGCGGCCGGAGGTTCTAACACAGAATTCTGGCTCGGAACCATCGGCGTCGTTCAGGACTCCGCCTCAGCCCTTCGTCCACGCCTTCGGCTCCCACAGCTCCACCTTGTTGCCCTCCGGATCCATGATCCACGCGAAGTCGCCGTTCTCGTGCGACTCGGGTCCCTTCAAGGTCGCGATGCCTGCGGCAGTGAGGTTCGCGAGCAGGCCGTGCAGATCATCGACCCGGTAGTTGATCATGAACGTCGCCTCGCTGGGCGCGAACCACGCGCCGTCTGCCTTGGCGGTGCTCCACACCGTCAAGCCGCCGTCGGCCTGGGCGTCGTCGGGCCAGCGGAGGACCGCGCCACCCCACACAGCGAGCGGGATGCCGAGGTGCTGCTGGTACCATGCGGCGAGGGCGCTGTGGTCGCCGCGGGCCTTGATGAAGACGCCGCCGATTCCGGTCACTTTGGGCATGACGAAGCTCGCTGAAGGTCGTGGCACCACGCATCATCGTACAGTGCGCCACGCGCAGGGAACTACGCGCTGGCGTCAGAATCCTACTGTAGGCGGCGCGCGACCGCCATGATGAGCCACATCCGCACCTTGACAGCCCAGGGGGGGCAAAGATTATGCCATAGATCTGCCTCCTCGTACCCGGGATGCACCATGAGCCAGACCCGTCCGGATCGTGCACGACACTGCGGCCTGCTCGCACTCGCGCTGACCCTCACCGCCTGCGTCACCGGCGACATCACGCAGGTCACGCGCAGTGAGCAGCCGGTGGACACCACTGGCACGCCCGGCGGTGGGCTGGCGCGGGGCAGCATCACCTTGCAAGTCGAACTTGACCCGATCGATCTCGCGACCGCTGCGACCGTCGGGCTGACACGGACCGGCCTGACGGTGACGCTGATCCGCGAGGGCACCGCGGAGCCGCCGCGTACGGCGGTCACCGACGCACAGGGTGTCGTGCGCTTCAGTTCGCTGCTCCAGGGTCGCTACGCGGCCAGCATCACGCGTGCACTCAGCCCTGCCGAGCAAGCGCTACTCCCCCCCGCAGACCGCGACGCCACGCTCTTCGCCGGCGGGGTCTCGATCTTCCTCAGTGCGGGCGCCAACGAGTCACGCCAACTCGCGCTCGTCGCCGCGCGGCGCGGGTCGATCATCATCTCCGAGCTCTTCAACGGGAACGCGGGTCCCGTGAACTACGGCTTGGGCGACTACGTGGAGTTCTACAACAACGGCGACACCACCGTGTACCTCGACGGTCTCCTCTTCGCCCGCTCCGGCGTCGGCGGCTACCACACAGGCGTCGTCGGCAGCAACACCTGCGCCGAACGTGCACACCTGCGCACCGATGCCACGCACTTCTGGGCGATCCAGGCCTGGACGTTCCCCGGCAGCGGGCGCGATTTCCCGGTCCCACCCGGGCAGGCGCGGGTACTCGCGATGGACGCACTGGACCACGCCACCGCCTCGGGCCAGCCCTACTACGCGGACCTCTCCCGCGCGCACTTCGAGCAATACATGTCCGACGCCGACACGGACAACCCGGTGGCGGCGAATATGGTCAACAGCTATATCGGCGGCACCGGCATCTTCGGGCGTGGCTACACCTTCAATAACAACGTCTCGCTGACGCTGGCGCTGCCAATGAGCGTGTCGACCGCACCTCGCGGCACGTATCCCGGGCTGAACGAGCAAACGGCGTACCTCGGCATCCCCGTCGATCGCGTCCTCGACGTGTTCTCCTACGGGACCCCCCCGTCGTTCCTCGAGGCTTTCCCGCATCTGCCGCGTCCCTGCGCGGAGTGGATCAATCCCGTCTTCGACCGCGGGCACTTCAACGATCACCGCACCGAGAACCGCGTGGCGATCCGGCGCCGCGGGCTCGGCCGCACGCCTGACGGCCGAGAGATCCTCCAGCGCACGCGCAACAGCGGCCGCGATATCGAGACCGCGTCTGGCATGTTGCTGCGGTCGCTTGCTCGGCCGCCACAGTGACGCGCGCGTCCCGAGCCCTGCTCGCAGCCGCCGCGCTCTTCGCCACGCTACCACTGGCCGCACAGCAGCAGGATGGACGACTCACGGGCCGCGTTGCCGGCGTCGGCGCCGGTGCCCCCGTCGAAGGAGCATCGCTGAGCATCGAGGGCTCGGCGCTGGTCGCACGATCCGACAGCCTCGGCCGCTTCGTACTCAGCGGCGTGTCGCCTGGCCCGCAGGTCCTGATCGTCCGGCGCGTCGGCTATGTGCCCACGCGCCTCACCTTCACGATGCCGGGCGCCGGAGCGCTGACACTCGACGTCACGCTCGCCGTGAATGCCCTGCAGCTCGAACAGCTGATCGTCACCGCCGACCGCAGCGGACGCGCGCGCGGCGAGTTGGGAACTGCCAGTGTCATCGACCGCGATGCGATCGCCAATCAGATCGCCTCGTCTCTTCAGGGGGTACTCGAGCTCCTGCCTGGCGTGCCACTCTCGCCACCGGGGCTGGACGGTCCCGCGCAGTTCTCGCTCCGCGCGCTCGCGACGTCCACCGCCGCTGGCGCCGGCGCGGTCAGCGGACCCGGTGCTGCGGACATCACCGCACAGGGCACGCTCATCGTCCTCGACGGCGTCCCGCTCTCGAACAACGCCAACCTCCAAACGGTAGGTACCCGCGGCGAAGTCGTGCCCCCAGCGTCCACCGCTGGTGGCGGCGTCGATCTGCGACGCATCCCGGCGGCCGCCCTCGAACGCGTCGAGGTCATCCGCGGCGTCCCGTCGGCACGCTGGGGCGATCTCACGCAGGGCGCGATCATCGTCGACACGCGTGCGGTCGCCGTGGCGCCGGAGTTCGCCGCGCGCTTCGACCCGCGGACCAGCGAAGGCAACGTGGTCGGCGGCCGGAGCTTGGCCAGCGGTGCCCATCTGCTCACGCTCACCACGAACCTCGCGCAGACGGCCGCCCCGCGCTCCCTCAGCTCCGCGGCGACCCTGCGCGGCGCGGCACAGCTTGCCCACCGCTGGCAGCGCGGCTCGGCGCCCGATGGCCGGCTCGCGCCCGACGGACGCAGCGCGCTCCCGCGCCTCACCATGGACTCGCGGCTCGACTGGTACCGTCTGCGCTTCGACGCGCCCGAACGGCTCGACATCGAGGCGGGACGCATCTCCTTCCAGGACGACCATGGCCTGCGGCTCAGCCACCGCAGCCGACTCGCGCTCGATGGCTCCACCGTCGAGCTCACGCTGTCATACGACGGGCAGACACAGTTCACCCGCGAGGCGCGGCGTCTCACGCGCCCGACCACGCCGTTCACCGACCGCCTCACCGAGGGCCGCACCATCGGGACCTTCGTCGAGGGCCCCTACTCCGCCGAGTACACGCTGCGGGGTGCGCCCCGCATGCTGTACTCGCGCCTCGAGTGGGACCGCAGCCCAGTGGCCGCCGAGGGACGTCTGCGCGTAGCGCAGACGCGCGCCGGTATCGAGCTGCGCCACGAGTCCAACACCGGCGCCGGCTACGATTTCGCGATCGATCGTCCGCCGCAGACCGGCACCTTCAACGGCGTGCGCGGCTACGACCGTCCGCGCCGCTTCGACACGGCCGCACCGCTCGTGACCTCGGCCGCCTACGCCGATACGCGCCTCCTGTACAGCGCCGGTGGGATGGTCGCCGAGTTGCAGCCCGGTCTGCGCCTCAGTGTGCTGCACGACGGCGACAGTTGGGCGAGCGGCTCCCGCTCAGCGATGCTCGAACCGCGCGTGAACGCGCAGGTCGCGCCGCGCAACTGGCTGCGGCTCCGCGCCGGCGCGGGCAGTGTGAGCAAGCTGCCGACCATCGCCCAGCTCTCACCCGACCGGCAGTTCTTCGACGTCGTGAATGTCAATCGCTTCACCCCCGACCCGCGCGAGCGGCTCGCCGTGGTCACGACGTTCATCCGTGACCCGCGCAACCCGGACCTCGGGCTCGCCCGCGGGAGCAAGCGCGAACTCGGGTTCGAACTCGATGGGGGCGCGAAGTACGGGGCATTGAGTGTAACGTGGTTCGATGACCGCATCCGCGGCGCGGTGACGTTGCGTCGCGAGGCGTCCACACTGCCGCGTGATCGATACGCGCTGGCCGACACAGCGCTGGGCTCGGGTCAGCCCGGCCGTATCGTGGAGCCGCCGCTGTTCTCGGAGCCCGTGCCCATCTTCCTCGACCGCTTCGTGAATGGCGGACGCCTCGACAATCGCGGCGTGGAGGTCGTGGCCTCGTTCCCGACCATCCCGTCCCTGCGCACGCGGCTCGAGGTCGGCGGTGCGACCGTCGAGACCCTATTTGGGAGCGACGAGTTGGACCTCGGCGGCGCCGCGCGACTCGCGGAGTTCCAAGTGGATACGCAGATCGTGCGCGTGCCGTACTTCGCCAGCGCGACCACGCGGAGCAAGCGCACCATCGTCACGTGGCGCCTCGTGCATCACCAACCCGAGTTGGGCTTGGTCATCACGGGCACGCTGCAGCAGCGCCTCGGTGAGGAGCGACAGACGCTCTCGCGGAACGACTCGCTGTCGTTCCTGGGCTATGTCACGCGGGAGGGGGAACTGGTCCCGGTGCCCGAGGCCGCACGGACTGCGCCCGAGTTCGCGGACCTGCGCAGTGCGCGAGGCGACGCCCGGAACTCCATCTCGCGCGTGGCCGATGACTGGCTACTGTCGCTGCAAGTGGCCAAGTCAGTGCTCGGCGCCGGGCGGCTCTCGTTCTACGTGTTCAACACCTTCGACCGCTTCGTGACCTTCACGGCGGCCGCGGCGCGCACGGCGCCCTCGACACGCTTCGGCGTCGAACTGACGCTGCCGACCGCTGGGCTCTGGGGGTCGCGATGACCAGCATGCACCGTGCCCTACGCGCGGTCCTCGGCGTGTCGGCCACCGCAGGTCTGCTGACCGCTCAGGACACCCCACCCACGGCATGGGGCCGCGCCGGCGACGTCCACGCACCGCTCTCGGCGCCGTCGGCCGTGTGGCTGGGGGGATGGTCGCCACTGCGGCCCGTCAGTGAGGCACCACGCGGCATGTTGCGTGCGCCGCTGGCCCCAGGATTGCTGGACGCACCCGCTCCCATCGCCGGGGCCTTCTTCCTCAGCGGGGCGCCCGGGGCGCTCGCGCGCGATCTCAGTCCGTCGGCAGACTCTGCGCGCTTCGGTGACCTGCGCGGTGTGCTCGCGGGCGCGAGCGGCGAGTATCGACGCCCGTTGGATCCCGGCGCCGCATCGGTGTTCGGCGTCAGTGGCCAAGGCTGGGCGCGGGTGGGGACTCGCGGCGTGGGCATCGGCCGCTTCGTGGTCGATCGTGAATCGCTGGACCCCAGCAGCAACACCTCGCGACTGACCCCGTACAGTGGCTCGCCGTTCCTCGCGACCGATTCGGTCACGCCACCCATGGCACGGACGCGCGCGCGGCTCGAAGGCGCGCTGGGCTGGGAGCTGTACGGCTTCGGGCTCGGGCTCGCGGCCGGTCTGGAGGTGCGCGAGCAGACCACCTTCGATGCACCGCTGCGCCGTGCAGGCCGCAGTGCGCATCCCGCCTGGAGCGTTGGCGCAGAGCGTGCGCTGCCGTGGTTGAGTGCGCGTCTCGGCGCCTACGCGCGGGCGATGGAGCCGGTCGAGACTAACATCCTGAACCCGCGCCCGGCGGCGACGGTGTACTTCCCCGTGCGCGGATTCGACGAGCCGATCTCGGTGCCGGTCGAGGGCACGGTGAGTCTGTTCACGCGCGAGCAGCGCCGTGCGCATGCGCCGGGCCTCACCGGATCGTTCATGGTCGCCGGCACGTCCATCACGGCCACACATGAGCAGGGCGACCTCGCCGAGGATGGCGTGCTCGCGGTGCAGATCAATCCGCAGGTCAACCGCTGGCGGACGACGGGGCAGGAGACGCGTCTGCAGGCCCAGCGTGCGCTGACGGAGCAGTGGCGGCTCACCGCGGTCGTCGCGGACGCCTCGCACGATGGGACGGGCCGGCGTCTGGATCTCGAAGGCGTGGCCTATGTCGCCAGTCATGCGCAGCGCACCGTGGAGTTGGACCTGCGCGGCCGGTACGGAGCGTGGCAGGTGGCCGTGCTCGGTGGTGGTGGCACGACCACACGCGACGCACGCGACTTCGTGGCCGAGCTGTTCATCGATCTCGAGGGCGCGCAGACCTTCGGCGCGATCGAAGTGGCGCGCGACCTGCCGCGTGGTACCGTCGCGATGGGGGTGTCGGGCACATCATCAGCCGCGTCCGGGCGGCTCCCGGCGGTCGAGGAGATGCAGCCGGTGAATCAGCGCTTGCTCGCCCCGATGTTGGCGTACGAAGTCGCCGAGGCGCGGGCGACGGCGCTCTGGATCACGGGCCGCATCCCGGTCGCGGGCTCGACGCTGCTGACGACCCTGCGCTACGAACAGACGGCACCGACGCGCGAGGTGCCGGAGCTACTGCAGCCGACGGGGACGCGTACGGGGTGGAGCTTCGCGTTGGGGCTCCGGTATTGACGTTATGACGTTATAACGCTGGCGTACCGCCTATGACCACCACGAAACGAGCGACCGTGTACTTCGACTCGAGCCTGCACCGGGCGTTGCGCGTGAAGGCCCTTGAGACGGACCGCTCGATGTCAGAGCTGGTGAACGCCGCCGTGCGCGCGTCCCTCGCGGAAGATGCTGATGACCTGAGCGCCGCACGTGCGCGAGCGAAGGAACCCGACCTGCGATTCGAGGATGTGCTGACGGACCTGAAGCGGCATGGCAAGTTATAGCGTCCTGATCAAACCGTCCGCTGCCAAGGAACTCGAGCGGCTACCGACAACGCTCGGACCGGACCGAGTCCGTTCAGGCACATCTGGTCAGCAGCCCAAACTCGTAGAGTGTCCCACCACCTCGGTCCGCGTTCCCGTCCACGACGTCCCGTAGCGCTGCGCGCGCACCTCGTACATCGTATCGCTGCCCTTCCAGCCATCCGGACAACGCCACGCGCTGCCGACGGTGAACTCGGCGAGCAGCGAATCATTGCGCACGATGATGGGGCCGATGCTGATCGTCGAGCGAACGGTGTCCATCGCCGTCAGCGCGCGACCCCGCACACTGCGCAGCAGATGGGCCCGGAACGCATCCCACAGCTCGGGCGCGTCTGTCGGGGTACGGATCTCCCAAGCGCTGACGCTCGTCGAGTCCAGCGCGGCGCGAGCCAGCGAGTGGCCCAGCGTACCGAACGCCGCGGCCATCACCATGCGGGCGACTGCTGAGTCGACTGGTGCGGGACCGAGCACGGAAGACTGCGCCGCCATGGGCCGACCGAGTCCGAGCATGACGAGTACGACGACCGTGGCGCCGCGTCGCCACCGAATGCGACCGACTCTGTCCGTCTTGTTCCTCGGCAGAGCCTCCCACGCGCGGGTAGCCCCTGCCATCACCGCCCCGCCCGAAGCCACAAGATGTAGTCCGTCCCCGGCGGCGTCCGCCCCAACTGCCGCAGCTGCGTCGCGATCTGGCCGCGGTGGTAGGTCGAGTGGTTCACCACGTGCCGCATCAACTGGCCCAGCGGGTCGGCGAACTGCTGCCCGCTGAGCGTACCGTAGCGCACGATGCGCTCGAGGTCGGCGTCCTGCATCGCGCCCAACAGGTCCGCACGCTCGGCCTCCACCGCCGCCAGCCGCTGACGCAGGTCCCCGCACTCGGGCTGCGCCACCCAGTCGGGGAACCGATCCGGGCTCTCACCCATCCACCGCTTCGACCAGATCCACTCGGCGCCGACGATGTGCGCCAACGTATCGAGGACGGACGGGAAGCTGCTCACCACCGTCTGCAACTGCGCTTCGACGGGCAGACGGCCCACCGTCTCGAAGACGCGGGCATTGGCCCACGCGTTGTAGTCGAACAGGCTGCGCGCCTCGGCGATCATCATGAGCGTCGTCGGTCCTGGTGCAAGGGTCTGGTGTAGTTTACTGGAGCGCCCAAGACCGCACACCCCACCCACCCGGAGCTGCCCCATGCCGCGCCCTCTCTCCCGGACGTCCATCGCCGCTGCCGCCGCGCTGTTGCTGTGGCTCGCCCCCTCGGCCGCACACGCGCAGGCGCAGCAGGCCGCCCCGCCCGCGCCGCGGATCACGCTCGACGAGGCCAAGCGCGCCGTCGACGCCGCCGAGGCCGAGGCGCGCAAGAACGGGTGGAACCTGGCCTTCGTGATCAGCGACGCCGAGGGCACGCCCATCTATCTGCGGCGCATGGACGGCGTGCCGACGCGCAACTACGACATCGCGATGCGGAAGGTCAGCACCGCGATCCGCTCGGGCATGCACACGCTGGACTACGCCGCGGCCGTGCAGGCCGGCCGGATCGCGGCCCTCGAGAACGCGGTGACCTTCGACGGCGGGCTCCTGCTGCGCCGCGACGGGAAGGTGCTGGGCGCGTTCAGTGCCAGCGGCGCGCGGGGGGCCGAGGACGCACAGGCCGTGAAGGCCGGGATGGCCGCGATCGGGATCACGCCGTAAGGTGGCGGAGTCCGCCCGGTCGCCGTATAATCGCTTCGCCCCGATCGGCCCCTCACCCCCGCCACGAGCTCCACCATGACGCTCCGCATCAACGACACCGTCCCCGATTTCACCGCCGAGACCGATCAGGGCACGATCAAATTCCATGAGTGGATCGGCGACAGCTGGGCGATCCTGTTCTCGCATCCCAAGGACTTCACACCGGTCTGCACGACCGAGTTCGGCGCCGTGGCCCGGCTCGACGACGAGTGGCAGAAGCGGGGCACCAAGGTGATCGGGATCTCCGTCGATGGGGTGGAGGAGCACCAGCGCTGGAAGCTCGACATCGAGAGGGTCGGCGGCGCGGCACCAGCCTTCCCCATCCTCGTGGACACGGGGCTCGAGATCGCGAAGGCCTTCGACATGCTCCCCGCCGATGCCTACCTGCCCGACGGTCGCACCCCGGCCGACACGGCGACGGTGCGCGCGGTGTTCATCATCGGACCCGACAAGAAGCTCAAGCTGTCGATGACCTACCCCATGACCGTCGGCCGCAACTTCGCGGAGGTGCTCCGCGCGCTGGACGCCTTGCAGACCTCGACCGGTCGCGGCGTCGCGACCCCGGCCAACTGGGCACCGGGCGACGATGTGATCATCCCCGTCGCGGTGAACGACGAGGCGGCGACCGAGAAGTTCGGCCACTTCGACAAAGTGCTGCCGTACCTGCGCTACACCAAGCTCGTCAGCTGACAGCGGAGGGACGCCGGGCGCTCACCGCGTGACGCGCCCGGCATACCCACCCTTCCCCGCTGGGATCACCAGCGCGCGCGTGAGCAGCACGTGCGAGGCGCCCGCCGCGACGAACGCCGGCACACTCGCCGACAGATGCAGGAAGACCGCCGAGCCCGTCAGCGCGATGGGATCGAACAGGCCAAGGTATACCGCGCCACCCACGAACAGCGAGACGAAGGCGACCGGATTCACCCGGCGCCAGTAGCGGTAGGCCGTGCCCTCGCCGTCGTGGTACAGCGCACGCACATCGACCTGGTTGCGGCGGAGCCACACGCGGTCGGCGAACGCGATACCCGCCATGGGCACCATCACTGCCTGCGAGTACGACACGAAGACGAAAAAGCGGTCGTACAAGGTGTCCGTCGCGAGCAACGTCGTGATCGCTGCGCCGATGCTGACCAGCAGGGTGTACTGCGTCCAACCCAACCGTTGCAGGCGCGGGCCGAGGTGTTGGACGAGCGTCTGGCAATTGCCTTGGAGCATGCCGACGAGGCTGCTGAGATTCGCGAGGGCCAGCAGCACCAAGAGCAGCACGCCGGCCAGTGGTCCGACGATCGGGACCATCCACTCGACGGGATCGGCGCTCGCCAGCGTCAACGCCGAGGCGAGGCCAGCGGTCGACGCCAGACACGACACCAGCACATAGGAGATCATGCTGCCCCACACGACCGAGCGTTGGGTATGGGCGTACCGGCCGAGGTTCGCGGCGAGGCCGGCCCAACTCAGCCCACCGGCGATGTGCAACTCCACGGCCAACATGATGTCCATGGCGCGGTCCCCGCTCGCCGCCACGGGTGGGGCGGCCGCCAGCGTGGCCAGCGGCACATGACGGAAGACGGCGATAAGGAGCCATCCCGTGAGCGCCAGGAGCGCCGGCGCCGCCACGCGGTTCAACACCCGCACGCCGCGACTGCCCGAGGCGATCACGCCCCACCCAAGCGCGAGCACCAGCAGCGACACGGTGGACGTGAAGAGCTCCACGCTGATCGGCAATACGCCGAACACGGCGCGCACGATCTCGACGCTGGCCTTGCCGATCATCGTCGCCAGGACGCTGGCCCACGCGAAGAGCAGGCCCACCACGACGATCAGCACGAAGGCCATCACACCCACGGTCCCGTAGACCGATCGCTGGTGCACGAAGAGCTCGGTGCCCCACTTGCTCGAGGGGAGCACCATCGCGACCAGCAAGAGCACCACGCCGATGGTCTCGCCGAACAGCATCGCGAACACGCCGTCCCAGAACCCGACCAGCTGCGCGGTGGCCCCGCCGAAGAGGAAGGCCCAGGTCGCGATCGCGAGCCCGGACTTCACACTCACGACGTCCACGAACGACCACGACCGCTCCGACCGCATCAGCGGCAGCGTTTCGGCCAGCGCCTGGTCCGACTCGGCCGCCCGTCGGCCCGGCGTCGTCACCTACAGGATCTGCTGGATGGCCACACCGACGAGCGACACCGCGAGCAGCAGCAGGAGCGCGATGCCGTCCGCGCGCGGGAGGTCCGCGAAGGCGGGGTCGTCCGCACGCTCACGCTCGGCGAGCGTGAGCCGACGCTCCAGCTCGGCGTTCATCTCGTCGCTGAGTTTCATGGCGGCGTGAGGCCTCGCATTTATCGCGGCGCGACCCTACCGCATACCGCGGTGCTGCCCACCATCGACCGAGACGCATTCGCCGACCACCCACTGGGCGCGGCGCGACACGAGGAACACCGCGACGTCCGCGATCTCCTCCGGGGTGGCGAGGCGCCCGCTGGGGATCGACGCCCGCACCGCCTCGTACATCGGCGGCTGATGCGCGCGCACCTGCGCCCAGATGCCGCCCGGGAACTCCGTGGAGCCCGGCGCGATCGCATTCACGCGCACCCCCTGCGGCGCGAGCATCACCGCGAGCTTCTTGGCATGCGCGATCAGCGCGGCCTTCGCTGCGGTGTACCCGAAGTCCGGCGTAGGGTCGACCTCGAGCCCGGAGATCGACGACACGAAGAGAATGCTGCCGCCGCCGGCGCCGATCATCCATGGCACCACCTGCTCGCAAGCGCGCACGCCAGCCATAAGATCGATCTGGAGACTCGCCTCCCAGTCGGCGAGGCTGGGCCCGACGGCGAGCGCCGAGGCGTTGTGCACCAGCACGTGCACGTCGCCGAGCGCACGCCGCGACTCGTCGAGGAAGCGCCCGAGCGCGGCCGCATCGCCCACGTCGCAGACCTGCGCGTAGGCCTTCACCCCGCGCTGCAGCAGTTCCTGATGCGTGTCGTCGAGCGAGTCCTGCGTGCGGCCGCAGATCGCCACGTTGGCGCCCTCGGCCGCGAGCCCGAGGGCGATCGCGCGGCCGATGCCGCGGCTGCCGCCGAGGATGACGCAGCCGCGTCCGGTGAGTCCGAGGTCCATGGGGCAGTGCTCGTGAAGGTCGGCGATGCAGGCGCCGGGCAAACATCGGCGCGGGGCGGACCAGGGGCAAGAGTCCTGCGCCCAGAGAGGTCGAGCGTCTGGGCCGGATCGGCGTTGATTCACGGAGGCATACTGGGTATTATTCGATATGCCGACGAACAAGCCCTACGCGCGCATCGCCATCACCTTGCCGGCGGCGGATCTGGATCAGGCCGATGCACTCGCCCTGCGACTGGACCGCTCGCGTAGTTGGGTGATCGCGGAGGCGCTCCGGCAGTTCGTCGCGCGCCATGCTGGGACCGATCCGCCGCTGGACCCGTCGCGCCGCGCCCAGCTCTACCACGACCGTGCGATGACGCCGGCACAGCGCGTGCGGGAGGCCGAAGTCCGCACACAGGTCGACGTCCCCAAGGCGCGACCGATGCAGTTCGACACCTATGAGGAGTTCGCGGCATGGCGGCGCACGCAGCGCGCGCGACCGTGAGTCGGACAGAAAGTCGGGTCGCCGCACTGTGTCGGCTGCTCAACGCCGAAGAGGCACGCTATGTCGTGGTGGGCGCGACCGCGTTGCAGCTGTGGGGCAGCTCGCGCGCGACCCGCGACATCGACATCCTCATCGAACCCACGCTCGAGAATGCGGAGTCGGTGTTGCGCGCGCTCCGGCAACTGCCGTTCCGCGTCGCCGAGGAGTACACCCCCCACGACCTGATATCGCGTGTCGTCACGATGACCGGCGACTCACCGAACGTGGATGTGCTCACTCGCGCGTGGAATCTGCGCTGGCCCGATGCCTCTCGCGACATCGTCGTGTTCGACCTCGACGATGTCCCCGTCCCGACCGTGAGTCTCGCGAATCTCATCGCGTCGAAGCGCACCGGACGGCTACAGGATCTGGCGGACATCCAGGTCCTTGAGGAGATCCAGCGCGCCCTCCACGCGCCGCCGACGGCCCAGCCCTAGCGCCGCCCGCCCCCCGGCGGCCCCTCCCCCGGCTGCCGGTCGCAGACCGGCACGCCCTCCTCACCGACGCGCTTGTCGCGCGCCGTGGCCGCCACACGTGCAGAGAATGGCCACGCCCTCCCCCGAGCCGTATACTCTGTGCGGTACCTCACGCCCGGAGCCCCACCATGCCACACGTTCGTAGCGCCCTCGTCCTCAGCGCCGGCCTGCTCGCCGGTTGCGCCACCGCACGCTCAGCGCCGCCCACGCAGCCGCCCGCGACCGCGCAGACCACCGCGCCCGCGCAAAGCACCCCGCGCCCCGCGCCGGACCCCTGGGCCCAGGCCACGGCCGGCGCGACCAAGCTCGAGGGCTACTTCGATCTCTACCAGAAGGCCGACGGACGCCTCTTCATGGCCGTCCCCACGCGACGGCTCGGCGAGCAGTTCCTCTTCGAGGCCAAGGTCGCCCGCGGCATCGGTGCGGGCGGCGTGTTCGGCGGCACCATGCTCGGCGGCAATCAGGGCGCGGTGATGTCGATCTCGCGGCAGGGCGAGACCCTGTACCTCAGCAAGCATCCCATCCACTTCAAGGCCGATGCGGGCACCCCGCAAGCCGCAGCGGTCGCGCTGACGTTCTCGCCGAGCGTGGTGGAGTCGGCGAAGATCGAGGCGACGCAGGGCGACACGCACTTGATCGACGTCACGAACTGGTTCGTGAGCGACATCGCCGGGGTGAGTCAGCGCCTGCGCGCGGTCACCGGCACCGGGGGGCGCGGCGGCGGTGGCGGCGAGGGAGCGGCCCCGAACTTCGACCGCACGCGCAGCTACGTCAGCAGCGTCAAGGCGTTCCCCGAGAACCTCAACATCCAGAGCACGCTGACCTTCCGGCCCTCCCAGGCCACGTCGACGTTCTCAGTGCCCGACGGCCGCTACATCTCGGTCACGGTGCACCACTCCATCGTGAAGCTGCCCGAGCGTCCCATGACGCCACGCCTCGCCGACGATCGCGTGGGCTTCTTCCTCACCGCGCACAAGGACTTCACGCAGGACCGCGACGAACACTTCGTGCGCTACGTGAACCGCTGGCGCCTCGAGCGCGGCGCCTCGGCGGGCAACGGGCTGTACTACCCGGTGAAGCCGATCATCTACTACATCGATCGCACGGTGCCTGAGAAGTACCGGCCCTGGTTCATCGCCGGTGTGAATGCGTGGCAGCCGGCCTTCGAGGCCGCGGGGTGGAAGGACGCCATCCGCGCCGAGCTGTTGCCCGAGGGCGCAGATCCCGCCGACATCCGCTACCCCACGCTGCGCTGGAACACCTCGGACGACCCCGGCTACTCGGCGATCGGCCCCAGCGTGGTGGACCCGCGCACGGGCGAGATCCTCGACGCCGATCAGCTCTACGAGGCGAACATGATCCGCGGCTTCCGGCGCGGCTGGCAGAACCTCGTGACGCCGCAGGACGCGCTCAACGCCGCGCTGGGCATCCACGCCGACGGAGACGCGGCGGCGATCGCCGCGTTGGAGACGCATGCGGGGCTCGCTGGCGCGTTGTCCGATCAAGGCACGCTGCTGCGGGCCGTGCTGGCCGACCGCGGCGAACTCGACGCCGACGGCGAGGTGCCCGACGAGTATCTCAGCCAGGCCGTGCTCTGGGTGGTGATGCACGAGGTGGGACACACCTTGGGCCTCCGGCACAACTTCCGCAGCTCGAGCGATACGCCGCTGGAGCGCTTGCACGACCGCGCGTGGACGCAGGAGCGTGGGCTTGTGAGTTCGGTGATGGACTACCACGCACCGAACGTCGCCCGCAAGGGCGAGACGCAGGGCTTCTACTACTCGCCCGGCGTCGGGAGCGCAGACCGGTGGAAGATCACCTTCGGCTACAGCGCCGATGCGACGCGGGCCGCCGAGGTGGCGCGGTTGGCGGAGCATGAGGGGCGGACGTACGGCGACGACAGCGACAGCGGTGGCCAGCAGGCCATGGACCCGACGGTCAACACCTACGACCTCAGCGCCGACCCCATCGGCTGGGGCCGAGAGCGCACCGCGTTGATCGCGGATCTGTGGCCGCGCCTGCCGCAGGTCGTGCTGACCGACAATGCGCGCTACGCCGACCTCACCTCGGCGTTCCGCGCCCTGCTCGGCCAGTACACGCAGGCGCTGGCGCCGTCAGTGAAGTACATCGGCGGCGAGTATGTGTACCGCACGCGTCCTGGCGATCCCGGCGACCGCGGCCCCTTCGTGCCGGTGGGCATCGCACGGCAGCGGGAGGCGCTCACCTTGCTCAGCGACCGGGTGCTCGGCGTGGAGGCCTTCGGATTGCCGGCGTCGATGGTGTCGCGCTTCGGCGCGGAGCGCTGGAACCACTGGGGATACGAGAACACCTACAGCGGCCGGATCGACTTCCCGTTCCTGCAGGAGATCTCGGGCCTGCAGGCCTCGATGCTGCGCAACCTGACGAACCCCTTGCGGCTCGCCCGCATTCGCGACGGTGAACTGCGCTATGGCACCGCGAACGTGCTGGGGATCCCGGAGCTGCTGACGACGCTCACGCGCACCTCCTGGTCCGAAGTCTGGACGGGGACGCCGCGCGCGGTGACGGCGCTGCGGCGCGACCTGCAGCGGGCGCATTTGGATGTGCTGACGGGAATGGTCCTGCGTCCCGCCGCGGGGGCGCCGGCCGATGCGCGGTCGGTGGCGCGCGCAACGCTCAAGGATCTCGACACGCGGCTCGAGCGGGCCCTGCGCGGCGCCGGGATGGATGCCTACACGCGGGCGCACCTCGAGGAGTCGCGGGCGTGGATCGGCAAGACGATGGCGGCGGAGGTGGGCGTGGCGCAGTAGGAGGCCACGCGGCATCACATCAGGCCGTCGGGGTCGACTCAGTCCCCCCCGGCGGCCCGAGCACACGCGCCACGACTGCGGCGGCCTCCACCGGCTTCAGCGCGGTGTGTGCGATCCCCGACACCACGCGCGTCACATCGTGATCGACCGCGCCGCGCTGCGCCCAGACCGACGCATCCACCGCAGTCAGGTACAGCGAGAAGGTCTGATGCCCTGTGCCCGGCCGCTCACCGACCACGAGCAGCAGCGCGCAGCGTCCACTGCGGCCTGCGAACAACTGCTCACCCACACGGTAGCCCGCACGCACGCGGCCCGCGGTGATCACCGGCAACTCGGGCGCGACACGCCAACCGGCCGCGCTCAGCTGCCCGCGCAACGCATCCAGGAACGGGAGTAGCTGCCCAGGCTCACGGATCGCCAGCGCGTTGAGTCCGTCCGACACCACCACCTGCACGTCGTAGCGCTCGGCGGCGTCGATGGCCGCATGCGATGTGGCGAGCTGAGCCAGGCGCGCCTCAGACTCCGCTGACAGCGACTCGCCCCGCACGGGGTGCAGGATGTAGTCCTCGCGCGAGGTCGACTGCGTGGCGAGCGCGATGCTCCCGGGCACGCTGTTGACGAACGCGTCATCGAGCGTGGCCCAGAGGGCCTGCTTCGCGTCGGCGACGATGCGGCGGATCTCCCGATCGGTCTCCGGCGCCAACATCCCCGCAGCGTCACCGAAGCCCTCGGCCACGAACACACCGCGCCCGCGCACCGCGGCCAGCTGACGGCGGCCCTCGTCGCGCAGTGCATCGACCGTGCGCGCATCGCCGAGCCGACGCCGGTACTGCACGTACACGTGGAGCGGGTCACCGAAGTGCGGGCCCGGCGCGCCGTCGGCATCGATCACGCCCATCGACTCGAAGAAGCGGGCCATGCGCGGCTCGACGTGGCGCCCGAAGCGCTGGCGCAGTCGCACGTGGTCCTGGTAGCCCGTCGTGAGGTAGCCGAGCATGGGGTCCACCTTGGTGGGCAGCGCCATGAGGTAGGCCGGGTGCGCCGGCATGACCTGGTCGAGGCACCAATCGAGGTCGTCGAGGCCGATGTCCATGTGCAGCGTCGCGCACACGTCGAGCCCGATCGTGAGCCCGTGCAGTTTGCCCATGACGAGGTCCTCGAGGCAGCAGCGCACCAGCTGTTCGCGCGTGCGGAACACCTCGGGGCCAATGAAACCCGCGACATCGTTGACGTGCACCCACGGCGCCGGCGCGCGCCCCGCACGCTGCTGCGCGGCGGCGACGCGCGCCGTGAGGGCACGCGCGAACCCATACTTGCGGGCCTCGTGGATGACCATGTCCACGCCCTGACCGTGGCCATTGGTGACGTCGGCGCCCTGCCCTGTCTCGAAGTACAGCCCGTAGCGGCCCGTGCGCGCGTCGGCGTGCGCGAGCATCGAGTCGACGGTGAGATCGAAGGTGCGGTTGGCCGCGTCGCTCCCCGCGAGACTCTGGAACCACAGCGCCGTGCTGCCCGGCGCCGTGCGCTCCACCTCGGCCTGCACATCGATGTGCGCCAGCACGCAGTGCGGGAGTACGTCATCGAGCGCGAAGCTGCGCAGCAGCTCTTGCAGGGTGCGCTCGATGGTCGCGACCGACTCGGGTTCGGACGACACGGGGTTGGTGCCGAGCAGGACATCGCCCACGCCGTAGGCCCAGGCGTCGAACACCTGCCAGCGGATGTCCTCGGGATGATCGGTGGGCGAATTGGGTTGCACGCGTGCCCCCAGATGCCCCGGGCCGCCGACGCCGCTGCCCGGCAGCGTGTGGAAGAGCTTCGCGCTCACGGCGATCAGCTGGGCGTCGTCCATGAGCTTGACCACGCAGCCGATGACCTCACTGGAGAGACCGCGCGCGACCGCCATGACGTCGTCGGCTGGCGCTGTGCGCAGGTGCGCGGCGAGCGCGTCCATGGTCCATGCCGCGGTCCGTTGCGCGGCGGCGGCATCCCGAGCGGACGCGAGCAGCGTGGCGAGCTGGTCGTCGAACAGCGGATGCGCGTCGAGGTCGCCCACGCGCGTAGCGCCGAGCAGGGCGCGCGCGGTGCGTCGCGCCTCGTCGTTGGGCGCGTGGACGCCGATGGTCGCGTCGCCCTCTTTGAACGGGTTGGCCGCGCCGAGGAGCTGTGCGAAGCGGGTGCGGTCGAACCTGCCGACGGTGCGCGTGAGGTAGGCGAAGAGATCTTCGCTCGGGAGCGCGGGGGTCACGGGGCCGACCGAGTCGCCGGCGAGCGCACGCGCCGCGGCGCCGGCGCGCGGGTGCCCGAGAGTGACGAGCGCGGTGCCGGCGGCGAGGGAGTGCAGGAAGCGGCGGCGGTCAGGGATGGGGGTGGGGGTGGGTCCGGCGGCGTGATCGGCCGGGTCGATGCTCAGCGAGTCGGGGTGATCCCGTAGTGAGGAGTATACGCCGGACGTGCTCACCTTGCAGGTCCTATCGCGGCTACGTCATCCGACGTATCGCGCCGGTCGACGGCCGAAGGTAGTCTCTGGCAGATCTGCACTGCACTCACCCCCGTCGACCGGTCCACCGCATGATCCCTGCTCATTGGTCGCGCCTGTGCCCCCTTGCCCTCGCCGCGATGGGCATCATCTCGGCAGCCTGCGCTGGCCCGTCACTCGGACCGTTGGGCGACCGCGTCCCCTTGCAACCGGGGCACGGCTACCCGGGAACCTGGGCCGGCGAGTCGGGCCCAGTCGAGCTGACGCTTGTCCTCTCCAGGGGTGAGTCCTGCCACGGCTCTGTCACCTGCATGGGTCCCGGCCGGTTCACCTACATCAATCGTGCCACGAGCGAGACGCGCTCGGGCGAAACACAGTACGCGTACGCGAACGGCATCTTCAGTCCAGACTCGATCGTCGTGCCGATGCAGGTGCGCACGTTGCGCGCACTCGTCGTGGGCGATACGGCGATGGTGGGTACGCTGGATGGGGCGTCGCTGGTGCTTCGGAGGCGGTAGGGGGGGGTTGGTGCGTCCCGGAGCCGCTCATGCTCTCGTCTCCAACGCGTCGAGATACCGCCACTCGAGCAGGCCGAGGCCGCCCACGTAGATGCCCTCGAGCACCAGGTGGGCGAGGCCCAGGAACGATGCCTGCGACGCGAGCACTGCAGCTGCGACGAAGCAGACCCCCGCCCAGGCGATGTTCGCGGAGGCCAAGAGCACGAGGAGGGCGCGCGGGCGAATGGCGCGTCTGGCAAGCGAGAGCGAGAATGCGCCATACGCGAGATTCGCCAGACCCATCGCGAGCACGAAGCCGACTGGCATGGCGTAGAGCCGGCTCAGCCACGGGACGAGCGCCAGCACGAGGACGCCGACGGCCAGACCGCCCGAGCAGTCTATCCAGAGCAGAGCTTTAGGAGAGCGCAGGTGGCGATGTCTCCGGGTGGGCGAGCACAGGTGGGTCGCTCTGGCGCCTGCGTCGCGGCGCTGGGGGGTGGGAAGGCTTTGGGACGGCAGGGCGGTTGACGTCGAATTATAGACGCGGGTCGGTGTGTGGGTTCGCTGTGGGGGGCGTCGTGTGGCGCTCCTGACCGATGAAGCGAGTATGCCGATCGTCGCATGCTGCGAGTGCCCCGGCGTCGAGGACCGTACACGCGAATGTGGGAATGGTGCGGGCGACGATGCTGCTGCGTAACGCGCTGAAGGGGATGCGCACCACGGTCCACTCGTCCGTGGTCGCGAAGGCCGCGCGCAGCCGAAGGCCCAGGAGGGGGAGGAGCATATGGTGTGAAGTGGGGCCGTCGGCGGATGATTCCGCGGCTGATCGCGCAGGGCGGTGTCGTACACTCACTGACGGGTCCCGGGCCTCGGCTGCCGGTCGGGCTGCCGCAGTCATACATCTGCGGCCGTGGAGCGTGCCGCCACCTACGTCACCTGACGTATACCGACCGCCACCGCGAGCGTGCATCGTTGACCCACCCCCCCTGCAGTCGCACGACCTCTCCCTGGCCCCCTGATCAGCAATGCGCTCACTGATTCGCTGCGTTCCTCGTGTGGGAGCGCTCGGTGCAGACTCAAAGGTCTGGACGACTCCGCGAAGCGGGCGGACCCCGCGGATGCTGGCTGCCCTGCTCGTCGCACTGTCGTGCAGCGGCATCACCGACCCACGCAGCAGCGAGCCGCCAGGGTTTGTCGCGATCGCGCCGGCAGGAAGTGCCACCTGCGCACTCGCTGCGACGGGCGAAGTGTTCTGCTGGGGCGCTGGGATCGCACTTGGCAATGGCACAGGACGCCAGCAGCTGCGGCCAGGCCGCGTCCATGCTGACGTCGACTTTGCACAGCTCACGATGCGCGGCCTGACATGCTTCGGCTGCGCGGCACCGGAGCACGCATGCGCGCTCACCGCCGGAGGGACCGCGTACTGCTGGGGCAGTAACGCCGACGGACAGCTCGGCGACGGAACGACGACTCATCGGCTCGCCCCTGTGCGAGTGGTCGGCGAACACAACTTCACGTCCATCGTCGCGGGCGGACGCCACAGCTGTGCACTTGATCGCTCCGGCGTGGTCTACTGCTGGGGTGGAATGGGCGCGGGTGACCTGGGCAGCCAATCGCGCAATGCCCGCACTGTGCCTACTCCCGTTCGCGACGCTCCGGCGTTCAGCGCGATCGTTGCCGGTGAGAATCACACCTGTGGGCTCGCCGCAGGACAAGCGCATTGCTGGGGGACGAACGAGTCGGGACAACTCGGCACTGGTAGCACCGCCAGACACGCCAGGCCACGACCCGTCAGCGGCGAGTTCCTGTTCACGTCGCTCGCGGCCGGGGGACAATCCGTGTGCGGCGTCACCACCGACCGCGCGACTGTGTGTTGGGGCAGCACGTATGACAGTCGTCCTTATACTGGCCCTACGACTCGCGCAACGCCAACACCGATCGATGTAGGAGTGAACTTCGTCAGTCTCGCTTTGGGTTGGACGCACGCCTGTGGTCTTGACGACGCAGGCGCTGCGTTCTGTTGGGGCGACAACGAGCTGGGTCTCTGGGGTGGCGACCGACTGGGCAACGGCACCACGGAAGGCCGCCCCGCTCCCGAGCGGGTCGTCGGCGGCCTCGTGTTTCGTACGCTGGCCGCCGGTGAAGGGCATACCTGCGGCATCACCCTCACTGGCGGAGCGTACTGCTGGGGCGACAACCGCTCCGGTCAGCTCGGCATTGGCAGTGTAGACCAAGGACGAACAGTTCAAATGGCGATCAGCGCTTCGCGGTGAGTCTGGGGCTATCCAGAAAAGTACTGACCCTGCGAGCGCGCTTTGCTTCGATGACCCGCCCGGGCCTAGTACCCCTTGATGTAATCCACCTCAAGCCAGAACGGCCCGTCGCGCCCGTCCAGGATGTAGATCCCCACACTGCGCAGCTGCGCGAGGTCAATGGGCGGTGCGTTCACCGCGCGGCCGAAAATGCTGCTACGTAGGGCGCTGAAGGGCACTCGCACCACGGTCCACTCGTCCGTGGTTGCGAAGGCCGCGCGCCGCGACACGTTGCGGCCAAAGCCACGCTTCCCGTCGCCCAGCTCCACCTCAAAGGGGCGGCCGTTGCCGCGCACGCGTAGTTCCAGGCCCTGCAACCCGCTGAGGTCCGCCGCTATCGGCGCCCGCACCGACGTGAACCCGCCGCCCTGCGTCACCAGTGTGCCGCTGAACCGCAAAAGTCCATCGGCCACCGCGACGTAGCCCGCCGAGCGCCCGCCCATGACCCCATCGTTGACCACCTGCCACTCGGGCTCGTCGGCGCGGTCGAAGGTGAAGAGGGTGGTGGGCATGGCTGGGGATGGAGGACGTTGGGCGGGGGCGGCGGCGGTGAGCAGCAGCAGGCCGAGCAGGGGGAGGAGGGGGTGGGGCATACTGAGCGAATGGACCGCGGGGGTATTGCGTTCCGGGGACTCGCCCTTGCCGACGCGAACGACTCGCCTGTTCCCTGTGCTCGCCGCTAGCGACCCTAGGTGGGAGTACTGAGCTTCGTCATCCGCACTTGCCTCGCTTGGTGAGTACCAATAGGCGCGGAGGCCCACGTCATTTCGAGGGGCGGTCGGAGCCGACTGATGGACCCACGGACCGAGCGTAGCGGCCGAGCATGAAGAAGAAGACTGCTTGGCCGGCCAAGATCGCAGGGAGCAATTTCTGTCCGTCCACGATACCGACCACGGCGCCGACGAGCGTCGCAAGCGATGCGAAGAAGCTGCCGAAGCCCGGGGGCCCGAATCGACGCTCCACCCACCACACTCCACCGGCGAGGCCGCACGCGAGGATGAAGAGCGCGAGTACTTCGAGCAAGATCATGATGCGTGCTGTGGGCTGCGCCCGCGGAGGGAGGGTGATGTGTTCACCAACTTAAGCGTGAGATCGCCGTTGATGACGGCTTCGGGCTGGGAAGGCGCTCCGGGCGGGCCCTCGACTGGTCGACTAAATCAGTCAAGCCAGCTTCGGCCCAATGTGCCCGTGCTTCGGCCTCTGTCCTGAACGGCGGGATGCGCTTCACGCTCTGCCACTGCCGGTGCGGCCGAGCGCCCGCAGGCAAAGATTGCGCCGACGCTTGGGCCCCGAACACCGGTGCATCAGCTGGCGCCCGAGCCCACGGATCCCACCCCCGCCCCTTCCGCTGTCAGAGCCGACAGCTACGTTCTCCGAGTCCATCGACCGGAAGTGACCGTCCCACTCGCTCAGCCCGCAGCGCCCATCCCGCAGCATATGCCCTACTCGATGACGCCCCCTCAGACCTTCCTGCTCCTTTGGAACCCGGCCAACTGGTCCTGGACCGACCTCCCAGAGGTCGCGCGCGCTCTGGCGGCCGGCTCGCCAGCGCCGGTGCGCTGGAGCACTGGCGCTCGCCGCGACCTACCCATCGGCTCCCGCGTGCTGATCATGCGCGTCGGCAAGGACCGCCCTGGGTTAGTCGCGGCCGGTGTCACGACTCGCGAACCCGAGCAGCTCCCGCATTATCTCGCCGGCCGTGCTGAACGCGGCGATATGGCGAACTACGTGTTCTTCACCCCGCACATCGTGATCGACCCCGCGGAGCGCATGCCACTTGATCCCCGTGACAGTGCTGATCCGGCGCTGAGGAACTTCGACTGGACACCGCAGGGCTCAGGGGTGAGGGTCCCCGACAACGTCGCCACCCGAGCGCTCTTGGCACTGCAGTCCGCAGCCGGGAGCCAGTCGTACGACGGCCCGGTGCTTCGGCGCTATGCCCCAGCGAACGCGATCTACGACGCCATCACGATCTGGCGCGACCGCTGTTTGCTCAGCAACGGGTCGGTGCTCAGTGAGGAGCGACTCTGGACTGCAGAGAACGTCGCCGAGCTGGTCACACAGTTCATTGACCAGCCGGACACCGGTGACCGCAGCTTCGAGGAGAAGCTTCACGACCAACTCATGAGTGGCCGACCAGCAATTCGCAAACTCGCGGCCGAGATGCTTTGGCTGATGCTGCTGTTCCCCATGAAGATGGGCGGGCCAGCCAAGCGGCGACTCATCGCCGAGATCTGGAACTGGTCTGGGGATCAGCTGGATGAGTCGAACCCCATGCTGGCGGTGTTCGGGGAGGGCATCGGAAGCACGGGCATGGGCTATAACGTTCGGAGACCCTTCGAGCTCGAATTGCTGATCCGCTTCGCGCTGGCGTGGAAGTCATTGCCCGCGTCGCGACAGGACGCTCTTTTGGCCAACCCGTGGGCGTTCGCTTCGTGGTTCGATGAGCTCCCTGGCTCAGCGTCTCGTCAACTGCGATACATCTTGCTGCATTTGCTGTTCCCCGAGCACTACTCGCGGGTGGCATCGCGCTCGCAGCGCGACCGGGTGGACGCCGCGTTCTCCCACTTGCTCACCACTGACGACCTGAAGGACGCCGCTGGTGACACGCACCTCGAGCAGGATCACCGGATCTACGCTATAGCCCGGCGGCTCTGTGAGCTGTACCCTGCGGAGGCCCCGATCGACTTCTATCTCACCCTGCCCGTACGTGCGCAGTGGTTCGAGATCTCGGTAGATGACAAGCCCAGCAGGGTCGCGGAGCGGCCGCTGCGGCCGGACGACACACAGCCCGACTCGCAGGCCGACCAAGACGCCACTGAGCGGACTTGGGTCATCGGTGCCGGCGAAGGGGCGCGGCTCCTGCCTGCATTCCTTGAGCGCGGTGAGATCGCGATCGGCTGGGACGAACTCGGGGACCTACGCGTGTTCCCAACTGCGGCTGAGGTCGCCAAGACCATCAAGGACATCTACGCTCGCGACAACAACCCGACCAACGATGCGTGGGCGTGCTACCAGTTCTGCCGCGTTATGAAGGTGGGCGACGTCATCTACGTCAAGCAGGGACGTAATCGTATCCTTGCCAGCGGCCGCATCACGAGCGGCTACCGCTACGACGAGACGCGGCCAGAGTACCGGCACACGCGAACGGTGCAGTGGACCTATCGCGGCAATTGGACGCTGCCCGGCGACATGCAGCTGCCTATGAAGACGCTCACCGACATGACGGCCTACGACCGCTTCGTCGAGTGGGGGGAGAGCAATGTGGTCGGCGGCGTGCCCGGACCGACCGCGGTCGTTGAGCCATACAGCATCGCCGATGTGCTCGCGGAGTCTTTTCTCACTGAGAACGACATCCGCGACATGCTCCACAGCATCCGCCGCCGCAAGAACCTCATCCTCCAAGGCCCGCCTGGCGTCGGCAAGACCTTCATCGCCAAGCGGCTTGCCTACGCCCTCATCGGCGCCAAGAGGCATGACCACGTGCAGATGATCCAGTTCCACCAGAGCTACGCCTACGAGGACTTCATCCAGGGCTGGCGGCCACACGGTACTGGGGGATTTCAGCTCCGCGACGGGGTGTTCTACGAGTTCTGCCAGCGCGCGCAACAGCGCCCCGATCTGCCTTACGTGTTCATCATCGACGAGATCAATCGCGGAAACCTGAGCAAGGTGTTCGGCGAGCTCATGCTGCTCATCGAGGGCGACAAGCGCGGACCCGAGTTCGCCATCCCGCTCACGTACTCCGAGTCAAGTACCGATACGTTCTTCATCCCTGCGAACGTCCACGTGCTCGGCCTCATGAATACGGCAGACCGCTCACTGGCGATGGTGGACTTTGCGCTGCGGCGGCGGTTCGCGTTCCGCACCTTGGCGCCCGCGTTCCAGTCGCCCGGATTCCGGGCAGTATTGGCAGAGCACGGTGTGGACGACGCTGTTATCGAGGCAATCATGGACCGCGTAGGCCGCGTCAACCACAAGATCGCCGGCGACCACAAGGACCTCGGCGCCGGCTTCATGATCGGGCACAGCTTCTTTTGCCCCACCGCGCCGGTTGGCAACAGCGAGGATTGGTATCGGTCCGTGATCTGCGACGAGATCGAGCCGTTGCTACGCGAGTACTGGTTCGACAACGAGAAGGCGGTGGGCGAGTGCCTCGCCATGTTGCAGGGCTGATGCCTGCCCGCGGTCGGATCCCGGTAGAGAACATCTACTACCTACTCGCCTACGCCTGGGACTGCCTCGACGAGGCCGACCTGGTTTCTGTGCGCCCAGAGGCCGACATGAGCCTAGTGGAGCTGTTCGCGCGCGTGTTGGAAGGGGGAGTCACACACCTCCTCAAGCGGGGGCTGGACCGTGCATACGTGACCGAGTCCGCTGAGCTCGCGGGGGTGCGGGGCCGCATCGAGATGGGGGCGTCGGTCAAGCACCTGAGCTTCAGCCGAGCCCGTGCTTGGTGCTCGTACGATGAGCTGTCCATCGACACCCCCGCGAACCGGATCATCCTGACCACCCTCCGGCGCCTGGCGGCAGAGCGGAGCATGGACGGCCGAAGCGCGGAGTCGCTGCGCGACCTGTGCCGCCGTATGCCCGGGGTGACGCCGATGGTGCTCAGCGATGGAGACTTTCGCCGCGTGCGAGTGACATCGAACCGCAGTACCTATCGGTTCATCCTCGACGTTTGCGAACTGGTCCACCGGAACCTGTTGGTGAGCGAGACCAGCGGTGACATGGTCTTCCGCGACTTCACTCGCGACGACCGGCAGATGGCCCAGCTATTCGAGGCGTTCCTGCTGCGGTTTTACGAGCGTGAGCAGCGGACCTTCTCGGTGAGCGCGCCGACGTTGCGGTGGGACGCCGAGGGGGACGCGACCGCGCTGGCGCTGCTTCCGACGATGCGCACGGACCTCGTGCTGGAGTCACCGACGCGGACGATCGTGCTGGACGCGAAGTACTACGCCGAGGCCCTGACGCAGCGGTTCGACAAGACATCGATCCGTTCGGGGCATCTATACCAACTGGCGTCGTACATGCGGCACCTGGCGTTGACGCGTGCAGCGGGGACAGTCGAGGGTATGCTCGTGTATCCGCGGGTGACGGAGTCCGTGAGCGTGGACCTGACGATTCACGGGCAGCGGGTTCGGGTGGTTACGGTGGATCTGTCGCGCAGGTGGTGGGAGGTGCGGGAGGCGTTGGTGGCGACTGTTCAATCCTAGTGCGATCAGACACCCGTCAGTTCGCGCCCCTCCGCCGTCGCCCACCCCGCCTTGCCGCTGTTCCACATCGAGACCGGCGCGAGCTTCTCAGGCGCTGGGGAATCGGTCAGCTCCGCGAGCATGTCGTCAACCGCGTACGACTCCGACGGCTGGTGAGTCACCACCAGTAGTCGTAGCAATCGATCGGCGACGGCTCCCATGGGCTGCGAACCGCTCTCCCAGCGCGACACAGTCTCACGGGCAACTCCCATACGTTGTGCGAAGTCGGCACCAGAGAGGCCCACGTGCTTGCGCAAGAAGCGAATCTCGACCGGTGCCAGCATGCGGTGCTGACTCACAAAGTTGAACGCGAGTGCGCGGTGCAGTTGGGCGATGCGCGGAATGGCGATCGATTCCGCGCCGCAGCTGTCGCAACGCGTCACCTCAACGCCGTGCAACACGATATGGGGCAATCCACCGATGTCGTAGCGGCGCACCGCGTCGCGCTCGACGGTCGCTTCTGCACCGCAGTCGTCGCACTTCATTACTAGAGCCTCCAGGCTGTTACAAGGCGCAGGCGGTCACCTGACACGAAGGTGATAACGATGCAGATCCGCTGCGTCGACACGCGATATCTCCACTCATCGTTGATGAGCTCGGGGTTCTCGAACACGCCGGCACGAAGCAGGTTCAGGCAGTCGGTCGTGTCGAGCTCATCGTCGGTCATCGCGTCGGCCGCGTGCTTCGAAACGACCACCACACCATCCTCGACGATTCGCCGGGCTAAGCTCTTCGCGTCGGCCGCCGAAAGAGGTGCGTGACGAGGGTCGACAGACATGAGTGATATTATATCCGTGGGTGATATTTTGTCAACCCACTGCAGCCCCTCGTGCGGCCACCACACGCTCAATCAGTTCGCACACCGCTTGCTCACCAGCGGCATCGCGTACAACCATAATTGGCCAGCCGCCTGAGCTGGTGCGAGATACCAAGTTGGTCAATCCACGCTTCAATCTCCGACGGCGCCAGGTCAAACTGCCGCGACGCCTCGCTGATCGTCGTCCGACCCCGCAGGATCTCCAGCACCAGTGCTGACTTCCACCGGCCGTCCACCGCTTGAACCCTGCGACCACCGCGATGCTCATGGATAAGTCCGGTGAGAACGGTTCCCCTGAGCAGGCATGCAGTGGGCTATTACACGCACCGCCACCGAAGATGCCACTGAGAAGCTGATCCCGCTCGCGAGCAAGGACAGGTCAGTTAGTTCCTGGCAGCGTCACATCCACGATCAGCGGCGCATGGTCGCTCACCCCGATCCATTCCTCAGCTGTGCCGATGGTGACGCTGTTGAGGTCGGGGACCCACGCTGCAGGCACGTATGCATAGTCGATATGGAAGCCGCGTTCAGCGTTACGCTGGAAGAAGTGGGTAGGGTGGTCCGTCTCCCTTCCGAGTTCGACGTCGTGCTTGGCGTGGAAGGCGCTACGGAGGCCAGCGCCCTGCAGCAGGCCATCAACGGTGCTGAACTTCGCATAGCGACCGACGGCGTCCCAGTGCGCATTGGCATTGAAGTCGCCCGCGACGCATCCAGGGGCTGCGGCGAGGAACTTCTGGTAGTGCTCAATCGCGGCTGCGGTGGTCTTGGGGTTAGGTGAGACCGTAGCGGGAACACGATGGTTAAACGCCCACACGGCGAGCAGGTTGAGCGCTACGGCCCCGCGCACCTCGATCGGAATGAAAATGTGGTGCGATCGATCCCAGCTCTGATGTCGCCGCAGGGTCAGACTGCCGAAGCTGAACACGCCGAGGCCTTTATTGCTCTGCTCGCCCGTCCACTCGCAGTCGGTGAACGCGAAGTCAGGCGACTTGGCCCGGATCACGTCGGGTTCGGCGCATTCGGGAATGATGGCGAGGTCAGGCTTGAGCGACATGAGGCGCTCGACCTTCTTGTGCAGCGCCATGCTGCAGTTCCAGACTACGATTCGAAAGGTCATGGGTGCTGAAGTGGAAGGACGAGGTGGTCTCAGTGGAGAAGTCTTTCTAAACGCTGGTCGACCGGAAGCCCTCAGCGGTTGCTCGCTCAGCCTCCTTGGAGAACTCTTCTGCCGCCAAGGTGGTACGAGGGGCCGGGGCGTCCGTGCGTTGCGTCGTGTCGCTCGTAAACAGCATTTGTGAATTCCCTAACCTTGGCCCGCGTCGCGAACGTGGGGCCGAAGCGCCCCCGTGAGCCGACGCATAGCGTCAATAAGTGGATCCCAAACCGCTGGCCAACCCGCCTCCCCGGCAGAAAGGCCACCCGTGCGCTCGGTGTATCGGATGCGAGAGGCCCGCTTGTCGTCCAGACGCTCCCACTCCAGGGTCCACTAAACGCCGCCTCAATCGCGCCCTTCTTGGCATGCGAGCTATCCAAGACGCGCTTGTTCTCATCACGATCGCCCGTGTCGATGTACAACTCAGCAGCGGCCTCATCCCTCCACACTACATAATTGACGCTCAGGCCCGATCGCCCGGAGGCTCCTCCGATCCAAGACTCTTTGCCTGGCGACCGCTGTGAGTGGGTGCTGATCTCGACCCGCCTAGCCTCCCAGCCGCTGCACGTCGGACAGTAATGCACGCGACAACCATCAACTCCGGTCCAGCCCCGATGACAGAGTAGCAAGTCGTGTTCTATTAAGACGCACCGCCGCTCATCCATCTCACTAGGCACAAGGTCGCGCCGGGTGGCCACCATTTCCTCGGGACCGTAGCGCAGCTCCAGCATCCGAAGCACCCGAGCAGCGGGGACGGGGCCGCTGATTCCGTCGCTACGTCGAGCGACGGTCCGCGCAAGTCTGGCGTCCGTGCGCACGTATCCTGAGCCGCTACCGCACCCGCTCAGACCCCAGCAGCCCATGCTTCATCACAATCTCAGCCCGCGTATCCCCATGGCGAATGGCTACGATCATTCGCCGCCCCCAACTGCCTGTCAGCTCCACCAGGGTATGCGTCCCATCGACCGCCATGCGGCGCCCTTTGACGGAGAAGTCTCTTGCAGCATCCGCGACTGCTGCCAGCACCTCGTCAGAAGGATTAGCATCTAACGCGAGTTTCCCGCAAATCTGGCAGAGGTCGGCGTTCACGTGACGTACACACCCGCGCCGCCCACAATTCTTGCACGGCCGAAGGTGCTTGGGGCAAGCGGCTTGGGTACAGATAGGGCAGAGACTTGTCGTTCCGAGGGAGAACGCCAGCCCATCGACTACGCATACCTCGCGGTGCACGGCACACGCCACGCTGTTCGCTTGGTCGGTCAGCGCCGCCAAGTGCGATAGGCAGTGGGGGCGGCCGTCCTCAGTACAGACTCCATGATGGTCAGCGCAGGTTGTGAGGCCACAGGTCGCACAGGCCTCCACTTCGTCTACGCCGTACACAGCGTGCCTCTCCTCTGCGCACCCCGCTCGGTGCTCCTCACACAGGAGCCGTCCGCTCTTGTCAGAGCGGCGCAGATGCGACGAACAGTGCAGTCGGCCGTCAATCGCGCAGTACGTCGCGTGAGTGGCGCAGACATATCGCTCACAACTGACGCACCTCTCCGCCTCGTCGACGCCAATTGGCTCGTTCGCGCCACCCTCGCAGAGCACCGTGCAGCTCGTGCAGAGCCAACGGACTCCATGGGGAGCTGAGTGCGCCGATCGGCCGGCGTGCATGGTACAGAGAGCAGCATTGCACAGGCCGCAGGACACAGCACAACGCGTGCACACGTCATGGTCCGCCGCGTCGCAATGTGCCGAGTGCACACTACAGTATACGGACTCGCAGCAACGGCACGCTGACGAATGATCAGCGCAGGCCGGCTGCCCGTCGATCGCACACGTCGCCAACCCATGCTCCTTACACGTGTCCTTTCCACACATACCGCAACGGTCACTGCATGAGCCACACCCCACATGGCCGTCGTCACATACGCGCAGTGTATCCGGCTGGGCCCCGCATGACGGACACGACCATTGCCAGTCACACTGACCAGCAAGGAAGCGACTCGCTCCGAACGGCGCTACTTTGCCAGCGGGACTGGCCACGCTCCATACGACTTGCTCGGCTAGGACCCGCCACTCGACGAGTTGCACGGGATGAACGGAGATGCGCACGGCGTGACGGTGCGCCTCGTCGGCACGTCGTCGATCACGGTCAGCAGTGATCGCCGCTCGGCGAGATTTCGCGTCGTCGCTCGAATCGGCGGGTGCGATGTCTTCCAGCAGTTGACTGTAGTACTTATCGAGCCGATTGAGCTCTTGCGTGAGCGCACGCGTCGACTCAGCGCGCACATCCATGAGCTCGGCAGCTAGCTGGCGTTCAAGGTCATTGAACAGCGCCTCAATCAATTTTGGAATCGGAAGTCGTTCCACGGTGGGATAATCCCCAGCTGGCATCGCGACGGTCGCGGGTGCGTCGCCATATGTGGCGCAACCGGCTGCGATGGCGGGGGCTACGGTACGACCCGATGTAAGGTCGACGACATCGGACTCGACCAGCCGCTCCATAATCGTGGGACCTGCATGGACACTAAGCCTTGCGAGTAGGCGCCCTACGGGCAGATAGCTGCGCTGGATGACTGGCTGCGGCGCGACGATACCGTGTACCGGGATGCCCAGCGCCGGCGACTCACTCACGCTTCCCTCGGCCGGCTGAACTACGCCTCGATCATCAAGGCTGCCTCGGTCGCGTATGGCGTCGATGACCTGCTGCAGCAGCCCGCTGCCATTGGCGAGTATCTCAGCCGTCGGATCGTCGTCTAACGCGGTCGGCGTCAGAGCGATCCGAACGTCCGTTCGCCCGCCGAACCAGCGCGCCTCATGCGGCGGAAGGTTGAGTTCGAGCAGGTGATCGCCAACGTCAGTCAGCACCGCCCCCGAGAGCGACGCGTATCGTTCGAGGAGGCGTAGCGGTCGAGGGTCAACCTCGGACACCGGTTGCATCTGATCAGACACGTGGCCCAGCTGGTACGGGTGCAGTTGTGTCGACCTGGATATCCACCAGCGTCATGGGAAGTCTCTCCGCTTGGGCGCGGAGCAACAGGTAGCGGTCACGACCGCTGCGCCCGACGATCCGATGGAGCGGGCCATAGTCTGGGTCCACGCCTGCGCGCTCCACATGGTCGGCGTTCGCGAGGGACTCCATCACCTCGGCGACGTGGATGCCAAGGCTGGCGCGTTGGGCATCAAACCCCTGGGCGAGATGCACATGCGCGGTACCAAAGCCGAGCCGAAGTCGACCGGCGATAGAGAGCGCGTCGAACTCCTGTGCGAGTCGACCTGCGGAGTCTGCTGCGGAGATCTGGCCGATCAGTTGTTCGTGATCCACAGCGGTTTGACGGCGCGAGGAGAGTTCATCACCGTATGCGTCGACGCCCTGCGCGAAGGTCTCGTCCGATTCAGCTTCCAACCAGAGTCGCCCCAAGTGGCCCTCGATGCTCTCTCCGTCATCGTCGTCGTCCTTGCCGAGAATCATGTCTAGCTCTCCAACGACTAGCTCGAACAGCCGGATCTTCGAGTGCAGGAGGCGAAGGATGTGAGACTCCACCGTGTCTGACGCTGCGTAATTGAAGATCTTGACCTCATTGCGCTGCCCGATGCGGTGGACTCGACCGATGCGCTGCTCCACGATCATCGGATTCCACGGCAGCTCGTAATTCACAAGTTGATGGCAGAACTGGAGGTTGAGACCTTCGGTTCCGGCACGAGTACTGATGAGCACGCTCCCCGGCTGGGTCTTGAATCGTTTGAGAGCAACGCGCCGTTGGTCGCGGGTCAGATCACCGGTGAATCGAATGCCCAGCCGCCCATGTTCGCCCACCGCCTTCTCTATCAGGTCGATGGTCGGCAGGTGCTCGCTGAAGACGACGAACTGGTCCGGCGACGAGGAGATCAGTGTGTTGAGCGAGTCGAGCTTCGCGTGCTTCGTGACCGCCGCGGCCTGGTCAGCGAGCTCGTGGGCTCGAGCGCGGTACGCGGGTGTGATCATCTCACCGGCGGCCATGGACGTCATTGAACGGTTGAACGCGTGCGACGATGAACAGAGCCGCTGGGCCAGTCGAAGGCATTCCAGGAGGTAGATGCCCTTGCCGCTCCGAGCCTTTCGCTTGCGCGTGTCGCTAAGCGACTCTTCGGGCGACGCCGTACGGAAGCCTTCGCTGTAGAGATCGCGAAGGAATCGGGCGGTCGTCTGATAGAGAGCGCCCTCCTCGGCACTCAGCGTGATCACCGGCTGAATGGGGCGGCGCGGTGGCAGGTTGATCACGTCCGCGACACTAGCGCGCCTCGTGCGCACCATGATCTGCGAGGTGAGCTCGCGGAGCAGTTCAGGGCGGTTCACTTCGCGGTCGTTGCCGCCCTTCACATACTGCCGACGAAATTCAGGCCAAGTACCGAAGTGACCGGGGCGGAGCAGAGTCACTAGGCTGTGAAGCTCGCGCAAGTCGTTCTGAAGCGGGGTCGCCGTGAGCAAAAGGATGTAGGACCGCTCGATCCGCTGCAGGAGCTTGTAACGGGCAGTGTCTGGATTCTTGCACTTGTGGGCTTCGTCGATGATCACGAGGTCCCAGCGGTGCTTGAGCAGCTCGCGCTCATGCTTCGGCTGGCGTGCGCGATCGTATGACGCAATTGCGTGCGTGGTGTCGCGCCAATCGGACGGCGCTTCGATCGGGCGGAACTCGATCAGAAACTTGTCTTGCAGCTCCTCGACCCACTGGCCGACGAGCGACGCGGGTGTGAGGATCAGGATGCGCCGAGCCAGACCGCGGACCGAGAGCTCTTTCAGGATGATTCCGGCCTCGATGGTCTTGCCTAAACCAACTTCGTCCGCGAGGATCGCCCGCCCGCTCATGGGCCGCTGGAGTACCTGCTGCGCCACGCGAATCTGGTGCGGTAGCTCCTCGATCCGGTTCATATCGAGGGTGATCAGTTGGTCAAACGCAGGCAACAGCGCGAGGCGCTCCGCGTCTCGGCGAAGTTCATGCCATGCCCGCCCGGCTGCCCCTCGCTGCAAGTCGGCTTCGAAGCGACGGGTCGATTCCGGGTCGGGAGTCCAAGTGACGTCACTCATTGGCCGAAAATCCCACGGAGCCCGTGCCGTGTCAATCGTGCCCACCATGCTTGTCGGACGGGCTATTACTGTGCCCCGAGCCCAGGAACCAGGACGCGACGAAGCCGGAGAACGTTCCGAACATACCGATCCCAACGACCATCAGAAGTGCTGCGACCGCCCTGCCACCGCTGGTCACCGGAACAAAGTCACCGTAGCCGACGGTCGTGACCGTTACGAACGCCCACCAGAGGGCGTCGGGTCCATTCTGAATGGGTCCACTCGAGCCGGACTCGAACGCGAGAATGGCGATGCTCGAAATGACCACAGTCAGGAATGCGACCAATGCCAGCGTGAGGAACGCACTTTGGGCGCGATGTTCGCGTATCGCTGATGTGATGAGTCTCGCCGCCTTGATCGCTCGAAGGAGGCGAGCGATTCGTGCTATCCGCGCCCACCGAAGACTATCTACCACGGGGATGCTCGAGGCGAGATCAAGCAGCCCCCAGCCAGTCAGGTACTTCAGTCGGTTCGGTGCCCTCGCGAGCGTGATCGCGAAATCCAGTAGAAACACGGCGCAAACGACCCAATCGGCGACGTTCAGGATATGCAACGCGTCCGGGCTCAATGCGCCGAAGGCCGTGAGCGCGACGGCGAGCACGGCGTAGAGCGAGAGGCCGAGGATGAAGGCCTGATAGGGCGGAGAGGACGGGTTCGCCAATGGTGTTAGAGCGTCATGGAAGCGGTGTGATGACCCAAAGTTCCCGCACTAGTCAGGCCGCTAATGCACTCGCATTGGCGGCAGCCTGCAGGCCGAGGAGCTGGAGGGGCCGTTTGTCACAGCTACGAAGCTGCTGGATGCTGGTTCGGGAGTCTGGAACAGGCTCGCTGTGGGAGCGAAGAAAGTGGGCGGAAGCCGCCGCACTTGTGGTCTTGCTGCTATTCGTGTGCTGCCAGCCCCAGAGTTCCACGGTGTGACGGCCCAGCACCAGCGCGACGTTCTGCCAGCGCTCCTGGCTGGTCACAGCGTGGCAGAGCTCGGTCGCCCAGCGCTCGTTCGGGAGCTCCTCGACGATGGCCCTGTCCCGAGACTTCTTGTTCTTGAAGATCCGACCGATCGACTCCCTGGCCCACGTCACCTCGTCGTCGTTCCCGAGCAGCTGCGTGATGTCAGCGACTTGCGCGTCCGATAGCTCCCGGCGCACCTCCTTCTCGACCTTCTTCCACTCTACCCCAAAAGGGGGGTTCGAAAGCATGTAGTCGAAGCGCTGCCCCCGGTGCCCCGCCTCCGACAGGGTGTTGCCCAGCACGATGTTGCCGATGTCCTGCCCCTTGATGAGCAGGTCGGCCTTGCAGATCGCGTAGCACTCCGGGTTGAGCTCCTGCCCGTGCATCACCAGCCACGCCTGGGGGTTCAGCTCCTGCAGGTACTCCTCGGCCACGCTGAGCATGCCGCCCGTGCCCGCCGTGGGGTCGTAGAGCTGGCGCACAACCCCCGGCTTGCGCAGGACGTCGTCGTCCTCGGTCAAGATCAGGTTGACCATGAGCCGGATCACCTCACGCGGCGTGAAGTGCTCCCCGGCCGTCTCGTTCGAGAGCTCCGCGAAGCGCCGGATCAGCTCCTCGAACACCAGTCCCATGTCGGCATTGCTGACCATCTCGGGGTGCAGGTCCACCCCGGCGAACTTCTCCGTGACCAGGTACAGCAGCTTGGCCTTGGCCAGCCGGTCAATCTGGGTATGGAACTCGAACTGCTCGAAGATGTCCCGGACGGCCGGCGAGAAGCCCTGCACGTAGGCCCGGAGGTTCTCCTCGATGTGGTCCTGATCCCCCAGTAGCTTCTTGAGGTCCAGGGGGGAAACGTTGTAGAACTCGCCGCCGGCGACCCGCTTGCAGAACTGGTCCGGCTCCAGCCCGGCAGCGCTACGCTTCGCGTGCTCCTTGAGGACAGCCTGCTTGGTCGGCGCGAGCACGCAATCGAGCCGGCGCAGCACGGTGAACGGCAGGATGACCTTGCCGTACTCGGACTGCTTGTAGTCGCCGCGGAGGAGGTCCGCGACGGACCAGAGGAGGGCGGAGAGGTTTGTGTCGGGCATGGGCAGGAGTGAGGGGACGACGGCGTCTCTGCCCTATGGTACGGTGGGGGACTGACAGTGGCTAGGCTGGGGGGGCTCTGTCAGCCGCCGAGCGGGCAGGTCGATTGAAACGCGCTCTGACCTATGTCCCCGGTCTGAAGCGTTGCCTATTGTGCCCGCCTGCTCATCCACGCGGATGTCGCGTCAATTCCGCCCGAGGCTTAGCGGAACGGGGACGGGCCGCGCCAGCCTCGAGCGTTTGCTTGGCGTTCCTCGGTCCCGGAACGCGCATGCCGCGCGAAGAGCAGGCGGCGTGCGGCGTCTATAGTCTCAGACCGCTGAAGGCGTCGCCGCTCTTTTGGGGGTGGTCTCGGATCACCAGCAGCTCCAAGCGGGCGCCCTGACTCGAGCCAAACGCGGCCAGCCGTCGGTCGGCGGCGGTGCTACTGCAGATCCTCGAGGTCGCCCCCCCCTCGCGTCTCCCTCGTAGCGTGGCCCGAAGCGGATAGTCACCGTCAGCACCGTGACATCGGTGCTCGACCAGATCTGCACCCACGTCCGGACACTCGCGAACCGGGCCATGGCTTGCGAGCCCGTCGGCTGACCACATGGCCTACGCGTGAGGGCGGCCCCCGACATCCCGGAAGTACGCGGGGACAGTCGGCGTGCGCGGCAATCCTTCCGTTGCGGCCCCTCGGTCCGCGCTGGCCGCCGCCCTCCCCGGGTCACCATAGGCCCCAGTCCGATTACTCGCGAGCACCGGTAGCGGTGCCGCGCCACCGTCACCGCGGCGGTACGCCTCGCGAGCAATCGGACTGGGGCCTATTATCCACTCACACCGATTGAATTTCGTGCCGTGATGTGATGAGGAGGTTGTCCACCACTGAGGCTTCGAATCGCGGCGGTGCTGATTTTCGTTGGGGCTGGGGCTGGCTGCGCGAAGGATGTTACGGTGGACGTTCCCTCGGGGTACGTCGGCGAGGACGTCTACGTGCTGTCGCCGAGGCAGATGAAGGTGTGGGGGGCTCGGCATGACTCGCTAAGGGAAGCCCAGTCTACACGCCGCGCTTAGCTGGCCAGCCGCAGCATTGCGCTGAACAGGCGCGCCGGCGACATCTTTAACGTGGACCGCAAAGCGTGGGGCTTCGTGATGGACTCCATCAGAGCGATCTACGACACGACTGAGGCGATGGCCGCCGCCATCACAATCAACCCCAACGACATCGGTCGTTCGATTGGACAGCTGCCGAGTTCGCGGGCTATTTCTATCCGCGCCAAGCCGGGGCATTTCATTGTCACACGCTCGGAGCTCTTGGGAGACCCATTCTGGGCCGACGCTGAGGTTCGGGGGTCCACAATCGTAGCGAAGCCATTTTGATGGGCGGCAACAATCGATGACTTTCGGCGACCTGCAGTTTTTCACCATACTACTGGCCATTGCGGTTGTCGCGTGGGCACTGTCGGGGATCGTCCTCCACGGCTTCGCGCGAATCTTCGCGTCTGCCGCGGACCTCTCGTTGAGTACAGGTTCAAGAGCGACGCACTGGGCGAGAGAATGCGCAGCCGGTCCATTCCTGGCTACGGATCTATCGCTGCGAGCTGTTCAGTAGCCACCGAAGGATGGTGGCATCCACGACGGGATGTTGCGAGTTTCGAAGTCAAGAATGGTCGCTACGGGCAATCCCAGCCAAATGGTGAGCGCAGCAACCAATAGGCCAGCGCCGAGATACGCAAAGGGAAACAGAAAGACCGCAAGAACTCCAAGAGCTCGAGTCTTTGATGCTGGGTATGAAAGCCAGGCGAAGGTGTACTCAACGTAACGTGAGACGCCAGCAATCAGCATCAGTCGACCGAGTAGCACGAGCGAAATCTGGCCGGCACTTGATCCATCTACTACGCAGGGAGTGATGAACGAACATCGTAAACCTGCTAGCAGCAACAGTCCTACGCGCCAAAAATGTTCCGCATAGAATAAGTAGAGGAGCGCGATACCGAGAACGAGCTTAAGCGGTAAGACTCGGTCGCTCCGGAATGCGTAGCGCTGTGCCTCGTCGCGACTTAGTAAGATGCTCGACTCCACTCTCTCGCTCGCCACAGTGTGGGAGACTCATAGAGCGACCAAGTGCAGACTCAATGGTCGCACTTCTTCTGGCGGTGTGTCGCTGGTCGTAACGGAGTCGTCGACAGGGGCCACAGTTCAGATAGCGCGTCGTCCGAATGTCGAGCGCCGACCTGCCGAATCTGACGTATGAATCAGCTGAACACACGCGCAAAGAATCGAACCATAATCGCAATGAATGCAATCTTAACTGCATCAAAGAGGCCAGCGGGCACAGCAAAGTAGAGCGCCGACAGGTATCGACGCGGCTCCGAATAGTGGGCTGCCTCCAGCATGATAAAGGCATTCAGAGCGGCACCAATAATGAAAGAGCTGAGCGCAATGTCAACAATGCCGCGAGAGCTGAGCCCTAGTGCAAGCCCACCACCAAGTATGATGATGAGAATCCACACGCTTCTGTCAGGTGGCAGTTCCGTTTGTGTCATTGCGAGTAGGCTCCGAGATAGTGGTACCGCTGGGATGCCGCTGCATAATACCGGGAAAGTCCGTTGCCATTGAGAACCAGCAGTGCGGAGAAGGGTGGTGCCGTAATCCAGAGCCCGTTCCGCTTCTCGAAGTCCAGAGACACTGAGAGGCCAATGTTGCGGTGTCCCCCGACCCCGCGCTCGTTGTGGTTAGCACGGAGGATGCTCACAGGACGTAAGGATTACAAGCTGTTGGTGTCAAGTCGGTACAAACCGGGAACTTAGGTAACACTGCTAATGTGGCGCGTAACCCGGGAGGTTGCGATGCCGTGGCAGGAGCTCCGACCTATGTACCAGAAGAAGGAGTTCGTGCGGGAGTACCGGCGCGGGCTGTACACCATGACCGAGCTCGCGGAGCGCTACGGGATCAGCCGAAAGACGGGGTATGCGTTGGTGCGCCGCGTCGAGGAGTTCGGCGTCGCCGGCGTGCAGCCGCAGAGCCGCCGCCCGCTTACCAGCCCGCAGCAGACGCCGGCGCGCATTGCCGAGTTGCTGATTGCGGCGAAGCGGACGCACCCGGCCTGAGGCCCGGCGATGCTGCTCGACTGGCTCCGGCCGCGGCATCGGTCGATCCGCGGCTGGCCCGCCGTGAGTACGGCGGGGGCGATCCTCAAGCGCGAGGGGCTGGTGCAGGCGCGGTGGAAGCGGTCGCCCCAAATGCATCCGGGGGTGGTGGATCCCTATACCGAGATCCCGAACGACCTGTGGACGGCCGACTTCAAGGGCCAGTTCCGGACCCAGACCAGATGTACTGCTATCCGCTCACCATCGCGGACCTGCACACGCGATTCCTCCTGAGCTGCCATGGCCCCTGGTCGGTCAAGGGCGAGGAGGCACGGCCGGTGTTCGAACGCGCCTTCCGCGAGTACGGGCTGCCGCGGGCGATCCGGACCGACCACGGTCCCCCGTTCGTGACGCGAGCGCTCTGCGGTCTGTCGCACTTGAACGTCTGGTGGATGCGCTTAGGTATCCAGCATCAGCGCACTCGGCCGGCCTCGCCGCAGGAGAACGGCGCCCACGAACGGATGCACCGAACCCTGAAACGCGAAGCCATTCGGCCGCCGCGGGCCACCATGCACGCCAAGCAGCGGGCCTTTGATGCCTTCCGCGCCGAGTACAACGACGAACGGCCGCATACCCACCACGGCGGAAGGCCCCCGGGGTCGCAGTACCAAGCGTCGCCCCGCACATACCCGTCCCGGCTCCCGGACCTCGAGTACCCTGGACACTATTTGGTGAAGCGCGTAACCACCGTCGGCACCTTCCGCTTCAAGACCAAGCTGCTCTTCATCGCGAACGCGCTCCGGGGCTATCGCATTGGCCTTGACGAGGAGGCCGATGGGGTGTGGTCGATCTACTTCGGACGCATCCTACTAGCGAAGCTCGACGAGCGGGATTACATCATCCGGGAGTGATTGGGCACCCAAACCAAGTGTTACCCATGTCCCCGGTCTAGAGTGTCACCGATGTCCCCGGCTGTTCTGCGCCGACAAGGTTACCACGTAATGTTTAGCAGCCTCTGCGCTTTCTCCTCGCGGATGAAGGTTGAGAAGCCGGGTCCGTAGGGCTCGAAGTGAGCGCCTCGGAGATAGGGGGTCAAGTTCTCACATACGGCGGCCGCCTCAGCGCTCCCCTTGCTTACGCAAATCACATTGATGCGTTCGCGAGCATGCTCACCGAGCAGCTCAAGAAAGTGCCTTTCCGCCCCGCGCCATCCAACCGTGATGATTGTGCGAACGTGCGGGAGCTGTGACTTCAAGACCGCCAGATGCGCATCGGGGCACTCGAACACGGTCTTCTCGCGCGTCGGGATGGCGATGGCAGGGAGTGCTAGGGCGTCCTTGTACAGCGACGGCGGAGTTGCGTAGAACCTCTCAATCGGGCCGGGAGCTGGGAGGTCGCTGATGTGTTCGCAGATGCCATTCGCAATTGAGACGACGTCGCCACCGATTGCGCCGGGTCTGGTCACCCCGAAGCTACGAACCCAGTCGACCGAACCGTGAAGCTTGAAGAGCGTGTACGCTCCGTTCTGTATGTAGTCGTCAATCGTGTGGAACTTCTGTCCAAAGCGCTCGAGTGCATTCTCGATGAGGCGGTCGTAGTTGAAAGTCACAAAGGCAGCGTGCAAGCGGCTGCCACGCGCGCGTTCGATCATGTCGACGAGGCGCATCATGTTCGTTGCAACTGGGCGCTCCCGGTACCACTTGTCCTCGCACTCAGAAATCAGCGATTGAATGTAGAACCGAACCGCTGCAAGCTGGCTTGCGCGCTTAGCGTAATGAGGGATGTCTTCCACGAATCCCGCGAGGACATCCTCTACAGTCGTGCCTTCGGGGCGGTCTGCAAGCTTTGGAACTACCGGAAGCACCTCCGGAAATCGGGCCTGAAGCGCCTGATATCGTGGCGCTGCGGAGAAGAGGCCATCCGCCAGTGGCAGCCGAGCGTCCTCGACCGAAGAGGAAAGGTCAGCACGCGAGGGAACAGAATCGTATGACGCACCCGCGCCGGCTATCACGAGGAGCAATTCCGTCCCTCAACTCGATATGTGGATGTCGCCATAACGTGAGCTTCTGCTGTGAACGCTCGTATATGAAGGGTTTGGCGGTGCCGCCGCAACAAGCCAAGGGCGTCACGGCGGCCCCGCCAAGCCCACTCCGCACCGCGTGCATCAGCAGCGCGCGGCGTTATATCTCGCGCGCTGATGTCATTCCGTGGTGAATCTCGCGATGACAGTTCGGGCATAAGGCCAACACGTTCTGGAGCGTGTCTTCACCACCGTCCGCGAGCGACTTTACGTGATGCACTTCCAGGTAGGGAGTGTCATCGGACGCCCGCCTGAACGGAGCAGGCTTACTGCAGCGCTCGCAATGGCCGGCCGCACGCAACAGCGCCTCGACAACAATGTCGGGATTACGCTTGTACGCATAGCTGAACACTTTGATACGTGCAGGTGTGCGCGGCGCGGCGGCTATCCGCTGCTGCCGGTCCTCGGCACGCGCGCTTCGCGCATCCTTCTCCTCCTCAGCCTCAATCCGCTGGAGAGCCGCTAGCGCAATAGTCGGCTCATCAGTGCCAGCAAGCAGATGCTCGACTACTCGTGCAAATGACGGCCCCTCGTCGCGCATCCGGGCGACGACCTCTTCAAGCGTCCTGCCGACAAAGAGCCCCTGATAGGCCTTCTTCAATCCAAGGTGGTGTAGGATGCCCATGGACTGGTATCCACGCGAATACGACGAGTTACGGTCAAGCACCTGCTCGTCGATCGCGCGTGTGGTCGCTCCTTCGAACAGCCAGGCACGAACGACGCGGCCACGAGCAGCCAAATCGTAGCTGTTGTACTCGCGCGCGCGGCGTTCAGGGTCAAGGGGCGGAAAGTTCAAGACAGGCCTATCTCACGTAGCCATGACGTTGGGTTGTGCTGCGGGCACCCCATAAGGTGCGGCGGCGCAGCCGCCGCTTCCATACCGTGACTGTCAGCACCAACCTTCGTTATGCCGCTGGCTTGGGTGGGCTCCAAGTGAGCGCAGGCTTGCGACGCACGGGAAGGCGTGACCACCCGTCCGACCCGAGATGGCTCTGCAGGCCGGAGCGGAGAACCCTGAGCACTGCGAGTGTTGCGGTTGCACGGGACCTGCATTCGCTGGCCTGATAGGCGCGTGTGCCATGGACGAGCTTGTTTCGCATCGCGGCAGCGTCGTTAATGCACTGAAGCTGGGTCGAAGACAGCAAATCTCGCAACTGAGCGCTGGCGGGAACGAAGCATGTCCACAGATCCTTCAGCTGCGCGAATCCCGCACGCCCGATGATGAGATCGGCCTGCTTGCTGGTGAAACCGCGCGACACTATCGCGAATCGCAGCGCACGACGCAGAGTCTTCTCGATAGTGAACACGGCCGTCACGAGCGCTTCCGCGTGATGGCCATTGTCTATGAGCGATTGCGCGCGACGGAAAGCCTCATCGAAGCCCAGCTTTACTGGATACATTGGTTTCCGGGAGTCGGTATAACGTCGAATTAGCCCGTCAGGATATCCCGCGAAGGGACCTGTAAGGATTTCTGTGTACGGGTTGGGTGATCGTGCTATTCGATGTCTGGACTGAAGCGGTCCGGGAAGAGCACGGTGAAATGGGTCAGGGCTTGTTGCCACACGGGGGCGGGGTTCCAGCGTTTGTGAATGTTCCGCAGCGCGAGGTAGAGCAGTTTGGTCGCGGCCTCGTCCGTCGGGAAATGGCCGCGGGTCTTAATGATCTTCCGGAGCTGCATGTGCAGACTCTCAATCGCGTTCGTCGTCGTCAAGATGGTGCGGATCGGCCGCGGATAGGCAAAGGCCGGCCGCAGCGTCTCCCATTGGCGTTCCCACAGTGGGGCGATCGTGGGATAGCGCTGGCCCCAAGTGCTGCCCGCGAAGGCCGTCAAGGCGCTGGCGGCCGCGGCCTCCGTGTCGGCGCGGTAGATCGTCTTGAGCGCCGTGGCCACGGCCTTCCGGTCCTTGTACGAGACGAAGGCCAGGCTGCGGCGCACGCAGTGCACCACGCAGGTGTGCACCTGCGTCTGCGGGAAGACCGCCGTGATGGCCTCGGGAAAGCCCGGCAGGCCATCGATCAGCGCGATCAGGATGTCGGCCACGCCGCGGCTGGCCAGCTCCGTCAGCACGCGGTGCCAGAAGCGCGCGCCCTCGGTCTGCTCGATCCAGAAGCCCAGCACGTCGCGCTGCCCCGTACGCGTCACGCCGAGCGCGACGTACACGGCCTTGTTCTTGACCACGCCCTCGTCGCGGATCTTGACCCGCAGCGCGTCGAAGAAGACGACCGGATAGCAGCGCTCCAGCGGCCGCTGTTGCCACGCCGTCACCTCCGCCACGACCTCGTCCGTCACCGCACTGATCAGGCTCGGCGAGACGGCGACTTGGTACCGCTCCTCCAGATGCTCTTGGATCTCGCGCACGCTCATGCCCCGCGCGTACAGCGAGATCACATTCTGGTCGAAGCGCGGCAGGCGCCGCGCGTGCTTGGGGATCAGCTGCGGTGCAAAGGTGCCGTCTCGGTCGCGGGGCACCGCAATCGGCACCGGCCCGTCATCGGTCAGGATGGTCTTCGGCGTGGCCCCATTGCGGGCGTTGTCCACGCCTGCGGGGCGCTCCGCGCCTGGGGGATAGCCCAGGTGGTGGGTCAGCTCGCCCGCCAGGACGCGCTCCATCAGCGCGCCCTTCATCTGGCGAAACAGCTCGTCCACCTCGTCGGCGCTCCGGCGGTCGCCCAGCAACGCATCCAGCGCGGCCGGGTCAAACGCGGGTCGGGACTTTCGGGCTCTGGGCATAGCTCCTCCTTACGGTGAGTATGGCCCGTACACAAAATTCCGGATAGGCCCCCGCGAAGCCGCGACGATTCCGCATCTGGCCGCGGCCTAACCCCAACCTGCAGTTCGGCCCAAGCCCCCGCAAGCACCCGCACCACAACGACCTCGGACGCCCCAGCCACTTGCTCCAATCGGCCAAAGCACGCCCAGCCCAAGCAGACAACGTTCCCAAATCACCCGCAGCATCCACACAACCGCCCCGCCCCCGCACCGGCACCAACCCCAACCCCACCGCGCCCATCACACCACAATCGAAACCAACCGCCCCTTCACCAGGATCACCTTCTTCGGCACCCCCGTCACGAACTTCGCGATCCCAGGCTCCGCCATCACCGCCGCAAGGGCCTCGTCCTGCGAAACATCAGGCGCAACGGAGATCACCCCACGCGTCTTCCCATTCACCTGCACCGCCATCTCCACCAACTCCGCCGCCGCGACTGAAGCATCAAACGCAGGCCAGCTCGAGTCGAAGACACTCACAGACGACCCAAGCCGCTCCCAAAGTTCCTCCGCCACGTGCGGCGCGAACGGCGCGACAAGCTGAACAAGCGGCGCCACCTCTGCCCGGTGCGGCACGCGCTCGCTCCGCCGCAACACGTTCATATACTCCATCATCGCCGCGATCGCCGTGTTGTAACTCAGCCGCGGCACATCCTCACCCACCTTCTTGATGGTGAGGTGCAGCTTCCGCATCACATCCGCGTCCGGCTCGCCATCCACTCGGCAGCCCAACACCGACGCCCACAGCCGGTCCAGGAAGCGCTTCACACCGCTGATCCCGCTGTCCCTGAAGTCGCCGCCCTCCTCGAAGGGGCCGATGAACATCAGATACATGCGGAACGCGTCGGCCCCGTACTGCTCGAAGTACTCGTCCGGGTTCACCACGTTGCCGCGGCTCTTCGACATCTTCGCGCCTTCGCGGATGATCATCCCATGCGCCCGGAACTTCTTGAAGGGGCTCTCGAAGGGCACCAACCCGGCATCGTACAGCACCCGCGTGATGAAGCGGCAGTACAACAGGTGCAACACGGCATGCTCGTTGCCGCCAATGTAACTGTCCACCGGCAGCCACTTCTTCGTCAGCTCCGCATCGAAGGGCACATCGTCCCGCCCCGTGCTCGGGTAGCGCAGGAAGTACCAGGCGCTGTCCAGGAAGGTGTCCGACACATCGGTCTCGCGCCGCGCCTCGCCTCCGCACGCGGGACACGCGGTGCGGTACCACTCGGCGTGCCGGGCCAGCGGCGACACGCCGCTGTCGTCGGGCGTGAAGTCGTCGATGTGCGGTAGCACCACCGGCAACTGCTCCTCGGGCACAGGCTGCGGGCCACAGGCATCGCAGTACACCATGGGGATCGGCGGGCCCCAATACCGCTGCCGGCTCACGCACCAGTCATGCAACCGGTACGTGGTCATCGCCTTCGCCGCGCCACGCTCGGCCAGCCACGCGGTGATCGCGGCCTTGCCGGCATCCACCGCCAAGCCGCTGAACTCGCCACTGTTCACCAGCACGGCACCGGCATCGTCCGTGAACGCAGCCTCGAGCGGCGCATCCGCGGCCATGCCGGGCGCGGCCACCACACGCACGATCGGCAACTCGTACTTGCCCGCGAACTCGAAATCGCGCTCGTCATGCCCGGGCACGGCCATCACCGCGCCGGTGCCGTACTCCATCAGCACATAGTCCGCGGTCCACACCGGCACCGGCGCGCCGGTCGCCGGGTTCACGGCGTACGCCCCCGTGAACACGCCGGTCTTCTCCTTGGTCGTCTTGCGCGTCACCAAGTCCTGCCGCGCGGCCTTCTCCTGATACTCACGCACGGCCTCACGCTGCGCGTCCGAGCAGATGCTCGCCAGCAAGGGATGCTCCGGCGCCACCACCAGGAACGTCGCGCCAAAGATCGTATCCACCCGCGTCGTGAACACAGTGATGCCCGCCGGCGTCCCATCGGCCGCCGTGGCCGCCGGCACCGGGAACGTCACGTGCGCGCCCACCGACTTGCCGATCCAATGCCGCTGCGCAGTCTTGGTGCTCTCGGACCAATCGATGTGATCCAGATCGGCCAACAGCGGCGCGGAGTACTCACTGATCTTGAAGAACCACTGCTCCAGGTTGCGCTGCTCCACCTGCGTCCCGCAGCGCTCACAAGCCCCGCCCTCGACCTGCTCGTTGGCCAGCACCGTCTTGCAGCTCGGGCACCAGTTCACCGCCGCGGCCTTTCTGTAGGCCAGCCCGCGCTTGTACAGCTGCAGGAACAGCCACTGCGTCCACTTGTAGTAGTCCGGCGCCGTCGTGTCGACCTGGTGCCGCCAGTCGATCATCAGCCCCGCACGGTCCAACTGCCGCCGAAAATTCGCGATATTGCGCGGGATCAACACCCCGGGGTGCACCCCCATCTTCAGGGCGAAGTTCTCGCTGTGGATCCCGAACGCGTCGTACCCCAGCGGCTCCAACACATCGAAGCCCTGTAGCCGGTGGAAGCGCCCGTGGATATCATTGCCGGTGAAGGCGTACAGATTCCCCACGTGCAAGCCCTCTGCCGAGGGGTAGGGGAACATCATCAACTGATAGAACGGACGGGCCGCCGCATGCACGTCCACCTGATTGGTGCCACGCTCGGTCCAGCGCGCACGCCACGTGGCCTCGACCTTCGTGGGCTCGTACAGGTCTGGCTCGGGCGGAAAGACGGAAGCGGGACTGGGCTGGTTCATCCGAATAAACGACGAAGGGCGCGCCGCTCGGCAGCGCGCCGCGTGGGACGTGCGAATGCAGGGTGATACCGAGAATCTAGCCGTCCCCGCCGCACGGAGAAACTCCGTGGCGGTCGCGCACACGTCCGACCGCCACGTGATCGAACGCGTGACCACGTGGATGTTCGCCAGCGCCGCCGGCGGGCTCGGCCTACTCGCCCTGCTCTTCCGCGACGAGGTCCGTGCGGCCATCGACTCCGTCGGCCTGCTCCTCCTCCTCACCGTCCTCGGCCTCTTCGGCCTCGGCGCCGGGGCACTGGTGACGCGCTACTGGGCCTCCCCCATCTTCGACCGGCAACTGCGCTCGTTGGCGGGGGTCGCCGAGGCCGTGGCGAGCGGGGACCTCAGCCAGTCGCCCGACGCCGAGGGCATCGGGGGCGAGATGGGCCGCCTGGTCCGCGCCATGGCGGCCATGACCGCCGAGCTGCGCCACCTCACGACCCTGGTCCGTGAGAGCACCGACGAAACGGCCCGCATCGCGATCGACATCACCGCCGGCACCGACGAGGTCGCCCGCGCGTCGGCCGTCAGCTCCGAGGCCGCGGCCCAACTCTCCACGCAGGCCGAGGCGATGGCGGAGACCATCCGGCTGATGTCGGAGGAATCGACGCGCCTGGCCCAGCTCGCCCGGCGCTTGGACGAAGGCGTGGCCCAGCGCGCCGAGCACGACGCCCGCCTCGTGCGCCTCGCCGACGCCAACCACGCCCGGCTCGACGCGACCACGCAGCGCCTGGCCACGCTGGACCGCGATGTGCGCGCCGGGGCTGAGACCACCACCACACTGGTCGCCGCTACCGAGGGGGTCCGCAACTTCGTGGGGCTGGTGCAGAAGATCGCCCGGCAGTCCAAGCTGCTCGCCCTCAACGCCGAGCTCGAAGCGGCCCGCGCGGGCGAGCACGGGGCAGGCTTCGCCGTCGTGGCCGAAGAGGTCGGCCGCCTCGCCGCGGCCGCCCACGACGCGGCCACGCAGACCGATCAGCAGATCCGCGCGGTGCTGGCCCAGGTCAGCGCGGCGCAGGAGGCCACACAGCGCGCCCTGAGCACGGTCGCCGAGGTCGCCAGCGCCACCCACGCGGTGGCCGAGAGCTTCAGCGAGGTCGAGCGCGAGGTCAGCGACGCCGACGGCTGGACCCGCGAGGTGGGCGAGACCGCGCGCGAGGCGGCGGCGCTGGCCGCGAGTCTCGACGATCAGCTCGAAACGCTCGATGTGGGCACCCAGACCTTCGCGGCCGCCACACACGACGTCGCCGCCGGCAGCGAGGAGCAGAGCGCCGCGACCGAACAGATCGCCGCCGCCGCCCAGTCCATGGCCCGCGCAGCAGAGGACGCGGCACGGGCGGTGGCGGCGTTCAAGACGACCGCGCGCTGAGGGCTGGGGGGCGGCGCAGCAGGCGGCTACGCCGCCACGAGCGCCACTGGTGGGCGGCGCCCCACCCCCATCACCGCGGCCGTTCGCTGGCCTTGTACAGGTACGCGCAGCGCTCCAACCGCGCGCCCGCCGCGTCGCACACCGCGTACGACGCCCCCTCGTAGGCCGTGACGCCGGCATGGCGGCCGTCCTTGGCCACCGCGTAGAACTGCAGGTCGAAGCGCGGCCGACCACGGTCGTCGAGCAGTCGCCGCTCGGTCATGGCCACCACGCGCTCGCACACCTCCAGCAGGGCCTGCTCGGGCGACTTGCCCTGCCGCATGAACTCCACCGCGAGGAACGCGCCGCAGACCTTGATGTTCGCCTCGCCACGCCCGGTCGAGCCGGCGGCGCCCACGGTGTTGTCGCAGTACTGCCCCGCCCCGATGATCGGCGAGTCGCCCACGCGCCCCGGGATCTTCCACGACATCCCGCTGGTGGTGGTCACCGAGCTGATGTCGCCCGCCGCGTTCACCGCGTTCATGTTGATGGTGCCGGTATGGAAAGGCACCGGCTCGTCGTCCTGCCGGTCGATCCACGCATCGCTGGCGTTGAGCCGCGCGCGCCAGCGCTGCCAGGCCTGGCGGCTCTGCTCGGTGAGCAGGTTCTGCGTGGTGAAGCCCATCTTGAGGGCGAAGCGCTTGGCGTCGGGGCCCACGAGCAGGATGTGGTCGGTGTGCTCGAGCACCGCCTTGGCCACCAGCGAGGGCGTGGCGATCTCCTCCAGGCAGGCCACCGCGCCCGCGCGCTTCGTAGGCCCGTGCATGCAGCTGGCGTCGAGCTGCACCACGCCCTCTTCATTGGGCAGCCCGCCCAGGCCCACCGAATTGTCGGACGGGTCGAGCTCCTGGATGTTCACCCCCGCGATGATCGCGTCGAGCGTGTCCTCGCCGGCGACGATCTTGTCGTACGCGACCTTCACGCCGCGCAGGCCGTTGGCCGAGGCCACGACCACCGGGCCGGCAGATCGCGCCGCGCGAGGGGCAGCGGCCCAGGCAGGCGAGAGGGGCAGCGCCGAGGCCGCCGCGGCGGCGGCAGCGGTCCCGAGGAATTCGCGGCGGGTGGGCGTGGGCATGGCGCGTGACTGGTAAGGGAGTGATGGAGTCCTTGGGCCAAGATACACATTCGGCCGATACTCGCCTACATATTCAGGGAGGTCGCGCGGTCGCCCGTGGGCGGCGGCGCGACCCCGCCGCGTCATTTCCTCTGCCCTCGATCCGTCGATCGGTCCGGTCCTGTCATGACCTCCCCAGCCGCTCCCGCGCAGACCCTGCGCTCGCATCCCTTCTTCGCCGGCCTGCCCGAGACCGGCCTCTGGCACCTGAACAAGACCGCCGAGCGCCGCGTGTTGCAGCCCGACGAGTACCTGTTCCGGGAGGGCGATGAGCGGCAGCTCTTCGCCGTGATCGTCACCGGCGGGCTGGCCATCGAGGCCGCCAACGCCGGCGTCAACATCCAGGTCTCGGCGCTGGGTCCGGGCGAGGTGATCGGCGAGGGCCTGCTGCTCGACGAGTCGCGCCACGGCACCACGGCCCGCGCGCACCAGGTGACGGAGCTGATCGTCTTCCAGCGCCGGCCACTGATGAAGCTGCTCAAGGACCAGCCGGCGCTGTACGCGGCGCTGGTGGGCCGTGCGGCCAAGATCATCAACCAGCGCATCAAGAAGTCCAACGCGAACCTGGTCGCCGGCCGGCAGACCGTGTCGTCGTTCTCGCTGGCGGGCATCAGTCGCCGCGAGCAGGACATGCTGGGCGAGCTGGACGTGCCCTCGGATGCGCTCTACGGCATCCAGACGCTGCGGGCCATGGACAACTTCCCCATCACGGGCGTGACGATGGTGCTGTTCCCGACCTTCATCCGCTCGTTCGCGCTGGTGAAGGAGGCCGCGGCGCTGGCGAATCAGGAGCTGGGCATCCTCGACGGCGAGCGCGCCACGGCGATCATCGCGGCCTGCCGCGAGGTGCGGCAGGGCATGCACCACGAGCACTTCCGCGTGGACATGATCCAGGGCGGCGCAGGCACCTCGACGAACATGAACGTCAACGAGGTGATCGCCAACCGCGCGCTCGAACTGCTCGGCGCGCCGCGCGGCGACTACAAGCGGCTGTCGCCGAACACGCACGTCAACATGTCGCAGTCCACGAACGACGTGTACCCCACGGCGCTGCGCATCGCCCTGCACGCCATGGTGGACGACTTCAAGGCGTCCATGCGCGCGCTGGCCGACGGCTTCCTGGCCAAGGGGCAGGAGTTCAACGGGCTCATCAAGATGGGCCGCACGCAGCTGCAGGACGCGGTGCCCATGACGCTGGGGCAGGAGTTCCGCGCGTTCGGCATCACGCTGCACGAGGACGTCGAGCGCCTCACCGAGTCGCAGGCCCTGCTGCGCGAGATCTCTATGGGCGCCACGCTCATCGGCACGCGCATCGCCTCGCCGGAGGGCTACGCGGAGTGCGTGCGCAAGCACCTGAGCGAGCTGGCCGGGCTGCCGCTGGTCACGGCGCCCGACCTCGTCGAAGCCACCTCCGACACCGGCGCCTTCGTCACCGTCTCGGGCGTGTTGCGCCGCTCGGCCGTGAAGCTCTCGAAGATCTGCAACGACCTGCGCCTGCTCAGCTCGGGCCCGCGCGCGGGGCTCGACGAGATCAACCTGCCGCCGATGCAGCCGGGTTCGACGCTCATGCCGGGCAAGGTCAACCCGGTGATCCCCGAGGCCGTGAACCAGGTCTGCTTCGACGTGGTCGGTGGCGATGTGACCGTGACCATGGCCGCCGAGGCGGGGCAGCTGCAGCTCAATGTGTTCGAGCCGATCATCGCGTTCCGGCTCATGCGCAACCTCACGGGGCTCACAGCGGCCTGCCGCATCCTCCGCGAGCGCTGCGTGGTGGGCATCACCGCCAACCCCGAGAAGATGCGGGCGCAGGTCGAGCAGTCGCTGGGGCTCATCACGGCGCTGGTGCCGGCGATCGGCTTCGAGACCGCCGAGCTGATCGCGCAGGAGGCCGCGCGCACGGGCCGCGGCGTGTACGACCTGGTCTTGGAGCGCGGCATCCTGGCCAAGGAGCAGCTCGAGGCGCTGCTGCGCCCCGAGTCCATGCTGGGCGAAGGGGTCTGAGATGGCGGCGGGCCCCAAGCTCGACGGGACGGGGACGGTCAAGCTCGTCACCCTCGAGGAGGGCCTGCTGCAATTGCAGGGCATCCACTCGCTGGTCGAGCGGATGGCGATGGACGTCAAGAACGGGAAGCCGATCGGTGGGCAGGCGCAGCAGCTCAAGCGCATCGCCACGCCCTTGCAGGGCATGCTGAAGATGCAATTCCAGCTGATCGGCGACCTGGTGACCTCGATGATCCTCATCGCCGGCCGCGGGGGGCCCGACGGCATGAAGGTGCGGGCCTTCCGGGAGCACGTGGCCCAGATCCGGACGCAGATCGAGATCGCGATCGTCCAGACCAAGCAGCGGCACGCCCTGCCCGAGCACGAGAAGGCCGCGGACCAGGACTGACGCCCTCTCCGAAGTCTTGTCTCGGCCTCTCCGTTCGGGTAGGTTCCACGTTGGCCGGGGAGTCCAGTGCAGCTGTCAGCCGCCCCCCCGGTGTTCACCCGCGCCTTTAGGGGCCCTTTCTTTATGAAGCGACTGTTCCGCGCGCGTCAGCTCGCGCCAGCCGTCTGGATGGCTGCGCTCTTGCTGGCAGTCGGTGCCTGCGGCGTGGAGTATCCGAACTCCACGTTCAACCATCACACCGACTTCAACACGGCCATCGACGGGATCTGGGACCAGCTCCTCCTCTGGGGGACCATCGTCTTCGTGATCGTCGAAGCCCTCCTCATCTACACGATCATCAAGTTCCGGGCGCGTCCGGGCGGCCCCAAGCCGCAGATGACGCATGGCAACACGGCCTTGGAGATCACGTGGACGGTGGTGCCGATCTTCATCTTGGTGATCATCGCGATCCCGACGGTGAAGGCGATCTTCGAGACGCAGAAGCCGGCCCCCTCGGACTCCGTGCAGGTGCAGGTGATCGGCCACCAGTGGTGGTGGGAGTTCAAGTACCCCGAGTACGGGTTCTCCACCGCGAACGAGATGTACATCCCGGTGGGCCGCACCGTGTCGCTGACGCTCGAGACCAAGGACGTGCTGCACTCGTTCTGGGTCCCGCAGATGGGGGGCAAGCGCGACCTCATCTCGAACCGGGTGAACCGGCTCTGGTTCACGCCCAAGGAGTCGGCGGGCACGATGGTGTGGAACGGCTTCTGCACCGAGTACTGCGGCCCCTCGCACGCGAACATGAAGTTCCGCCTCTACACGGTGACGCCCGAGGAGTTCGCCTCGTGGACGGCCGGGCAGGCCGCGCCGGCGGTGTTCAACACCGTGGCCGCGCCGCCGACCAGCACGGACAGCGCCGGCACGACGGCCACCACGGCGAGCGGGACGCTGGCGACCAGCGGCGCGGCGCCGGGCTACTTCTTCCCCGCCGAGCGGGTGCCGGCGTCGTCGCGCCCGCAGACGCCGGTGCCGGCGGCCCTGTCGTACGACGACGCGCTGCTGGCCGCCGGTGATCCGGCCAACGGGCAGGCGCTGTTCTCGCGCACCTGCATCGGGTGCCACGCGATCAACGGTGTCCCGGGCGCGGTGTCGCCCATCGGGCCCAACCTGACCCACCTGGCCACGCGGCATACGATCGCCGCCGGCCTGTTCCCGAACGATGCGGCGCACCTGGCGCGCTGGATCAAGAACGCGCCGGCGATGAAGCCGGGCGCGCAGATGAACGCCTGGGGCGCCGATCAGTACGACGCCTATGGCAAGCGCACCGTGACGATGGGCGGGCTGTCTGACGCCGAGATCGCGGACCTCGTGGCCTACCTTCAGGCGCTGAAGTAGGCGCCCCGCACTCTGACAGCGAACCGATGGCAACCGTAGCTTCTTCGCCGCCGTACTCGGCGGCCGCCGCCAAGGCCCCCAGCGGGGTCTGGGACTGGATCACGACGGTCGATCACAAGAAGATCGGCCAGTTGTACCTCTACACCGCGATCTTCTTCTTCATCTGGGGTGGCATCGAGGCCGCGATCATCCGCGCGCAGCTCGCCAAGCCCAACATGAACCTGGTGAGCGCGGAGATGTACAACCAGCTCTTCACCATGCACGGCACGACGATGGTCTTCCTGGCCATCATGCCGCTCTCTGCCGCGTTCTTCAATTACCTGATCCCGCTGCAGATCGGTGCGCGTGACGTCGCCTTCCCGCGCCTCAACGCGTTCTCGTACTGGGTGTACCTGTTCGGCGGCATCTTCATCTCGCTGCCGATCCTCTTCCAGGTCGCGCCCAACGGCGGCTGGTTCGGCTATGCCCCGCTGACCACGGCGCCCTACTCGCCCGAGATCAACATCGACTTCTGGGTGCTGGGCCTGCAGATCCTCGGCGTGGCCTCGCTCGCGGCGGCGGTGAACTTCATCACGACGATCATCAACCTCCGCGCGCCCGGCATGACGCTGATGCGGATGCCGATCTTCACGTGGATGTCGTTCGTCGTGCAGTTCCTGATCGTGCTGGCCTTCCCGGTCATCACCATCGCGCTGTTCTTCCTGATGTTCGACCGCGTGTTCGGCACCACGTTCTTCCTGGTGTCGGCCGGCGGCGACCCGCTGCTCTGGCAGCACCTGTTCTGGATCTTCGGGCACCCCGAGGTCTACATCCTGATCCTGCCGGCCTTCGGGCTGGTGTCCGAGGTGCTGCCGACCATGTCGCGCAAGCCGCTGTTCGGGTACCCGGTGATGGTGTACTCGGGCATCCTGATCGGCTTCCTCGGCTTCGGCGTGTGGGCCCACCACATGTTCTCGGTGGGCATGGGCCCGGTGGCCGACACCGTGTTCTCGATGACGACGATGCTCATCGCGATCCCCACGGGCGTGAAGATCTTCAACTGGATCTTCACCATGTGGGGCGGCCAGATCCGCTTCACGAGCGCGATGCTCTTCGCGATCGGCCTGATCGCGCTGTTCACGATCGGCGGCATCTCGGGCATCATGCACTCGTCGGCCCCGGCCGACTTGCAGCAGACGGACTCGTACTTCGTGGTGGCGCACTTCCACTACGTGCTGTTCGGCGGCGCGATCATGGGCATCTACGCCGGGACGTACCACTACTTCCCGAAGATGACCGGCCGCTTCATGAACGAGACCATGGGCAAGTGGCACTTCTGGACGAACTTCATCGGCATGAACGTGACGTTCTTCCCGATGCACTTCTCCGGGCTGCTGGGCATGCCGCGCCGCATCTACACCTACGACGGCGGGCAGGGCTGGGACACCTTCAACCTGCTGGCGTCCATCGGCACGGCGATCCTGATCTGCTCGACCCTGATCTTCCTGGTGAACTTCATCCGCTCGCGGAAGCACGGCGCGGTCGCGCCGGCGAACCCCTGGGATGGCGCCTCGCTGGAATGGTCCATCCCGTCGCCGCCGCCGGAGTACAACTTCGCCGAGCTGCCGCAGGTGACCTCGCGCTACCCGCTCTGGGACCTCAACCATCCCGAGATGACGGAGGGCGTGGATCACTCCTCCGCCGACGCAGCGCAGGTCGAGGCGGCCCACGCCACCCCGATGCACATCGAGACCGAGACGCGCACCGCCAAGGAACTCGGCATCCCGATGCCGGTGAACACCGCCAAGCCGGTCGTGGCGGCCTTCCTGCTGGTCGCCATGCTCTCGGGCCTCTTGTTCTACAAGAACGGCAGCATGACGATCGCACTCACGCTGATGGTCGGTGGGGCACTCGCCTTCGCCGGCACGATGTACGCCTGGCTCTACGCGCCGCTGGAGGAAGAGCACTAAGATGTCGCACTATACCACCACCGGCCTCGACAACCGGAAGATCGCGCTGTGGACCTTCATCGGGTCCGAGTGCATGCTGTTCGGCTCGCTGATCTCGACCTACCTGGTGTACAAGGGCCGCTCGCTGGTCGGGCCCTTCCCGCATCAGCCCTGGACGGATCCGGCCACCGGGCAGACGTATCCCGCCATCCTCGACATCCCCATCACGACCGCCTCGGCCTTCGTGCTGCTCATGTCGTCGGTGGCGATGGTGCTGGCCTACGAAGCAGTGAAGCACCGCCACGACCCCAAGGTCACGTTCTGGGACAAGGTCTTCGGCAACTCCAAGCTCTGGCTCAGCGTCACCATCATCCTCGGCGCGGGCTTCCTGGGCTTCCAGTCCTTCGAGTTCACGGCGTTCTACCACGAAGGGCTGACGCTGCAGCGCAACCTCTTCGGCTCGTCGTTCTTCCTGCTGACGGGCTTCCACGGCGCGCACGTGACGCTGGGCGTGCTGTGGCTGATGTCGCTGCTGGCCACCGACATCAAGCGCGGGCTCGGGCCCAAGGATGCCGGCACGGTCGACCTCGCGGCGCTGTACTGGCACTTCGTTGACGTCGTCTGGATCCTGATCTTCACCCTCGTCTACCTCATCGAGTAATCCCCATGGCCCACGATCACGCGCACGACCACGGCCACGGTGAGGCCGCGCACGGGAAGCCGAAGACCACCCTGTACCTGATCACCGCGGTCGTCCTGACCATCATCACGGCGGTCGAGGTCTGGATCTTCTTCATCCCGGCCATCAAGGAATCGGCGGCGTTCATCCCCATCCTGCTGGTGTTGTCGGCGATCAAGTTCGCCGCGGTCGTCATGCTGTACATGCACCTCAAGTTCGACAGCAAGCTGTTCACGCAGCTGTTCGTGGGCCCGCTGATCATCGCGGGCGGCACCATGATCGCGCTGCTGGCCCTGTTCGGACAACTCAGCAAGTAGCCCCGCGATTCCGCGCCGGCCACGACGGGCTCCTCCTCACGGGGGAGCCCGTCAGCGTTCCGGGGGTATCACCCGTTGCCATTGGGTCGGAACGTTCGTCCGCAGAATGGCCCGCGGCGCCAGCGCCGGTTGCCCTTTTCGTCCCCGGCATCCAGACTTTTTCCCTATGCCCACCCTGTCAGCCCGGTCTGCGCAGACGCTCCTCGCGCTCGGGATGCTCGCCCTGTCCTCGGCCGGCGCCCAGTCGCGGGCCACGACGGGCGCAGCGACCTCGGTGCGCACGGCGAAGCTCGAGTGGACGGCGCCCATCGGCACGGGGCAGTTGGTGCGGGACCTGGGAGGGATCCTCGATGCCTCGGTGGGCTCGGGCGACTGGGGAGTGATCGTCGTGTCGCGCACGCGGGGCGACACGCTGTTCCACCGCAATGCCGATGTGCAGCTGGTGCCGGCCTCGACCATGAAGGTCTTCACCGCCGCGATGGCGCTGGAGCTGCTAGGGCCGGAGCACCGCTTCGAGACCACCGTGCTGCGCGAAGGGCCGGTGTCGAGCGGCATCCTCAGCGGCAATCTGGTCTTCCGCGGTGGCGGCGACCCGGCCTTCGGGACCAAGGCCGGTGACGCGCCGCTCAGGCAGCTCGCCCAGCAGGTGCGCGACCGGGGCATCACGCGGGTCACCGGCTCGGTGATCGGCGACGGCTCCTCCTTCGACGGTCGCCTCGTTCCCGAGGGCTGGCTGCCCCGCTGGCTGCAGGCCTCGTATGCCACGCGCGTGTCGGCCAACTCCTACAGCCAGAACCTCGTGGCCGTGCGCGTGGCGCCGGTGAAGGGCAGCACCCGGGCCAGCGTGACCATCACGCCCTCGCTCGAGGGCCTGCCGGTCACCAACGCGGTGACGGTGCGCGCAGGCAGCCGCTCGGCGGCCATCACGGTGCGCCAGGACCCCAAGACGGGGGCGTTCCGCATCGGCGGTTGGATCGGCGCGCTCTCCGCGGCACGCTCCTACAGCTACGTGGTCGAGAACCCCGACCTGTTCGTCGCGGCGGCGTTCACGGCCGCGCTGCGCGAGGCCGGCGTCACGGTGGACCTGCCCGTGATCGCGCGCCATGCCGGCGCCGACGCCGTGCCCGTCGCCACGCTGGCCTCGGCGCCGGTGTCGGAGCTCATCACCACGATGACCGGTTCGAGCAACAACCACTTCGCCGAGCTGATCTTCCGCAATGCCGCGCGCGCCGCGGGGGGCGCCGGGTCGGCCGACACGGGCAATGCGCTGCTGCGCAGCTTCCTCACGGACCGGGTCGGGACCGCTGCGACCTCGGTGTACGCGGCCGACGGGAGCGGACTGTCCACGCATGACCGCGTGACCCCGCGCTCGCTGGTCGGCGTCCTGGACTACAGCGCGCGGGCCGACTGGGGGCCCGTGCTGGCCTCGGCGCTGCCGGTGGCCGGCCGCACCGAGACGCTGAAGACCCGCATGCGCGGCACGCCTGCCGACGGCAAGCTGCGCGCCAAGACGGGAACCACCTCCGAGGTCACCTCGCTCAGTGGATACGTGACCGCCGCGAACGGAGAGGAGCTGGTGTTCGCGTTCATCTACAACGGCTCGGACCGGTTCCGCGCCCGCGAAGCGATCGACGCGATGGGGTCCACCCTGGCCAGCTTTACCCGGTTCTAGCGCGGCGGTGTATTCTACGGGAGGCGTCTCGCTCCCCTAGCCGCACCCCAGATGTTCGCACGCGCACTCCGTTCCGCCTCCTTGCTCCTTGCCGGCGCCGCGCTCACGGCCTGCTGGGAGGACGCCCGGCTCGCCGAGCCCGACGACGATATTCGCCTGGCGAGCGAAGGTCGCTTGCAGGCCACGCCGACCGCGCCGACGAAGACCGCCGCGCCAGGGCTCCGGGTGGAACGGCTCTCGGCCACCGGTCGCACCTTCGGCCTCTACGTGCCCAGCACCTACCGGCCCGACACGCCGGCGCCGGTGATCTTCATGCTGCACGGTCGCGGCGACACGGGGGGCGAGGGCATCGCCCTCAACTTCCAGCAGATCGCCGAGGACGCCGGCGTCGTGCTCGTGGCCCCGAACTCCCGTGGGCCGACCTGGGACCTGATCCTCGGCGAGGTCGGCTTCGACGTCGCATTCATCGATGGCATCCTGCGCTGGACCTTCGACAACATCAACGTCGATCCCGCGCGACTCACGCTCGGCGGGTTCTCGGACGGCGGCACCTATGCCACGTGGCTGGGGCTCCGGAACGGGGCGCTGTTCGCCAAGCTGGCGGTGTTCTCGGGCTGTGCGACCGTCCCCAGCGGTCGGCGCGGGCAGCCGCGGCTGTACGTCACCCACGGCATCACCGACTCCGCCTTCCCCATCGACGACTGCTCGCGGACGCTGGTGCCGGGACTCACGGAGCGCGGGTACAGCGTGCAGTACCAGGAGTACGAGGCCGGGCACATCATCCCGATCGAGGTCGCCGATCAGGTCTTCGCCTGGATCGCCGGGACCTGATCGGGGCTTAACGGCCGCATCGCGGCGGCCGTCCAATCTGCGTGCCGCGCCGGGTCCCCGGTCCGACGGCTCCGACCTTCAGTCCACCCCCAATGTCCGCGCCGTTCGCGCGCGCTGTGCGCTCCCGTGTGGGAGCCGCCGTCGCTGTCGCGCTGCTGTTCACCGCCTGCTCATCGCAGGATGGTGCTGCCCCGGTCTTCGGTCCTGAGGACCTCGCCCGTGGCGACCTCGACATCGCCTTCCGCACGCCAACGCAGACGGCCGTCCCCGGGCTGAACACCATCGCCTCGGGTACCTCGCGCCGATTCGTGGTGTATGTGCCGTCGAACTACACCGACGACCGTACCTGGCCCGTCGCGATCCTGCTGCACGGCAGCGGCGACCGCGGCATCACGATGGTGAATGCGCTGTCGCGTGACGCCGAGACCGAGGGTGTCATCCTGCTGGCGCCCGACGCGAATCGCTACACCTGGGACCTCATCTTCGGCGATGTCGGGCCCGACGCCGAGTTCATCGAGCAGGTCCTCGGCTGGGCCTTCGATCACGTGCAGGTGGACCCGGCGCGTCTCACGCTGGGTGGCTTCTCGGATGGCGCCACCTACACGGCGTGGCTCGGCATGCTCAACGGCGACATCTTCTCGCAGCTGCTGATCATGTCGGGCTGCGCCCGCTTCCCTGACGACCGCACCGGCACGCCGCGCATCCTGATGCTGCACGGCAACAACGATCCGGTCTTCGGCCGGGACACCTGTGTCCCGCTGCTTCTGCCTTCGCTGCAAGCGGCCGGCTACGACGTGCGCTACATCGAGTTCGAAGGCCGCCACGAGATCTCGGCAGAGTTCTCGCAGCGCGCCATGGCCTTCGTCGCCGGCAACGAGTAGCCGCCGGACTCAGCGCGCGCGGAGCTCGATCCCGCGCGCGCCGAGTGCCGAGAGGTAGGCGTCGGGCGGCACGCCGACATCGGGCGTGTGCACACCCGGCGTGGCGAGCCCGGCGGCCTGGAGGCGGCCGATGATCGCCAGCGAGAAGCCCGTCGTCCGCATCATGGCCGTGAGTCCACGCTCGGTGTCGGCGCGGTCCACCAGCTCCCACGCGTGCGACACGGCGCGCCCATCCTTGTGGCCCTCGACCTCCACGCGCAGCGCCACGAGGTCGGGCGCGCCCGGCTTGCGCAGCAGCGGGTCGAGGATCGCCACGGCCAGCGCCCGCGGCACGACCTGCTGACCGTCCACCGTCACCGGCTCGAGTCCCAAGAAGCCGAGGTCGCGGATCGCGGCCATCAGCGCCGCGTGGCCGGGGTAGCGCAGCGTCTTGTACTCCATGGTGTCGATGCGCCCCGCATAGCGCTGCGCCATCAGCGACAGCCCACCGGCCGTGTGGAAGGCCTCGAGCGTGCCCAAGGGCTCGGGGAACGTCACCGGCACCGTCTCGGACAGCGCGGCCACCTGCGTGGGGCGCCCATCGCGCAGCACCCACGACGGCGTCGTGTAGTAGTCCAGCACGCCCTCGAGCGAATACACGATCTGGTAGTTCAGCGGCGGCGTGGGGGCCTGCGGCAGTCCGCCCACGTAGCAACGCACGGCCGACACCGTGTCGCATTGGCGGATGCCGTGCTCCGCGATCACGTTCACCAAGCCCGGTGCCAGCCCACAGTCCGGCAGCACCGACACGCCCTTGGCCCGCGCGGGGGCGTCGAGCGTGCGGATCTGCGACTCGACGATGGCGGTGTTGCCGCCGAGGTCGGCGAAGTGCACGCCGCGCGCGACGGCCGCCTCGGCCAAGGGCAGGTTGAAGTAGTAGGGCAGCGCGCAGAGTGCGGCGACCGAGCCCTCCATCACCGCACCGACCGCGTCGGCGTCGCGGGCGTCCACCGGGTGCAGCGTGAGACGTGTGCCCACGTAGGGCTGGAGGAACGCGGGCAGCTGCGTGAACGCGCGGTCCGCCAGGCGCACCTCGGTGACCGACGCGTCCTGCAGCAGATCGAAGGCACAGGCCGAGCCTTGCAGGCCGGCGCCGAGCACGGTGAATCGCATCCAGCGCTCCGTGGTGTGGGTGATCCTTGGTAATTTATCGCATGCCCCTGCTCGAGACCGACGACGAGATCACGGCGCTGCTGCCCACGCTGCAGACGCTCGCGATCCTTGGCATCAAGCCCGCCGCGACCGGCGCGCCGGCGTACTTCGTGCCCGAGTACGCGCAGCAGATGGGGCGCCGTATCATCCCGGTGCCCGTGTACTACCCCGAGGAGACACACATCCTCGGCGAGCCCGTGCAGCGGCAGTTGGCGGCGATCAGCGAACCGGTCGACGCGGTCATCGTGTTCCGGCGGCCGGAGGACATCCCCGCCCATCTGGACGACCTGCTCGCGCTCTCACCGCGCGTGGTGTGGTTCCAGCTGGGCATCCGCCACGACGCGGTCGCCGCGCAGCTCAGCGATGCGGGCATCAGTGTGGTGCAGGACCGCTGCCTGCTGATCGAGATGCGGCGCCGCACGGGCTGAGCCGCGGACGCGGCGCATATGCGCCACCGCCGACGGCGCCGCAGACGCGTCAGCGCGCGCCGGTCTCGAGGATCAGTTGTCCCCCGCGCAGGTCCAGCGTCCAGCGCGCCGTCGCGAGCACCGCACGGCCGGCCGGGCTCTCCAGCGGCACCCAGCGGTCGGCCCGCGCCACCCGCACGCCCGGAAACGTGAACATCACGGGGATGCGTTCGCCCCCACGGGTCTGGACCGCGCCCGAGCGCCGCAGCGTGATCACCCCTGCGCCGGCATCGACGGTGGGCGCCAGCATCGCGAGCACCGTCATCCCGACGCGCGCCCGCTGCGGCCCGAGTCGCGCATCGACGCGCGCGGGCATCTGCGCGAGCGTGAGACCGCCGATCGACGCCTCACGCACCACCACAGCGGTCGGCGACGTCTCGCGCGCGCTGCCGCCGTTCGGCGATTCCGCGAAGATCTCCAATGCCTGCGCATAGGCGCGGTGATCGCCGAGGACGATCTCGTCGGACTCCGGATCGAGGTCGGCCACGAGCGTCTGGCCGCCGATCACCATCTCGAATCGCCCCAGTGAGCCCGTGGTGGTCGTGGCCGTGAAGGCCACGGTCACCGAATCGGCTCCACGGAACGCGGGGCCGTCCGTCGCGAGGTACCGCGCGCGGGCCAGCGCAGCGCCCTGCAGCGGGGCGTACCGCAGCGCTGCCAGCGAGCTCCAGTCCCCGCCCGCCTGCATGTACGGCACCCGCTGCGCCTCCAAGGCCGCCGCGTCGCCGCCGAACACGATCGCCTCCTCCAGCAAGGTCGCGCCCACCAGGAACGCCCCGCGCGAGGCCAGGTACCGCCCCAGCGCCGCGCGCGGCACCGGGTCGCGCGTGGCCTGGCGTGAGAGCGAGTAGTACAAGGCCTCCGCCCGCGCGACCTGACCATTGGTCAACAGCGAATCGGCGCGCTGCAGGAGCTGCGTGGTCCGCGCCGAGGTCTGCGCGGCGAGGAGGGCGGGGACCGCGGTCAGCAGCGCGAGCGCTGCTCTCATCGTCCGAACAAGCGTCCGAGCAATCCGCCCTGTGGCGGCGACCCGGCCGAGGCCACCGCCGCCGAGAGCGCGTCCGCGAACTCCGGCGCCGTCTGGTAGCGCTGCTCGGGCTCGCGGGCCATGCCCTTGGCCAGGACCTGCTCCACGGCCTCGGGGATCTGCAGGTCAGGCCGCTTCTGCCGGATCGGCGTCGGGTCGGAGCGCAGGCGCGAGATCATCATCTCCTGCTGCGTGCGGCCTTCGAAGGGCAGCTTGCCGCTGATCATCTCGTAGGCCATCAGCGACAGCGAGTAGATGTCCGAGCGCGCATCGAGCTGCTTGCCGCGCAATTGCTCCGGGCTCATGAACTCGGGCGTGCCGAGCACGATCCCGGTCGCGGTCAGCTTCTCGAGCTCGGCGCCCGCCTTGCGCTCCTTGGCCAGCCCGAAGTCCATCACCACCGCATACTCGGTGCCGTCGTCGCGGCGGCAGATCATGATGTTCTCGGGCTTGAGGTCGCGGTGCACGATGGTCAGGTCGTGCGCGACCTGCAGCCCGGCCGCGATGTCGCGCACCCATGCCGCGGTGTCCTGCAGGTTCACCACGCCGGTCCGATGCGTGCGATCCGAGAGGATCTCGCCCTCGACATAGGGCATCACGACGTACACCAGGCCCTCCTCGGTCTCCCCCAGCCGCACGATGTGGCACACGTTGGGATGCTCGAGCCGCATGCCCACGGCCGCCTCGCGGCGCAGGCGGGCCATCGCGTTCTCCTCCTTCGACAACGCCGGCGACAACAGCTTGATGGCATAGCGGCGGTCGGCACTCACGTCGTGGCCGAGGTACACGTACGACATCCCGCCCTCGCCCAGCTTCTTGATGATGCGGTAGCGGCCGTCGAGGACCTCGCCGACCATCTGCGAGAGGGCGGCCACCGGCCGCGTCGTGGGCGCGGCCGACGCGGGCATCCGCGCCTCGGTGGCACGCGGCGTCACCACATCGGACGCGGCCGGTGTGGTCGACAACGGCCGGTCCGACGCGACCAGTCGCGTGCCGCACTTGCCGCAGAAGGTCGCCGTGTCGGCATACACCGATGCACAGGCCGGACAGACTCGCGTGCTCATAGCATCACCCGGTTTCGCCCTTCGGCCTTCGCGCGGTAGAGCGCCGCGTCGGACCGGAGCAGCAGATCATCGACGGAGTCCACCCCGGCGTCGGGGAACAGCGCCACGCCGATGCTCACGGAACACTTGACGCGCAGCGAGCCGAACTCCTGCTGCTCGATCAAGGCCCGGATGCGCTCCGCGAAGCGCACCGCACCGGCCAGCGGGGTCTCCGGCAACACCACGACGAACTCCTCGCCCCCATATCGTGCGACCACGTCCACACTGCGGATCGTCCGCTGCAACAGCGCGGCGGTCTCGCGCAGCACCTCATCCCCGATCAAGTGGCCGTGCGTGTCGTTCACCTGCTTGAAGTGGTCGAGGTCGATCATCAACAGCGACAACGGCGAGTCGTAGCGCCGCGCACGATCCACCTCGGCCGACAAGCGCGACATCAGCGCCCGGCGGTTCATCACCTGCGTGAGCGCGTCGGTGTGCGCCAGCACTTCCAGCCGCGCGTTCTCGGTCTTGGTGCGCTCCAGCAAGCGGGCCCGCTGGATCGCCGCCACCGCCGCCTTGATGACCTCGTCGGCGAAGGCGACATCGTCCTGCGTGAGCGGCGGCTCGTCCAGCATGCGGCGCAGGAAGAACACCCCCGTCTGCCGCTGGTCCAGCGAGAACGGCAGCGCGATCACCGAGCGCACCGGGACCTTGGTGCCCTTGGCCTCCCACACGGCGCGCACGCCGTCGTAGACCGGGCTCGACGCCACATCCTCCACCAACACGGGCTCACCCAACTCCAGCGCCGTGCGGATCTCGGGGTAGCCCGTGAGGTCGATCGACACATTGCGCAGCGCCGGATCGTCGAAGGCCGTGGCGACCACACCCGTCCAGTCACCGCGCGACGCGAGGATCACCGAGCACCGCGAGAGCGACAACGCACGCGCCACGCGGCGCGCCAGCAGGTGGTAGATCTCGTCGGCCGCGAGGTCGCCCGTGACCTCGTGCAGGATGTCCACCAGCTTCCGCCGCGACTCGGCCTCCTCGCGTACGCGCGACAGCTCCTCCTCGGCCGCGCGCAGCGCCGCACGCCGCCGGTCGAGCAAGGCACGGATCCGCAATTGCGCCTGCACGCGTGCCAGGAGGTCGCGCGGCTTGACGGGCTTGCGCAGGTAGTCGGCCGCCCCGAGACCCAGGGCCCGCTCTGACGCGTCCTCCCGTGCCTGCGACGACAGCATCAGCACCGGCACATCGCGGCTGCGGGGATCGCCCTTGAGCTGCGCGAGCACTTCGAGCCCCCCGACATCGGGCAACACGACATCGAGCAGCAGCAGATCGGGCAACGCCGCCGAAACGGTGTGCCGCAACTCACGCGCCGACGACACCGACGAGACCTCGTACCCGTGCTCGCACAGGATGCTCGAGGCCGCGTCACGCGACACCGCGTCGTCGTCCGCGATGAGGATCTGGCTAGGCATGGCCCAAGTGCTCCAGCAACCCCGGCCACTCGATGTTCCCGCCGCTCAGCACGGCGACCGTCGGTCCCTGCGCCAGCGACGGACGGTCCATCAGGGCCGCCACCGTCACCGCGCCGCTGGGCTCGGCCACCAGCTTCGCCCGGTCCAGCAATCCGCGCATCGCGCAGCGGATGCTCCCGTCCGACACCGTCACGACCTCATCGAGGAACGCCCGATGATGCGCGAAGTTCAGCGAGCCGATCTGCACCGCCAGCAGCCCGTCGGCAATGCTGCCCGTGCCCTGGATGCGCGTTGGCGTGCCCGCCGACCACGCCGCCGTCAGCTTGGCCGCCCCGGCCGGCTCCACCCCGATCACCCGCGTGGCCGGTGCGAGCAACTTCACCGCCGCCGCGACGCCCGCCGACAGACCGCCGCCGCCCACAGGCACCAGCACCGTCTCGACACTCGGCAGGTCCTCGACCAGCTCCAACCCCGCCGTACCCTGCCCGGCGATGATCAGCGGGTCGTCGTACGGCGGCACCAGCGTGCCGCCGGTCGCGGCCGCGATCTCGACGGCCCGCTCGAAGCGATCCTGCGTCGTCGTCCCGGCCAGCTCCACGGTCGCCCCGTAGCGCAGCGCGCCGAGCCGCTTGGCATCGGTGACCGTCGTCGGCATCACCACCGTGCAGGGCACCCCGTAGAGCTTCGCCGCCAGCGCCACCGCCTGCGCGTGGTTCCCCGACGACGGCGCGATCACGCCGCGCGCGCGGTCGGCCGCGCCAAGACTCGAGACGAAGTTGTACGCGCCGCGGAACTTGAACGCGCCGCCGCGCTGCAGCATCTCGGGCTTGAGCCACACCGGGACGCCGACGTCCTGCGTCAGCGCCTCGCTCGCGAGCAGCGGCGTACGCACCGCCACCCCACGCAAGAGCGCGGCGGCCGCGTGCAACGAATCGATCGTGATGAGGGCCACGCGTGCAGCGATCGCAGAAAAAGGGGGCAGGCCAGAACGCCCTCGGTCGCCCCGAGGTCGTCGCCTAAGCTACGCCCGGTTCAGGAGGGCGTAAAGCCGCGTCGACCGCCGGCGGGGTCGGTGGCGCAGCGCCGCGCTTCGGCCGCTTGCGGCGGCGCCAGCCTCGGCGCCCGAAGATCATCGCCGGCAGCACGAACAAAGTGCCCAGCGTTCCCGCCAGCATCCCGCCAGCGGTCGCCAGGGCGATCGCCCCGAACAGCGAGTTGAGCTTCGTCCCGATCGCCAGCGGCAGCAGGGACGCCAGCGCCGCGCAGGTCACGATCACGATCATCCCCGCGCGCTCCTTCGCCGCCCGGATCACCGCCCCGGCATCGAGACTCTTCCGCGTGCCATCCGCCTCGCGCCGCCGCCGCGTCGCCAGCGCCGCGTCCACCAGCAGGATCGCCTGGTTCACCGCCAGCCCGATCACCAGGATCACCCCCACCGCCGCCTCGCGCGTGAACGCCGCCTTGGTGAGCCAGAACGCCGCCATCACCCCGCCCAGGGCCAGCGGCAGCGACAGGAACACCAGCGCCGCCCCCCACACGGAGTCGAAGACCATCGCCACCGACAACACCACCAGCGTCACCCCGATCGCGAACACCAGCCACAGCCCCTTCTGGCTGGTGTCGGGCGGACCCGAGTAGTAGCCCGCGTCCTCCACCCGGTACCCGGGCGGGACGCTGATCGCCTCGAGGAACGCCGTGTGCGTGCGCTGGGCCAGCCGGGCCGGGCCGCGGAAGTCATAGGCCAGCACGCGCACATACTGCTGGTCCTCACGGGTGATGGAGCCCAGCGCTTCGCGCTCATCCACCGACGCGACATCGCCGATCCGCACCGGCGAGTTGCGGACGTTGGGGATCATCGCCTCGCGCAGCTCGTCCACGGCCCGCTCGCGGGCCCCGATGGCCTTCACGTTCACCGGCAACTCCTCACCGGCGATCTCGAGCCGCGTGCCGCCCAGCCCGCCGCGCACCTCGCGCCCGATCGCCGCGGTCAACTGCGCCGACGTCAACCCGAAGCGCGCCAGGGCCGTGCGGTCCGGATCCAGCACCACCTGGAACGAGCGCTGGCTGCCGAAGAAATTCGCCGAGCTGATGGTCACGTCGCGCACCCGCGGGTGCGTACTGATCCGCGCCTTGATGTCCTCGGCGAAGGCCTGCACGCCCGAGTACGAATAGCCGTAGAGCCGCAGACGGAAACTCGCCATGCTCCCGCCGCCCATGCCCGCCGAGAAGCCCGGTCCCTGGCCGCGCACGCTCACATTGGCGCCGCCGACGAACACGGCGCGCTGCGTGAGTGCCTCCTCCAACTCGAAGGGCACCGCGGTGAAGGCCCCTTCGTCGGTGAAGAACACCGTCATGCCCGCCGCCGAGATCCCGCGGCTCGCCGTCTCCACGCGCTCGATCCCCGGCTTGCCCAGCACGATGGACTCGAACTCGCGCATCGCCGCATCGAGCCGCTCGGGATCGGACCCGCGCGGGAAGCTCAGCGACACACTGAGCGTCGTCTGCTGCTGGCCGAAGCCACCGCCCCAGGCGAAGCGCGGGACCTTCTTCACGAACACCCACGAGAGTCCCACCAGCACCGCGACGGACACGAGCAACGTCAGCGGACGCAGGCGCAGCGTCCACCCGACGATCCAGGCATAGAGGCGCTCGCCGCGCCGGAACCGCCGCTTGCGGAACACATGCCGCCCCGCGAGCGCCGGCACCACCGCCAGCGCCGTCACCACCGACCAGAACAGCGCGAGCACGAACGCCGACGCGAAGGGCACGAAGGCCGCGCGCGCGTTGCCCTGCAGGTACAGGAAGGGGAACAGCACCACGGCCGTCGTGAGCGTGGACCCCAGCACCGCCGGCCCGATCCGCCGCGCGGCCTCGGCCCGGCCATCGGGCGTGGCCGGTGCGGTGCGCAATCGCTCGGTCACCACGAGCGCGTTCTGCACAAGGATGCCCACCCCCATGCCTAGCCCCGCCAGCGTCAGCAGGTTGGCGGGAATGTCCAGCACATACAGACTCAGCGCCGTGGCCGCGATCGACACGGCCGTGCTCCCCATCACCAGGGCCACCCCGAGCGCGTCGCGCATCATGAGGGCCAGCACCAGCAGCACCGCCACGAACGCGATCGCCCCGCGCTTGCCGAGGTCGCGCAGCTCCTTGGCCAGCGCGATGCTCTCGTCGCGCGAGATCTGCAGCGTCGCCCCGGCGGGCAACGTCGCCTGGATCTCGTCGATCGCCGTGCGCACGGCCGCCGAGGTCTTGATGGCATCGGCCCCCGGCAAGCGCGAGATCGACAGCGCGATGGCCGGCCGGCCATCGATGCGGTAGAACTGACCGCGCGTGTCCTCGTCCGAGCGGATCGACGCCAGCTCGCCCAACGGGAACACGCGGCCACTCGGCGCACGCACCGGCAACGCGGCGAGGTCCTCCAGCGTCTCGGGCACGTCGCGCAGCACCACGGCCCGCACGGTGGCGCCCATCTGCTCGTTGCCCAGCGCCTCCACCGTACGCGCGTTGCGGATCGCGTCGGAGAGCAGATCGGGCGGGATGCCGAGCATGCGCAGGCGCTGCGCATCGTAGCTCACCGACACACCGATCTCGACCCCGGCGCCGCGCGACACACCCGCCACGCCCGGCACGGCCTGCAACCGCGGCTCCACGAGGTCGACCAGCATCTTCTGCAGCGTGCCCGGGGTGTACGGCCCGCTCACGCGTACTTGCATCAAGGGCGCTTCCTCGAGACCCTCGGGCACGAAGTTCGACACCGACGGCCGCGTCGCGCCGGGCGGGAACTCCGGGCGCAGCAACTCCAGTCGCTCCAAGATCGCCAGGCGCGTGAGCTGCACATTGGCCTTGGGCTCGAGCTCGACGCGGATCTGCGTACTGCCATCATTCGAGGTGCTCGACACCCGCCGCACATCGCGCACCCCTTGGATCGCGCCTTCGATGGGGGCGGTGATGTACATCTCCATCAACTCCGCCGACGACCCGGCCCAACTCGCCGACACCGACAGCTGCGGCAACTCGACCGTGGTCCGCGTGGCCAGCGCGAGCCGGGTGAACGACACCGCGCCCGCCGCCAGCAGCGACGCGCAGGCGGCCCAGATCACCGCCGGCCGCGAGACCGCCCAGCGGATCATGCGGCGGCGACCCGCCCGAGCTTCCAGCGCTCGACGACGTAATACACCGTCGGCAGCAGGAAGAACGTCACCACCAACGCCGACATCGTGCCGCCGATCACGCCGGCGGCGAGCGGCTGATACAGCGCGCCGCCCGAGCCCAGCCCGAAGACCAGCGGCAGCACACCCGTCACGGTCGTCAGCGAGGTCATCGCGATCGCACGCAAGCGTCGGCGTCCCCCCTTCAACACGGCCTCCTCGAGCGGCATGCCTTCCTCCCGCAAGCGCTCGATGGCCGCGAGTTTCACGATCGCCTCATTGTCCGCCATACCGATCATCACCACGAGCCCGATCAGCGACACCGCGTTGATGCTCGCGCCGGTCAGCCACAGCAGCACCACCCCGCCGGCCGCGGCGAGCGGCACCGTCGTGATCACCACCAGCGGCATCGTGAACGACGCGAACTCGCCGGCCAGCACCAGGAACACCAGCGCCACCGACAGCAGCGCCACCAGCGACAGCTCCTCGGTGGTGCGCCGCTGCTCGATGTCGGCACCGGTGATCTGCCAGCTCACGCCCGCCGGGGCGCCGATCCCCGAGAGCACCCGCTCCACATCCGTCGTGGCCCGCGCCGTGCCGCCCTCGGCGATCAGCGCTTCGACGATCGCCACCGGACGCTGCCCCACGCGCACCACTTCGAGCGGCGCGCGCTTCTCCTCGGCGCGCACCAACTGCCCCACGGGCACGCCGGCGACCATGGTGCGCAGTGCCGTCTGCAGATCCTCGTTCGAGAGCCCCGCATTGCGCACCGCGATCGGCGTGCGGCGGTCCGTCTCACGGAACTCGTTCGCCTGCACCCCACCCAGCCCGCCCGCGAGCGCGTTCGACACCGCCGCCACGCTGATGCCGCGCTCCGCCAGGCGATTGCGCTCCAGCGTCACCTCGACGATCGGCTGCGTCGCCGCGAAGGCATTGCGCACGTCCGTCAGCGTCGGCAGCGTCGCCAACTCGCCCCGCACGGCCTCGGCCCAGCGCGCCGCGTCGTCGAGCGATCGCGCACTCACCTCCACGCGCACCAAGCGGCCCTCGCGCCCGATCAACGACCCGAACTCCGACTGGCCCGCGAGGTCGAAGGCCAACTGGCCCTGAGCCAAGTCGGGCACCGCCGCGCGCAACGCGTCGGCGAACGCCACGGCCGGCGTGCCCTCAGGCACCGGGATGATCAACTGCGCCGTCGCCGACGACCCCGGGTCGGCACCGGCCAGCACTTCCTCGTCCGTCGCGTTGCCCACCCGCGAATACACGCCGCTGGCCCCCATGCCCGCCGCGGCCTGCTCGATCCGCGCCACCTGGCGCACCGTCTCCTCGATCGACGTCCCCTCGGCCAACTGCATCTGCGCGACGACGATGCCCTCGTCCACCTGCGGCAGGATCTCCTTGGGCATGGTGCGCAGCAGGCCCACCATCACCACCATCAGCGCGAGTCCGCCCAGGAAGATCACGACCGGATGCCGCAGCGACCAGCGCATGCCGTCCTCGTAGAGGTCGGCGATGCGCACCCCGAGCCGGTCCAGCGCCGACGTGCGCGACGCGGCCGTGCGCTCGCGGGCGGCATCGGCCGCCGCCGCAGTCGCACGGGCGCCACGGCCCGTGCCGATCAGCACGGGCATCAAGGTCAGCGCGAGCACCAGCGAGGCCGCCACGCTCGTCACCACCGCCAGCGACAGATCCCGGAACAGCGCGGCCGCCAGCCCCTGCACGAAGATGATCGGCCCGAACACCAGCAGCGTGGTCAACGTGCCGGCGATCAGCGGTCCACCGATCTCCTCGGTGCCCTTCACCACGGCCTCCGAGAGCGGGACGCCCTCCTCGACCTGTTTCCCGACCGCCTCGGACACGACGATCGCCTGGTCCACCAGGATGCCCACGGCCAGCGCGAGCCCACCCAGCGAGAGCACGTTGATCGACACGTCCAGCAGCTGCAGCAGCACCAGCGACACGACGATCGACAGCGGGATGAACAGGCCGATCACCAACGACAGCCGCACATCCTTGAGGAAGAGCAGGATCAAGAGCAGCGACAGCACGCCGCCGAGGACGATCTCCTGCCCGAGGTTCGACAGCGCGTCGGTCACGAAGTCCGCCTGCGCCGCGACCAGCGTGAGCTGGATCTCGGGGAACTCCTCTTTGAGCATCTCGACCGCGCGCAGCATCTCGCGCGTCACCGTCACCGTGTTCGAGCCGGCGTCCTTGTACACGACCAACCCGACGGCGGCACCGCCATCAAGACGCGTCAGCGTCTTGGGGTCGGCGAGTCCCGTGCGCACGGTGGCGACGTCGCGCACGCGGATCCCGCGCTCGGGTGCGCCGATGGGAACGTCCTGGATCTCCTCGGCGGACTGGAACTCGGTCAGCGCACGCATCGCGAAGCGGAACTGCCCGCGCCGCACCGTACCGCCGGCCCCATTGGCATTCGCGGAACGGATCGCGTTGGCCAGATCGTCGGGCGTGAGCCCCAGCGCGCGCAGCTTGTCGGGGTCGGCATCGACCTTGATCTCGTCCTCCTGCGCTCCGACCACCGCGACCGACGCGACGCCGACGATCTGCTCGAGGCGCCGTGCGTGCACATCGCCCGCCGTGCGTGCGAGGTCGCGCAGGTTCTCCTGGCCCGTCACACCGAGCACGGCGATCGGCCGTTCGCCCGGATCACTGGTCAGCAGCGTCGGCCGCTCGACCCGCTCGGGCAAGCGACCGCGTACATTGTCGAGGCGCTCGCGCACGTTGAGCACCGTCGTCGGCATGTCGGTGCCCCAGGCGAAGCGCGCCGTGGTCACCACCTCGCCATTGCGGCTCACCGAGCGCAGTTCGACCAGCCCCGGCGTCGCCGCGATCGCGCCTTCGATGGGCTCGGCGACGAAGCGCGACACCTCGGTCGCGGCGGCACCGGGGTAGGCCGTGCGCACCGTCAGCACCGGCAGCGACACATCGGGCAGCAGCGAGACCGGCAACCGCGTCAGTGAGACGGCGCCGAGCAGGACCACGGCGAGCGTCGCCGCGATCGTGGAGACCGGGCGGCGGACCGCGACGGAAGTCAGTGACACGAGCGGCTACTGATCGTTCTCGCGCCGCGCCACCGCGCGCACCGGCGCGCCATGCACGAGCGTGAGATGCCCGGCGGTGATCACCTGATCACCCGGCTTCAGTGGAATGACGCCGGTGCTGGTGTCTGCGAGGATCTCCGTCTGCAGTCCGTTGCTGCGTCCCACTTGCACATAGGTCCACTGGGCCGTGCCGTCCTTGACGACGAACACCAACGGCCGGTTGTCGCGCTCGATGATCGACTTGGTCGGGACGATGATGCGTCCCGGCAGGCGCGTGGCCTCGAGGCGCACGTCGGCGTACATGCCCGGCTTGAGCACGTCATTGCCCCGCAGCGTCACGTAGGCGCGGCCCGAGCGCGTGGTGGAATCGACCAGCGGCAGGACCGAGGTGATGCGCCCGCGCCCCGGTCGGTCCGGCGCCGCGGCCGAGGTCACCAGGGCCTCGCCACCCGCGCGCACCAGCGCGAGATCGTGCTCGAGCACGGCGGCCTCGACGCGCAGGTTGCGTTCGTCGACGAGCGTGGTCACGATCGCGCCGGCGTTGATGCGCTCCCCGAGCGACACGTCGAAGCGATCGATGATGCCGTCGAAGGGGGCGACGATGGTCGCGCGCTTCTGCTCGAACTGCGCGCGCTCGAGCCGCAGCTGCGCGGCCGCGAGGCCGGAGCGGATCATCGCGCCACGGCGGCGGTCGGGCGAGACCGGCTGCGGCCCGCGCGGCCCGGCGGCGGCGGCGACCGAATCGGGCACGATGTTGTCCTGGTAGCGCACCGTGGCCTCGTCCACCGCGGCCTGCGCCTCGCGCACGGCCAGCTCGAACTCATACGGCGCCAACCGGATGATGGGGTCGCCCTTCTGCACGCGGTCGCCGGGCCGCTTGAGGATCGCCTCGATGGTGCCGCCGACCTCGGCCTTGAGCCGCGTCGCGGCCTCGCTGCGCACCTCACCGCGGGTGGTGACCGTGAGGACCAGGTCGCCCTCGATCACATCCTCGACGACGACCGGGAGCGTGACCGAGGTCGGCGCGTCGCCACCGCTGGACGCCGCAGTGCTGTCGGCGGCGGCGGTCGCGTCGCCTGACTCCGAGGCGTCCTTTGCGCACGCCGAAACGAGGGCGACCGCTGCAGCCGCCAAGAGGAACCGTCGCATTGCTGACTCGCCAAAAAGGGGAACGGCCTGCCCGGGCGCGGCGTGCGGTGCGAGGCACCGCGCGCCGCGCCCGACGATCACCACGTCATCGCATGATGCTGGATGTACTGCAGGTCGTCGTCATCCATTCGCGCCAAGTATACACCTTTTGCACCGAAGCCGAGCAGCGAGGTACGCGCCGGGAACTTGATCTGACCGGTCAGCTTGCCTTGGACATCGAAGATGTCGAACGTGGGCGCACGCTCGGAGGCCGGCATCTGGCGCCGCACCCAGGCCTGGCCATTGGGAGCGATCGACACCGCATTGCCGCCGAACGGCGACTTGGTCGCCGGCCACGAATCGGGCTCCTGCACCGCGGCTGCGGTGGCGACGGAGCGCGTGACGGCACCGTTGTTGTTGTTGTTCGAGATCGCCATCGCCGGGGCGGCGCGGCGCTCCTCACGCCACTGCGTCTTGTCGGCTTCGGTCACCCGCACGGGCGTGTACGCCACCGCCGGGCCACGCACGACGCGCTTGTCGGGCATGATCACGTCGAGGTGGTAATCCTTGACCCGCGCGATCACGATGCGGCCGTCGGGAGCGACGGCCCACTGATCGCCGGTCACGAAGGGCGTGTTGCCGCCGATCCGGATGGCCATGGTCTGCTGCCCGCCACTGCCCGAGGCCTGGACGTTGGCGGCGTTCTTGGGCAGTTGGATCCAGGCCATAGTGTCGGCCGCCGTCGCGCCGAAGGCCTGTCGCAACAGCGGCACCGAGTCGGCCGTCACGGGCCCCTGCTCGGTCATCACCACCGGGAACCCTTCGGAGTACATGCGGCCCTGCCGGTCCACCCCACGCGCCGCAAGGGGGCCGAGTCCGCCGAAGGACATCGTCGGCCCACCGCGACCGCCAGCCGCCTGCGCGGCACCTTGGCCAGCGGCGGCCCCGGCCGCTCGTCCGCCGGCGGCTCCGGCGGCTCGGCCTCCCGCAGCACCAGCCGAGGCACCGCTGGCAGCACCCGCGGCGCCCCCCGCCTGCCCCGACACCACCGCCCGGCCACCCGCTCCCGCAGCACCGGCCGCACCGGCCGGCCCGCCCATCACCATCGGCCCGCCACCGCCGGCTGGCATGATGGTGCGCACCGGCCGACCATCGGGCCCAATGAGCAGGAAGCGCGAGTTCAGCGGATCGACCAGCAGCACCGAGTCGCCCGCGAAGGGCAACAGGCGCGCCAGCATGCCCCACTCGTTCGGCCCAGAACCCTCACGCCCGATCGCCGTCGCGCGCCCGCTGCGCAGGTCGATCGCCTGCAGGGTCTTGTCGCGGAGATCCGCGACGATCACACGACCGTCGCGCAGCTCACGCAGCCCGGTGATCTGGGAAAAGGGCTCGGCGTACTCGAACTGCGGGGTAGAGAGGGTGCGGACCGGCTGGGCGGCGAGCGGCGCAGCCACGGTCAAGGCCAAGACGGCGGCGGAGGGGACGCGAAGGGCGTGCATGGTTCGAAGGTTCGTTGATGATGGGGAGCGATACTCCGACGAATGTGACACACGACCGCCACCGGGGGTTGCCACGCCGACCGCCGCCACCCGGTCAGCGATCGCGCGCCGCCCCGGCCGCGCTCAGCGCCGCAGCTCGTACACCACGAGCGCCATGATCGCATCGTCACCCTGCGGCTCCGTCCCGTAGATGCGGGTCCCCTCGACATCGTAGGCCGTGAAACGGCGCGGCAGCTCGATGCGCAGCGGTGGACCACTCGGCGGGAAGACCATCCAGCCCCACGCCCCACCGGGTGCATCGACCGTGCGGACCCACACGTGGCCATCCTCGCTGGCGAGCACGCGTCGCGCCACCGACCAGGCCTTGGGCGGGTTGATGGGCCGGAGCGGCGGCCTCCCGGCGCTCCCACGCGCCCCATCCGTGGCGATGGTCTGGCCGCTCTCTGCCATCGCCCGCACCGCGGCCGACACCTCCGACGCCGTGACCGGACGCCGTGGGAATGGCAGCGTCTCCTGCCGTAGCACCCGCGCGCTGTCGCGGTCCACACGGATCCACCGCACTGTCCCCGCGATGCCGTCGGCCACCACGATCACCGAGTCACCGATCACCGCGACGTCACCGCTCTGCGGGAAGGTCGAGTTGAACGACCCGACGATCCCGTTGCGCAGCTCCACATGCAACCCCGGCATCACGCTGGCGATGGTGTCCGCCCGGGCGCGGCCCCGGCGCAGCAGATAGTGGACATCCAACTGGTGCACCGGCATCCGGACCGTCTTGGGCACCGGCGGGGTGCGCTGCGTCAGCACCCACTGGTGCCGCAGCACCCAGACCGGGTTCCGCAGCGAGTCGAGATCGGCGCTCGTGGTCTTGATGTGCTTGCCGAGCGTGTCGAACCACGCGATGCGCCCCAGATTCGCCGACACCGCGATGCGATCGCCGACGAGCCGCGGTGCGCCGGGCGAGCTGAGCTCGCCGGGCCCCTCGCCCTTGCGGCCCATGCTGCGCAGCAGGCGCCCCTTGTCGTCGAAGATCCGCACGTTGTAGCTCTTGCGCGACGACACGGCGATGCGCCCGCCTGGCAGCGCCTGGAGTCCCACCGTCCCCTCGAACCAGCGCGTTTCCGGATCGATCGGCGAGCCGCCGATGATGAGGACGCGCCTGACACCCCCGTCTTGCGGGGCCTGTCCGTGCAACGACCCGACGCCCGACACCGGCCATGCCGCGGCCACGGCGAGCAGCGGTCGCAGAACAGCCCGGATCCCCCGCGGGAGAGTGACGTACCCGACCATCGGCGACTCCTCGCGTGACGTGGTCTCACGACGCACCGCCACGCGCGATGTCGCCGCCCCCTACTCCCCGGAAAGCTCCAGCTGTTCCCCGCCCGGCGCTAGGTCCCCGTCCCCCTCCCCCGCCGACCCGTCGTCGTCCTTGTCCTCCTTCACCACGCGCACCACCGCCGTCACGGCATCGCCCAGATCGAGCTTCACCAGCTTCACGCCCTGCGCGTTCCGGCCGGTCTCGCGCACCGTGTCCGCACTGGCCCGCAGCATGATCCCACCGCGCGTGATGAGCATGATCTCGTCGTTCTCGATCACCTCGAGCAGGCCCACCACGTCGCCCGTGCGCTCGGTGCGCTTGCAGGTGAGGATCCCCTTGCCGCCGCGCTTCTGCACGCGGTACTCCTCGACCTTCGTGCGCTTGCCCAGCCCGAGCTCGGTCACCACCAGCAGATCGGCATCGCGCCGCACCACGACCATCCCGATCAGCGAATCGCCCTCACCCAGCTCCACCCCGCGCACACCCGTCGTGTCACGCCCCATCGAGCGCACATCGCTCTCGTGGAAGCGCACCGACTGCCCATGCCGCGTGGCCAGGACGATGTCGTTGGTCCCGCTGGTGATCTGCACGTCCATCAACTGATCACCGTCGTCGATCTTGATGGCCTTGATCCCCGTTGTGCGCACGTTCGAGTAATCCGAGAGCGGCGTCTTCTTCACCGTCCCGTTGCGCGTCGAGAAGAACAGGAACTCGTCGTCGGTGAACTTCTTCACCGGCAACACTGCCGCCACCCGCGTGTCGGCCGACACGTTGATGAGGTTCACGATCGGCTTGCCCTTCGCCGTGCGCGCCGCCTGCGGGATCTCGTGCACCTTGAGCCAGTACACGCGCCCGTCGTCCGTGAACACCAGCAGATAGTCGTGCGTCGCACCGATGAACAGGTGCTGCACGAAATCCTCGTCCTTGAGGTTCGTGCCCGCCAAGCCGCGTCCGCCACGCCGCTGCTTGCGGTAGGTGCTCACCGGCGTGCGCTTGATGTAGCCCGTGTGCGAGATGGTCACCACCATCTCCTCGTTCGCGATCAGGTCCTCGATCGTGAACTCGCCCTCGTCCGCGATGATCTCCGTGCGACGCGCGTCGCCGAAGTCCGCCGCGACCGCCTGCAACTCCGTCTTCATCACCGCCATCCGGCGCTCCCGCGACGCCAGCAGGTCCGTCAGGTCCGCGATCGTCGCCCGCACCTCCGCCAACTCGGCCTCGAGCTTGTCCCGCTCCAGCCCCGTCAGCTTGGCCAAGCGCATGTTGAGGATCGCCTCGGCCTGCCGCTCACTGAGCCCGAAGCGCGCCTGCAACTGCGCACTCGCCGTCGGCGTGTCGTCGGCCGCCCGGATCAGCGCGATCACCTCGTCGATGTTGTCGACGGCGATCTTCAACCCCTCGAGGATGTGCTCCCGCTCCTGCGCCTTCGCGAGGTCGAACTGCGTGCGCTTCACGATCACGTCGTGCCGGTGATCGAGGTAGCGCTGCAACACCTCCTTCATCGGCATGACCTTCGGCACCAGGCTGCCCGTCATCGCGTCGGGCACCAGCGCCAGCATGATCACGCCGAACGTCGTCTGCATCGTGGTGTGCTTGTACAGCTGGTTCAGCACCACCTTCGGCATCGCATCGCGCTTCAGCTCGATCACGATGCGCGTGTTGGCATCGGACTCGTCGCGCAGGGCCGAGATGCCCGTGATCTTCCCCTCGCGCACCAACTCGGCGATGCTCAGCACGAGATTCGCGCGGTTGACCATGTAGGGGATCTCGGTCACGACGATCTGCTCGCGCCCGGTCGACTCCTTCTCCTCGACCACCGCCCGCGCGCGCATGATGACCTTGCCGCGGCCCGTCGTCTGGTAGTCGGCGATGCCCTGCCGGCCATAGATGTACGCACCCGTCGGGAAGTCCGGCCCCTTGATGAACTTGCGCAGCGCCTCGGCGTCGAGCTCCGGGTCGTCGATCAGCGCCACACAGGCCGCGACTACTTCGCGCAGGTTGTGCGGCGGGATGTTCGTCGCCATGCCGACCGCGATCCCCGTCGAGCCGTTCACGAGCAGGTTCGGGATGCCCGACGGCAACACCGTCGGCTCCTCCAACCGGTCGTCGAAGTTCGGCGCGAACGACACCGTGCCCTTGTCGATGTCGGCGAGCATGTACGTCGCGATGCGCGTGAGCCGCGCCTCGGTGTAGCGGTACGCCGCCGCCGGGTCGCCGTCCACCGACCCGAAGTTCCCCTGCCCGTCCACCAGCGGATAGCGCAGCGAGAACTCCTGCACCATGCGCACCAACGCGTCGTACACCGACTGGTCGCCGTGCGGGTGGTACTTGCCGAGCACGTCGCCGACGACCGTCGCCGACTTCTTGTAGCCGCGGCCGGGCGAGAGTCCCAGCTCGTTCATCGCGTACAAGACCCGCCGATGCACCGGCTTCAGCCCATCGCGCACGTCGGGCAGCGCCCGCGACACGATGACGCTCATCGAGTAGTTGATGAACGATTCCTTGATCTCGTCCTCGATCAAACGCGGGACGATCCGCTCACGATTGTTCGGCGCGGTCATGCAAGCTCGGCGATGGGGATCAGGAGGGGGCCCAGCAGCTGCAGGCCCATTCCTGAAATGTACGCACGAACGCCCCGAAAATCAACCGATTTGTCGGGGCGGAACTCGTTGCAGCGCAATAACTTACAATGCGGCGACCACCCGCCGCCGCCGCGCCCTACCAGACCCGCGAATAGCCGATCAGGCGCCACTCGTTCGCGACCCAGTGCAACACGTACGAGGCCCCGCTCGACAAGGCCGGATACGGCACCGCACCCTGCCGCTCGCTCTCGCGCTGCACCGCCACGGTCGCGTAGTCGCCCAGCGTCGCCGTCGTCGTCACCCGCACGTAGCGCAGCATCGAATCGGCCGCGCCGGCGGTGCGCTGGTAGTGCCAGTCCCGTAGCTCGTTGACCGCGTCAGGCCCGTAGCCCACCGCGACCGGGAACACCATCGAGTCGCGCGGCACCTCGAAGCCCGCGATCTGCGGCAACAGGATCGCCACCGGGTCCAACCCGGGAATGTCCTCGCAGGCCTTGGTCTCGGGGTTCGGCAACCGCGACGTCGTGATGGGATTGAAGGTCCGCGGTGCGGGGCCCTCCAGCACATCCCACGCGACGCCGGGCCCGTAGGTCTCCAAGCGCGCGACCGCGCGCAGCAGCGCCCGGCCCTTCTCGTTGTCGAGCGACGTGCCCGCACCATACGAGATCACCAGGCGCTCCAGCTCCGTCATGAGCCCGGTCGCCACCTCGGCGCTGTCGCCGTCGAAGACCCGCAACTCGCCCGGCGAGCATTCGTCGGCCAGACCAGCAAAGGTCGCCATCCCCAGCACGCGCGTGCGCAACGCGTCGGCCTGCCGGTTCAACTGCGCCGTCATGCCTGCCGTATCGTCGCCGCCCTGTGCACCACAGGCCGCCGACAAGAGGGTGGCCACCACCAGCGAACCGCGCGAGATCGCGCGCATCGAACGTTCCGTCATCGGTCTTCCTGTCCCGGTGTCAATCCACTCGCGTACGGTCCGGCGACGCGGGATCGTCCGCCAGCCCTTCGGCGCGTTCCTCCGCCGCCACTTCTCGGGCGATCGCTTCGCGCTCCGCCCGCCACTGCAAATACCACTCCCGTGTGACCTCGCCGGCCAACTCGCGGTTGCCCAACCCGAACGACAGCGCCAACGAGAGCGCCACCGCGCCGAACACGATCGCGAAGGCCGTGACGACGATCTCGGTCGCGACGCCCAGCTCCTGCAGCGCCATGAACACGCCCAGCACCACCACCCCGCCCTTGCCCACCCGTGCCAACAGCGGCCCGCCGTGCAGCGCACCCGCCGAGGCCATGATCAGCCCCTCGACGAAGTCGCCCAGCACGATCGCGATGATCACCACAACGATCGCGGCGATCATCGCCGGCAGGTACGACAACAGATCGCCGAACACCTGGGCCAGCGAGTCCACCCCCAGCGCGTCGGCCGCGACGATCATCGCCGCGAACATCACCAGCCAGAACACCAGGTTGGCCAGCAGACGCGTGGGGTTCACGTGCACCGACCCGTGGTCCAGCCCGGGCAGCACGCCTCCGCGGCGCACCAGGGCATTCAGCTGGATGCGGCGCAGCGCACGGGCCACGGCGCGCTGGCAGACCTTCGCCAGCAGGTAGCCCGCCACCAGCAGCACGGCCGCGCCGAGCAGACCCGGCAGGATCCCGCCGAGTTGCTTGACCGAGGCCAGGAGCCGTTCGAGGAAGGTCATCCCTACAAGATAACCGCCCGCGTTGCCGCGCTAGAGCACGCCGAGGGGGCTGGGCGTGAAGCCGGGGAACAGCGCCGCGCTGTCGCGCAGGCCGAGGTGCGTCTGCGCCACCTCGCTGAACACCGACCGGAAGTCCGTGGTCAGGGCGAGGTCGCGACCCTCGAACAGCTGCTCGCGCGCGAGGCCGGGCCAGCGGCCGAGTACGCGCCCGCCCTGCACCTTCCCCCCGATCACGAACATCGAACCCGCGTGCCCGTGGTCCGTGCCGGCGCTGCCGTTCTCGCGGGCCATGCGGCCGAACTCCGACATCGTGAGGATCACGACATCGTCCATGCGGTCGCCGAGGTCCTGCGTCAGGGCCGCGATGCTCTGGGCGAAATCGCCGAGGCGGTTGGCCAGCTGCCCCGTGGCGCCCCCCTGGTTGACGTGCGTGTCCCAGCCGCCGATGTCGGCGAAGGCGACCTCGAGGCCGACGTTCGCCTTGATCAGCTGCGCGATCTGCCGCAGCCGCGTCCCGAACTGCGAGTTGGGGTACTGGGCGCCGTTGGCCACACGGTACTGCTGCGGGTTGGCCGCCTTGAGCATCTTCACGGCCTCGAACATCTCCGTGCCCGAGCCGTGCACGAGGTCGGCGCGGCCCGTGCGGTACAGCGACTCGAGACGCTGGGCGTCGCTCCCCGCCGCGCGCACCGAGAACTCCTCGAGCGAGTTCATCGCCACGGTCTCCTGCGGACCCTGGAGGATGCGTGGCGTCTGCTGCGTCATGCTGACGGCGCGGAACGGCGTGGGGGTGCAGCCGGACTCACAGGTGCCGTGCGTGGCCAGGTAGCGGTTGAGCCAGCCATCGCGCGTGCCCTTGTTGTCGGGCGTGCCGCTCTCCATGTAGTCCTGCGCGTCGAAGTGCGAACGCGTCGCGCTGGGGCTGCCCACGGCGTGGATGGGCGCGAGGATGCCGTCACGGTACAGCGTGTGCAGCGGCGCCAGCGACGGGTGCAGCCCGAAGAACCCATCCAGGTCGATGGCCGTGCTGCCCACCGCACCGCGGCTCGGCGCGGCGATGCCGATGCGCGGACGCAGCGCGTAGTAGTCGCGGTCGCCGAAGGGCACGACGACGTTCAGCGCGTCGGCCGCGCCACGCTGGAACAAGCAGATGAGGACCTTGCCCTTCGCTGCCGCGGGCAGCTCGAGATCGAGGACCGTGCGGCGCAGGAACGAGGGGTTGAGCCCCATCGTCACGAGCGCGAAGGCGCCCTGCTTGAGAAAGATGCGGCGTTGCATGTGCGGCTCCTCTAGCGGCGCTGGAACTCGGGCGAGCCGAGGGCGAGGCCGACGATCTGCTGCAGACCCTGCAGCGGCGGGAGGTTCTGGAAGGCGCGGGTCATCTGCCCTTGCGCGCCCATCTGCGGATCGGGGCGCACAGCGTCGCGCGGGGGCGGACCCATGGTCGCGCGGCGGCCACGTCCCATGGCGGGGGGCTCGTCGTCGGAGGCCGTGCCGCCGGCCAGCGGGTTGTTGCCGTCGACGAGGATCTGCCGGGTCTCAGGCGAGATCTCGCCACCGAGCAGTGCGCGGGCGACCCCATCGACCTGTTCGTCGCGCGGGCGGCCGGCGAGCTCCTGCATCAGCGGCCAGCTGCGGGCCGACACGCCGGGCAGGCGACCGGCCGCGACGGCCACGCCGAAGTTGATGCGGTTGAGGATGGCGCCGGTGTTGATCCATTCGTCGGCGGTCTCGGGCCAGCCGTCGGGCGTCTGACGGCCGAAGACGGGCTGCCCCAGGGCGGCGATCATCTGCGCGGTCTGCGGGGAGCGGTCGGGCGCGGCGCCCGTGGCGCGGGCCGCCGAGACCACGAGCTCGAAGGGCGACTTGACCTTGGCGCGGTACGCGTCGGCGCTGAAGAACTCGGGCGAGGTGATGATGGTGCGGACCACTTCGCGGATGTCGCCCTTGGTCTTGGTGAACACCGCAGCGGCACGCTCCACCAACGCGGCCGGGGGCTCGTCGCTCACGAAGCGGACGGCGAGTTTGTGCGCGATGAAGCGCGCCGTGCTCGGATGCGCTGCGAGGAGGTCCAGTACCTGTTCCCCATCGTCCACGCCGCGACCGGCGCGCAGGGTGGTGCCGAGCACCTTCTTCTCGCCGGCGTCGTGGTTGAGCGGGTTGAAGAGGAAGTCGTCGTTGCCCGCGAGCGCGGGCGGACGCACGGTCCATCCCGTGAACGCGCGGGCGACCTCGATCACATCCTGCTGCGTGTAGCCGCCATCGACGCCGAGCGTGTGCAGCTCGAGCAGTTCGCGGGCATAGTTCTCGTTGAGGCCGCGCCGGCCGGCGACGTTGGCGAGCGCGGGGTTCTGGCGCAGCACCTGCTGCCGGCGGCGGTCAGCGATCGCGCGCTCCATCGGGCGGCCCAGCGTGGGGCGGCCGGTGTCAGCAGTGCTCTGGAAGTTGTCGAGGTAGGTGAGCATCGCGGGGCTCGTGGCCACCGCGCCCAGCAGGTCGCGGAACTTGCCGAGGGCGTTCGGGCGGATCACCTCGCGCTCGTACTGCGCGAGGTAGTAGCGCATCTGGGCGTTCTTGGTGCCGAACACCGAGAAGTGATTGAGCCAGAAGTCCACCAGCACTTCTTCGAGCTGCCGCTCGGTGGCCACCGCCCGGAGCACGCGGGCCGTCTGGATGTCGGCGTAGGGGCGGCGCCCTTCGGCGGCCTGACGGCGCAGGGCCTGCGAGTCCACCTGGGCGCCAGACTGCTGGGCGCGGGCCAGCTGCTGCTGCAACTGGGCCGGCGGCGGATAGTCGCGCCGCAGTTCAGCGGGCGTCTTGTTGTAGGCGTCGAGCTCTTTGAGCAGCGGCGTGACGACCGGGTCGGGGATCTTTCCCGGCTGCAGTTGCTGTGCGATGAAGGCGTCGACGCCCATGGCGCGGACGCGCTCGTAGTCGCCCAGCCGCGCGCCGAAGGTCAGGCGGCTGAGGACGTGGCGCACCTGCTGGTCGGCGGTCTGTTCGCGGTCGGCGGCTTGGGCGGCCGCCATGTCGGCGCGCTGCGCGGGGAGCGTGACGGCGCAGAGCAGGAGCGCGCCCGCGATGGGGGCGAAGCGTCGGATACGGTGGGCAGACACGGGGGACCTCCGGTGTGTCGAGTGCGTGGGGAGGACGCAACAGGACCAGAGGATGTTAACCCGCCCGGGCCGCGGCCGCCTGTCATCGCTGTGGCACGAACCGGCACCGCCCGGTTGATTTCAGGGCATGTCCGACTTCGCACCCGAGCTCCGTTCGCCCCCGCGCCCCTCCCGCTGGATCTGGGCCCTGGACGCCAGCGTGGCGGCGATGGCCGTGACCACCGGCGCCTTGATCGCATTCGGGCGGGCCCGCGACGGGGCCTGGGCCGGCTTCCAGCGGGTCGGCGAGCTGGTCCTCGGCGAGGGATCCGGCGGTCTCGCGACCGCTGCTGCGGGGCTCGCCGTCCACTGCGGTCAGATGATCGCGCTCGGCGCGGCCATGGCGCTGCTGCTGGGCGGCTCGCGGGTGGCGTCGCGCGTGCGGGCGGCCTTACTGGTGGTGCTCGCCTGGGAGCTGCTGGCCCGCGTGGGCTGGGTCGCCGCGCTGCGCGCGGACTTCGCGGCGGGGTTGGCCCCGGCGCCGCGCATCGGGCTGGCGGCCCTGCTGGCGCTGACACTCGCCCTGGCGCCGCGGCGACGCTGAGGGTGACGCGACCCGCAAGTGACCCGTCTGTGTACTGGCGGGTATGCATCAGTGTACCCGCAGGTCCGCAGGTACATCGATGGAGGGGAGTGAATGATGGATGTCCTCGTGATGTTGGAGGATCGCCCCGACAGCGCTGTCACGTTCGCCGAGGTGCACTCGGTGCCGTCGCCTCTGACGGCTGAGGCCCCGCAACGGCGCGTGGTGACGATGTACGGGGAAGCCAGTCCCGAGTCGCTGGCGCATGCGCTCGCGGCCGCGGTGGATGGTCACCGTGGCGATGTGCGCGTGAATGACTCGTTCTCAGACCGTGCGCACGGTCTGCTGGAGCGCAGCGGTCCGGCGATCCGGCAGTTGGCCGCCGGTCTCAATCAGGCCGAGTGGCCCGAGGGCATGCGGCGCGCCCTCACGGTCACGCTCGCCCCGCCCCCGCGCCCCAGTGGCGGCGTGATGGGGACGGACGCACTGCTCGAAGCCCTGCGCGAGTTCGACGGCGTCACCCTTGACCATGAGGATCTCTGACACGGACGCTCATTTCGTAAGCTGAAGTGGTAGTGCGGACCGGGCGCTCCCTGTGGGGGCGCCCGGTCCTGCGTTCGGGGGCGCGGGGAGCGCCGCGTCGGACGTGGCGCCCGGTGGTGGAGGCCCGTGGTCCCGGGGCCGACACTTGACGGGCAGCCCGGCGGGAGCGACGATTTCCCGCCCACGACCCTCGACACGGAGCGTCCCGATGCGGGAGTACCGGAGCAGCGAGATCAGGAGCATCGCGGTGGTTGGGCACAACACCAGCGGCAAGACGACCTTGGTGGACGCCCTGGCCTTCGTGGCCGGCTCGTCGCGGCGGCACGGCAGCATCCGTGATGGGACGACGCTCACCGACACGCTGCCCGAAGAGACCGCGCGGGGCTACTCGATCCAGTTGGCCTGCGCGCACGCCGAGTGGCGCGACGTGAAGGTGAACCTGATCGACACGCCGGGCTTCCTCGACTTCCAGGGCGATGCGCTCGCCGGGCTGCATGCGGCCGATGGCGCGCTGGTGGCCGTGAGCGCGACGGCCGGGGTCGAGGCGGGGACGGCGCGCATGTTCCGTGAGGCGATCCGGCGGCGCGATCCCGTGCTGTTCGTGGTGGCGATGATGGACAAGGAGCACGCCGACTTCGACGCGGCGTATGCGAGCATCAAGGCCGAGCTGACGACGAAGGTCGTGCCGGTCGAGATCCCGATCGGAGCGGGGACGGGATTCCGCGGGATCATCAACCTGTTCACCAAGAAGGCGCACTTCTACACGCCGGGTGCGCGCAGTGGCGACTACACCGAGGGCGAGATCCCCGCGGAGGAGCGCCAGCGTTTCGAGCGCTATCACGCCGAGCTGGTCGAGGCGGTGGCCTCGACCGACGACGCGTTGCTGGAGCGCTTCTTCGCGGGCGAGGAGCTGCCGGGCGACGTCGAGATGGCCGCGATGAAGGAGGCCATGAAGCGGGCCGAGTTGTTCCCGCTGCTCTGCTGTTCGTCGCAGCATACGTGGGGCTGCCGCACCCTGCTGGACCTGTTGGTGACGCTGATGCCCAGCGCCTACGAGATGGAGGAGCTACATGCCTTCACCGGGCGCGAAGGTGAGCAGACCGTCGAGATCCATCCCTTCGATGACGCCCCCTTCTCGGCGCTGGTGTTCAAGACCGTCAGCGAGCCGCACGTCGGCGAGGTGAGCTACTTCCGGACCTTCAGCGGGGTGCTCGCGAACGGCGATGATGTGTACAACGCCACGCGCGATCACACCGAGAAGGTGAACCACCTGAGTGTCCCGCAGGGCAAGGACCGGGTGGAGGTGACGCGGCTGTACCCTGGCGACATCGGCTGTGTGGCCAAGCTGCGCAACACGCACACGAACGACTCATTGAGTACGCGTGTGCATCCGGTGCGCTTGCCGATGATCGAGTTCCCCGAGGCGCTGGTGTCGTTCGCGATCACCGCGTCGGCCCCGAGTGAGGAAGAGAAGCTGCAGACGGGGTTGCACAAGCTGCACGACGAAGACCCGACCTTCGGCGTGGTGTACGACACCGAGACGCACGAGACCATCGTGACGGGGATGGGCGAGCGGCACTTGGAGGTGTCGTTGGCGCGACTGGCGCGGCAGACGGGGGTGACCGCGACGCTGAGCAAGCCGCGCATCGCCTACCGCGAGACCGTGCTGGCGGGTGCGAACGGGCAGGGGCGGCACAAGAAGCAGACCGGTGGACGTGGGCAGTTCGGCGACTGCTGGATCAAGATCGCGCCGAGGCCGCGCGGTGCCGGCTACGAATTCGTGGATGAGGTGAAGGGCGGTGTGATCCCCGGCAAGTACATCCCGGCGGTGGACAAGGGTGTGCAGGAGGCCGCGGAGCGCGGAGTGCTCGCCGGGTACCCGCTCGTGGACTTCTCGGTGACCGTGTACGACGGCAGCCACCACTCGGTGGACAGCAACGAGATGTCGTTCAAGATGGCGGGGATCCTGGCCTTCAAGACCGTCGCGCCGAAGTGTCGGCCGGCGCTGTTGGAGCCCTTGGACGAGTTGGTGGTGACGATCCCCGAGAGCGCGCTGGGCGACGTGCTGGGCGATCTGTCGTCGCGACGTGCGCAGATCCTCGGCACCGACGTGCTCGACGGCGGCGAGGTGCGGGTCCGCGCGACGGTGCCGGCGGCGGAGCTCCACCTCTATGCGACGACGTTGTACTCACTGACGCACGGGCGCGCGTCGTTGACGCGCAAGCTGTGGGGGTATGAGGTGGCGCCGGCGGAGGTGGTGGCGGGAGTGCGAGTGGGGCGGGAGGGTTAGCGGGAGGGGTTGCTGACCACGACCTGCTCCCATGGCAGGTCGTGGCGGACACCCTGCCAGACCGTGAGCGGGCCGACGACGAGGGCGGAGTTGACGGAGTGTCCGTTCAGCACAAGACGGACGGGCGCACCCTCAGGGGGGAGGCCAACTTCCAGAATGGCGAGCGGCGTGCCGTCTATGGCTACGCCGCATCGGCCATCCGGGAAATACTGGAGGCGCAGGGTCTTCCAGTCCCCAGAGTAGAGGCCGGGAGGTGCGGGAACTCGGAGTTCCCCGCGTAGGAACCCGCCGATCGAGAATGCGCGGCGCGCTGGGGTACCCTCGCCGAATGGGAAGGCAGTGCCGCAGGCCCAGTCTTTGCCACTGGGGATACTTCCGGAATTGTGGTCCCAGCGAGTCAGCTCGCTCATTCGCGTGAAGGCGACCAGTGACACACCAAGAGTCTGCCATTGGGTGTAGGTGACCGGAAGGCGAACTGAGGCCTCGATACCTAGTCCCGTTCGGCTGTTGAGATCCTGACGCGTGTAAGCACCACTCTCGTACTTCCCGTCACCGTTCGCTACCAACGCACGAACGCCGCGATCCTCGCGCACGAGTGGGTTGGGATCACCATAGCCGCGCCATCGATCGATCCAATCGGCCGCCCAGCGCTCCTCGAGCAACGGAACGGCCTCCGCCGTCCCTATATCGACCAGCACCGAGTCACTACGCCACCCCCCCGCGGTCGCGACGACCCACGCGCGCCCTTCGCGGCGCGGCATCACGCGCCCTTCGGCCGAGACGGCGACGATGTTGGTGTCACGCGACGTGAATCGCAGGGCGTACGCGGGCATCGCGACACCATCAGAGCCAACGCCCGCCACCCGCAACCGGTGCGTGGCATCGATCGGCAACGAGCCTGAGAGTGGTGACACGAGGATCCTCTCCAAGAACGGAGGACCACGGGATCGACGTTGCGCCAGCAATGGCACGCCCGACGCCAGTCCCGCCGGAACCGATGCGCCGTTGGGCGAATCACTCCACCGGAGCCGGATCTGGCCGACACCTGAAACAGGATCGACCACAGACTCACTGAGCAGCGCGGTCCCCGCAATCGCGTCAAGCTGGGAGTTCGACGACCCCACGAGCTCGACTGCGCCGGATTCCACATCGACGTGCATCAACTGACCGTCGTCGTCGATCGCGACGATGAAGGTTCGAGCATCGACCCACCCCAGCGGGCGTGTCTTCCGATCACCCAGCGCGGGCCAGTCACAGCGCTCGTCAGTACCATCGAAGCTGATGACGCACGCAGTGGCCTCGCGATCACGGCTGAAATGCACTCGTTGGTAGACGAATCGGGTTCCGTCGGGGCTCCAGCCCACCAACCGTTCAATGTCGTCGCTGTGCGTCACACGCCGGATCTGTCCGGAGGCCCGCTCAAGTACCGCCAACGAGAGGTGATCCGTCACGGTATCGTAGCGCGCCGTCGAAAATGCTACAAAACGACCATCGGGGGACGGAAGTGCGGAACCATCGTCCGCCGTGCTCGGCGCAATGAATCGGAGTTCGCCGCGCTGATCGACCTCGACGATCTCGTCGCCATTGGGGCCGCCGAAGAATCCATGCCCCACGAATCCGGACCCGTCTGGCAGCGGCACGAGTCGTTCTAGGCCACGATGCGTGAGTGGTGGATACGCAGTACGCGGTCGTATACGAGGTACCGCGGCTTGGATCCGACGCCCAGTACCTGAGTAGGAGAGCGAGAGCTCGGCCAGAGAGTCTTGCGTGGACGCCAGGCGTAGCAACACGATGAGATCTGCATCGGCGGGCGCTAGGGGACGGCGCCACGCGGAGATTCCAGCAACGACGATCAATACAGCCGCGACCACGACCACCGGCCGCCAACCCCAGGGACTTCGAAGCGACCACGGCAAGGAGGTTGCAAGCCGCTGCCGTTGTGCCGCCGCGACGGTCGCACCCACGAGGTCATCCACCACCTGCGCTACCGGTCGTCGATCGCCGTCGGCGCGCCGAGCACGCACGTGCTCTTCCGTCACCCGTCTCAGCAGCGCTTCGTCCTCGGCGCGTGCCGCATGATACGCCAGCACCGGCTGCGTGGCAGGGGTGCTGTTCACACGAAACTGCTCGGCCGCCCACGCGTGTGCCCTACGCCGCAGCTCTGGCGTCGCCGCCTCCAGTGCCGCCTCAGCGATCTCGTCGTGCACCAGTCCGAGCCGGTCCGCATCGCGCCACACGAAGCCGCGTTGCTCCAGCGGGTCGACTAGCTCCCGCGGCAGCGACTTGGCCTCGACCGGACGACCGATCGTCGCGATCCGGAGGAGCGTCTCGCGCTCTGCCGGGCTGAGGACGGCGAGTCGTCGCTGCAAGGCGTCCCCCGCGGCGACGTCCTGCAGCAGGCGTTCCGGCTCATCGACCTCCCACGAGCCATCGCGGAGTCGCAGTACGCCGATCTCAAGCAGGCGCTGCAGACTCTCGACCAGCTCCAACGGAATCCCGCGGGTGGCGTTGAGCAGCTGTTGCAGGAACGGAGTGACCCAGGCCTCCATGGGGAGGCGCCCCAGCCTAGCGACGAACTCAGCGACGCCCGCGACGTCGAGCGGAGGGAGTTGCAGGGTCTCCAGCGTGCCCAGCGCTTCGCTGGCGTCCCGCGGCAAGCGGCTGGTCACCACCGCAAGGATGCGCCCAGACTCGATGGTGGCGCGCAGGCCCGCCAAGATCCGCAGCGATTCGGGATCTGCCCAATGCAGGTCGTCAATCAGCAGGGCCACCCGCTTGCGCTCGCTCACGGTGGCAAGCAATTCACTCAGCGCAATCACCCGCCTCCGCAACGCGTCCTCGCCGGTCGCCGTGTCGGGGGTTGCGGCCTCGAAGGTGTCTGCCAAGCGTGGATTCAGGGCGACCAGCACCGCCGCGCTCGAGGGCGCGACTCCCATGGCATCGGGGAGCGTAGCCACCGCTTCCGCGAGCGACGCCGCCAAGGAGGACTGGATCCCGCGGTTCCCCTGATGCGCGCGGACCAAGACGACCCGGGCACGGGCGGCCATCACGCGCGCGTGGAAATCATTCAGCAGACGGCTCTTGCCAAGCCCCGCGGCACCGGCGAGCAGGAGCAGGGACCCACGACCGCGACCCGCCGCGTCCCACGCATCGATCAGGCGGCGGAACTCGACCTCGCGCCCCACAAGGTCCGGCGCCAGCACGGGAGACGCTTCGGAGGCGGGCGCATCACCCGTGGGTGTCTCGCCGCGCAGCACCCGTCGCGCCAGCTGGACGGTCGCCCGTGTGGCGGGATCGGGCGCCAGATCCTCGCGCTCGATCAAGAGATCGAACTGCGCCAGTTCCGCCGTCATGCCCACTTGGTCCCGGGCGGTGACCAACGCCTCAAGCAGGAGCCGCCAACCCGAGAGCTCGGCGGGCAACTCGTCGCGGGCTCGGCGGGCGAGCCGGACCGCGTCGGCAAATCGACCTTGAGATAGTGCGACGCGCACTTCCAGCTCGGCACATGCCACGAAGGCGGCTGACAGCCGACGGCGTTCCACTGTGGCCCACTCCTCGAACGCCTCGGCGCCGGGCGCCGCGAACTCGGGCATGAACTGCCCCGCATAGCGCTCCACCGCAGCCGCGTGGTCACCCGCTGCAGCGAGGGCCAGGAAGTCGTCGCGATCGAACGTAGTGGCGACGGCGAGCGACAGCACGTCGTCGCTGGTCTCCACCAGCTCGCCCAAGCGCCGCTTGATGTACCAGAGCGTCTGGCGAAGATTCTGGCGCGCGGAATCTGACGAGCCGTCCGCCCAGAGCAGCGTCGCCAAGCGCTCTCGGGTGGCTCGCCTGCCAGGTGAACAGGCCAAGTAGGCCAGCAAGGCCGCCGGCTTCCCCTTGCTGAGCGACCGCTCGCCTGCAGGACCAACGACTCGCACTTCGAGGTCCCCGAGCGTCGTCAGATACACCGTGAGTGCTGACGTCATCTCGTCGAGGCTACGATCCATGGCGTCAGAACCCCATCAGAATGTGCCGTCGAGCCGCCCCACGCCGTAGGCCTCACTGAGCGCCAGCCACTGCGTGCGGTTTCGGTCCTCGCGGATATTGACCGCTGCGAGCGCGGAGCCCTTGGCGCCTACCACCGGGATCGGGCGAGGCACCGGGTCGTCTGCTCTGCGACTGACGGTTCCCGCCCGTAGCGCCATCGCCTTGAACCAGAGGTCATCCGCGGTCGGGGCCAGGGCGAGGTACTGCTGCGCGTCGGTGACATCGGCGTGCAACGCCCCCGGCGGATACAGCGCTCCCCCGTAGCCCACCGGGAGGAAGGCCGGGGTCGCATTCCCTGGCTCCTGCACCCAAGGCCACTGCGCGTAGGGGAGCAGCGTGCCGTCGGCGCCGTAGCTGATCAGGCGGCCCTCATGCGCCACGATGTCGCGGGGGTGCCGTTCGTGGGTCGCCCACAGGCGCTCCAACCACGCCGGATCGTACATCACGTCGTCGTCGCAGGTGACGATGACGCGGTCGGGCCAGTCGGCGAGCGCATGGACCAGCTTGCGGTGCGAACTGGTGCCGCTGACGAAGCGGATCTCCACGCGTGAGCCGATGAGCGCCGCGAGGCGGGGCGGGATGGCCGAGCGCAACGACTCGTGCAACCAGAGCACGATCAACGCCGGCGGGCGGGTCTGCGCCAGCACCGAGCGGATCGGCAGATCGACATAGGGCAACCGCGACGGGATCGACGTCAGCGACACGACCACCGGCAGTGGCGCGCCGACCGCGGCAGGGACGCCGGATCGTAGCCGCTGGGCGCGGCGCCAGGACGGGAGGAACTCGCGGAGCTTCATGAGGCGGCGAGGCGGCCGAATCCGAATGCCTGATCCAGGGTGGACCACTGCGCACGGTTGCGGTCACCTACGATGTTGCGCACGGAGAGCGCCGAGCGCTTGGCGCCGGGCGCCGGCAGCGGTGGCGGCAACGGGTCGTCGACCCGCCGGCTCGCTGTACCCGCACGCAGCGACATCGCCTTGAACCAGAGGTCATCGGCGCTTGGCGCGAGTGAGAGCGCGCGCGCTTCGTCACCGACCTCGGCGTGCAGCGATCCCACGGGATACAGCGTCCCGCCGAACCCGATCGGCAACAGCGCGGGGTAGCACACGCCCGCCCGACTCTCTCGCGGCCAGCGCACGTAAGGCAGCAGCGCGCCGTCGCGCGCATAGCTGATGCAACGGGCCTCGTGCGCGACCACATCGCGCGGGTGACGCTCGTGCGTGGTCCAGAGTCGGGCGAGCCACTGGGGATCGTACATCACATCGTCGTCGGCGGTGACGAGAGTGGTACCCGGCGCCGCGGACAAGGCCGGAAGCAGCTTGCGATACGAACTGGTGCCCTCCACATAGCGGATCGCGAATCGCTCGCCGATCAACGCCCGCAACCGCGCGGGAAGGTCCGTGGCCAAGGATGGATGCAGCCAAAGCCAGACCTGCTCGGGCCCCTGCTCCTGCGCGAGCAGCGATCGCACGGCGAGGTCGACGAAGCTGAGTCGGGAGGGGATCGAGGTGAGGCTCACCACCACCGGCAGCGTGCGGGGCGACTGGGCCGGCGGCGTGTGCCGCAGCTGACGCGCCCGCCGAAAGATTGGAGCGATCTGACGAAGTGTGACCACGACGACTGGGAGGCGAAGTTGGGGGCAAGCTAGCGCCCGGGCCGCCCGAAGCGTAGGTAAGTGGAGTCCCGAACGACCGCCCCCGCGCCGGGGGCCCTACCCGCCCTGCCGATGCCACAGACCCGACCGATCCTGTTGCTCTCCGCCCTCGTACTCGCGGCCTCCTGGGCCGGCGCCCAGGGCACCGCCGAGGACTATGCGCGCGCCGCGCAGGTGGGGCAGCGATTCAATGGGCTGCTCGTGGGCGTGGCCGAGCGACCGGTGTGGCTCGATGCCGACCGCTTCTGGTACCGCAAGTCGGTGACCGGTGGCAATGAATTCGTGCTGGTGACAGTGTCGACGAAGGCGAAGTCGGCGCCCTTCGATCACGCGCGCATCGCCGAGGGGCTCAACGCCGTGACGAACGGTCGCGCCACCGCACTGACGCTGCCCTTCTCGGCCTTTACCTATGACGGCGATCGCGCGCTGCGCATGAGCTTCGGCGGCTTCGCCTATGAATGTGTGCTGAGCAGCTATGTGTGTTCGCGCACCGGGCCGGCGGCCGCGCCCGGAGGAGGGGGTCGCGGTGGAGCAAGCCCCGTCCCCGGCAGCGCGGAGGCCTTGGCCGCTGACGATGTGTGGGAGGTGCCGAGCGAGGACTGGGAGGAGGATCGGTCGCAGGAGCTGGAGTTGTTCGCGGCGCGGCTGCGCTTGGCGCAGGCGCAGACAGCAGGTCAGGCGCAGGTGGACACCAACGTGTTGCGCTCGCCCGATGGCTCCCGCGAGGTGTACGTGCAGAACTACAACCTCTGGGTGCGGCCCGTGGCGGCGAATGGGACACGCCCCACCGGTGTGCAACTCACCTGGGATGGCTCTGAGGGCAATGCGTACGTGCTGGGGGCGGGCAACAACCGCGCCGTTCGATGGTCGCCCGATGGCAAGAAGCTCGCGGCGCTGCGTGTGACGCCCGGGTATCAGCGCATGGTGCGATTCATCGAGACCTCGCCCAGTGACCAGCTGCAGCCCAAGTGGCGCGAGCAGTACTACCAGAAGCCCGGCGATGTGGTGACACGGCGCGACCCCGTGTTGATCGACGTGGAGTCGCGGCGTGTGACGGTGGTGGACAATGCGCTCTTCCCCAACGCGTATGCGATCACCGCGCTCGCGTGGTGGGACGATTCGCGCGGTTTCACCTTCGAGTACAATCAGCGCGGGCATCAGGTGTACCGCGTGATCGAGGTGGACGCGCAGACCGGCAAGGCCCGCGCGCTGATCAGCGAGGAGCCCGAGACCTTCTTCTCGTACCGGCCCCCCGACGACGCGTTGGGCTCGGGCGGTGGCACGCGCTTGCGCCGCGACATCGCCGACGGCAGCGAGATCCTGTGGATGTCGGAGCGCGATGGCTGGAAGCACCTCTACTTGGTGGATGGGCGCGCGGGCCGCGTGAGGGCGCAGGTGACCAAGGGCCCGTGGGTCGTGCGCAATGTGCACAGCGTGGACACCGCGGCGCGGCGCATCTGGTTCGTGGCCAACGGGCGCGATCCGGGGCAGGACCCGTACTTCCTCAAGTACCACCGCATCAACTTCGATGGGACCGGGCTGGTCTCGTACACGCCTGAGGACGGTACGCACACCGTGACTTGGTCGCCGGATACCACGTACTACGTGGACCAGTGGCAGCGGCCTGATCTGCCCACGGTGACGGTGCTCAAGCGCACGAGCGACCAGTCCGTGGTGATGGAGCTGGAGCGCGGCGATGCGTCAGCGCTCGTGGCGGCCGGGTACCAGATGGCTGAGCCCTTCGTGGCGAAGGGGCGCGATGGGGTGACGGACATCTGGGGTGTGATCGTGAAGCCGACAAGCTTCGACCCCTCGAAGAAGTATCCCGTGATCGAGCAGATCTACGCGGGACCGCAGGGCAGCTTCGCGCCCAAGACCTTCCAGGTGGGTGGCGCCACGCGATTGCTCGCCGAGCACGGGTTCATCGTCGTGCAGGTCGACGGCATGGGCACCGCGAACCGCTCGAAGGCCTTCCACGACGTGGCCTGGCGCAACCTCGGCGATGCCGGGTTCCCGGACCGCGTGCTATGGCACAAGGCCATCGCGGCCAAGTATCCGTGGTACGATGCGACGCGGGTCGGGATCTACGGCGGCTCAGCCGGTGGGCAGAACGCGATGGGGGCCGTGCTGTTCCACGGCGACTTCTACACGGCGGCGTTCGCGAGCGTCGGCTGCCACGACAACCGCATGGACAAGATCTGGTGGAACGAGCAGTGGATGGGCTGGCCGATCGGCGAGCACTACGAGCGCTCGTCGAACATGGTCAACGCCCACCTGCTGAAGGGCAAGCTGATGCTGGTGGTCGGAGAGCTGGACACCAATGTGGATCCAGCGAGCACGATGCAGGTCGTGAATGCGCTGGTGCGTGCGCAGAAGGACTTCGAGCTCATCGTGCTGCCGGGGCAGGGGCACACGAATGGTGGGGCGTATGGGGTGAGGAGGATGACGGATTTTTTTGTGCGGAGTTTGACGGGGGCCACGCCGCCGGAGCGGAATGGAGGAGGGGGGTGATGGGAACGCAGTAACCGCTACCGCATACCACGCTGAAGCCCGATTCCCATTAGTAGCGAGCTCGTCGCCTCGTTCCGACGCGTGGTGACATCGGTCCTGCTGAGTGTCCGTTCTTGCGCCCACGTTTCGATGGCGTAGCCCAGCATGACGAACACCGGGTAGCGCGGGACGGCGTATCGGATCGAGGCATCCGCCCGAACTCCCCAGAGGAGGATTTCGATACCGTTGTCGACGAGTCGGGAGTCGATGGGGATGACTGATCTGCGATAAAGCGCACCGATGTCGGTATAGATGCCCGTTGTACCAACAGTGTACTGCGATCGCATCCCGATCTGCGCAATCTGCGCCTTCCGAACCTTACCCTCAAGCGGAGCTTCGCGCACCAGCCAGCCTAACTCGACAGCGAGTCCGTAATCCCCGACGATCGCTCGTGCATCAATCTCGCGGAAGACGGAGTCAAGACCTGCAGGCGCATTCCGTGCGGGTGTTGCGTTCTGATAGCGCAGACTCGCGCCGGGCCCACTGAACGAGCGTGTCACGACCTCGAATCCACCTAGTGATTGGTTGGCGCGATCGATCGACTCGCCGTTCTCGATCGACCGGCGAACCCCGCTGCGTAGCAACTGAAGTCTGAACTGTGGCTTCCGGTCGAAGGATCCGAACTCCAGCGGAAGGCGAATGGCCGTATCGCCGGGTGGCGTCGGCACCGTTTGTGCCGCGACAACGGCTGCGTCGACGGCGATCGCCGCAATGATCAGCGTTAGCGTGCGCATCATCACCGATCCTCCGCCACGATGGTTAGCGAAGCGCGGTATCCGTCAAAGGCCTTCTGCGTATCGTCGCGCCATTTCATGTCACTCAGAGTATAGGCGTCTCGCCATTGCTGGTTCGTCCTGACATTCGCTGCTATTGGAATGCCACGATCGAAGTACCACGCCACAGCGGTACCGATGGCACCCATAATGCCGACCATGGTCGCTCGCCCATCGACCCGCCAATCGGTGGCGAGCAGCTCCGAGGGCTGCACTGCGCGGGCGACAACAAGCGAGCCGACAAGGATACTTGATGCGCCGATGATCGCCGAGCGCTGACTGGTTCGCTTCACCTCGGGCAGAAGTCGTCCAACATCGAATGGAGGTGGAGCCGTGGGGAGCGTGAGCGTGCCCGGCGTAGAGGTTGCGGTGAGCGGCCTGCGGCGGATATCACCGGCGTCAAGACTTCGCGACTCGACCTCCAGCAGCCACTCGCCGCTCGCGAGTATCGGCTGCGCGCCGGACAGGGCACCAATGCGCAGCACCGTGTCCGACGCCACTGCGATGCTGTCCAACACCACGGTGACACCCCCTTGGCGCGGGGTAGCGCGTAGTACGAACGCGGCGGGTTGATTGACTCTCACACGGACGACCGCTGGGCCAGCGGAGCCGCCGTAGGTCTGTGTCGGCGCAACGCGCACACTCATACCGAATGTCCCTGCACGAACCTCCTCGAGCAACGCGTCGAAGCCTGACCACCGCATGGTGATCGGTATCTCCGCGTCGAGGTCCAAGGACACGACTTCCCGCAGGTAGGCTTTCGCCTGTTCCACGTTGCGCTCGCCGTCCGATTCCGGATACCGTGCGGCCGCCCGAATCTGGAGCGCGAGGATGCGCTGCGTTCGTCGTAGCGACTTGTCGAAGGTTTGGAGGACATCCGCCGCGAGTCGGTCAGCCTCGTCGAATGCGAGCTTGTCGAGCTCTTCCCGCGCGACCTTGAGGAGATCGTCGATCGGGGAAGCCGCCTGCGCTCCGGCAGAGGCCGCGCCGAGCGAGAGCAGGGCGAACGCGCGAAGCAAGTGGTGTACGTGCCTGTTCATGGTTCATCTCGGGTGGAATTGCACATGGGATTCGCCAATCCGATTTTCTCTGTCTGGCCAGGAATGAGTTTGTACACCCTGGTCCAATCCGAGCAGTTTTCCGCCCTAACGGTGATGACGACTGCATCGCCCGCGTCGATCTCGATGGTCTCCAGACTGGATAGCGTTCTCTTGGGCACGCCATTGATGTACAGGGTCGCCCCGGGAGTTCTTGATCCGATGTAGATGCTCGCCTTGCCAGTCGGCCTGACCCCTGAATCCGCAGATGCGGCAGCGGGCGGTGGTGGCGGCGATGAGTCTCGAACGGCAGTCGGGCGGGCAGTTCCGCGCGGGCTGGGAGGCTTGTTCTCTTGCCTGCTCGGTGGTCTCTCGGGAACGGTCGGTTCCGCCGAGGGAGGCGTTGACGACGTGTCTGATGTTGTCGACCCTGCGTCTTGGGACGCTGGGAGCTTGCCCGGGCCGCCGCCGGTTGGTGCCCCTCCCATTGCGCCCGAACTAGTGTCTTGTCGTAGTCCCACCGCGACCATCGCGAACAGGGTGGTTGCCAGTGCGATCGCGAGCGCATAGGTTTGCGGCCGATAAGAGTGACTGCTCACCGACTGCCCAGCAACTGGTGGTGCGGAGTTCACAGGCTGACCCGTTGGACTCGAGCCTGCTGACGCAGCGTTAAGTTCATCCGTGAGCGAAGGGTCTGGCTTTCCATCACGTTGTGCGCCGAGCTGAAGTACTGGCGACGGCACCGGTCCAAATACGGGCACGGCGAGGGGGCCGGATACCGGACCGACTCCGGTCGCGCGGATCGCGTCCCGGAGCGCCGTCGCTGTTGGGTAACGAGCCTCCGGTTGCTTGGACAGCGCGCAGCGCAGCACGGGGGCGAGTGGACCGAATACGGAGTGCGCAAGCGACTCTTCACGAAGGAACTGCGGCTCTTCGCTGGCGACTCGCATCCCAATCGTGATCGCCGCGCCTTCCCCGAAGGCGCTGACACCGGCCAACGTCTCGTAGAGGATCACCCCCAACGCCCACACATCGGTCGCTGGTGAGACTGGCTTCCCCAGTATTTGCTCGGGGGCCATGTACTGTACCGTCCCGAAGGCGACCCGAGAGACAGCTGCGGTCGCGTCAACAGAGGTCGCCTTGGCGATCCCGAAGTCCAAGACCTTGACCCGGCCCTCGGGCGTGAGGATCAGGTTTCCAGGCTTGAGGTCTCGATGGACGATTCCCAGATCGTGTGCAGCAGAAACGCCATCGGCGGCCTGATCAAGCAGGTGGGCCGCTTGAGTGAGCGACCAGCGTTCCCTGCCAGCGAGCACGGAGTGTAGCGTGGCCCCCTCGACCAACTCCATGGCGATGACCGCGTTCTCCCCGATCTCCTCGAAGGCGAAGACGGTCACCACGTTCGGGTGCATCACCCGAGCGGCGAGTTGTGCCTCCCGGCGGAGCTTCTGCTTGAGTTCGTCCATCGTGACGCCCGCCGCAGCGGCGACGGCTGGCTGCACGACCTTCACCGCGACGCTTCGCCCGAGACGCTGATCGAGCGCACGGTAGACGACCCCCATGCCTCCTCTGCCGAGCTCCGACGCGAGCAGGTACGGGCCGAGTACGTCTCCGGACACTCCAGCGAAGCCGCTCATCGCCTAGCGGAGAGGAGGCAAACTGGACTCGCACACGACCAACTCTCGCCGAACGGCATCGCTGTGCACGAGAATGCTCACCGGAGGGTGGACTACTGTTGATGAAGCGACCACGTCGACATTCTGCGAGCGAGGGTCTCGACGATCAACACTGTTTCGGTCTGCCGTTGGGGTGGTTGACGCGGCATTGCGGCTACTCGCGCGTCCATTGAGGCCGCGCAAGCCATCCACAAGCCCCTGTGCGGTCTGACGTGCATTCGAGGATGTCGATCGGCCCGTCAGAGACTCGTCAGAAGGGGCGTGCTGCGACGTGATCATCTCTGTTGACGTGGTCGATACAGCCGCGAGTGCTGCGCTCGATGGTGGCGGCTGAGTTGAGGATGCGAATGTCGCAGTGATCACCACGGACGCTTTCAGCTCGAACTGACAGGTCGATCCGATGCCAATGCAGGGGACGCCGCTCCACCCCACAAACACGGATCCAGCGAAAGGCGATGCGGACAGGGTCACGAACTGAGAACCACCGCTCAGAGCGACGACCACGTTACAGACGCCGGACTGGCTGCCTCCGAACTTCGTGCAACCGAGGCCACTCGGAGGGTGAGTCACGGCCCCATTCCCTGTGCCGGCGATCAGAATGGTGACGGTCACGGTAACCGGCGGCGAAACACTCGTCGCACCACTCTCCGCCATTGACCAGCCAGAGCAGACGACCGTGTTACAGGCTCGCACTTGATACCAGTACGTCGTGCTGCTGCTCAGCCCTGTGTCTGTCGTGGGGCTCGTCCGCTGGCCCAGCCCCGTCCACGGCCCCGCGCTGTTCGTCGCCCGTTGCAGCTCGTAGAAGGTCGCCCCGCTCACGGCACTCCAGCTGACCGTCAGGCTACTGCTCGTCGCGCTCCCCACCGTCGGTGCACTCGGCGTGGCGGGCGGCGCGAGACTCGTCGCACCGCTCCCCGCCGCCGACCAGCCCGAGCAGTCCGCGGCGTTGCAGGCCCGCACTTGATACCAGTACGTCGTGCCGCTGCTCAGCCCTGTATCTGTCGTGGGGCTCGTCCGCTGGCCCAGCCCCGTCCACGGCCCGGCGCTGCTCGTCGCCCGCTGCAGCTCGTAGAAGGTCGCCCCGCTCACGGCACTCCAGCTGACCGTCAGGCTACTGCTCGTCGCGCTCCCCACCGTCGGTGCACTCGGCGTGGCGGGCGGCGCGAGACTCGTCGCACCGCTCCCCGCCGCCGACCAGCCCGAGCAGTCCGC
>CAZCZO010000001.1:0-95078 GCA_964503275.1 uncultured Gemmatimonadaceae bacterium | reverse complement strand
GCGGCGCGAGACTCGTCGCACCGCTCCCCGCCGCCGACCAGCCCGAGCAGTCCGCCGTGTTGCAGGCCCGCACCTGGTACCAATACGTCGTCGCGCTCGCGAGCCCCGTATTGACGAAGGGGGTGACCTGCGCCCCCATGGCCGTCCACGGCCCCGCACTCCCCGTAGCACGTTGCACCTCGTACCACGTCGCCCCGCTCACGCCACTCCACGTGACCGTCAACGTGCTGGTCGTCGCGCTCCCCACCGTCGGCGCACTCGGCGTGGCGGGCGGCGCGAGACTCGTCGCACCGCTCCCCGCCGCCGACCAGCCCGAGCAGTCCGCGGCGTTGCAGGCCCGCACTTGATACCAGTACGTCGTGCCGCTGCTCAGCCCTGTATCTGTCGTGGGGCTCGTCCGCTGGCCCAGCCCCGTCCACGGCCCGGCGCTGCTCGTCGCCCGCTGCAGCTCGTAGAAGGTCGCCCCGCTCACGGCACTCCAGCTGACCGTCAGGCTACTGCTCGTCGCGCTCCCCACCGTCGGTGCACTCGGCGTGGCGGGCGGCGCGAGACTCGTCGCACCGCTCCCCGCCGCCGACCAGCCCGAGCAGTCCGCGGCGTTGCAGGCCCGCACTTGATACCAGTACGTCGTGCCGCTGCTCAGCCCTGTATCTGTCGTGGGGCTCGTCCGCTGGCCCAGCCCCGTCCACGGCCCCACGCTGTTCGTCGCCCGCTGCAGCTCGTACCGCGTCGCGACGCTCACGCCCGCCCAGCTTACCACGAGACTGCTACTCGTCGCGTTCGTCGCGCTTGGTGGCCCCGGCACCGGCGGCAGCGGCACGGGGGCCATCGCGCTCGCCGCCAGCGTCTCCGCCGCGCCCGCCACCGCACTGAACTGCGCCGCCTGCGCCCCCCCAAGCTCCCCTATGCGCCACACGAACTGCGCGATCCCCTGCGCGTTGGTCACCGCGACGCCCGGCGTGATCGTGCCACCGCCGGCGAGCACCACCCCGCTGATCTGGGCGCCGACCACAAAGGCGCCCACCGCGCTACGCGCCCGCATTTCCACGGTCCGCGCCTCCCCGGCGGTGACTGTGCCTGGCACTGGCGTCACGAACTCCAGCGCAGTCACCGCCGGACTCGCCCCCGAGGCGCCCGTGCCATCGCCACCACCACACGCGAGCAGCCCGCCCACCACGGCTAGCCGCCCCCAGCCACGCGCCGACCGGCGCACGCCCCCCCCGCGGAACACCATCGTCGTCACCCTCGAATGATCTGTAAGGCCATGCCCAACTCGCGGGCTACCGCCGCAGGGTCGCCCCCCCGCGTACAGGTATCCACGCCGTCGGACACCACCACCACCGCGGCCCGCGCCGGGCGCGGCAAGCGCCGGACCGCCGCCGCAGCCTCCTGCATGGCCAAGAGCAGTGGCGTGGCACCCGTCGCGGCCATCGCGTCGATCCGCGACCGCAACGCCGCGCGGTCGGTCCCCAACCGGTACTCCTCAATGCTGCACACGCGCCGCCCGAACTCGATGAGCGTCACCGACGACCCCGGTGCCAGCCCATCCGCCACGGCATGCAACGCCTGCTGTGCCATCGGCAACTTGTTGCGCTCCGCCATGCTCTCGGACAGATCCAACAGCAGGAGGACCTCGTCCGCCCCGGCAACTGGCGTCGGCGGTGCCACCACAGGATCGTCGAGCAAGGGCACCAACGCGGGTGCGGACGTCGCCGACAGGTGATGCGCATCGATCACCACCTCTTCCAGCGGTAATCCGCGAGCCGCAGGCACCAGCCGCATGGACTGACTGACCACCGGCACGATCAAGTCCGAATGCGCGATCAACAGCCCCGGCGACGCGAAGTACAGCAGATCATCCGGGTTACCCGCCGAGCCGAACTCACGCTCCCAGCGCGCACGGAGCAGTGCGTAGTGTTCACCCAGCTGCGTTTGCGCATAGCCGAGGCAGCGCCAGTCCTCGGTCGTCGAGGCGACCACATTGACATAGCGAATGTGGGCGGGAGGCGTAGTGAACCCGACGCGAGGCTCGTTGATCGCCGCGAGCTCCTCACTCAGTGGCCCGAGTCGCTCGAGCCCCTCACGCTCTTCCCCAGATCGCGTGACCACGTCAGCGATCCCGCGCAAGTCGTTGAACAGCAGGCCGCAGCGCCAAGGCACGCGCGGCGCAGTCGCATCGATGTACGGCCACAGACTACCCAAGTGCGGCGTCGCCACCGTGATCAACTCGCTTGTGGCCCCATCGTACCACGTGCCCTGCACCCAGGCGCGAGCCGCCAGTCCACCCATACTGTGACCGACCAGGCGAACGCGCGCCGCACCGGTCAGCTGACGCAACAGCGCCTGCGCCTGACCGACATAGCGCGCTTGCTGTTCCAAGGGCAACGTACGTGCATTGCCGAACACAACGCGCAAACTGACGCGGTCCGGGTCGATCGACGACTGTTGACGCAGCACGCGCTGTGCGTCCGCCTCCCAGCGGGAGACCCGACCGCCATCAATCTCCAACGGTGGCAGGTCGACCCAACCACGCTGCTGCAACGAGCCTGCTAGCCTGGCGAACGTGCCGTCGTCGCCATTGTAGCCATGCACGAACAGCACCGGCCCGCGGGGCGCGGCACCGGGCTGTACCGCGATGAGCGGGCGGGTGGTGGACTCCAGTGACGCCGTTCCACCTTGCGCCACCATCAACAGCGCAACGAACCATCCTATGCGACGGCCGCGCCTAGTCGGCGCCGGCTTGGGCACCGCCACGCGAGGCCGGCGACGTAGCCGCAGCGCCAACAGGCCGCACAACATGGTGACATTCAGCAGCACCACGATCAGCACGGCCCAGTCCCCGCCGCTCATCGTGTCGGGGGGTCGCCCTCCCCCACCGCTCCAGCCGCCCCACGGTGCACCACTCACCCCGGCACGCACGGCATTCGTCAGCGAGGCCACGTCGGTGGCCTCGATGAGCCGCCCTCCACCGGCTTCAGCAATGCGCGCGAGCTGCCGCTGCGCTGCAGGATCGTTGGCCACATCAAAGCCGACGACCGTCAGACGGGGCGATGGAGTTGTGGTCGATGTTTGCATGGCACGTCAACTCCGGACACAGCTGGTGAATGCATGAGATGTTCGTCCGTTCGCGTGGTACATCGGCGCGGCAGGAGCCGACGCATCACCGACATCACCACCACCACCACAGCAGCGCCATACTGGACACGGTGAGGAGCACTAACGCCGCCCACGCAAGCCGCAGCTGCTGCTCACGCGGCGTCCTTCGCCGCACGCCGGCCGCCACCATCGGTGGCAAATCGCCGCTCCGCCGTCCCGCCACACCGACCAAGGCCTGACCGAACACACCCGCCGTCGGCGGACGCACAGCCGGATCAGGATCCAGCGAGGCGCGGATCACGGGCCACCAAGGTCCGCAGGCGCGCGCCAGCTCTCCACCGGGCGCCAACACCGTTGCTGCTCGTGCCGACACCGCCATCGCGACGTCAGAGGCTGCCCCACGCCCGAACGGTGGCTCTCCCTGCACCAACTCGGCGAAGAGCACACCCAAGGACCACACGTCGGCCGCCGCAGTCGGCACCGCACCTCGCATCAGCTCGGGGGCAACGTAGGCCGCAGTCCCGGGTGCCCGTCCGTCGCGCCCAATGGACCGCGCGGCGGCGGCGATGCCGAAGTCCAACACCTTCACGCGACCATCGGGGCTCAACATGACGTTCGCCGGTGCAAGATCGCGGTGCAGCACGCCCAGCGCGTGCGCCGCCGCGACGCCCGCCGAGACCTCAGTCAACAGCGCGGCGGCGGCCGCCGGTGGCCAGCGCTCGCCGCGCGCCAGCCGCGCCGCTAATGTTTCCCCCTCGACCAACTCCATCGCGATGACCGCGTGACCCGCGATATCCTCGCGGGCAAAGATCGTCACCACCGTGGGGTGCACGACCTGTGATGCCAGTGACGCTTCCTGCCGGAGCCGATCGCGATCCTGCTCATGACCAGCGCCACTGGCGGCCACCAGCACCTTGAGCGCCACTCGGCGACCCAGTCGCTCGTCGGTGGCGCGAAAGACAACGCCGGTCGCCCCAGTGCCCAGTACGCCCTCAAGCCGATACGGGCCGAGGTGTCCACTCGTCGCCAGGGTGCTGCTCACGTCCAAGTCCCCCGAACCAGCCAGGCCACGGCAGCCAGCACGGCGCCAAGACTGGCCGCGAGCGGCGGTGCAGCGCTCCGCCACACACGGCGACCGGCGAGCGCGGTCAATAGGACAACGGCAAGTACCGCCCCCACGAACGCCCAGCCGAGCAGCGACCATATCGCGGGCGCTGCGGATACACCCGTGACCCGCGCGCTTGCCGGTACATGGAGCACGACCGGGCGGCTGACGGCGACGATCGGTGTTGGCTCTTTCACCGTGACCGTGAGCGACTCCCAGATGCCCGGACGGGCCTCCACCGTCAAGCTCCCTTCGTACGAAGAGGCCAACCCGGACCCGATGGCCACGAGCGCCTGACGCACACCGGCAAGGTCAGCCCGTTGCACGCTACCGCGCGCGGCCGTAGCCAGCTGCGTGAGACCAGCACGGTTCACGCGCGGCCCCACGAGCAGCACGTGCACATCCGTTCCCGCAGACCGCAGTTGTTCCCGGACGGCCGCGAGCGATCGGCGGCTAGCATTGTCGTCGCCGTCGCTGATGACCACCAGTCGACGTTGCGTGCCTGGGTGCACCGAGTCTGGGGTCGCGGCCAGCGCGATCGCGTCCCAGAGCGCTGTGCGTGGCGCCGCAGCACGAATGGTGCCGATCAAGGAGTCGAGCCCGGCCCGGTCGCCCGCTCGGGGGTACCGCTCCCACGTGGCGGAGGTCCCGGCGGATACCAGGCCTACGGGGAGTGAAGTCCCCAGCCGCTCGACGACCGCGAGAAGGCCGGCACGGATGTCGGGAAGTGCTGGGCGCACCGACCCGGAGATATCGAGCACAACCACGACCTCGATGTCGCGACCCAGCGGCAGCACGGGGCGCAACGAATCGAGTGTGACGGTGCTACTGTCAGCCTTGACCTGCACATCGGCGGCGGAAAGCCCGAGCACCGCATGGCCATCGCGATCGAGGGCACTGAAGACGAGGCGCACGCGGGGATACGCTCGGACGTCGACCGTGTCAACGGCGAGTGCGGCGATCGCTCGTGGCACCGCAGAGCGGGCCGACCGCGCTGGCGCCAGCGGACTCTTCTGCTGTGCATGGCACGGGAGGGCGAACGCCGCCAGCAGAGCGAGGAACGCGAGAGGTTGCTGCGTCATCTTCTCAGCTTGTATTGGAGCGACTCGAGTTCGACGCGCTCGCCGCTCAAGCGCGCTTTCCCGGTCACAGTGAAGTCTGCGATTCTCACTTCGTTGGTTGCGCCAGCAACCTTGTACTCGAATTTCAGACGCGCTGTGAAGTCGCCGTCCTGCACTGAGACGTTGTCGAATACGATCTTCTGGATGCTGGCTACCCTTCTGACATTTAGGTCGCGTGCCCATGTCGGCAGCGCATTCTCACCGAGAGTGCGCGCATCGAGCGTCCGTTCCCATGCATCGATGATCTCCTGTCCCGTCGGCACCCGCAGTGCAGGTGCGGAAGGTGGGCTTGGCGGAGCCACTCGGACAGGTGCAGGGGTAGGCAGCGCCGGGGCAGCCGACGCAACCGGCGCCAGCACCTGTACTGTGACCTCCTTCGTGACACGCGTTCCATCGTCGCGGATCGCCTGGAAGGTCAGCTTGGTCTTCCCCTCTTTGAGGCCATTGACTCGAACATCGCCCGCCTCATTCGCGGTCACACTTGCGATGCTCCCGTCTGCGATCGTGTGCTGCGGGCGCCACTTCACATCCGACAAGCGCACGCCGTTGGCGTCAATTGCAACTGCCCTGAGATCTTTGGTCTGTCCTCGTGTGACGTTCACATAATCCCCGTCGGTGAGGTACCCGTCGAGGCCGTTCACAACATCGATGTCGTTTGGCTGCGGAGGCGGCGGAGGCGATGGGGCCGTCACAGCGGCGCTCAGCGCACTCGCCGCGACACCGGTGGCCGCGGGGCTGGGAGTCGGCCGTGTGTCCGCGGTGGGACTGGCTGGCGGCGCGCTCACGCTCTGTGGCGGCGACGAACTCCCCCCTGTCGACGCTGCGGCGTCCCCGCCCTTCTCAGGGCCGGCAGTCATAGATGAGGACCCGCTTCCCTCGCCGCCGCCCTGATTATTCTCGGCTGCGGCCGACGACTCGCCCCCACCCCCACCCCCTCCGGATGAGCCCCTAGGCAGCGCAGACCAGATGCCCAGGACCACGAGCAACGTGAGTGTCGCAGCTAGCGCCCCAGCAATCAGTTGCACTCGACGGGAGGCAATCCGTGGCCCAGTTCGCGGCACAGAGATAGGGGCCTGCTGGTCCCCCTGTGGCACGGAAGAACTCGGCGGCGCAGCCGGTGGCGGGGCTGGAGCAGGTACCACCTCTGGCTGCGGCTCGACGCCGGGGGCCTGCTTTCGAGCGCGAGCCGGCTTCGGAGCGGGGACCGGCTTGGGTGCTGGTGGCGGTGCAACTAGCGGCGCTGACACCGCGACCGGTCCAGATACCGGTCCACCAACGATCGCGCGCACCGCATCGCGCAGGTGTCCCGCCGTTGGGATACGGCCAGCCGACTGCTTGACCAGCGCCCCCTTCAGCACCGGGAACAGTGGGCCGAAAACCTGCGATCCCGTGCGGTCGTCGAGCAGCATCGCCGGCTCCTCGCCAGCTACCCGCATCCCGATCGTCACGGCGGCACCATCCCCGAACGCGCTGGTACCGGTCACGACCTCGTACAGGATCACCCCGAGTGCCCACACATCGGTCGCCGGGCTGACCGGGCGACCCAGCACTTGCTCAGGCGCCATGTACTGCACGGTTCCGAACGTCACTCGGGACACCGCTGCAGAGGCATCGACACTGGTGGCCTTCGCGATGCCGAAATCCAGCACCTTGACACGCCCATCGGTCGCCAGCATCAGGTTGCCTGGCTTGATGTCGCGATGGACGATGCCCAAGGCGTGTGCAGCCGCGACCCCATCAGCCGCCTGCTCAATGAGCCGCGCGGCCTGTTCGACCGTCCATCGCGCGCCGCTCACTAACACGTCGTGCAGCGTGGGCCCCTCGACCAACTCCATCGCGATCACCGCGTTCTCCCCGAGCTCCTCGAACGCGAACACGGTGACCACATTGGGATGCATCACGCGCGCAGCAAGCTGCGCCTCCTGACGCAACTTGGCCTTGAGGTCGTTCATGGAGATCCCAGCCGCGACCGCAACCACAGGCTGGACGACCTTCAGGGCCACCATCCGTCCGAGCCGCTTGTCCGTGGCCCGGTAGACGACCCCCATTCCACCACGCCCCAACTCAGCGTGCAGCTCGTAGGGCCCGAGAAGCTGCGGCACGCCCGCCTGCGTCACGCGCGCGGCCCCCTAACGGAGCAGCTGAATCGGACGGCCCACACGGTCACGAGCCGAGTCCGACGCTGAATCCGCCCTTCAGGGCGTAGTTGCGCACCCGCGATGTCGCCCGTGTCCCAAAGCCGAAGTCTGACTTGAAGGTCCACTCCGTGCTCGTCACCGCGGCACCGACGTCGAGATTCACCCGTCGCGACAGCGGCACGATGAACCCGCCGCCAGCCCCGATGTCGAACCCCGACAGCGACTCACCATTCGGCGAGTTCAGGCGTCGAAGCGCAGCGGCTCGGGCGAGGAAATATGGATAGAACCACTGCGAACCCACGGGCATCACGTACCGCGGTTCCACGAGGACGCCGCCAATCTTGTAGCCCGGCGTCAACCCGGGATGGTCCGTGAACTGCCCCCCTATCGCGATCGACATCTTGCCGATGGTGCGGCGCAACTGCACCTCTGCGCCGCGACCCACCGAGGATTGATCCTCCGCCCGGAACTCCGTTTGGAACGCCGAGAGGTGGGCCGACCAGTCGTGCGCCGTCTGGGCCTCACCGACCCGGACGACGCAGGTGCAACACAGCAGTAGCAACGATCGGCGCATCACGGTGCCTCAGCGCTGATGGAACAGCAGCGACACGGCACCAAGTTCAATGCGCGACCCATCACTCAACGGCGCCATCTCGACCGCCTCGCCGTTCACCCGCGCCTTGTTGGTCCGGCTCTCATTCAACAGGAAGAACTTCCCAGTGGCGGCGTCCATCTTGATCGTGGCGTGGGTCTGCGAGACCGTGCTATTCGCCAGCGTCAAATGGTTGTTCCGACCACCGCTGCGTCCGATCATGAATTCGGCGGTCCCGATCGGCACTTCGCGTGGCCGATCCTCGCCCTCGACAACCTCGACGGAGGCTCCGGTGGGCACGAAGGGCTGCGTGGCGCCTGGCTTCGCCAGAGGAACGAATGGCTCAGTGCGAACTGCAGGCGTCGGGATCGGGATTGGGGTCGGGGTCGGCGGGATGATCGGCGGTGCCGGCATCGGCATGGGCGCTGGCACGGGCGTGGGCGCAGGCCACGGACTCGGCCCCGGTGCGGGGGCAGGCCACGGACTCGGCCCCGGCGCGGGCGCGGGCGCATTCTCCGACCGTAGACTCCGAACCAACATCACGCCCAAGAACAACGCCATCGCGACGCCACCGCCGATCAGCCATGGCAACCAGGCCGGACGGACTTCGGAGCGATCAGACTCGGTCAATTCGAGCTCAGAGGAATTGAGCTGCGAGCTTCCGACCACACCCGTGATCCGGTACACCTTGCCGGTCTGTGGCGTCGTGCCACTCGTCCGGACCATGATGCCGAAGTCGTCGCTGTCGTCGATCACTCGGAAGGTGACCTTCGCGAGCCCCGGCGCGGAGTTGATCTCCACGTTTCGCACCTCACCGACGACGGTGACCTGCCTGTTCATGAACGATTGGCTCGCCGTCTTGAGCAGACGGATCGAGGTAAGCTCCTGAGCGTGGACGTTGCGGGCCGGCAGCGCGGCCAACACGCCCAGGAAGGGCAAGAGGAGGTGACGGAGTCGCATGGGTCGGAAGGGAAGAGAGGGAGCGAGCCACGCGGCCCGCAGGGGAAAGCGACCGTTCAGCATGGTGCTCAGCGGTCAGGTCGCGTCGACGGGAGCGAATCCCGCGCCAGCGGCGCAGGAATCGGGCCGCCGGCGCCGATGCGCAGAACGGAAGTGCGGCGCCAGCCGTCGAGCTGTGCCGTGATGAGGACAGAGTCTGCCGCCCGCCGCACCGTGATCCGGCCATCGGGGCTTGCGCTCGCCGCAAGCGAATCGCTGCTCGTCCACACGATGTCCGTGATCGTCAGGGTGTCCAGTAGCGAATCAGTCGCCACGAATCGGAATGTGAGCTGCGACCCAACGGCGACCAGCGTGTCCAGGGGATCCAGCCGCGCCGCCGCAATGCGGCCGCTCCGAGGGACGTCGCCAGGGGAGTCATCAGACGACCCGAGCGCACCGCTGAGCCAGAGCCCCGCAGCGGCCACGACTACCACGGTGACGCTTGCTACGGCCACCGGGATGCGAGGGCGACGCACTGGCGCGGCTGGTCGACGACGACGAGCAGGGTCGGGAGCCGACGGAGGTGGCGCCGCTCGTAGCGGTGCCGGCACGTCCCACATCATCAGCGGCGCGTTGATCTCCGTGACCGGCCGAGGCGTTGGCAGACGACCGGTGCCGGGGTCGGCGATGTCGACCACAATCACTGAGGTGTTGTCCTCACCGCCGTAGGCATTCGCCACATTGACGAGGTACTCCGCCGCGATCGCGGCCTCGGGGCAGCGATCCAGCTGCTGCGCCAAGACGGGCCCATCTGCGTAGCGCGTCAGTCCGTCGGTGGTCAGGAGCAGTCGATCGCCGGCCTGCAGGGAGCTCCAGCGCGTTTCGGGCATGATCTCCGCACCGAGGCCAATCCCCCGCGTCACCATGCCACGGTAGGGCGACGCCGCGATATCCTCGGCCGTCAGCGCGCCGCGACGCCGCTCTTCCGATTCCCAGGTGTGGTCCACCGTCAGTTGCACGAACTGATGGCCCCGCCTGAGGTAAACACGGGAGTCGCCGACCCAGGCCAGCCCAAGCCACCCATTCACGATGACTCCGACGATCAGCGTGCTCCCCATCCCAGCCAACGTGGGTTGATCGAACGCGAGCTGCCGGACGGCGCCGTTCGCCTCGGTGATCGCATCGACCAGCCATCCATTGACCGCCCGCTGCCACTGGTCGGTCGGAGCCGTGAAGATCGCACTCAAGGCGGCGAGTCGTTCCCCGACGCGTTCGACGGCGAGTAGTGCTGCCGTGCTCCCTCCAGCGGTGCCGCCCATACCGTCGGCAACCACCAGCAGGTCGACGGGGTCGCCCGCCGCCGTGGCAATGCGAAGAGTGCCGACCGCGTCTTCGTTGCGCTCGCGGAGACGACCGACGTCAGTCCTGGATCCGAGGTGGATCACCGACGCCCTCGCGCCACCCGATCGGGCGGAGCGTGCAGGAGTCGCTCGGAATGCAGGGGCGCGGTCTGGCACGTTGGGGACGCCGGTTGATGAAAGGCCCGGGGCGAGTCCGCTCGGGCAGTTCCGGTCGGCAAGCTCCTACCGAAACGTCAGTTCATCGTCAGCGCCGAAACGCGTCCAGATCGAGAGCGGCAATTCTCGTGATCCACATCACACGATGGAGTCCCTTGCTCGGTGGAGACGCACATCTAACGGCTCCGACGCAACAGTTGTAGGCAGTCGTCAGTCCACCACATCGCGCCTCAGCGGCCGTGCATCAGGAGGAGTGCCTCTGCAGAACGCCCCCCTGTTCCTACGATTCGTGGCGTCGACCGTCGACGGGTTCGCGCTGTTGATCCTCGCGGCCGGCTGTGCGGTAGGGCTGATCGCTGTGCCGCTGAGGTACGGCTCGGTCGATGGCGGGTACGTGGCACTCTTCATCGCGCTGCTGTTGGGTGCGGCTGCCCTGTGGTACGCGCTGTTCCGCGACGGCGACGAGCATGGGCAAGGCATTGGGAAACGGCTGTGCGGCATTCAGTTGGTTGATGCGGACAGCGGTCGGCCACCTGGCTGGACCCGGGCGGCAGCGCGCAACCTGATCCAGTGGCTGTTCAGCCTGACCGTGATTCTGGGCCTGATCGATCTGCTACTGTGCCTGGCCGATGAGCGGCAGCGGAGGCTGGTCGACCGTATCGTGGGCACACGGGTGGTACTCCGTATCGGAGAGCAAAGCCAACCCGGACACGTGCACTTGCAGAGTCCGGCCCCTGTGCCCCAGCCGCTTCCCGTCGTGACTCGGCCGGTGCGACCGGATCCGGTGACCATTCCGATCACTGCGGCCTATTTGGAGGGATTGGTCGGTCCCATTGCTGGGACAGTGCTTCGGCTACCCGTGCAGCTCGGCGGACAGGTCGACTGCGTCCTCGGCCGAGGGGAGCCCGCGGCTGGGGTGTCTTTACTCGACTTGCGGTCGCCGATGGTGAGCCGCCAGCAAGCGCGCATCATGCGCCACGAAGGCCTGTGGTACGTGCAACACCTGTCCACAACGAATCCCACGCAAATCAATGGCCAGGACGTGGGCCCCCCGGGGACGCTCGCGCATTTGGTCAGCGGTAGTGAACTGACGATGGGTGACGTGAAGCTACGGTTCCACGCGGGAGCATAGGGCGGAACGGGCCGGGAGACGCGATCAATGCGCGCCCTGAGGGCCAAATTGGATTCAAAGCTCATTCGGCATGGCACCCTCAGTAGCTGGTCGCGAGAAGAAACGACGGTGTGATGCCGGTTCGTCAGTTGGTGCTCACGCCAGGGGCCATCGCTGAACAACGATTCATCGCACACTCACCTGGCGAGACGAAACGCATAGGTTTATCTCCGTTCGGATTGTACGTGTACATGAACTCGCCCGCCGCGCCTGCACCTCCCAGCCAGCCATCCCCCGCTTGCTCACGGCGCTGCACACGACCTGGGTCGAGTTCATCCGGGTGGGGGGGGGCGTCGCCGCCGTCGCGCACGGGTCGGCGCGCCTCACGCAGGACATCGACCTCTGCTACGCGCGCAACGATGGCGCGCGTCCTCATTTCAAGCTGATCACCTCGCTTGCCGCGGTCGACCTACTCGGCGAACTCACCGGCGGGGGCGGCTACGAGCAGCTGCGGGCGCACACCATCACCCTGAAGCTCTTCGGGTTCGATACGCGCGTACTGGACCTCGAAACATGGAGATGGTCCTCGTGGCCATGCGTGCACGCACGTCAAGATGCCACCCAAGCTCTCACACTTTGTGATAACTGATCCGCCCCGCCTCCCGCTTGTCCCCCGCCTCGTACACCTCGAAATCACTGAAGAAGCTCGGCGCCTCCGCCTGGAGCACCCGCAGCACCGCGATCGCCATCCGCCGGATCTCCAGCTCCGCCGCCTCGCTCGACCGCAGCTCCAGCATCGTCCGCCAGCCCCGCGCGTTCGCCGTCACGACGATCTTCGTCTCCGTCGAGTTCGGCAACACACCACGCGCCGCCTCGCGCGCCATCTTCCGGCGATGCACCTTGTCGTCCACCCACTTGTAGCGCTCCATCAGCTGGTCGACCAAGGCCACGTACGACGCGTGCGCACTCTCGATCTGCGCCGTCCACGCGGCCTCCAGCGCCGCATCACCGATCATCGCCGGCGGCATCACGAAGCAGGCATCACTCTCGTCCACATAGCGCTGCGAGAGCTGCGAATACGCGAAGCCCGCGCGGTGCCGCACCAGCTCATGCGTCAGCGAGCGGCTCACGCCCTCGATGAGCAGCGAATAGTTGGCGTGCTCCAGCACGCTGCCATGCCCCTGCTTCTTGATGTTCTCGATGTACGCCTGCGTCGTGCGCTGCGCCGGGTTGCGCTGGCTCATGTAGCACAGCCGCCCCGCGAACTCGGCCAAGCGCTCCCCATCGCTGGCATCGCCCACCCACGACACCGGGAGATGCGCCGGCTCCGCAAAGGCCGGGCGGGCGAGCACGGTGATACGGGGCGCGGTGAGGATCTGTGGAGGCACGGGAGCGAGCGCGGGAGGGGGAACGACGCGGCCGGGAGCACCGCCGCATGGACCCCTGAAAACTAACCCAGCATCCCCAGCCGATACTCGCCCCAGCGCTTCTCCCGCTGCACCCGCGCCAACACCGCGCCGGCCGGCGCCGGGAGCGGCGGCAGCGCCGGGTCGTACTTGTTCGGCGCACCCAGCAGCGGCACGCCCCGCGCCGCGAACTTCACCCCGGGGTTGAGCAGCCCGTGCGGGTCGAACGCCTCCTTCAAGGCCCGGAACCACGCGAGGTCCTTGGGCCCCCACACCCGGTCCAGCACCGCCGCGCGCAGCCGCCCGTCGCCGTGCTCGCCGCTCATCACGCCACCCAGACCGCGCACCAGCTCGGTCACCTCCAGGAACAGCTCGTCCAGCCGCTCCTGCCAGCCGACCACCGACACATCGACCAGCACGTTCGCGTGGATGTTCCCGTGCAACGCATGCCCGAACAGCACCACCGGGAACCCGAACTTCGCACAGCGCTCACGCACCCCGGCCATGTAGCGCCCCAACTTCGCCGGGGCCACCGCGCCGTCCTCGATCACCTGCATCGACCGCACCTGGCCCGGCAGCGCCGCGAGGATCGGACTCGACGCCTTCCGCAGCGCCCACAGCGCCGACGCGCGCGCCGCGTCCTCGGCCAACTCCAGATGGATCACGCCCTCCATCCCCTCGAAGCCCTCGGCCATCTGCGCCGGATCCGGATCGTGCTCGCCCACCGGTTCCACCCGCACCTCGATCAACAGCACCGCCTCCGCCTCAGCCGGCACCCCGAAGGCGTCGTGCACCTTCGCCACCTCGAGGAACGTGCGGTCGAAGATCTCCGCCGCCACCACGCCGGTCTCCACACACACCACCGCCGCCTCCGACGCGGCCTCGAGCGCATCGAAGGCCACCAGCAGCATCGCCGTCTCCGGCGCGGGCTCGTCCAGCACCACATCGACGGCCACGATCGTCGCCAACGTGCCCTCACTGCCGACCAGCGCATTCACCAGCCACTCCTGCGGCGCCTCGCCCGCCGCATGGTAGCCCGAGCTGCACTTGAGCAGGTTGCCGGCCATCAGCCCGTGCCGCGCACGCTCCACGCCCGCACCCACCGCCAGCGCCCGCGCGATCGGCGCACACTCGGGCAGCGGTCGATGCCGGTGCACCCAGCCCCGACTGCCATCGGCGAACACGCACTCGACCCCCAGCACCGAGGCCCGCAGCGGCAGGTCCACACCATGCGGATACCGCGCGCCCGCCGCGTTCGTCGCGACCATCCCGCCGATGGTGCAGAACGCATGGCTCGAGGGCTGCACCGACCACAGCAGCCCCGCCGCCTCCGCGTGCGCGACCAACGCATCACAGAGCACACCCGGGCCCACCTCCACCGCCTGCACGGCGATTGTCTCGAAGGCCTCGGCGTGCTCGTCATCGTCCAGCTCCACGGGCTGGAACTCGTGCAGTCGGATGGAGCCCAGCCACGCCATCTGCGAGCAGTCCATCACCACCCCGGTCCCCACCGCGCCGCCGGCCATGGACGAGCCCGCACCGCGCGGCGTGAGCGGGATCTCCTGCGCCGCCGCCCACCGCGTCAGCAGCACCACATCGTCCGCATCCTGTGGCACCGCCACCACCTGCGGCATCAGGCGGTGGATGCCCGCCGCCTCGCTGTACACGGCGCGCGCCAGTACATCGACGCGCCACTCGCCCCGGAATCCGTTCGGTCGCTCCATACGGCACAAGATAGCGCGGCCGCGAGCGCTCGCGGCGATCTGGAGTACGCGCATGGCTGGGCATCGCGGCAACCCAGAAGCCACTGGCGCATACAAAATTGTATATATTTCGTGATGGTCGACAAACCCGTCACCTGGCTCGGATCGTCACGTGACGACGCACAATCAGACTTGGATTTGGCACGCCAGCGACTCGCATCCCTCCGCCAGACCCTGCGGGAGAACCTCCGATGAAGACCACAGCTCGCCATCGTAGCACCGGCGTATTCGCCGATCTCGGCTTTACCGCCGAGGAAGCCGAGCACCTGAAGGTGCGTGCCGACCTCATGGTCGCCCTCACGAGGCTGCTTGAGGCACGCGGGCTCTCGCAGTCCGAGGCGGCCAAACTGCTCGGCGTCTCGCAGCCCAGGATCAGCGATCTTGTGCGTGGCAAGATCGACAAGTTCAGCGTTGACTCGCTGATCAGCATGCTGTCGGCGGCAGGCGCTCAGGTCTCGGTCAGCGTCCGACGCAAACGCGCGATCGCGTAATCACGTGACCGACCCCACCGCCCTCCGCGACGCCGAACGCTTCTGCCGTGAGATCCTCCCCGGGGTCTCGCGCACGTTCGCCATCAGCATCAAGCTGCTCCCCGGGCAACTCGGCCGCGCCGTCCTCAGCGCCTACCTGCTCTGCCGCATCGCCGACACGGTCGAGGACGACCAACAGATGGCGCCGCCCGACAAGGCCGCGCTGCTCGACACCCTGCTCCAGACCTTCGACGACGCCGCCCTCGCCGAGTCGTACCCCGCCCGCGCGGCGGCCGTGCAGGGCGACGCGACCCACGTGCGCCTCGTGCAGCACACGCACCTCGTGCTGCGCCTCTGGCGCGACCTGCCTCCGGACTCCGCCGCCGCCGTGCGCAAGTGGGTCGAGGAGATGGGCCGCGGCATGAAGACCTTCGTGCTCCGGCACCCGCAGGGCATCCGCATCGCCTCGCTCGAGGAATACCGCGAGTACTGCTACTACGTCGCCGGCACCGTGGGCTACATGCTCACCGAACTGTGGCGGGCGAACTCCCGCGCCATCGGCGCCCGCGTGCACGACGCACTCTGGGCCAAGGCCCGGGCCTTCGGCGAGGCCCTGCAGACCGTGAACATCCTCAAGGACGTCGCGATCGACGCCGAACGCGAGAACTCCATCTACATCCCGGAGCAGTTGCTGCGCGCCCACGGCTCCTCGCACGCGACCATCCTCGACCCGCGGCACGAGACGGCCAACCACACCGCACTCGCCGAGCTGATCACGCTGGCCTGGCACGACCTCGACGAAGCGCGCGATTATCTGCTGACCGTGCCGCGCCGCGCCTGGTCGGTGCGGGTGTTCTGCATCCTGCCGCTGCTCTACGCCTACGCGACGCTGCGCGAACTCACGCGCTCACGCGCGATGCTGCGGCCCGGCGGCACGGTGAAGATCACGCGCCGCGAGGTGCGCGCCCTCATGGTCCTCGGTGTGCTGCTCGCGGGCTCCGACGCCGGTGTCCGCTGGCTGGTGCGCCGAGTGCGCCGCACGCCGTTCGGCGGCTCGCCGCCGGCGCTCGCGACGTCCTGACGCTCGCCGCAGCGCGCGCGGCCCCGCGTGTGCTACAGCCCGCCGAGTCCCTCGGGCCCGAGCAGCTTGTCGACGAAGCCCGCCGCCACGCCTTTGCGCTTGGCCGGCCCGTACTCCAGCCGGTCCAACACCTGGAACAGCGCGAGCTCCACACGCTCCGCGACGCCCCGATAGTTGCGGCGCGGGGTCAGCACTCCCAAGGTCGCGATGGTACCGGCCACGACGAGCACGCCTGCGGGCGCGACGGCCGACGCGACCAGCCAGGCACCGAAGGCGCTCACTCCCGCCACACCGACCGACGTGCGCGCCGCATTGCGACGCCGATCAGCGATCGACGCATCGAGCCGCACGTGCGTGCGCTCGGCATCGACCGCGACCACCAGCGCCGAGACCTCCTGCGCGAGCACCAGGTCCCCGCCCTCCGAGCGCACGCCCAGCGAGATCCGCACGCCATCGAGGAATCCACCCTTGGGCTCCCACATCAAGCGGTCGGGGAAGCGACGCTTCACCTCGAAGGGCAGCTCACCGCGGATATGTGCATCCAGCGCCGCCAGCACACTCTGCGGCGTGCCCTTCACCACGCGCGTCGCGCTGTACTCGGCGTGCCCGAACCACGCGCCCATCACACCGCGCGGGCTGGTCCCCACCACGCGCCCGCGCTCCTCGGCGATGGCCTGTTGCAGGGCGTCGGCGCTGAGCCCGACCTCCTTGCCCAGCTCCAGCACCTGCTCGTCGCTCAGCGCGCCGCCGGGCTCCGTGCTGCGCTGCGACTGCAACTCGGCCGCGCGCGCGAGGACGCGCTCGATCGCGGATCGGTCCAGTGACATCAGATGCCCCCGAGGATCACGCCGATCTGCGAGCGCATCCCCTCGACCATCGGACCAGGAACCGGGAACGCCGCCTCGAACGCTGCGCGCACATCGTCTCCTGCCGCCTTGCCGGCGGCCCGCAGATAGAACCGCATATAGGCCTCGGCACGTGCCGGGATCACACGCTCCATCAACAACGCGCCCGCCCGCACCAGCGCGATCGCGTTGTACCGCTCGGCCTCGCCACTGCGCTGCTGCGCGGGCGTCGTGTGCTCCTGCACCGCCGCCGCCGCGACCGAGCCGACCACCTCGTGCACCATCACATACGAGATCTCCCAGGCGGCGGTGTCGCTGCGCGGGAATCCCGTCACCACGAAGTTCCGCGTGCGCGATTCCTGGATGGTGCGCCCCTCACCCTCCAGCACGAACGAGGGGATGACGGTGCCTCCCACCTGCTGCGTGCGACTCAGATAGCTCGACAAGGCCACCGCGGCCGAATCGCGCCACACCATGGCGGCGACCGGCAGCACCTCGGCGCGCGCCTGCTGCTCCGCCGCCCACTGCTCGGCGAAGTACTTGACCCGCTCGTCCTCGAGGCCGCGGGAGAAGAGCCGCAGCCAGTCCCGCTCGCGCGCCGACGGGAAGTACGAGCCGATCCGCGCCGCGAGCGTGGCGTCCTGCCGCGTGCGGATACGCCGCAGATCACCGTTGGTCTCGAGCCACAGCGTGATGCCGCGCTGCATCTCGTCCCACGAGGCGAAGTCCAGCGCGAGGAACTGCGCACCGACCATCGCGGGCAGGGCCTTCAATCCCTCACCGAGCTTGTCACGGTTGACATCGAGATCCGTGAGCACGTCGGTGCCGCGCTTGCGGGCCAGGACCTCATCGCGGTAATCGCGGCGGTAGAGCGGCACGGCTGACGCATCGTCGTGCACCATCGCGAAGCCGTGCAGCCACAGATCGACATGCTCCTGCGGCGAGACCGCCCAGCCCTGTGCCTGGACCGCCGTGGCGCCGAGCGCCGCACTGAGGATCACGCCAACGAGGCGTCGAAAGGAATGCATCATGCGGAAAGTGCAGGGGCGATGCCGCAGACTCAAGCCGGGTGAGCCGGTCGGCCGCAGGTCACGCAGAAGCGCCAAGTGTCCTGCAACTCCGCCGAGCAACCCGCGCAGTGGACGGTCTGCACATTCAACCCGCAGGCGGGACAAAAGTGCACCTCCCGGTCGTCGGGCAGCGCCTCGCCGCAGTACGGACAGCCGCCGGGCAGGGTGCGACGCAGGGCGCCCGGTGCGGGCGCGGTCGGGTCGGGCACGGTCGGGCCGCGGGGCATGGGGCGTGGCACCGCCCGCGCCACGGCCGCGATCGGCAGGGCGTCGTCGGTGATGCCCAGCACGTGGCGCAGCGGCTCGCGCGCCAGCGTCAGGCGTGCCGCGCCGTAGGTGTCCAGCACGGAGCGGTCCGGCTGGGGCGCCCGGAGCTCCCGGCGCAGGTCATCCTGCATCGTGTCATCCGCGAAGATCAGCCCGGCCTCGCCGCTGATGAGCCGCATGAGCAGCAGCTCGTACTCATCGAAGGTGCCGACGCCGAGCGCGCGACCGACCTGGGCGTAGGGGACCCAGCGCGTGGTCAGCGATCCGACCTCGAGCGGCTCCGTCAGCAGCGCGGGGTCGCTGTCACGCACGGCGGTCGCGAGCAGACGGAACAGGGCCTGGAGTTCGTCAGCCATCGCTCAGCGCTCGAGGCCCTGCAGCCGGCTGTCGGCGCTGTTGTTGAGATTCTTGCGAGCACCGACGCCGATCTTGTCGAGGGTGCGCTCCACGACATGCTTGGTGTGCTTGCGCGCGTCGTTGTACCCCACGAAGTACCCGATCGCGAGGCCGATCACGAGGATGAAGACGTTCCGCATCGAGAGCCCTCCGTCCAGCCAAAGAAGAACCGCGGGACCACCACACTCACACCTGGGGAAGACGACTCGACGCGGTGAAGGTCGCAGGGAAGGGCTCGAGGTGCGCCCCCTTCTTGCCCGCGGCCGCCACCCAGGCGTCGAACTCCGACGGGATGAGTCCACCCGATGCCGACTGCGCCTCCGCGGCGCGGATCGCCAGGTGGTTCGCATACTCGTTCTGGGCGTGCCCATCGTGGCCGCGCACCCAGCGCCACGCGATGCGGTGCGGCGCGGCCGCGCGCAGCGCCTCCTGCCACAGCGCCAGATTCTCGATCGGCCCCGTCTTGCGCTTCCAGCCGTTGCGCGCCCACGCATGCACCCACGAGGTCATGCCGTCGACGATGTAGCGCGAGTCCGTCGTGAACACGATGCGCATGCTGCGCCCCTTCACCGAGAGCGCGCGGCAGGCCTCGATCACCGAGCGCAGTGCCATCTGGTTGTTCGTCGTGGCCGGCGCACTCACCCACAGCTCGTGCCGACGCACCGTACCGGTGGCGTCCTGGTACTCGACCAGCACGCCGGCACCGCCGGGGTTCTCGCCCTCCTGACCGTTCCCCAGGCAGGACTCGTCGGCGTACACGGCCACGAGCGGGTCACTCATGTGACGACCTCGAAGTCATCGAGCTCGTCGAGCACGAAGGTCATGAGGTCGCCCGTGGTCGGGTGCGCCGCTTCGATGGCGTCGCGGCCCCGCTGCGTGGTCAGCCGCGTCGGGATCACGATGAACTCCGACCCGCGGCGCACGACCGCGACCCGGCGTCCATCGCGCAGCGCCGCTTCGAGAGCATCGTATTGGGTCGTGCTCAAGCGCATCAGGGACGGGTCCAGCGTGCCAGGAACGCGGTCAGCACCTCGGTCGTGCGCTCGATCTCGGCCGTGGGCACCCACTCCTCGGCGCCATGCGCGAGGGCGATCGTACCGGGGCCGTAGCACACGGTCGGCATGCCCGCCTCGTTGAACAGCGCTGCGTCGCTCCAGTAGGTGACGCCGGCGATCTCGGCGCTGGGCCCCGTCGCCGCGGCAGCGGCCAGCAGTTCGGTGACCAGCGGCGCGTCCGTGGCGAGATCGCTGGGCGGACGTGCGTCATCGAAGCGCAGCTCCGCGCGGAACTCCGGCACGCGCGCCGTCACCGCATCGATCGCCTGCTGCAGCTGGCGCTCCACGACTTCGAGCGACACGCCGGGCAACGTGCGGCGCTCGAGCCGGATGGTGCAGCGGTCAGGGTACGTGCTCATGCCGAGGCCACCCTCGATGAACGAGGCATGCACCGAGCCGCGGCCCAGCAGCGGATGCGTGTTCTGCGGCAGGATCTCATGGTCGAGCCGGTCGAGCTCGGCCAGCACATGCCCCGCGTGCCGGATGGCGTCGATGCCCACCGTGTACTGGCTCCCGTGCGCCGCACGCCCATGCACGGTGATGGTGTACCATGCGAAGCCCTTGTGCGCCGTGGCGACGGTGAGCTCGGTGGGCTCGGTGACCACGACCGCATCGGCGCGGATCCCGCGCGCGATCACCTCGCGCGTGCCGATCGAACCCCACTCTTCGTCGGCGACGGCGGTGACGATCACTTCGCCCTGCAACTGTCCCTGCTGCTGTGCGCGATAGGCCGCCACGCACATCGCGGCCACGCCAGCCTTCATGTCGCAAGCCCCGCGGCCCCACAGCTTGCCGTCGGCGATCGTCGGCTCGAAGGCCGGGTGCGTCATCCCCGAGGTCTGGACCGTGTCGATGTGCCCGTTGAGCATGATCGAGCGCCCCGCGCCACCCCCGATCCGCGCGACCAACGACGGGCGACCTGGCGTTCCTTCGAGCACCTCGGTGCGGAACCCCGCCGCATCGAGGTGGTCGCGCAGCGCGCGGATGCACGCGCGCTCACCCGGCCCCTCAGGGTCGAGCGTCGGGTTGCGCGAATCGATACGAACGAGGTCGGCGGTGAGCGCGATCGGGTCCATTCGGGGAATCTACACCCGCGACCCGATCACACTCCGCGCCGCGTTACTTCTTGGCGGCGGGCTTCTTTGCGGCCGGCGCCTTCTTTGCCGCGGGCGCCTTCTTGGCCGCAGGCTCCTTCGCTGCGGCCGCTGCCTTGGGGGCTACTGCCTTCGGGGCGGCTGCCTTGGCGGGAGCCGCTGCCTTCGGAGCTGCTTCCTTCTTCGGCGCCGCTTCCTTCTTCGGCGCAGCGTCCTTCTTCGCCGCAGGCTTCGCGGCGGCGTCCTTCGCGGCGGCAGTCTTCTTCGGCGCCGCAGACTCCTCGCTCGCGGCCGCCTTCTTGGGCGCCGGTGCCGGGGCCACCGCCTCGATCTCGCGAATGATGCGGTCCGCTTCTTCGGCGCTCATCTGCGCGCGACGGACCATATAATTCACGAGGTCCTTGGCGCTCTCGATCGCGAAGGGCGACAAGCCGGCGGCGGCGAAGATCACGTCCTTCATCGCCGTCGCCATCTTCGACCCCGCTTCGAGCGAGATCTCGTGCGCCTTCGCGATCATCGCCGCGACGGCATCACTCTGGTCCTGACCACGATGACCAGGCGAGCGACGGGGCAGGACGGTTCCTGTGCCGCTGGCGGGAGGAGTAGGCTTGTCGGGCATTCGTCGGGTGGACTGAGCGTCGCGGCCGCGAACTCTGCGGACACAGGGATGGCACGCGCGACCGACGCCCCAAGGCCTGACCTTGTGACCAGTACGCGCAACTCTGCACAGCTATTATACTTGCCGCCGCAGTCCGAAGCAATATCGAGCGGTCGGCATCGCGCCGCCCAGACCCCGAGCCAGGGCCCCTTCCAGACCATCCTCCGTGCCTGAGCCCTCGGAGAACGTGACCCTTCCCCTCGCCCATCTCCGCGTCCTCGACCTCTCCCGGGTGCTCGCCGGCCCGCTCTGCGCCATGACGCTCGGCGACCTCGGCGCCAACGTCATCAAGGTCGAGCGGCCCGGCAGCGGCGACGAGACGCGGGGATGGGGGCCGCCCTTCGACGATACGGGCGAGGCCGCGTACTTCCTGGCCATCAACCGGAACAAGCGCTCCATCGCCCTCGACCTCGACGCGCCCGGTGACCAGGCGGTCGTCCGGCAGTTGGTCGCAGGCGCCCACGTGGTCATCGACAACTTTCGGCCGGGCACGCTGGAGCGCCGAGGGCTGGGCGTCCGCGACCTGCTGACCGCGCACCCGTCGCTGCTCTGGTGCACCATCACCGGCTTCGGCCTCGCCTCGCCCCGCCCTGGCTACGACTTCGTGGTGCAGGCAGAGTCGGGCTGGATGGCCATCACCGGTGAGCCCGACGGCGCACCCATGAAGGTCGGCGTCGCCCTGGCCGATGTGATCGCCGGCAAGGACGCGGCCATCGCGCTGCTCGCCGCCTTGGCCGACCAACGGCCCGAACGCTCCGCCGCCGAGCGACACCTCGTGGTCTCGCTGGCCCACAGCGCCACGGCGGCCCTCGTGAACGTCGCCCAGAACGTCGCGGTCACCGGCGCCGACGCTGGGCGATGGGGGAACGCGCATCCGAATCTGGCCCCGTACGAGCTCTTCCAAGCGGCCGACCGGCCCCTCGTGATCGCCGTCGGGACCGACCCCCAATGGGTCGCCTGCGCTCGCGCCCTCGGCCTCGACGAGCTCGCGGAGGACCCGGCGCTCGCCACCAACGCGGGGCGCCTCGCGGCTCGCGAGCGCATCTCCGCCACGCTCGCCACCCGGTGCCACACGGCACCCGCAGCGGAGTGGATCCAGCGGCTGGACGCCGCCGGGGTGCCCTGCGGCATCGTCCGGAGCGTGCGCGAGGCGCTGGACGTGTTCGGCGTGGCGCCGCTCCCCCCGGGGCGGCTGCGCCGACCACCCCCGCGGCTGGACGCGGACCGGGCCGAGATCCTCACGGCGGGCTGGGGCGATGTTCCCCTGTGACGCCCGCGGCGCCCCGGGCGTCTTAGCTGATACAACGGACGGACACTCGCCCGTTCGGGTGTCGTGCGTTAGACTAGGCGCGTTGTGATGTCTCCTAGCCAAACTCCGCCGCCTGACGACGCGATGCTCCTCGACGAGGAGATCATCGCCCGCGTCCTCGCAGGGGATCGAGAAGCCTTCGAGATCCTGGTGCGCAAGTACAGCGACCCGCTGTACCGGCATGCCTTGGGGATGACGGGAAGTCCGGACGTGGCGGAGGACATCCTTCAAGTGTCCTTCATCAAGGCCTTCCAGCACCTCGGCGAGGTGCGGGGCCGGTTCGACGCGTGGATCTTCCGGATCTTGGCCAACGGCTGCAAGGATTGGCTCAAGAACATCCGTCGGTCCCACGTGAGTTACGAAGAGGACGATCAACCGTCTCATTACGCGACCCCCGACGACGACCTCGACCGGGGACAGCTGCGGGACGATCTCGATCGGGCCTTGAAGGCCCTCCCGGCGACGCTGCGGGAAGCCTTCGTGATGAAGCACGTCGAAGGGCGTTCGTACGAAGAGATGGGCGAGCTGCTGAACACGACGGTCGGGGCCCTCAAGATGCGGGTCCACCGGGCGCGCGAGGCGCTCCAGAAACTCCTTGGAGACCGGTACAATGATGCTGCACGACAACCCTGAATCGCGGCCGGAGACCGGCGCCTCTCTCGACCACACGCTGCGGACCCCCGTAGCGGCGACGCCCCAGCTGGCCGACGACGCCGAGTCGATGGCGGGGACCCCGCTGCCCGACGCGGTGCACCGCTGGCTCGACGGCGAGCCCGTCAGCGAGGAGCTGCTGGCGGCGCCCGAGGCGGCCCCCGTGGCCGCCCTGTGGTCGGCGCTGGGCCGCGAGACCGCGCGCCGACGCGCCGTCGTCACGCCCCCTCACGTGGCGGCGCTGATCATGGATCGGCTCGAAACGCCGGTCGTCCGCGACGACTGAGTCACCCGGACCTGCGTTCGGCCTCACGACGGCCCTCACCTGACGGTGCGGGCCGTCGTTGCATTTCCCCCTCGAATCGGGCCGATTGTCACGGCAACGTAACGCATCGGTCAGCATTGCATCACGCCGTGACAGAATCATCACCTGTACCGTTACGTTCTCACTCACAGCCATGACATACCCACTGCCCGCCACCACCGAGTACGCCCCGTACTATCAGCGCTACGTCGCGACCGTGCCCAGCGGCGACATCCTGGTCACGCTCCAGGCGCAGGCCGACGCCTACCGCGACCTCTTCCAGCCCGTCCCGGACGCGCGGCGCCTGCATCGCTATGCCCCCGGGAAGTGGTCCGTGGCCGAGTCGCTGCTGCATGTGACCGACACCGAACGGGTGTTCGCGTACCGGGCGCTGCGCATCGCCCGCGGCGACACGACGCCCCTGCCGGGCTTCGACCAGGACGCCTGGGTCCCCGCCAGCGCGGCGAACGATCGCCCGCTCGCCGACCTCGTGCAGGAGTTCCTCGCGGCGCGGGCGGCGACGCTACTGCTCTTCGCTGGCCTGCCGACCGATGCCTGGGACCGGACCGGAACCGCCTCGGAAGTCCCGGTCTCGGTGCGTGGTCTGGCGTTCATCACGGCGGGCCACGCGCAACATCATCTCGATCTCTTTCGCTCTCGATACCTCCCGTGATCCCACTGTTCCCGTTGTCGCGGCCTCGCGCCGCCCTGTGCGCCGGGCTGCTCCTCCTGTCCGCGTCGGCGCGCGCCGGCGCGCAGGATGTACCCAAGGCGCCTGAGCCGGTCCCCGTCGCCAAGGCGTGGTACGAGCGCATCGGCATTCGCGGCTACGGACAGCTCCGCTACAACCGGCTGCTCGAGACCAACCCCGAGTTCCAATGCGAGCAGTGCGACCGCAGCATCGGGGACCTCGGCGGCGTCTTCATCCGCCGCGCCCGCATCATCCTGCAGGGGCAGATCCACGACCGCGTGTTCATCTACCTGCAGCCCGACTTCGCCAGCAGCGTCGGTGGCTCGGGCAACGTCGCCCAGCTGCGCGACTGGTACGTGGACCTCGGGCTCGAGGCCAAGAACGAGTTCCGCGTGCGGGTGGGCCAGAGCAAGGTGCCGTTCAGCTACGAGAACCTGCAGAGCTCGCAGAACCGCCTGCCGCTCGACCGCGCCGATGCCACCAACAGCTCCGCCGCCAACGAGCGCGACATCGGCGCCTTCCTGTACTGGGCACCGACCTCGGCACGCGCGCGCCTGCGCTCCCTGGTCAACGACGGCTACAAGGGCAGCGGCGACTACGGCGTGGTCGCGATCGGCGCCTTCAATGGACAGACCGCGAACCGGCCCGAGGCGAACAACGACATGCATGTCGTCGCCCGCGTGAGCTATCCGTTCGTCGTGCGCGATCAGATCATCGAGCCCGGCATCGCGGCATACCGCGGCCACTACGTCGTCACCTCGGACCAGCGCAGCAGCGGCGTGCGCGGCCGCAGCGACTTCAATTACCGCGACGAGCGCCTGCTGGCCCAGCTCAACATCGCACCGCGCCCCTTCGGCATCCTCACCGAGTACAACATCGGCAGCGGCCCCGAGTTCAACCCGGCCACGGACAGCATCGAGACCCGCCGCCTGCACGGCGGCTTCATCACCGCCACCTACCAGATCAAGCACGACGGGCAGGTGTACTTCCCCTTCGCGCGCTATCAGGTCTACGAGGGCGGCAAGAAGCACGAGCGCGATGCCCGCAGCTACTCCGTCAACGACGTCGAGGTCGGCGTCGAGTGGCAGCCGACCTCGGCCTTCGAGCTGGTGGTCGCCTACTACATGGGCGACCGGCGCTACGAGGACTTCCAGCGCCAGGACAACACCCAGCGCGGCCGCTTCCTCCGCATCCAGGCGCAGTTCAACTACTGACGCCGTGTAAGGCCAGTGCGACAGCGCCGCCTGAGCGACCGTGGGGTTCCGTGTCGATCAGGCGGCGCTGTCGCGCTGGCCGCGCCCCACCCGTCAAGCCTGCGGCACTGTCGCGCTGGCCGCGCCACACCCGTCGAGCCCGCGGCACTGTCGCGCTGGCCACTGCGCACCCTACATGTGCAACGTCCGCCCAAGCGCGTTGAGCGCCGCCTCCTTCGTCGTCTCGCTGAGCGTCGGATGCGAATGGCAGGTCATCGCGATGTCCTCCGTCGTCCCGCGGAACTCCATCGCCAACACCACCTCCGCCAGCAGATCACTGACGTTCGCGCCGATCATGTGGCAGCCGAGGATCTCGTCGGTGGCCTGATCCGCGAGGAACTTCACGAAGCCGTCGGTCTCGCCCTTCGTACGCGCGCGCCCGTTCGCGCTGAACGGGAACTTGCCCACGCGGTACGCGCGCCCCTGCGCCTTGAGCTCATGCTCGGTGTAGCCCACCGTCGCGACCTCGGGATGCGTGTACACCACGGCGGGCAGCGTGTGGTAGTGCATCTTCGACGGCTTGCCGGCGATCACCTCGGCGGCGATGACGCCTTCGTCCTCTGCCTTGTGCGCCAGGAGCTTGCCGCCGATGCAATCGCCGATCGCGTAGACGTTCGGCAGGTTCGTCCGCAGCTGCGCGTCCACGACGATCTCGCCGCGCGCGCCCAGCGTGAGTCCCAGCGCGGCGGCATCGACGCCCTTCAGCGACGGCTTGCGGCCGATCGACACCAGCACCACGTCGGCCGTCAGCGTCTCGGCCTTGCCGTTCTCCTCGATCTCGACCCGCACCACGTCGCCCTCGCGGGCGCCGCCCGTGACCTTGCAGCCCGTGCGCAGCGTGAGTCCCTGCTTCTTGAAGATCTTCGTCGCTTCCTTGGTGATGTCGTCGTCGTTCCCGGGCAGGATCGTCGGGGCCAGCTCGACCACCGTCACCTCGGCGCCCAGGCGCCGCCACACGGACCCCAACTCGAGGCCGATCACGCCACCGCCGATCACGATCATCCGCTGGGGGACCTCCGCGAGCGTCAGCGCCCCGACGTTCGACACGATGCGCTCCTCGTCGAACTTCAGGAACGGCAGCTCGAAGGGCACCGATCCCGTGGCGATGATCACTGACGTGGCCTGATACGTCGTGGTCGCGCCATCCTGCCCCGCGACCTCGACGACGTTCCCCGGCTTCAGCGTGCCGACGCCCTTGGACCAGGTGATCTTGTTCTTCTTGAAGAGGAACTCGACCCCCTTGGTGTTCTGCGCGACGACCTCGGTCTTGCGCTTCATCATCGTCGCCAGGTCGAACGACACGCCGTCGAGCCGGATCCCGTGCTCCGCCGCGTGCTTGACCGCGAACTCGTAGTGCTCCGAGGACTGCAGCAGCGCCTTCGACGGGATGCACCCGACGTTGACACAGGTCCCGCCGAGGGTCTTGTCGTACTCCACGCAGACGGTGGAGAGGCCGAGTTGGGCGGCGCGGAGGGCGGCGACGTAGCCGCCGGGGCCGCCGCCGAGGATCACGAGATCGGTGGTCGTCACGGGCGTTTGGATGGGAACGGTTCCCAAGGAATCTAACGCCCCTGACCGCCCTCCCCTTGGCCGTGCGGCGGCGCAAGGCGGTGGATGACCGCCTCCTCCACCGGGCGACCGTCTCGGAGGTGCTGGGTCACGATCCGCTCCAGCAGCTCCGGGGTGACCCCGCCGTACCAGACCCCCTCCGGGTACACGACCATGACCGGCCCGCCCTCGCAGATCCCAAGGCAGGGGGTCTCGCCGCGCTTCACCCGGTTGGCCGAAAAGAGCAAGTCGTGCTGCTCCAGCAGGCGCGCGAGGAGACGGTAGAGGGGCGCCCCGCGTCGCTCAGGAGAGCAATACTGGCCGGTGCAGATGAACGCGTGGCGCGAGTACGGGAGCATCGGAGGCGTGCGGCAGTGCCGGGCGAGAGGACCTCCCACATATTTAGCGGGAATCCATCATCTCTGGAGTGTCCCGTGCTGCGTTCCCTGCTCGCGTTCGCCATCCTCCTCGCGGGGTGGACGGCCGTCCCCGCCCTGTCCGCACAACCCACGCGCGACTCGGCCGCCATCGCGGCGCTGGCCCAACAGCCCGGCGCGGCGCTGCCCTTCGATGCCCGGGTGCGCGTCGGGCGGCTGCCCAATGGCATGCGCTATTTCATCCGCGAGAACAGCCGTCCCGAGAAGCGCGTGGAGCTGCGGCTCGTCGTGAACGTCGGCTCGGTCCTCGAGGACGATGACCAGCGCGGCCTCGCGCACGTGCTCGAACACATGGCGTTCAACGGCACACGGCGCTTCGCCAAGACGCAGATCGTCGATTTCATCGAGCGCTCCGGGATGACCTTCGGTGCCGACCTGAACGCCGGCACCAGCTTCGACGAAACGGTCTACCAGCTGCAACTGCCGTCCGACACGGGCCAGTTCATCACCCGCGCCTTCGACTGGTTCGCCGACATCGCCGGTGGCGGCATCCTCCTCGAAGCCGCCGAGGTCGAGAAGGAACGCCCCGTCGTCATCGAAGAGTGGCGCCTGGGCAAGGGCGCGATCGAGCGCATCCAGACGCAGCAGCTGCCCCTGCTCTTCAAGAACTCGCGCTACGCCGACCGCCTCCCCATCGGCACGAAGGAGGTCCTCGACCGCTTCACACGTGACGACCTGCTGCGCTTCTACCGCGACTGGTACCGCCCTGACCTGATGGGGCTGGTGGTCGTCGGCGACATCAAGGCCGACTCCATCGAGGCGATGATCCGCTCGGCGTTCGGGAGCATTCCGGCGGCGGCCGCGGCCGCGCGGTCGCGCGATGCCTTCGCCGTGCCCGGGCACAGTGAGACCCTCGTCAGTGTCGCGACCGACAAGGAGTACCCGCAGAGCAACGTCGCGGTGGTGTGGAAGAAGACCGCGACACCGAACAGCACCGTCGCCGACTACGAGCGCGATGTCGCCGTCGGCCTGGCGCTCAGCATGTTCAACCAGCGGCTCGACGAGATCGTGCGCCGCCCCGGCGCGCCCTTCACCGGCGCAGGCGCGAGCCAGGGACGCCTCGTGCGTCCCCTGGAGACCTTCCAGCTCTCGGCCGTGGTCGCCGATGGCGGGATCGCCGGTGGCCTCACCGCCGTGCTCACCGAGGCCGAGCGGGTGCGGCGCTTCGGCTTCACGCAGACCGAACTGGACCGCGCGAAGACCACGCTGTTGCGCGGGTTGGACCTGCAGTTCGCCGAGCGCGACCGCACCAATTCGGCGACCTTCGCGGCGCGCTACACGGACCACGTGCTCACCGGTGAACCGGTGCTGGGCATCGAGCAGCGCCTGCCCTTGGTGAACGCGCTGGTGCCCTCGATCACGCTCACCGAGGTGAACGCCCTCGCGCAGGAGTGGTTGGCCGGCGCGAACCGCGTGGTCCTCGCGGCCGCGCCCGAGAAGGATGGTGCCGCGGTCCCGAGCAGCGCGGAACTGCTGCGCATCCTCGATCAGGCCCCCAGTGCGACTGTCACTGCGTATGTGGACAGCGAAGCCGGGGCCGCGCTGGTCGAGCAAGCGCCGACCAAGGGCCGCATCACGGCCACGCGCACGCTACCCGAGCTCGACGTCACCGAGTGGACGCTCTCGAACGGCGCCAAGGTGCTGTACAAGCGCACGGACTTCCAAGCCGACCAGGTCACCTTCGCCGGGGTATCGCTCGGGGGGATCGGCAAGCTCAGCACGACGGACTTCTATTCGGTGATCCTCGGTCCGCAGATGCTCGAGCGGGGCGGGGCCGGCAGCCTCGATGCGATCGAGCTGCGCAAGCTCATGACCGGGAAGGTCGCGGCGGTGAGTGCGTCCATCGACCAGCGCACGGAGACGATCACGGGCTCGGCGTCCGTCAAGGATGTGGCCACGCTCTTCGAGCTCACGTGGGCCAAGATCGTCACGCCCCGTGTGGACACCTCGGCGGTCAATGCTTTCAAGCAGCAATTCGCGCCGATCTTCGCCAATCGCGCCAATCAACCGGCCGCGGTGTTCCAGGACACGATCGGCGTGACGATGGGATCGGGGCATCCGCTCTCGCAGCCGGTGACGGTCGACGCGATCCGCGCGCTCGACCCGAACATCGCGCTGCGCGTGTTCAAGGACCGCTTCGCCGACTTCTCGGACTTCACCTTCGTCATCGTCGGCAACGTGGACGAGGCGACCCTGCGCCCGCTCGTCGAGCAGTGGCTGGCGGCACTTCCCGGCGGCGGACGCCGCGAGACGCCCGTGGACATCGGCATCCGTCCGCCGACCGGCGTCATCAAGAAGGTCGTCCGCAAGGGTGTGGAGCCGCAGGCCCAGACCGGCATCTTCCTCACCGGCGAGACCGAGTGGACTCGCGCCCGGAGTCTGCACGCCACCGTCCTCACCGAAGTGCTGCAGATCCGCCTGCGTGAGACCCTGCGCGAGGACCTCGGCGGCACATATGGCGCGGGGGCGTCGGTCTCGTTGGAGCGCTGGCCCGGCGGACGCTTCCAGACGGTCGTGCAGTTCGGCTCATCGCCGGAGCGCGCCGACACCTTGGCCACCGTGGCGCTCGACGTCGTGCGCAAGCTCGCCGCCGAGGGACCGACGGCCGACGAGCTCAGCAAAGTGAAGGAGAATCTGCTGCGGACGCGCGAGACGGCGCTCAAGCAGAACGGCTTCTGGCAGTCCGTGCTGCAGCAGTCCGTGACCTGGGGCGACGATCCGGTGGAGATCGTCACCGGCTACACCGCGCGCGTCGAGGCCCTCACGCTCGCGGACATCACGGCGACGGCGAAGCTGGTGTTGGACCCGACCAATCGGGCGACCTTCGTCCTGCTCCCCGAGACGGGCGGCCAGTAAGCCGTGCCGACGCCGGACGACTTCTTCGCGATCGACATCCGTGTGGGGACGGTGCTGGAGGCCGCACCGTTCCCCGAGGCGCGGAAGCCGTCGATCAAGCTGCTGCTCGACTTCGGCCCTGAGCTCGGCCAGCGTCGATCGAGCGCGCAGCTCACCAAGCACTACACGCCCGAACAACTGGTCGGGCGGCAGGTGATGGCGGTGGTCAACATCGGCGAGCGCCGCATCGCCGGCTACACGAGCCAGTGTCTCGTGCTCGGCGCCTGTCCCGACCCCACCGACGTGGTGCTCCTGGCCGTTGAGCGACCGGTGCCGAACGGCACGCGCATCGCCTGATCCATCATTCGCACTGTCATGACCGAACCGACACCCACCAAGACGATCGCGACCATCTCCCTCACCTGGGCCGGCGAGCGCCTGTTCGACATCAAGGGCCGCGGCGCCAACACGATCCGCGTCGGCGCGCCGGATTGCCCGGGACCCGTCGAGACGCTCCTCGGCGCACTCGCGGCGTGCACCTGCTACGATGTCCTCGACATCCTCGACAAGCGCCGCACCCCACCGACCGCCGTCCGCGTCGAGACCATCGGGGAGCGCGCGAATGCGGTACCGGCGCGACTGATCAACGCCGAGCTGGTGTACCACATCGAGGGGGCGGACATCGGGCCGGAGCACGCGAAGCGCGCGGTGGATCTCGCGGTCGAGAAGTACTGCTCGGTGCGGATGTCGCTCGACCCCGCGATGCCCGTGACCTACCGCGTGATCCTGAACGGCACCGACATCACCGGCTGAGTCCGCGGCGGCGCGGTGGCAGGGCCGCGCGCACGAACAGCGCCCCGCTAGTGGCGATGCGGGTGCGGGTGACAGCGCTGGCAGGCGTGCACCGCCGCGTGGTTCATGCGGCCCGCCTGCCAGATCACCGCCGCACCGACCACGACCATCGTCCCGTGCAACAGCGCGCTGCCCTCGAGCAGCAGATGGGTCATCGCGAGCGTCGCGATGCCGGCGATGAACACGGCGAATGGACGCGCGTTGTTGTGCAGGTGCCAGAACGAGAGACCGAAGCCGACCACGCCGATCAGCGCGGAGAATGCGAGCATCCCCCACTCGAACAGCTCGGAGGCGAAGAACCCGAGCCCGACCAAGGGCAGCACCCCGGCCGCCAACGGCGTGACCAGGCAATGCACCGCGCAGAGCGAACTCACCAGCGCGGCCGCCGAGCCGAGTCGGTACGAACGCTCCTCGACCGGCGCGAGCCGATGGTCATGCGTGGCATCGGCCAGCGATGCCGTCGCCGCAGTCGACGCTGCCGGGAGGGAAGTGCTCATACCAGTAACCTAGCCAACTGATACCAAAAAATCAATACCTTCTTGCCAAACGGGGCCGAGGGTTACCCTTCACCCGTCCCGCACCATCGATCATGTACGCCACCTGCCTCCACTGCCAGCGCGCCCTCGGCACCAACGACGCCATCGAGCACTTCCCCGTCGCGAAGCGCATCGCCTTCGACGCCCAGCGGGGACGACTCTGGGCCATCTGCGGCAGCTGCCACCGCTGGAACCTCGCCCCCTTCGAGACCCGATGGGAGGCACTGGAAGAGTGCGAGCGCGCCTTCCGCGGTACGCGCGTTCGCGTCAGCACGGACCACGTGGGACTCGCCCGACTCCCCGACGGCACCGAGCTCGTGCGCATCGGCGCTCCCCAGCGGCCCGAGTTCGCGGCCTGGCGCTATGGTGACCAGTTCGGCCGACGGCGGCGCCGAGCACTGCTCTACGGCGCGGGGATCGTGGGCGGCGTCGGCCTCGGCGCCGCAGGGGTCGCGTCACTCGGAATCGGCATCGCCGCCGTCATGCCGCTGTTCCACGCCGTCAACATGGTCAACCTCGCGATGATGGGAGCGGTCCTTCGCCGTCCACTCCCACACCCCGAGGGCGGCTACTTCATGGCCCTCGGCGGTCCGATCCTCGAACAGCGCAGCGACGTGCCCGAGGGCTGGGGCATCGCGATCGGGCACACGGCCCGCATGGACCGCCCGGTCACCCTGCGCTCGCCGCTGCGAGAGGCCTGGCGCGCGTCGAAGAACATCCCCCTCGGCACCCTGCGCTTCCGCGGGCAGGACGCCACGACCATCCTCCAGCGCAGCTTCGTCGGCATCAACAAGGCCGGCGCCCGCGCCGCGGACGTCGCCGCCGGCGTGCGACTCATCGAAGACGTCGGCGACCCAGCGCAGTTCGGCACCTGGGCCGCCACGCAGCGCCGCGCGTGGTCCGCGCAGCAACTGGTCGGCGACAACGGCGATCTGTCGCAGATCCCGACCGCGGCGCGATTGGCCTTCGAGATGGCGCTCAATGAAGAGGCCGAGCGCCGCGCCCTCGAAGGGGAACTCGCGCTGCTCGAAGCCGCCTGGCGCGACGCAGAAGAGATCGCGAAGATCGCCGATGGCCTGCTGCTGCCGACCGACGTTGACGACCGGATCGACGCGCTGCGCGACCCCGCGCGACCGCGCGACGGCTCGTCCCCGCCCGTATGAGGCAGACATGATGCGTTCGCCCCTTCGAATGCCGCGCGCGATGACCCTCGCCGCGGCGGCCTGTCTCACACTGATCACCGCCGGGCCCGCGACCGCGCAATCGAGCGACGCCGACTGGCGCGACCTCTTCAACGGCCGCGACCTCACGGGCTGGACCCCGAAGATCGTCGGCCACACGCTGGGGGCGGATCCCTTCCAGACCTTTCGCGTGATCGACGGCGCGATCGCCGTGCGCTACGACCGCTACGACGCCCCCTTCGCCGACCGCTTCGGACATCTGTTCTTCGCCGAGCCCTTCGGGGACTACCATCTGCTGGTCGAGTACCGCTTCGTCGGCGAGCAGGCGCCGGGCGCGCCCGGGTGGGCGCTGCGCAACAGCGGCGCCATGCTGCACAGTCAGCCGCCCGCGTCGATGGGCCTCACACAGGACTTCCCCATCTCGGTCGAGCTGCAGTTGCTGGGTGGTCTGGGCGACGGACGTCCACGCACGACCGGCAACATGTGCTCACCGGGCACCGAGGTGGACATCGACAGCGTCGCCGTGCGTGGGCACTGCCGCAACGCACGGTCGCGGACCTTCGATGGCGAACAGTGGGTGACCATGGAGGCCATCGTGCGTGGCAGCACCATGCAGTTCATCATCGCGGGCGACACCGTCCTGACGCTCACGAACGCGCGCATGGGCGGCGGCAACGTGTCGGGTCACGACCCCAGTGTGCTGGTCGATGGGACCGCGCTGCGCCACGGGTACATCGCATTGCAGAGCGAGGGGCACCCGGTGGACTTCCGGCGCGTGCGGCTTCGTCTGCTGCGCTGACGCGTCGCTAGAGGATCGGCCACCAGCCGCGCATCACATCGACGCCGAAGGTCCAGCGGCCGTCGCGCAGCCCGCGCGCGACATCGAAGCGCAGCATCCCCAGGAACGGCTCCAGACCGATGCCGACCGCAGGATGCCAGCCCTGACGCGCGCCACGGAGGCCTGCGGTACCGTCGGCCCACAGCACATGCACGAAGGGCGCGATGGTCGCGCGGCCGGGGATCGCCCCGTAGCGGCCGAGCGGCACCGATACGAATGGGATCTCGCGCTGCCACTCGACCCGCTGCGTGATCGCGCGGCGCGCGACCCATGGGTACGACCCATACCCCGGCGTGGTGATGGGACCGCCCAGCACGGGCAGGTACTGCGGCGCGATGCGCCCCGCGCTGACCCCCGACGCCGTGGAGCGCAGCAACAACCCTCCTTGCGCGAACGACCGCGTGTACTCGGCCTGCACGTCCACCCGCAGGCCACGCGCGTCGCGCTCGAAGACCATCGCTCGGCCCGATCCCAACAAGAGACCGCCGAAGGGACGGCGCTGGATCCCATCGGCGATCACCGTGATGCTGCGCGCGGCGCCCTCGGCCACCGGCAGCAGTGGCGGCACGTCGCGCGTGACGGCTGCGGTGGGCTGCGCATGGGTCTCGACCTCGGCCAGCGCGCGCAACCGCACGCCGGCGTAGCGTCCGAAGTTCAGCTCGAGTCCCGCAGTGCGCGCGCGGTAAGGATCACTCAGGTCCGTGCCGAACAGACCGGCCGCCAGACTGTTGCGCACACCGCTGACCTCGGCCACCCCACGCCGCTCGCGGAGGTCGTCGCGCACGAACAGTCGCATGGCCTGTCCGTCGGGCAGCGCGACCGAGAGTCCGAACTCGCCCTTCCACCGCTGGTCTCCGAATCCGTAGCGTGCGCGCGCGTCGCCCCAGAGCGCCCCGCGCAGGCGTGCACGCCCCGCCATGCCGGCCGCCAGCCCCTCGGCCCGATTGAAGCGCAGGAGTTCGCTGATCGCGGGCGTGGTCAGCGCTGCGGCCTGCGTACGCTCGCGCAGCGACCGCGCCACCAGTTGTTCGGCCATCGCGGTCGCCCGTTCGACATCCTCGCTGCGGATCGCGACGACATCGGCCGGCAGGGTCTCGAGGATGTCGCCCTCGAAGCGGTACGCTCGCAGGGAATCGCGCGGCATGAAGCTGATGGCCGGCCCCACGAAGGTCTGCACCGGGATGCGTTCGTTGATCTCGTAGCAGCAGACCTCCCAGCGCCCGCGGATGATGCCGCGCACATCGATCTGCCACCATGTGTTCGCGCGCTGCACCTCGATCTGCTGCGACCGGGGCAACCAGTACTTCCCTTCGATCAGCGCGTTGTCGAGCACCACCGCCAGATGCTCGATGCGCGCGTCGAGGATCGCCGCCCGGGTGAACGTGAGCTCCAAGCGCACGATGTCGCCGGTGCTGATGTCGAGATACGCGCTGCCGGCCGCCCGGGGTTGCGTCGCATCACGCGGGCGGAACAGCACCCGATGCACATCGATCCGCCCCTGCGCGGTGATGATCGCCATCGAATCGCCCTGCGCGAAGTCGTAGGCGTCCAGCCCCTGCGGCGCGAAGGGGTGCAGCACGTCGGCGATGTCCCGGCCGTCACCCATGCGGATGCGGTCGGGGAAGTTGCTCTGGACGATCCCGTAGCGATCGCGATAGTACCCGATATCCGACGGCAGCAGCGTCGTGTCGCGCAGCCCCACGACGATCTGCTTCGACGACGCCGGTGGCGACCAGAAGATCCGCACCGCGATCTGGTCCTGCTTGATGACCTTGGGCGGCAGCAGCGCCGTGTCGCCCACCTGCGCGAGGAAGGTCAGGTAGCCTGTGGCGCTGGACCGATACCCCAACAGACTGGAGTCGGTGAGCTGCGCGGTACGGCGCTGGATCGCCCGCTCGGCGAGGGCCCGCGCGGTCGTCGTGTTCCACTGCTGCGCACCCAGTGGATCACTGAGGGCGAGCGCGCACAACAGCATGAGGGACCGCAGGACACTCATCGACGCAGGTCGTAGACGATGTGCGCGAGTTCAGGGAGCAGGAGACGGGTCAGGGCCAGCTCGACGGCGGCCTGTGACCCGGGCAGTGCGACGATGAGCACCCCGCGGGCGCTCCCGGCGACCGCCCGCGATAATACGGCGGCCGCCCCGATCTGTTCCTGGAAGCTCACGAGCCGGAACAGCTCACCGAAGCCGGGGATGGTGCGCTCGAAGAGCGGGGTGACCGCCTCGACACTGCGGTCGCGGCTGCTGAGGCCTGTGCCCCCGCTGAGCAGGACCACGTCGGCGCTCGCCGATTCGACGAGCTGCGCCACCGCCGCGCGGACCCGGGCTTCGTCGTTCGGGAACAGCGCGGTGTGCACCACCTCGTGCCCCGCCTCGCGCAGCAGCGCGCAGGCCCGCGGACCCGAGGTATCGGTCGCCGCCGTGCGGGTGTCGCTGACGGTGAGCACCGCACAGCGCAGCGGCGGCCGAGCGGCAGCCGACGCCCGATGCGCCGCCGTGCCGTCCGGCAGAGGCATCGCGCTTACTTGGCCTTCGCCCGCGCGGTATCGATCAGCTCCAGCAGCCGCGCGATCGGCGCGACCCCCTCGAGCTTGCCGATGTCCGCCGCCGACTCCGCGCCGCTCGGGATCGCGACGAAGGTCGGCGTCGCCTGCGCTTCGAAGTTGTTGGCGATCGAGAGATCCGAGAGGATCACCGGCGCCATCATGTCGCGGTCGGTGCAGTCGGTGAAGGCCGCCACATCGAGCTTGGCGTCGCGGGCGTAGCCGACGAGCGTGGCCCGCGGATCATGCGCATTCTCCCACTCGGCCGGCGCGGCCATCAGCCGGTCGGCCATCGCTTGGTACGCCGCCGGTCCGCCCAGCGCCCCGGCACAGAGCGCCGCCTCCGCCGCGTGGTAGCCGCGCGGGAAGCGCGGGATCAGGAAGCCCATCGCGATGAAGCGCACGTCGGGAGGCAGCACGGCCTTCAGCGAGTCCGAGCGCGTGCGATGGAACTCCTGGCAGGCCGAGCAGCCGAAGTCGAAGAGCTCGACGAGCACCACCTTGGCGTTCTCGGGCCCGATCGCGCGGGCCGCGTCGGCCTTGACCAGCATCTCACGCTCCTCCGCCGCCGTCTTGGCACCGGTCGACTGCGCAGCGCTCTCGCTGGACTGGCAGGCGCCGAGCGGCGCGATGAGGAACGTGAGGACGACACCGAGGGTCACGCGCATTGCTCGCACCGGCCGTAGAGGATGATCTCGTGGTCTTCCAGCGTGAACCCCGGCGGGGTCAGCGACTGGAAGTCGCGGGGCGAGAGTTTCGCCACGTCGCCCGGGCAGCCATCGAGGTCGAAGACCCGCTGGCAGCTCCGGCACTGGAAGTGATGATGGTGATGCAGGTTCGCGCGTTCGTAGCGCGGGTTCTCGCCCGGGAGATTGACCGTGGCGATCAAGCCCTCATCGCCCAGCGACTTGAGGGCGCGGTACACGGTGGCGATCCCCAGCTGCGGGACGAAGCGCTGGGCGTGCAGGAGCACCTCGTGGGGGTCGAGCGGTCGGGACGTCTCGTCGAAGACGCGCTGGATGGCAGCACGCTGGCGGGTCTGGCGTTCCATACTGGAATATACCACGCGAAGAGCCCGGCTCGCCCCCTGGAATGGGAGGCGAGCCGGGCCGTTACCGCGGCAGCCAGCGCCTCAGTGCCCGTCGTGCTTGTGGATCATGTTGCCGTCCTTGTCGTGCTGCATCACGGCCCCGTAGGCCATGGTCGGCGTCGGGAGCGCGGGCAGGAAGCCCACGGCCAGGCCGCCCTGATTCTCGATGCCCATGCCCACGGACATCCGCTTCCAGGCCTCGACCGTCATCACCTCGGTGCTGTCGTCACGGTAGGCCCGCGCGGCCGCGAGGATGGTCTCGCGCTTCTTCCCCCGCGGCACCTCGGGATTCGCCAGGATGTCCGAGACCACGTCGTGCATGCCGTGGAGATTGTCGAAGATGATGGCCGCCTCGGGGAAGCGCGCCGTGAAGGCCGGAGCGACCGCGGCGGTCATCGGCATGGTGTGCGGCATCGTGCGGGGCGGGTCCAGCAGCATCTGCCGGAACCGGGCCACCGAGGCCAGGATGCCCAGCCGCTTCTGCTCCGGCGAGGTGGCCACGACCAGCGGCTCATAGAGCCCGATCTGCAGCCAGTGATAGCCCCAGATGAGTCCGTTGAACTTGGGGTAGGCCTTGCGGAAGGCCAGCGAGTAGGGCTGCTCCTGCATCAACGCCATCGTCTTGGGCTTCGACGAGAACGCCAGCTCCGGACGGCTCTTGTAATAGGCCAAGAGCCGCGCGACCTCACGATCCTGCGCCGCGGAATCGAGCTGGTTCGACGCGAGGATGTCGTACAACTGCCGGTGCAGCACGTGGGCCCAGTCGAACATCATCTTCGCTTCGGGCGCCAGCCGGGCATAGGTCGGCTCGATCGCCATCTCCTCGAGCGGCAGCCGCGGTGGCCGGGCGAGCACGCGCTCCGTCAGGTGCGAGTAGATCTCCTCTTCGAGCAGCGCGGGCGGCGCCGTGGGGCGCGCGAACAGCGTCTCGTAGAGGATGGCATGCCCATAGTCGAAGGCGTTGAACAAGCGGTCGGCCGCCGGATGATCCCGGCGGAACGTCCAATTGTGTCCCGCCTGCAGGTAGAACGACTCGTAGGTGGTGGTCCACTGCGCACAACCGCCGAGGGCCACGAGCACGAACAGCATGAGGCGACGCATCAGCGACCTCCCGTGGGTTGCAGGAAGGGCAGACCGAACTCGATCGCGTGCCCCGTAGTGATGGACCAGCCGCGCTGCGCGCCCGTCATCGTGCGCGCCACGCCGACGTCGAAGGCCAGTCGCGGCGCCAATTGCCAGCGCAGCCCCGAGCCGACGGTCCAGCGCACCTCGCCGCCGGCCAAGGGTTCATCGGCATACACCTCGGCGCCCACGAGCATCGTGCGCAGCGGGATGGGCCGGTCCAACGCCAGCCCGGCGCGCCAGCGCGGGACCTCGGCGCGCGGGTCGTCACGCGGTCCCACATGCTGCGCGAAATTCAGATGCATGCGCCCGGCGCGCGCAGTGCGCGTGGCCGCCAGGATCACGGACCCGTGGGCCTGCTCGGCGCGTCGGCCACCGGTGGGCAGCAGGGCATCCACCCCGACCGCGAGCCCCGGGAACAGCAGCGTCTCGGCGTTGAGGGCGTGCATCAGCCCGAGGTGCACCCCGCGCGCGGCGACCTGCGCGTCGCGACCCAACGACGCCGCCGAGGCGATGGGCACGCCGACCTCGAACTGCGTGCGGGGGAGGATACCCCAGCCCAACTCAGGCTCGGCCTCCCACGAGGACACGCCGCCCGATCGCGTGAAGGTCAGCGGGGCGAGATGGAACTCGAAGGCATGCCGCTCCATGACCAGCGCGTCGGACGTGCGGAGCGGGCGGCCGCGGTCCGTGTTGTACCAATCCGTCTGTGCGTGCAGGCCGGAGGCGCTCGCGAACATCGCGAGAGCCACCAGGGCCGCACGCTGAGTATGACCCAGCATCTCTGTCTCTGTTGAGGGGACCACCGTCTCTCGCGCCACCGACCGTCGGTGCGCGGTCCAGCGAGCGCTCAGCGTCGCGGCGGGGGTGGTTCCGGGGCCGACATCGCCGAGGCGATGATCTGGTCCGATGTCGCCGGCACGGCCGCATGCGCCGGCGTCGAGCGGATGGTGATGGCCGCAGGGCGCGGCATCACGGCGACGAGGCAGCCCACGGCCACGTCGCAGTCCGCGTCGTTGGCGGGGTGCGGCGGCGCTGGGTCCTGCTCGGTGGGCGCGGCGGCGTGTTGGTGGTGATGATGGTCCTGCGGCTGCTCTGCCGCAGCATCCGGCGCAGCGACGGTCGCCTCCACCACCTGCGCGGGCGCCACCATCGTGCACGCGGAGACCGGCCGCACGAGCATCGTCGTGAGACCGAGGATCAGGGCGAGGACCGCGCGCAGTGGCCGCTGCATCTCGTGGAATCTAACCCCGGCGGGGGCCGACGTTCACTTGGTGTAGGTGTACATGAGGTCGATCAGCTCGTCGTACACCTGCTGCGCGGCCTCGTCGGACTGGCGCACGGCGGTCGTGGTGCAGTGCTGCAGGTGGTCGCGCATCAGCTGCTTGCTGACGGCGCGCAGTGCCTGCTGCGTGGACGAGATCTGGATGAGGATGTCGGGGCAGTAGCGGTCCTCCTCGATCATCTTCTGCAGGCCGCGCACCTGCCCCTCGATCTTGCGCAGGCGCGATTGCAGTCGGGCCTTGCTCGCGGCATCGCCGCCGTGCTGATGCGGTCCCATCGTCACCCCTCCACGGAGATCGGCCGGAAGCTGCGCAGGCGCAGGCTGTTCCCGACCACGAAGACATCACTGAGCGCCATGGCCGCCGACGCGATGATCGGGCTGAGCAGGATCCCGAAGGCGGGGTACAGCACCCCCGCCGCGATGGGAATGCCCAGCACGTTGTAGCCGAAGGCCCAGAACAGGTTCTGACGCATCGTGGCGCGGGTCCGCGTGGACAATTGCCGGGCACTCGAGACCGCGCGCAGATCCGGCCGCATGAGGGTCACATCGGCCGCCGCCATCGCGACGTCGGTCCCGCTGCCCATCGCGATCCCGATGTCCGCCTGCGCGAGCGCCGGTGCATCGTTGATCCCGTCCCCGACCATCGCGACCACGCGGCCAGCCGCTTGCCGCCGCGCGACCTCGGCCACCTTGGCCTCGGGCAGCACGCCGGCGATCACCTCGTCGATCCCGGCCTCCCGGGCGATGGCCCGCGCGGTGCGTTCGGTATCTCCGGTGAGGAGCACGACCTCCAGCCCCGCACGCTTGAAGGCCGCGACCGCGGCACGGGAACTGTCGCGCAGTGGGTCCGCGACCGCGACCAGCCCGGCCAGTGCTCCATCGATGGCGACATACGATACGGTCTTGCCCGCGTCGGCGAGCGCGGCGACCTCGGCGTCCAGCGCGCCGGTGTCCACGCTCCAGTCCTGCATCAGTCGCGCATTGCCGATGACCACGCCGCGCCCATCGACCACACCCTGCAGGCCACGGCCGGCCACGGTCTGCGCGCCTTCGACGGGCAGCAGCTCCAGCGCACGCGCCTGAGCGGCTTCGAGGTAGGCGACCGCCAGCGGATGCTCCGATTCCCCTTCCAGCGAGGCGACATCGCGCAGCATCGCGGTCTCATCCACGCCCGGCACGCTCCGCAGGTCGGTCACGGTGGGCCGACCTTCGGTGACGGTGCCTGTCTTGTCGAGGATGATGGTCGTGACGTCATCGAGCCGCTCGAGCGCTTCCCCCCCCTTGAACAGCGTCCCGAACTCGGCCCCGCGACCGGTCGCGACCATCACGGCGGTCGGCACGGCGAGCCCCATCGCACAGGGACAGGCGATGATCAGCACCGTGATCGCGGCGTGCATCGCCCGCGGGAAGGCATTCACGTCGGCCAGCGCGAACCAGACGAGGAAGGTCACGACCGCGATCGACACCACCACCGGGACGAACACCGCACTGACGCGATCGGCCAGGCGCTGCGTGGGGGCGCGGGTGCCCTGCGCGTCGCGCATGAGGCGGATGATGCGCGCGAGGACCGAGTCGCCGCCGAGTGTGGTCGCGCGGTAGCGGATGGTGCCGGTGCCGTTGACCGTGCCGCCGATCAGCGCGTCGCCAGGGACCTTGGGGACGGGCATCGATTCGCCGGTGAGCATCGCCTCGTCCACGGCGGTCTCGCCGCGTAGCAGCACCCCGTCGGTGGGCAGCCGTTCGCCCGGCCGCACGACGACGATCTCGCCGGGATGCAGCGACTCGATGCCGACGTCGACCTCACTCCCATCGCGCTCGACGCGCGCCCGTGGCGGCTGCAGGGCGACCAACGCGCGCATCGCACTCGCGGTCTGTCGGGTCGCCCGCGCCTCGAGGGTGCGCCCCACCAGCACGAGCCCGATGATCAGCGCCGCCGCTTCGTAGTACACGGCCGGCTGCAAGCCACTGGACGTGAACCATTGCGGCGCGAAGGTCGCGACCAGCGAATAGGCGTAGGCCGCGCCCGTCCCGATCGCGATCAGCGTGTTCATGTCGGCACCACCGTGCCGGACGGCGGCCCAGCCCCGCGTGAAGAACTCACGGCCAGCCCAGAACATCGAGATCGACGTGAGGATCAGCGAGCCGTAGAGCAGGACCGGCAACGGCCAGTCGTAGATGAACGGCACGACGGCGCGGATGGGCTCGTCGAAGTAGCGCGCGAGGAAGATGGAGAGTGGATCGCCGCCATGCGCGTGTGCATCGCCACCCGCAGGATGCATCAGCGGCATCGAGAGGAGCATCGTCGCCGCTCCGATGGCGAAGGCCACCAGCGACCGCAGGCGCAAGGCGCGGTAACGTTGCTCCCGTGCGGCATCGTCCTCAGTGATCGAATGCAGCGGCGACACGCTCGGGCGCGGCAACTCGGCCTCGTAGCCCGCGTCGCGGATCCGGCGGATGATCGCGCTGGGATCGGTGACGAGGGGATCGTAGGTGACGGTGGCGTTCTCCATGAGGAGATTCACCGTGGCGCTCGAGACACCCTCGGCGGCACCCAGGGACTTCTGCACGCGGGCCTGACAGGCCGCGCAGGTCATGCCTCCCACGGGCAGCTCGATGGTGGCGACGTGCGGCGCGGGTGCCTGAGACGGCGGCGCGGCGGGGACGGGCGGCGCCTCATCCGCCTCAGGCATGACGGGCAGGGTGCGTGTCATCCGGTCACCCCCACGACGTGATAGCCCGCATTCTCGATCGCGGCCGAGATGTCGCCGGTGGGCGGCGAGTCGGGGGCGGCTTCGATGCGCACCGTTCCCAGCCCCACCTCGAGGACGGTGATGCCTTCGACGGTCTCGAGGGCATTCCGCACGGCCCGGATGCAATGGGTGCAGGACATTCCTTCGACGACGTAGGTCTGCGTGGGCATGGTGGTCACCTGGGTGAAGCCGTTGGTCTCACACTGCGGGATGCAGGATACAGGGCGCTCCGGGCTCGGGGCCCCGCATACGCATCGGACCCGCTTCTGGTATTATACCCATACCCCCTACCGGTACGCAAGGGCCCCGTGTCCAGGCACCCCTGCCAAGGCGCCCGCCTCGACAATGGCCTAACTTCGGAGCGTGACCTCGCTCGCCGACCTCCGCCGCGACTACGCGCGGGCCGCCCTGTCCGAATCGGACGTGCTCCCCGACCCCATCGCGCAGTTCCGTCTCTGGCTCGACCAAGCCATCGCCGCCCAGCTCCCCGAACCCACGGCGATGTCGTTGGCCACCGTCTCAAGCGACGGGCACCCCTCCGCGCGCATGGTGCTCCTCAAAGCCGCCGACGCCCGCGGGTTCGTGTTCTTCACCGATCACCGCTCGCGAAAAGGTCGCGAACTCGAAGCGACGCCCCGCGCGGCCCTCTGCTTCTTTTGGCCCGAGCTCGAGCGGCAGGTCCGCATCGCCGGCCCGGTCGAGCACATCGCGCGCGCCGACTCGGCGGCGTACTTCCGCTCCCGGCCCATCGGGTCACAGCTGGGGGCCTGGGCGTCGCACCAGTCGTCCCCGCTCGCCTCGCGCGAGGAACTGGAGCAACGGCTGATCGAGGTGGGCGCGCGCTTCGGGGACGAAGACGTGCCGCTGCCGGAGCACTGGGGTGGCTACCGCGTGATCCCGCAGGAGATCGAATTCTGGCAGGGACGACCGTCGCGCCTGCACGATCGTCTGATGTTCCGGCGTCGCGACGGGGGCTGGGAGCTCGTGCGCCTCTCGCCGTGAGCGGGCATCGCCGCGATGTGGGCGACCCGGGCCCTGCGCGGCACTAGTTTCCTTCGGACGGACCCACTTCACCGGAGCACCCGATGCCGATCACCCGACCGCTCATCGCCGTGGACCTCAGCGATGCCGGCGAGGCGACCACACGGTGGACCGCCAATATCGTTCCCGCCGGCACCACCGTCGTGCTCGGCCACGCCGTGGACGTCCCGGAGCCGCCGGGCTTCTTGCGAGACCTGTTCCCGGACACGGACGCGGTCGTCGCGCTCGCCGAGCAGGGCGCCAGACGCGAACTGACCGCACTCGCCGCGCGCGTGCCGATTCCCGATGTCGTGTGCGACGTGCGTGCCGGCCGTGCGGTGGACGTGCTGCTGCAGATCGCTGAGGATCGGGGCGTCGATTCGATCGTCCTGGGACCGCACGGTGCGCGGGAGGGGCTGGGGCAGGTGATCGGGTCCACCGCGGTCAAGTTGGCGCGTCAGTCCGCGGTCCCGGTGATCGTGGTGCGCGGGCCGAGCGTCGCGCGGAAGCCCGCGCGCCTCCTCGTCGCGATCGACGAGTCCTTCGCGAGCGCGGCCGCGCTGCGCTGGGCCGCCCTCTTCGCGGTGGACATGGGCGCGTCGCTGCATGTCTGCACCGTGGTGCCCCCGCTGCTGACGAACGCCTTGAGCATCGCCGCGACCGACGCCGAGCGCGCCGACGCGATGCGACAGGTGACGGATGCCACGGCCCTGTGGCTCGACGAGATCGTCGCGGCGGTCCCCGAGGTACGCCCCACCATGACTTCGAGCGTCCACCTGGGCCGACCCGCCGACGTGATCACGGCACTGGCCGACGCGCAGGCGGCCGACCTTGTGGTCGTCGGCCGGAACGCTGGCGGCATCGCGAACATGCTCTTGGGCTCGGTCGCCGACGCGATCCTCCGTCACGGCGCGACCTCCACGGCGGTGATCCCGGGCTGAGCGGCTGATACCGCACGGCGCGTGGCGCCGCGCGATATCAGCGCTCGGGTCCGTCGCCGAGTCGGCGGTCGGGCTGCAAGTACCGCTGCACGTAGTCCCGCACCGACTCGGTGAGCGGCGTGACCTCCACCGTGTAGCCCGAGCGCCGCAGGCCCGCGATCGACGCCCGCGTGTGGTACTGGTATTTGTCGCGGATGGCAGCCGGCATGTCGATGAACTCGACCTCCGGCGGGCGGTCCATGGCCGCAAAGATCGCGCCGACGAGCTCCAGCCAGGTCTGCGCCACGCCCGAGCCGACGTTGTAGAGGCCGGCCACGCCGCTGGCCGTCGCGAGATGCAGCGTCATCGCGACCGCATCCTTGACGTAGAGGAAGTCGCGCCGCTGACCGCCGTCGGTGAACTCCGGACGATGGCTCTTGAAGAGCTTGACGCGCCCGGTGTCGAGGATCTGCTGGTGCGCCTTGTGCACCAGAGAACGCATTTCGCCCTTATGGGCCTCGTTGGGGCCGAACACATTGAAGTACTTGAGGCCGATCACGCGGTCGAGCAGGCCGGCCTGCGCGGCATACAGGTCGAACAGGTGCTTGGAGTAACCGTAGGCATTCAGCGGGCGCAACTGCCGCAGCACAGCGAGATCGTTCGACGCCTCGACGTCGTCGGCCAGGTCGCCATAGGTCGCCGCCGACGAGGCGTACACGAAGCGCGTCTCGTGCGCGACGGCCCAGTGTGCGAGCCGCTTCGTGTACTCGAAGTTGTTGTGGATCAACGACGAGACATCGCGCTCCATCGTGTTCGAGTTGGCCCCAAGATGCAGCACGAGGTCGAAGCGGCCGAGCGCGCCGGACTCGAGCGATGGCAGCAGGGCCTCAGCCTCGAGATAGTCGGCGAAGCGCAGGGCGACGAGGTTGCGCCAGCGATCATCGGTGCCCAGGCGGTCCACGACGACGATGTCGTCGATGCCGTGCCGGTTGAGCCCCCAGACCAGCGCACTCCCGATCAGCCCCGCGCCGCCGGTCACGAGCACGCGACGGGGACGAGAGTGGAGCTCAGGCAACACGGCAGTGGGATGCGGCATGGGACGGGGCGCGAGGGAACGGACCTGAGCGAAAGCTACCGCTGCTGCAGGGCGGCGGTCGATACCACACTGCGGTAGTACGCGGCGACGGCCTCTTCGAGTCCCGGCCGCGTGTAGGCCTCACCCACGCGCGAGTCGATGACCTCGGCGATCACCGCCGCGACCTCGGCGGCATCCTGCGGCGAGGGCAATGTGCGGGAATCGGGGCCCCCGTGCATGGCATTGCGTCCGAAGTCCGTCGCGACGATCCCGGGCATCACCAGCGAATACTGGATGCCGGGGTGCTTGTACTGCACCTCCATCCGGAAGTTCGTGGTGAGGGCGTTCAGGAAGTGTTTGGACGCGCTGTACGCCGAGCGGATGATCGCCGTCGGGAGCCGGGCGAGGATCGATGAGACGTTGATCACGTGCCCCCGGCCCCGCTCGCGAAAGTAGGGCAAGGACTCCTGCATGCCGTACAGCGCGGACTTCACGTTGACGCGCATCATCTCGTCGATGTCGTCGTCGCTGAGCTCACTGGGCTTGCGGGTGATCCCGCGCCCGACGTTGTTGACCAGCACGTCGAGCTCCCCGAAGTGGCCGAGGGTCTCGTCGATCGCGCGGCGCATCGCGTCGCGGTCGGTCATGTCGCCCACGATCGCGAGGGCCCGTTCATGGCAGCGCTCGACCACGGCCTGCAGCGCGTCGCGGCGGCGGGCGACCACTGCGACGGTGTCGCCGCGCGCCGTCAGGTGTTCGGCGAGTGCGGCACCGATGCCCGAGCTGGCACCCGTGATGAGGACGGTCTTCGGCATGGTCAGCGTGCGCGTCGGTCAGCGTTCGAGACGGAACCCGGGGACCAGCCGCGGACGCTGGTCCGCATTGGCCACATGCCAACCGGTGAGGTACAGCCACTGCGTCATTCGCGTGAGCTTCGCGTAGTCGATGCTCTCGGGATCGTCCTTGGGCGTGTGATACTGCGGGTGCAGGTTGCTGGTGAACATCACGGCCGGCACGTTGAGGCGCGCGTACGGCAGATGGTCCGAGCGGAAGTACCAGCCCTCCGGGTGCGTGGGGCGGTCCCAGAGCGAGTCGAGCTGGAACTTGCCCGTGACGTTGTTGGCGCGCAGGGCATGGTCGACCAGATCCGCCGAGTTGAGATGCGGCGGCTGGATGCCGAGCAGCGACGCCGAGTCGGGGTGGTTGCGACCCATCATCTCGGCGTTGAGCACGGCGACGATGCTATTGAGCGGTACCACCGGCGAGCGGGCATGGTAGTTGGAGCCCAGCAGGCCGCGTTCCTCGGCGCCGTGATACACGAAGAGCGCTGAGCGCCGACCTGGCTGCTGCTGGAAGGCCCGTGCGGCCGCGAGCAGGGCGACCATGCCCGTGCCGTTGTCGTCCGCGCCGTTCCAGATCGAGTCGCCCTGGATGTCGTATCGCACGCCGTCGTGATCTTGATGCGTGCTGAACAGCACATGCTCGTCGCGCAGGCGCGCATCGCTGCCACGCACCCGGGCGACGATGTTGACGCTGGGGTAGGTGAAGGACTCGAGGTGCAGGGCGACGTGCATCGGCTGGCCGGCGAGTGCGCGGAGCGCGGCCCCCTCGCGCTGGCGGACCAGGAAGGTCGGCGCCGGGGCAGGGGCGGCGGCTCCACGGCCCCCCGCTCCGGCCGCGGCACCTGCGGCCCCTGCGCCACCGCGCCCACCGCCACCGGGCGGGATGGCATCGACGCGGTAGGTCCCGCGCGAGGCGATGTTCGCAACGCCCTCGAACGCGATCTCCGCCGTGGAATCGGCGATCAGCACCACGCCGACGGCGCCACGTCGCGTCAGGGCGAGGCCCAGCGACTGCATGGCCGAGCGGGCGTAGCGGTACTCGGGCGAGTTGACGGAGGTCTCGCGGCCGCGCGTGGTGGGTGGGACGAGTTGGGCGATCGCGACCTTGCCACGCACATCGATGCTGGTATCGCGGCCATCGCCGGCCCAGACGGTCGGTGCCTCGAAGCGGCTGGTGTTGTTGGACGCGACGGCGATGTCGTCCCACATGGTGAACGCGCGGTCGCCGATGCGCACGACGGACGAGCCGCCGACCCGCGTGCGGCGGATGTCCCACCACTGGAAGTAGGAGCCCGCATCGCCCATGGGCTCGAGGCCGATCTTGCGGAGCTCCTCGGCGACCCAGACGGACGCACGCAGTTCGTCGATGCTGCCGCCCTCGCGGCCGCGGTACGCGTCGCCGGCGATGATGTGCAGGTCCCGCCGGAGGTCGGCCTCGCGGATGGCGGCGAGGCCCGGCGGCGCATTCTGTGCGCTCGCGGCCATAGGGAGCGACAAGAGGAAGAGCATGGCCCGACGCATTCGAGGACTCCGCTGAGGGGGATGCAGTAAGGATACATCGACCGTGGGCCAACGCAGCAGGCGATGGAGGCGTTGGCCGGGAACCCGTCGAGCGGGCTGACGTTCGTTGGGTATGACGTATGTGATCATCGGCGCCGCGGGCGGGATCGGGTCCGCGCTGGCGCAACGATTGGCGGCCCGAGGGGCGCGGCTGGCCTGCTTGGGGCGCAGCGCAGCCGCGCTGGAGGCGCTCGCGGCTGGGCTGCCGGGGGCGCAGGTCTTCGTGGCGGACGCGCGCGACCTGTCGCAGCTGGAATCGGCGGTCACCGAGGCGGCGGCGGCGCTGGGGCCCATCGCCGGCGTCGTCAATCTGGCGGGCTCGATCCTGCTGAAGCCGGCGCATATCACCAGCGCGGAGGACTTCGCAGAGGTGATGGCGCAGAACCTCACGACCGCGTTCAACGCGGTGCGCGCGGGGGCCAAGGCGATGCCGAAGGGCGGGAGCATCGTCCTGATGGGCTCGGCGGCGGCCCGGACCGGGCTGCCGAATCACGAGGCGATCGCGGCGGCCAAGGGCGGGGTGATCGCCTTGGCGCGGTCGGCGGCCGCGACCTATGCGGCGCGCGGGTTGCGGGTGAATGCGGTCGCGCCGGGCTTGGTGCGGACTCCGCTGGCGGCGCGCATCACGGGTAATCCGGCCTCGGAGGCGGCGTCACTGGCGATGCACCCGCTGGGCCGACTCGGTGAGCCGGACGATGTGGCCCGCGTGATCGAGTGGTTGCTGACCGATGACAGCGGATGGGTGACGGGCGAGGTGATCGGTGTGGATGGGGGGTTGGCCTCGGTGCGTCCGGCGCGATAGTCCGCGGCAAGCGGGTGGCCGAATGCGAGGCGGGGCGGCGATGGATGCATCGCCGCCCCGCCGTCGTTCATTCGCGGCCGTTGCCGCCGCTGCCCCACGCGATGCGCGGCGTGGGGGGCGGGGCCTCGATCATCTGCATACGCACTGTCGACGGACCGCGATCGAACCACGGCGGTGAATCGCGTGTCGAGTTGTCGACGACGTAGCCGAGGTCGAGCAGGGAGAGGATCGTGAGCGGGCTGAGCGGGTTGGTGGCATCGATGAACCCCGTCATCAGTTCGCGATCGACCACCGACTCACGCCAGTGTGCATTGCGGGTGCCGTCGCCGAAGCAGTTCTCGACGGGGACGGTGCGCCCTCCGTACGCGGTCCCAAGGTTCCCGAACGCCCACCTGGCGTTCGTGCCGGTGAAGATCGGGTCGGACGACAAACATGCCGGGCTGGCGAGTGCGGGGGCCGGGTCTTCGAGGAAGTCGCCCCACATGGTGCCGACCCCGAGGACGTGACCCATTTCGTGCAGGATCACCCCCGACAGCGTGCCATTGAGCTCCATCGTCGGGATGTCGGCGATGTCGAACCGCATGACCCCGACGAAGGGGAGACCGCCCGCGCCGCCACGGATCCAGCAGGGCCCCGCGCTCCCGAGGACCTGACCCGGTCCATCGATCGCTTCGACCTTCACGAAGATCAGCAGGTCGTCGATGACCTCAGTGATCGTCGTGCCCTCCGGCTGATTGCCGCAGAAGTCCACGTTCAGTCCCACGGCATTGAAGTCCGCCAGGTCGCCACGGATGATGTCCTGCCAGCGCGCGACGGCCGCGTTGAGGGCTGCTTGGACGCTCCCGCTGACCGCCGTGAGGTTCCGCAGCTCGATGTTGAAGTTGCCGGCCGACGAGCTCACGGTGAGTGGCGAGGAGCCACTCACATCGCCGACGGTCGCAGTGATCTGGGACGAGCCTGCGCCCAGCGCTTGCAACGCCCCGGTGGCACCGACGACACGCACGACCTGCGGGTCCGAGACACTCCACGTGAAGGTCGCGGCGACCGGGTCACCGTTGCCATCACGCGCGACGGCCGTGGCCGTCTGTGTGGCATTGCCCGACACGCTGGGCTGCGGCACGGTGACCTCGATCGTGGTGATCACACCGCCCGCTGCTTGCACGTTGAAGGTGTTCGAGGTCACCGCGAGCGCCGGCGTGACGGTCGTGAACTGCAACGAATGCGACCCCGTGCCGGTGATCGTGAGCCCCGCGTAGGTGACCACACCGCCCACGGCGTTGACCGCCGTGGTCCCCGACAACGTGCCGCCGCCGGTCTGCTTCGCCGCCGTGACTTGGAGGGTCGCCCCGGAGCCCGTGGTGACCAGCACACCCGCGTTGTCGAGGATGTGCACGACGGGCTGGGTCGTGAACGGGGCACCGGTCGTCGCACCGGACGGCTGCGTCTGGACCTGCAGCGACGTGGCGACCTGCGTGACGGTGATCGTCGGCGAGTCCGCGCTGCTCAGACCCGGCGACGTGAAGCGCAGCACGTGTGCCCCACCGCCGTTGATCTGCAGGCCCGCGAAGGTCGCCACGCCGTCCACGGCCGCCACCGTCGCGGTACCCACGAGGCTGCCGCCGCCGCTGAACACCGCCACGGTGACGCTCGCCGTACTGCTGACCTTGGTGTTGCTACCGTCGCGGATCTCGACGACAGGTTGCGTGGCGAAGGGAATGCCGCTGGTCGCACTCGCCGAGGGGTTCGTCGTCAGCACCAGCTGCGTGGCGGCGGCAGCGCCGACCGTGAACTCCGCCGAGTTCACGCTCAGCGCCGGCGACGAGGTCGTGAACTGCAGCGTGTGCGCGCCGGCGCCGGTGATCGACAGATTGGTGAAGGTGGCGACGCCACCGACCGCGACGATACCCGTCGTCCCAGCCAGCGTGCCCGGACCTGCCTGCTTCGCAGCCGTCACCGTGAGCGTCGCCCCCGGACCCGTCGTGACCAGCAAGCCCGCGTTATCGAGGATGCGCACCACCGGCTGCGTACCGAAGGGGCTCCCGCTCGTCGCGCCCGCGGGCTGCGTGAACACCGACAGCGAGGCCGCCACCTGCGAGACCGTGATGGTGGGCGAGTCCACGCTGCTCAGACTCGGCGACGTGAAGCGCAGCACATGCGCCCCAGCACCATTCAGTTGCAACCCGGCGAAGGTCGCCACACCGTCGACTGCGGCCACGGTGGCGGTGCCGACCAGGGCGCCACTCCCGCTGAAGACGGCGACCGTGACGTTGGCCGTGCTGCTCACCTTGGTGTTGGTGGCATCGCGGATCTCGACGACGGGCTGCGTCGCGAAGGGCACCCCGCTGGTCGCGCTCGCCGACGGAGCGGTGGTCAACACCAATTGCGTCGGCGGCGCGGCCGCGACGTTGAAGCTTGCCGAGTTGGCGCTCAGCGCCGGCGAAACGGTCGTGAACTGCAACGTATGCGCGCCGGTGCCGGTGATGGACAGATTCGTGAACGTGGCGACACCTCCAACGGCGGCGATGCCGGTGGAGCCGGCCAGCGTCCCCGGACCGGACTGCTTCGCGGCCGTCACGGTCAGCGTCGCACCCGAACCCGTCGTCACCAGCAGGCCCGCATTGTCGAGGATACGCACCACTGGCTGTGTGCTGAACGGACTCCCGCTCGTCGCACCTGCCGGCTGCGTGAAGATCGACAGCGAGGCCGCCACCTGCGACACCGTGATGGTCGGCGAATCAACGCTGCTGAGACTTGGCGACGTGAAGCGCAGCACGTGCGCACCCGCGCCGTTGAGCTGCAGACCGGCGAAGGTCGCCACGCCGTCGACCGCAGCGACGGTAGCCGTCCCGACCAGCGCGCCACTGCCGCTGAGGATCGCGACGGTGACGCTCGCGGTGCTGCTGACCTTCGTGTTGGTGGCGTCCCGGATCTCGACCACCGGCTGCGTCGCGAAGGGCACACCGCTGGTCGCACTCGCCGAAGGATTGGTGGTCAGCACCAACTGCGTCGGCGGCGCGGCCGCCACGTTGAAGCTCGCCGAGTTGACGCTGAGCGCTGGCGACGACGTCGTGAACTGCAGCGTGTGCGCGCCCACGCCAGTGATGGACAGATTGGTGAAGGTCGCCACGCCACCGACGGCGGCGATGCCCGTCGTGCCCGCCAGCGTGCCCGGGCCGGACTGCTTCGCGGCGGTCACGGTCAGCGTGGCGCCCGAGCCGGTCGTCACCAGCAGTCCGGCGTTGTCGAGGATGCGCACCACCGGCTGCGTGCTGAACGGACTCCCACTGGTGGCACCGGCGGGTTGGGTGAACACGGACAGCGAGGCCGCCACCTGATTGACGGTGATGGTCGGCGCATCCACGCTCGTGAGGCCAGACGAACTGAAGCGGAGGACATGCGCGCCGCTGCCGTTCAGTTGCAGACCCGCGAAGGTCGCCACGCCGTCCACGGCCGCCACGGTCGCGGTGCCCACGAGGCTGCCGGTCCCGCTGAAGATCGCGACGGTGACATTCGCCGTGCTGCTCACCTTGGTGTTCGTGGCGTCACGGATCTCGACCACGGGCTGCGTCGCGAAGGGCACGCCGCTGGTGGCACTCGCCGAAGGATTGGTGGTCAGCACAAGCTGCGTCGGTGGCGCGGCCGCGACGGTGAAGCTCGCCGAGTTGACGCTGAGCGCCGGAGACGCGGTGGTGAACTGTAGCGTGTGCGCGCCAGCGCCCGTGATCGACAGATTCCCGAATGCGGCCACGCCGCCCACTGCCGCGACCCCGGTGGTCCCACCCAGGGTCCCGGGCCCGGACTGCTTCGTCGCCGTCACGGTCAGCGTCGCGCCGGTACCGGTCGTCACGAGCAGGCCGGCGTTGTCCAAGATCTGCAACACGGGCTGCGTGCCGAACGCGCTCCCGCTCGTCGCCCCGGCCGGCTGCGTGAGCACACTGAGCGACGCGGCCACCTGCGAGACCGTGATCGTCGGGCCATCGACGCCGGTGAGCCCGGACGACGTGAAGCGCAGCACATGCGCGCCCGATCCATTGATCTGCAGCCCCGCAAAGGTCGCCGTGCCATCGACCGAGGCGACCGTCGTCGTGCCGACCAAGGTCCCGCTGCCGCTGAACAGGGCCACCGTCACCGACACGCTGGTGCTGACCTTGGTGCCGCCCGCATCGCGCACTTCCACCACGGGCTGTGTCGCGAACGGGACCCCGCTGGTGGCACTGGCCGACGGGGGCGTCACCAAGGCCAACTGCGTGGGCGGCGCACTCCCCACTGTGAACACCGACGACACCACCTCGAGCGCCGGGCTGCTCGTCGCGAAGCGCAGACTGTGCGCGCCGGCACCCGTGATCGACAGATTGCTGAACGTCGCGACCCCGGCGACGGCCGCGACCGCCGTCGTGCCACCCAGCGTCCCCGCGCCCGAGGCGATGGTCGCCGTCACGGTCAATGTCGCACCCGCCCCGGTCGTGACCACCGCACCCGCTGCGTCGAGCACGCGGATCACCGGCTGCGACAGGAACGGCGAGCCGCTCACCGCGCCATTCGGTGCGGTCGCGACCTCGAGCGACGTCGCCACCTGCGAGACGGTGACGGTGCCCGATGTCACGCCGGTCAGGCCGCTCGCCGCGAACGCGATCGTGTGCGGTCCACCACCGGCGATGCGCAGGTTCGTGAAGGTGACGACCCCGTCCACCGCCGCGACGGTCGTCGTACCGAGCAGCGTGCCGCTCCCACTGCCGATGCTCGCAGTGACGGCGGTCCCGGTCGGCACGAGCACGCCGGAGGCATCCCGGATCTGCACCACCGGCTGCGTCGCGAACACGGTGCCGCTGACCGCCGTCGCGGACGGCTGCTGCGTGAGCGCAAGCTGCGTCGGCGCGCCGGCGGTCACCGTGAACGACGGCGAGAGCACCGCGAGCGCCGGTGTCGTGGTCGTGAACCGCAGCACATGCGCGCCGGTCCCGGTGATCGACAGGTTCGCGAAGGTCGCGACACCACTCACCATCGCCACGGTCGCCGTGCCGCCGAGCACACCGCTCCCGGACGCGACTTCAGCCGTGACGTTGAACGCCGCGCTCGCCATCACGAGCCCCGCGCCGTCCACCACCCGCACCACGGGCTGCGTACTGAACGGCACACCGCTGACCGCCCCGCTCGGCGCCACCTGGACCTGCAGCGCCGACGCGACCTGTGTGACCGTGACGGTGGGGGCATCGACGCTCGTGAGGCCGGCCGACGAGAAGCGCAGGGTGTGCGCGCCGCTCCCATTCAACTGCAAGTTGGTGAACGTCGCGATCCCATTCACCGCGTTCACCGTCGTGGTGCCGACGAGCGTCCCCGACCCACTGACCACGGTGGCCGTGACGGCGACCGACGTGACCACGGTCCCGCCGTTCGCGTCCCGCACCGCGATGACCGGCTGTGTGGCGAACGGCACGCCGCTGGTCGCCGCCGCCGACGGCGCGGTCACGATACCGAGCTGCGTCGCGGGCAACGAGGCGATCGTGAAGCTCGCCGACGTCACCGACAAGGCCGGCGAGGTGGTGCTGAAGCGCAGCATGTGCGCCCCCGACCCCGTGAGCGTCAGCCCGGAGAACGTGGCGACGCCGGCCACCGCATTCACGGTCGTCGTCCCGCTGAGCGTACCCGTGCCCGAGGCGACCACGACCGTCACGGCCAAGGTCGAATTGCTGACGACCACACCGGCGGCGTCCACGATGCGCACGACCGGCTGCGCGGAGAATGGCACACCGCTCACCGCGCCGTCGGGCTGGGTGAGGATCGTCAGCGCGGTCGCCACCTGCGTGACCGCGATGGGCGCAGACAGCGCAGACGTCAGGCCCGAGGACGTGAAGCGCAATACGTGCGCGCCACTTCCAGCGAGTCGCAGGTCGGCGAAGGTCGCCGTCCCATTGACGGCCGCGACGGTCGTGGTGCCGAGCAATGTGCCGCTGCCGCTCTCGATGCTCGCCGTCACGCTCGCCGTCGAGGTCACGCGGGCGCCGGACGCATCGCGGATCTCGACGGTCGGGGCCGGCGACAGCGTGACACCGCTCGTGGCAGTGGTCGGCTGCGTCGCCACGCCGAGCTGCGTCGGCGCTCCGGGCGAGACCGTCAATGTCACCGACACCGATGCGGCGGCGACTCCCGACACCGTGCTCGTCACGGGCACCGTCGCCGTGTAGACCCCGGCACTCAACCCCGTCACGCTGGGCGTCACCGTCAGCGTCGTCGGCGCGCTGCTGCCGCCGAGCGCGGCACTGAGCCACCCACTGGCGCCCGCACCATAGCTGATGGTGCCGACCGCGAGGCCGGTGAGCGCGCCGGCGGCGGGCGTGGTGTTCGTCACCGCGACCTGCTGCGGGACCGGCGCCGCCGCGCCGACGGCACCCGCGAACGAGAGCGCTGTCGGCGCAAGCCCGATGGTCGGCGCCGGCGGTGCCACCGCCGTCGCGGTGAAGGTGACCGTCGGGTTACTCCCCTGCAGCGCGAGGGCCTGCAACCGGTTCTCACCCGGCGTCGCCCCCAGCACCCACGTCCCCGCGAGCGCGGCCTCGCCATTGTCGTTCGTCGTTGCCGTCGCGCTGCCCGTGATGGAGCCACCGCCCGCGATGACACTGAACTGGATGGGCACCGCTGGCACCGGGGCACCATCGGCATCGCGCACGACCAGCCGCGGCGCGACGGCGACCGCTGTGCCGACCGTGGCCGACTGCCCGTTCCCCGCGACGATTGCCGCGGTCGCGGGATCGGCGCGACGCACCACCGCATAGGTCGAGAATCGCGACAACTGCGCCGTGACCACGGCCGTCGCTGCGTCGGAGGTCGACGGGACCGGGACGAGATTCGCACCCTCGACGCGCACCACACGGAGGGTCGCACGCTCCGCCATCGGGACCGACCCCGCGTCGTAGCGGAAGGCCACCGTGATCGGCGTGCCGAGCACCGTCCCCGACGGCCCGAAGTCGAAGGCCGTCCCGGGCACCAGCCGCGGGATCCCACTCGTGGAGGACGGCAGGCCGACCGTGAGTCGTGGCACACCCGCGGGGACCGCATTGGGCGGCACCGTGAACTCCAGCGCGTTGTTGGCCACCACTGCCGTCGTCGGCGTCGTCGCACCCGAGGCCGGTGGGACCACCACCTCGCGCACCGTCAGCGTCACGGACGCCGACACGGTCCCGCTCCGTGCGGTGATCTGCGCCGTGCCGAGCGCCACGCCGCTCACCGATCCCGTCGACGAGACCGACAAGACCAGCGGGTTCGACGTGGACCAGCTGATCACCGCGGTATCGACCACAGCACCCGCGGCCGTCTGGGCGGTGGCACTCAGTTGGATCGGCGTGGGCCGCAACACGAGTCCGTCGCCCGGTGCGCCCGCGATCACTACGCGCGTCACCACCACCGGCGTCGGTGGCGGAGGCGGCTCCGACGGCCCATCCCCCCCTCCGCAACTGAGCAACGACGCCGAGACGGCGAGACACGTCAGAGCGGCAATGCGCGCGCCCTGGAAACGAAGACGGGGAGAGGGCAGCATGGCCGGAATAGCGCACCGCCGGGTCATGCCGTCAATGGGGGGGGTGCCGACCGTCACGCGGCTGGCAGAGGAAGGACGGTCCCGGTCGCGGCCCTAGTAACTCCGTTCCGACGCCGCCAACTCCGCCCGCAGCTTCAGATAGCTCCGGTGGCGCGTTGGGTCGATCTCGCCCGTCCGGACCGCCTCCCGGATCGCGCAGCCCGGCTCCTGGTCATGCACGCAGTCCTGGAACCGGCAGTCCCCGATCCGCGCCCGCAACTCCGGAAAGCACTCGACCACCGACTCCGAGGCGATCCCCCAGAGCCCCACTTCGCGCAGACCTGGCGTATCCACCACGAAGCCGTCCCCGGGCAGCGGGACCAGTTTGGCCCCCACCGTCGTATGCCGACCCTTGTTCACACTCGCGCTGATCTCGCCCACCCGCAACGACACGCCGGGGAACATCGCATTGAGCAACGACGACTTCCCCACGCCCGACGGCCCGGTCAACGCCGAGACACGCCCGGCGAGCGCATCGTGCAACTCGGCGATCCCCGTGCCGGCCTTCACGCTCGTGCGATGCACCTGGTACCCCGCCCGCGCATAGGGCGCGACCAGGGCGTCGACCGCCGCGCTGGACGCCAACTCGCACTTGTTGATCACCAGCCGCGCCGCCAGATCGTTCGACTCCGCGATCACCAGGAAGCGATCGATCATCCCCGCGTGCGGCTCGGGATTCGCCGCCGCGAACACCACCACCACCTGGTCCACGTTCGCCACCACCACACGCTCCGCGTGCCGCCCGCCCGGTGCCCGGCGCGCCAGCTGCGAGCGGCGTTCATGGATCCGGGTGATCGTCCACGCGTCCGCGATCGCGTCATGCTCCAGCGCGATGTGGTCGCCCACCGCGAGCTTCACCCCGCCATCCTGCTTGAGCCGCCCACGCATCGTCGCGTCCACGACGCGGCCATCCGCCGTGCGCACCTGATACACGCCGCCCGTCCCCTCGAGCACCACGCCCTCGACGCTCACGGGCCCTCGTCCTCGGCGCGCATCGCATCCCACCAGCGCCGCGTGCTGGGCGTGGTGCGCGAAGCGTCCACGAGCTGATCCAACGTGGCCTTCACCGCGTCCAGGGTCATGGCGCCGAGTGCGCTGCGCACGGCTGACTCCGACTCGCCGAACACGAGAAAGTCGCTCTCCAGATGCCCGTCGATGCCCGGCTCGCCGATGCGACGCCAGCGGAGGAAGAGCAGCGCGCCACCCCATGGCGCATCGGCACGTCCCGTGGTGTCGCAGAGCAGGTCGACGCTGTACGGCAACCCGTCCGGTCCATCGAACGCGACGGGACGTGCGTGAACGGCCATGTAGCCACCCAGCGTGGATTCATCGCCCGCGCTGGGGTCTGGGGGAAGCTGGCGACCCGGCACCCGATCAGCGACCGCGATCCAGCATCACGGCAGGATGCGTGTGGGGATCGCGACCGGCTCGCGCACACGACGCACCGGATGCGGCTGACCGACCGTCACCCAGCGATCGAAGAAGTTCCAGGTGCCGAGCCCGTCGTCCGATTCCGGCTCCAGCAACAGCACCGCCAGCGCGCCCAGCGATTGCGTGGTGCGGACCAGATACGCACCGGCCGGTGCCTCGACGCTCCCCGGCGTCCACGTGCCTTCGAGCAGCACCTCCTGGTGCCCCTGGAACGGCCGCGGCGCCTTGGCGACGGAATCCACACGGAAGGTCTCGCCCGCCGCGCGCAGGGGGGCGCGCAACTGCTCGACCTGCACCCCGTGCAGGCGCAGCTGCGCCACGATATCACCGGCGGTCGCCGGCAACAGGTACGCCGCCGGCGGCGTCACGATGCGCGACGGGTCGAAGCGGTCGTACACGTCCATCACCGTGTTCTTGAACCGGCCCGTGCGCTGCGTCCCGCGCGGCATGCCCGCCTCGTGCTGCACGCTGTCGCCGGTGCGGACCACGATCTCGTGTGCGATCGGCAGCCGCTTGGGGGACTTGGTGAGTTCGCCTCGCACGGGGATCGGTGGCAGCGCACCCGTCGCGGCCGCGCGGTCGCTGCGCTCGATCATCGCGAGGATCGTCGGTCCCCGCTCCGCGACAGCACTCAGGAGCTCGCGCACGAACGCATACGTGGACTTCACGCGACGCTCGAAGGGATCGTGCGAATACGCTTCGCTGAGGATGCTCACCCGCCCACGCAGCGCGTAATAGTTGGTCCCGAAGCGCTGGCGATGGTCATAGGTCTCCCAGATCGTCGGCATGGTGTCTGGCCCGGCGCCGGGACCACCGCCCCGGCCCGACGAGCGGAAGTTGCCGTAGTCGAAGGTCGCATAGCCGTGCCGCTGCTGCACGCGGCGACGGATCAAGGGCAGCAAGGTGTCGCGCGCGAACTGGGCGCCGAAGGTCGCCTGCGGCAGGTCGCCGGCCGGATGCAGCGACGCCGAGTAGGTCAGCGCGTAGCCGTGATACGACCCGTTGGTCGTGTGCAGGTCGACGATCACGTCGGGATCCCACGCGTTGAACAGCGCCAGCGACGCGCGCGTCTCGGGCGCCTCGGCCTTGACATAATCGCGGTTGAGGTCGAAGCCCTGTGCGTTAGGCCGCTGCCCGACCAGCTCCGGTCCCTGCTGCGAGCCCCGCTGCCGCGCCTGCGGCCCCCAGCGCTCGTTGCCGTCGGCGTTGTAGATCGGCGCCGCGATCAGCACGATGGAGTCCAGGATGCCGGGCCCGTTGCGCTGCAGCAGGTCGCGCAGCAACGCCTGGAGTGCCTCCTTCCCCTCGACCTCGCCCGCGTGGATGTTGCCCTGCACGAAGACCACGGGCCGCCGCAGTCGCTTGGCCTCCGCGGGCGTGGACACCAGCGGGCGCGATGCGATCACATAGGGCATCGGGCGCCCCTCGGTGGTCGTGCCATAGGTCCCCACGCGCATGCGGTCGCCGGCCTTCCGCTGCAAGGCATCGAGATACGCGATCACATCGTCGTACGACGAGGTCGCCGTGTAGCCGGACCGCTCGGCGCGGGTCTGCGGCCAGTCGGTCGTGGCCTGTGCGGTGGGTTGTGCGGCGACCTGCGCCGCGAAGAGCAAGGGAAGCAACATCGTCGATCGAGAAAGGGAGAGGACTCGTGCGGTAGGGCGGGGCGACCGCATCTGGAGGCTACGCGGCATCGCTAGCCGACGTTCACCCCACGGGGCGCCCCGTGGCCGGATAGAATCGTGCGCCGCTCGCGGCCATCTCCTGCAGGCGAGCGGCCGGCGTGAAGCGGCCGGGGTGCTGCGCATCGAGCGCGGCGAGCTCCGCGACGATGGCCGCCGCGCCGCGCGCATCGATCGTGCGGAAGGGGCCGCCGCGGAACGGAGGATACCCGATCCCGAACACGGCACCGACATCCCCATCGCGTGGCGAGCGCAGCACGCCTTCGTCCAGGCAGCGCACGGCTTCGTTGAGCATCGCGAGGGTGCAACGGCGCTGGATCTCGTCGGCGGGCATCGTGCGGCGCGTCGACGTGGTGGGCAGCAGCGCGTAGACCGACTCGTCCACGCCGTTCTTCTTGCCGTCCACGCCGTAGGCGTAGAAGCCCTGCCGACCTTTGCGCCCGAGCCGACCCGCCTCCACCACCGCGACGATCGACCGCGAGGGTGTCATGCGCGCGCCGATCGCCTCGGCCATGATGCGGCCCGCCTTGCCGGCGACATCGAGCCCCACCTCGTCGAGCAAGGTGATGGGGCCGACCGGGAATCCGAACGCAAGCAGCGCCGCGTCGATGGCGTCGATGGCGACCCCTTCGTCGAGCAGCAGGCCGGCCTCGTTCATGTACGGCAGCAGGATGCGGTTCACATAGAACCCGGGGCTGTCGTTCACGACGATCACCGTCTTGCCGAGCTTGCGGCCGAAGGCCACCGCCGTGGTCACCGCATCGGGCGCCGTCTGCGGCGTGACGATCACCTCCAGCAGGGGCATCTTCGGGACGGGCGAGAAGAAGTGCATGCCGAGCACCCGCTCCGGTCGCGCCGCCGCCTCGGCGATGCGCGCGATGGGGATGGTGCTCGTGTTCGTCGCGAAGATGCCATGCGCGGGGAGCTGCGGCTCGACTTCGCGCAGCACCGTCTGCTTGACACCGAGGTCCTCGAAGACCGCCTCGATGACGAGATCGACGGCGGAGAAGCCCGCGTAGTCGACCGTGCCCGCCACCAGACTCAGCTGGTCCGCGTACTCCTGTCTGGTGATGCGCTTGCTCGTGAGGCCGTCGCGCAGCACGTCGCGCACCGCCGCCATCCCTTTGAGCACTGCCTCGTGCTTCGTGTCCTTGAAGCGCACCGGGACGCCCTGCCGAGCGGCGATCGCCGCGATGCCCGCCCCCATGAAGCCTGTCCCGATGACCCCGAGCCGACCGACGGCACGTGCGGGCACGGCGGCGTCCCCGGGCACACCGATGTCCTTCTTGAGCGAGGTGGTGGCGAAGAAGAGGAACACCAGCTCCTTCGACACCGCCGTCGCGGCCATCTCGCCGAAGAGCCGCGCCTCCTCGGCGTATCCCTGCGCCGGCGGCCCGTCGTAGCCCGCGGCGATCGCGGCGATCGCGGCCAGCAGCGCCGGGTAGTGTCCGCGCGACTTCTTGAGCGCCTGCTCCCGCGCCTGGCGGAACACCACGGCGCGCCCGATGGGGTTGTCCTCGAGCACTATCGCCTTCGCGTCGCTGCGACGCTCCGGGCGGACCCGCGGACGCGCGCCGCTCGCGAACTCCTGCGCGCGCTGGATCGCGAGGTCGCGCAGGATCGCGGGATGCACCAGCTCGTCGACCAAGCCGGTGCTCAGCGCCTTGCGCGCGCGCACGTTCCGCGCGGAGAGGATCATGTCGAGCGCGGTCGTGAGCCCGACGGTGCGCGGCAGGCGCTGTGTGCCGCCGATGCCCGGGATGATCCCCAACTGCGTCTCGGGCAGCGCGAGCACCGTCTTGGGGTGATCGCTCGCGATGCGATACGCGCAGGCCAGCGCGAGTTCGAGTCCACCGCCCAGGCAGGCCCCATGGATCGCACAGATCACGGGGACACGCCCCCGCTCGACCCGCGCGACCAGCGCCTGCGCGGCGCGCGCACTCTCCTCGGCGTCCTTGGCGTCCTTGAACGCGAGGAAGGCCTCGATATCGGCTCCAGCGATCCAGATGTCTGGCTTCGCGCTGAGCAGCACCGCGGCCTTGATGGTCTCGTCGCTGTCGAAGCGGTCCAGCAGCGCGGTCAGCTCCCCGATCACCCCGGCGGTGAACTTGTTGATGGACTCGCCGGGCAGGTCGAAGACGATGCGCGCCACCCCCGCTTCGACCGTGACCGTCAGCGCCGTCATGACGCGCGCTCCAGGACCATCGAGAACCCCAAGCCGCCGGCGGCGCAGACGGTCATCAGCGCGAACTGTCCGTCGCGGCGCTGCAGCTCACGCGCCAGCGTGGTCGTGATGCGGGCGCCGGTCGCGCCGAAGGGATGCCCCACGGCGATCGATCCGCCCAGCACGTTGAGCTTGCTGCGGTCCACGGCGCCCAGCGGCGCACTGAGGCCCGCGCGGGCGGCCCACTCCGCGCTCTCGAAGCCGCGCAGGTTGCTGAGCACCTGCGCCGCGAAGGCCTCGTGCATGTCGACCAGGTCCATGTCGCGCAACGTGAGGCCGGCGCGCTGCAGGGCGATCGGTGCCGCCAGCACCGGCGCCTGGAGCAGCTGCTCGCCCGGGTCGAGCGCCGCGTAGGCATAGCTGCGCAGGAACGCGATGGGGGTGTAGCCCAGGGCCCTGGCCTTCTCCTCGCTCATCAGCAGCACGGCCGCACCGCCATCGGTCAGCGGCGAGGCGTTGCCCGCCGTGATGGTGCCATAGCGGCGGTCGAACACCGGCTTGAGCCCGGCGAGCGCCTCCAGCGTGGTGTCGGCGCGCACCCCGTTGTCCGTGGCCAGCACCTGGTCGAACTTCGGGCCCACGTACACCGGCGCGATCTCGGCCGTGAGGCGCCCGTCGGCGAGCCCCGCCGCCGCATTGCGATGCGAGGCGAAGGCCAGCGCATCCTGCTCGGCGCGCGAGATCCCGTGGATCTTCGCCATCTTCTCGGCGGACTGACCCATGGTCTCACCCGTGGTCGGCTCGGCGATGGCGGGCGTCACGGGGACGAGATCCCTGGGGCGGATGCGTGCGAGCGCCTGCGCCCGCGCGGCGAAGGTCTTGGCCCGCGAGGCGGCCACCAACGCCGCGGTCATACCCGCCGAGTGGAGGATCGGCACGTTGGACAACGACTCCGCGCCGCCCGCGATCGCGACATCGGCGTGGCCGAGCATGATCTGGTCGGCGGCATCGGTGATGGCCTGATTGGCCGACGCGCACGCGCGACTCACCGAGTAGGCCTGCACGCGCTTGGGCAGCAGCGGCATCAGCGCGACCTCGCGCGCGATGTTGGGCGCGAGCACGTTGGGGATCACGGTCCCGAAGACGAGCAGGTCCAGCTGGGTGAGGTCCAGTGCGCTGCGGTGCACCAGTTCGCTGACCGCATGCTTGCCGAGCTCGATGGCGGACAACGACTTGAGCGCGGTCCCCGCTCTGGCGAAGGGGGTCCGCACTCCGGCGATGAGCGCGACGCGGCGGCGGGGCTGGGGGGTAGGCACCTGTGCGATAAGCTACCAGCCGCGGTGCGCGGACACTAGCGGGGGGAGCGTGCAGGTGCTCCAGGTCAGCGCACGGTGAAGTAGCGCTGGCCGCGCACTGCCTCCGCATCACGGGCCCGGGCCGCGACCTCGATCACGTAGTCGCCGGCCGGGAGCCTCCCGACATCAAGCACGATCGAGCGGCCAATGATGCGCACCGGTCCCCCGAGATCGGTGCCCGTGGCACCAAGTCGGGCTTCTGTCCAATGCACCGCCACAGGCGTATTGCGGTCGGTCGCGATGTTGAGGGAGATCCCCAACCGGCGCAGTGGGTTCTGTCGCGTCACGCGTTGGATCCACACGGCAAGCTCCACGGGTTCGTCTGGCGCGATGCCGTAGGTCTCCCAGTACACACCCAGCGGCTCGCCGCTGCGCAGGGTGGTCGTGCCATACATCCAGTGCAGCGCACCCTCGGGCGTGGACGGCAACTGCTGCACTCCGCCCGGCACTCGGAGCAAGACGGGCGCCGAGGTGGCGATGCTGCCCGGTGGCATCGCATCGAGTGCAGCTGGGGGCCGGACCCCGTAGCGCGCTCGTGCCGCTGGCCAGCGCGAGCCGCTACTGGACAACTCCACCCCAATGACCGACGGCCGCGGGTCGATCTCGGCTGTCAGCACCACTGGGCGGCCCGTCTCGCCATCGGCGCGCGCGACCATCCTTACCGAATCTGGAGCCTGCGCAACATGGAGAGTGATGTCGGACACGGGGCGTTCGGCGCCGCGACGGAGCAGGGCGACATCGAGGAGTGTCGCCGTGCCCAGCAGGATGGTCTGCTGTCGGCGGAGCATCGCCGTTTGGCCTTCAGGGAGTAGCACGAGCGGCGCGAGTGGCGCGAAGTGCTCGACCGGGAACCACAGCGGCGCGTTGACGCTGGGCGAGTCGTGACCGGGCGGCGCCATCCACGTCTGGGCACTGCTCTCCCAGTCAAAGGGATTGGCCAGTGCAGCGGCGGGCGGCATCAGGTGGAGACGGCCGGGGAAGTACTCGTATCCGGTGTACGGAGCATTCTTGTTGCGATCAAAGCTCACCCGTGTCGAGTCGGTCTTTGGCCCATTCCACCACATGTAGCTCGGCCAGCCGTAGCGCAGGATCATCGCCCGGCGCGCGTCGTTCCCGTCGCGCTCGCTCCACGAATGTCGCTCGTCACGCGGTAGGCTTCCTCGCAGAATGACTTGTGCGTGACGCACGAAGTGCTCTACGAGACGCTCGTTGCCCGGTTGCATCCAGAGCGGGTCCGCCAGGGTCCACGCCCAGGCCGCTGCCGCGCGACTCGCCGGCGTACACTGTGCGGCGCGATGCCGGCCGCCGCCGCGCTCGTCGGTGAGATAGCTGACGTCCTCCAGCCGACAGCGCAATTCCGGCGGGGCCAGCGTCATCGCTGCCCTGAAGGCTTCCTCGGCTGCTGGCAACGACCCAGCACTCGCCAGTGCGTAGCCCTGCAAGAAGTGGCACCACCAGTCGGCTGAGCCCGCACACGCCGCCAGAGTCGCCAGCGCCGTTGCGGTGTCGCCCTGATCCACCGCAAAGCGTATCACTTGGCCACGCAGGAACCGCGATGGGGTGCCCCTGCCGAGAGCATCGGTGAGCGTCGCGAGCAACGCCGCGCGCTGTCGACGGATCGACTCGCGTTCGTCAGCCACGAGTGCCTCATCCAGCGAGAGCCGCTCGTCGCCCGGCCGTGGCACGCGCTCGCCGAACCACGTGGGACACACCCCAAATCGATTATAGCTACTGACCAGCCAGCGATGGCGTAGGGTGCTGCGTATCGAGTCAAAGCCAGGCTCGGGCAAGCCGTCCACGCCCCAGCAGCGAGCATTCGAGAAGGTCACGTTGATGCGCCGCGAGGTCCCACCAGCAACGATGAAGTCGTCGGTGGCTCGACGCGCGATCCGCGGCGGGTCTTCGAGTCCCCACGACTCGTCAAGCAGGTGCCTCGCCGCCTCGCTCCGTCGCCACGCAGCGCCCCACGCTGTGTGGAACGCGGTGATGCGCTCGACACTGAGGGAGTCCGCGTGGCTCGGAGGGATGATCCAGGACAGCACAGGCAGCTCAGCGGATTGCGCGAAGGCGGTGGAAGCTGCGCCTAGAAACGTGGCGGCGAGGAGTACGCGGCACCCGCTGTAGATCATCGGCAGGTCTCAATTTGGAGGAATGCGGCGCACGATCGGTACCGTCACCGGCCCGCGGCCGCCAGCTCCGTACGCACCAGATTCGCAATCCAATCTGCAGGACGGCCACCGGCGAACCGCTGCGAATTGACCAACACGGTTGGGGTCCCACGCACACCGAGACGGTCCGCAGCTGCACGATCCTCGTCGAGTCGTGTGCGTATCGCCGGATCAGACAGACACCGGCCAAACGCGACGGTGTCCACTACCCCAGCTCGTGCTGCGAACTCGGTGTACCTTACTAGCCCGATCGAGGTCTGCTCCGCATACAGCAAATCGTGAAACGCTTCAAACCGACCCTGCACTGCAGCACATTCGCTCGCGATCGCGGCCATCGCTGCGTGTGGATGAATCGACTCAAGTGGATCTCGCTCAGCATCGCCAGACGGATTGCTCGATGAATCCGCGAGTGTACTACGGCGTCCGCATCGTGCATCGCCGGTACTCCGATGAATGAGTCAGGCTAGCGATTCGCGAGCATCTTGTTGATGTCGCTGCTCGGAACTCTGCGCTATGATACGCCCATGCCCCTCAGCACACAACCCTCCACGCGCGCGATCCCCACCCACGTCGACCTCCTCGTCATCGGCGGCGGTATCACCGGTGCCGGCGTTGCACACGATGCTGCGCGCCGCGGCATCCACACGCTGCTGGTCGAGCGCGAGGACTTCGCGGCAGGCACCTCCTCGCGCTCGTCGCGGCTGGTGCATGGCGGCGTGCGGTATCTGGAGCACGGCTGGTTCCATCTGGTGTTCGAGGCCTCGCGCGAACGCCGACGGTTGCTGACCAACGCGCCACATCTCGTCCGCCCGCTGCAGTTCACGTGGCCGCTGTACGACGGGCAGCGCCTGGCCCGCTGGGAGATCGGCGCCGGACTCATGCTCTACGATGTCCTCGCCCTTTTCCGGAACGTCGGCCGACAGAAGCAGCTGAGCATCAGCCACCTGCGTGAGCGCGAGCCGGGACTGCTGACCAGCGGCTTGCGTGGCGGCGCGGCGTACTGGGACGCAGCCACCGACGACGCGCGACTCACCCTCGCGACCGCGCGCGCCGCGGCACGCGCGGGCGCCCAGCTGCTGACGCACACGGAAGTGGCCGGCGTGCTCCACCGCGACGCGCGCGTGGTCGGCGCGCGACTGCGCGACCGACTCACGGGCGCCGAGACCGAGATCCATGCGCGGGTCCTCGTCAACGCGACCGGACCGTACTCAGGCATCCTGCGTCGCTACGAGCACCCCGAGGCCCCACCGGTGGCCCACGGCACCAAGGGCGTGCACATCCTGATCCCGCGTGCGCCCTTGGGCCTGCGCGACGCGGTGACCCTGCTGCATCCCCGCGACGCCCGCGTGATGTTCGCGCTGCCCGCGGGCCGCTATGCGCTGATCGGCACGACCGACACCGCGACGACGGCATCGCCCGACGAGGTCCGCGCCGACGAGTCCGATGTGGCGTATCTGTTGGAGGCCGTGGCACACTACTTCCCCGACGCCGGTGTCGGGCGCGCGCAGGTGATGTCCGCCTGGGCGGGTATTCGTCCACTGATCGCCGCCGCGCCAGGAACGGCTCCGTCCGATCAGTCGCGCGAGCACGCGATCGACACCGGGCCCGGTGGTGTCATCGCGGTCAGCGGCGGCAAGCTCACCACCTACCGGTCGATGGCCGAGGAGATCACCGACGTGGTGGCCGAGCGGCTCGGCGGCGGATATCTGCCCTGCTCGACGGCGAAGGCGGTGCTGCCTGGTGGGGACCTCGATCTCACGGACGCCGTGACGCAGGCGCAGCGCGAGACGGGCGACGCCGCCATCGCGGCGCGTCTCGTGCACGCGCACGGGTCGGCGTGGGACGCGGTCTGGGCCCTCGGCACGCTCGCCCCCGCCCTGCAGCAGCGCGTGGTCCCGACCAGCGACGCGATCGTCGCCGAACTGGTGCACGCGGCGCGGCACGAGCACGCGCGAACGCTGAGCGACCTCCTCGTCCGGCGCACACCGGTGGCCTTCGAGTCACCGGATCACGGCGTGGGCGTGGCTCCGGTGGTCGCCGAGCTGGTGGGGCCACTGCTGGGATGGACCGACGCTGAACGGTCCGCGGCCATCGCGGCGTACATTGCAGATGTGCGCCGCCTGTTCACCATCGATCCGACGCCCTGATGTCACCTCGTGCCCCCGTGTTCGCGATCCTGTGCGCGCTCGCCGCCTGTGGCGATGCGACGGCACTGGATGCGCCGCTGACCATCGTCCCGCTCGACGCACCGACCGGCGCGGGCGCGCAGTTACCCACACTGCGCAGTGACTCCAGCGGGCGCACCGTCCTCAGTTGGCTGACGCGCGACGCCGACTCGGCCAACACGCTGCGCTTCGCCGTGCATCAGTCCGGCGAGTGGACGGTGCCGCGCGCCGTGGTCCGGAGCCGCGAGCTGTTGCTCAATTGGGCCGACGTCGGCGGGGTGGTACCGACCGATGACGGTCGACTCGTGGCCTGGTGGATGACACGCGTCGCGAGCCCGTCGTTCGCCTACGACCTGTCACTGGCGACCAGCGACGACGCCGGCGCGACCTGGACCCCGACGGTCGAGCCGCATCAACGGGCGCGACCCGGCGAGCATGGATTCGTCAGCGTGGTGTCCCGCCGCGGCGGCGGCGCGGACGTGGTCTTCCTGCACGGCACGGTCCACCCCGAGAACGAGTACGCCATGGCGCTGCAACATGTGGCGCTGGGTACCGACGGGTCGCTGCTCTCCGCCGACCCGCCGCTGGACTACCGCATCTGCGACTGCTGTCAGACCGACATGGCCGTGACGCGCGACGGCGCGGTCGCGGTCTACCGCGATCGGTCGATGCGCGAGGTGCGCGACATCCACATCGTTCGCCGATCGGCGGCGGGATGGAGCCAGCCCGCGCGCGTGCACGCCGACGACTGGACGATCGAGGGATGCCCGGTGAACGGCCCCGCCGTGGCGGCCGACGGCAACGACGTGGTGGTCGCGTGGTTCACCGCGGCGCGCGATACCGCCAAGGTGCGCGTGGCCTTCTCGCGCGACGGTGGCGAGCGGTTCAGCGAACCCACCGATCTCGCGGTCGGCCCGCGGGCGCTCGGCCGTGTCGATGTCGTGTGGCTTCCCGACGGTCGCGCGCTGGTGAGCTGGCTCGACCGCACGCCGTCGAACGAGGCTGCGGTGACGGTGGCCGCGGTGAGCGCCGATGGGCGGGTCCGATGGGAGGGTAGCGCAGGGACGACGGCCGCCACGCGGGCCAGTGGATTCCCGCGGATGACCCGCGTCGGGAACGAGGTGTGGATCGCCTGGACGGACCCGGGTGACACGGCGCGGGTAGAGATGGCACGCATCACACCCTCACCTGGGAGATAGCCTCCGATGCACCGCTTGGTGGAGTAGCTGCGCCCTGCGGGCTCCGCCGTCCCCCCCACGCGGTGGACGCGCACACGCCGGTGCCGCGGGCGTGGCGGCTCGACGACCGCTTCGTCGTCGATGTGCCGCGCGTGCTCGGACGAGACTGGGTGCTTCGCTTCGAGGGACGGACACTCCAGGTGACGCCGACCCTCCGTAGAGCGGACCGCCGCGGTGCACCTCTCGGACGAGCCCCCCAGGGTTCTCAACGTGCCACGTGCTCCGCAGGGGACATGTCTACTGAATGATCACAGCGGACATTTCTTCTGACTCGTGACAACTCCATCGGCGTGCCTTGCGCACCTCGCGTGAGCGAGGTAGCGTAGCCCGGCTGGCAAGTGTTGCCGGGTCGCAATCATAAGGAGGGGCGGATGGCAGAAAAGGGCGTGATCACCCAGTGGGTTGTGGTTGGCCGCTGTGTGGACGTGATTGCGGCTGTCGAGAGCGGCGTGCGTAAGTGGGGTGGGCACGCAAAGGTACTGCGGTGCGACTGCGCCGCAGATCTCTATTTCGGCGCGATGTCTCTCGACTCGATGTCTGGCTTGATAGAGGTGAGGAAGAGGTGACGCGGCTCGTGTCGCGCGACGCGCCTCTGCGCGTTGTTGTTCCGGAGCGGTACTCTCCCGGTCGGATGGTTCGGCAGACGCGAGCGCTTGTCTTCCAAACCGTGAAGGTATTGGCTCTTGGCGCCGTATTCTCTTCACTTGGGGCATTGGCCTGCGGCGGCACTCCGCGAGAGCTACCTTCGTGGAGTTCAGAGGACGTGTTCGTGTCGAGCGCGTCAGTCTCAGAGCTGAGAGCTCAGTCCGGTGTGATACTGCTCGCCAATCCTGGCACGTGTGCGCTATCCGTCTCGCATCTCGCGCGACTTGCGAAGGCGGCCAGCGCCGTCGGCGTGCCTGTGCGTATTCTGTTCTTTGGCGTTGAGAATTCTCCCTTGGTTCTGGATAGACTCGTGGCCGATCTTCAGGTGGAAAGTCCCGCGCGTGTAGTGTCGGTGGGGGTAGCCCGCGCTCATTTCGGCGTGCCGGTCGGTGGCTTGCCCACTGTCATCGTAGTGCGAAGAGGTGAGATTGCCGCGCGTGTCTTCGGTGTCGCTGCGCTGAACGCAGGGGACTGGCTCGACGCACTCATGGGCTTGTCGACCGAAGACGCGGAGGGGTAGCCGTGATGCGTTTCGTAGTGTCGAGTGGGGTGGTGTTAGCGTCGGCGTTGCTCGCGGATCAGGCTTCTGCACAGATACCCAGAAGCTGGCTCGGCGGTGCCTGGACTGAGGCTCAGCGAATTGAGGACCAAGATGGGTCGCTGTTGGGTACTCCGGTTCTGGTTGCTCGCTGCGGCCGAGTGTTCGTCGTGGTAGACCAAGCCGGCAACCGGGTGGTCGCCCTGAACAGGGAGGGGCGCGCGCTGTGGTCTGTCGGCCGTCGAGGAGCGGGGCCAGGTGAGTTTCGCAGCCCGAGCGCTCTCTCCTGCGACTCTGAGAATCGAGTCGCGATATTCGATGATGCGAACGCCCGTATCACGATGATCTCCGATGATGGAAAGCTGGTCGGAGCGGTGCCTACTGAGCAGCGGACGCGTCAAGTGGCACAGTCTCGGATCAATGACGCGATCGGCACAGTCACTTGGCGGTCTGATGAGCTCTATTCGTTGATTGATGGCAGGGGGCGGCGGATCGACAGTGTAGCTGCTCCGTCTTGGCATCGCGGCCTTTCTCTGCTCGCGCGTGAGCAGTACCTCGCCGCGCTTTCGGATGGTGGCTTCGTGAGTGTCTTCCGGTGGTCTGGCAGGATGGTGCGCACGTCAGCCTCCGGCGCCGTGCTCTTCGACCGTCTTGGAATCGATGGACTCCCCTTTCCGAGCGCGCGCTCGTACCCGACACCCGGTGCTGGAGGGGGACAGATGATTCGGATCGACCCTAGCGCGGTCGAGGCCGCCCGAGCTGTGGTTGAGTTGGACGGGGTGTTGCTCGTATTGCATGGTGGAGCTGGTCCGACCCGAGGAAGGGTGCTGGATCACTTTGACAGCCGCTCGGGTACCTACCTCGGGTCCTCTCGTCTTGCGATTGAGCCCCTCGCGCTCGCTGCTGATGGCCGAGAGTTGCTGGCGATCCGCCTTGATCCCATCCCCGCGATTATCCGCTTTCGATGGGTGCCCGGACGGCGGTCGCCGTAACCCTGGAGATCTCCCCACGGCGCGGGTAGAGATGGCACGCATCACACCCTCACCTGGGAGATAGCCTCCGATGCACCGGTCGCTGACGGTCGCAGGCCTGCTCGGCATCACGGCGGTACTCACGCTGGCGGCGCACGCACGGGACGGACGCGATGTGGACGGCGCGGCGATCGCCGGCACCGCGGCCGCGGACGCCGGAACTCTGGTCACCGCACCGGCGATGAGTGCGGCGCGGGCCGCGCACACCGCGACGACACTGCTGGACGGGCGTGTCCTCGTCGCGGGCGGCTTCGTGGCGCCCGGCGCCCCGCACAGCGCCGAACTGTTCGATGCGGCGCGTGATCGCTTCGTGCCGTTGCCCCCGATGATCGTCTCGCGGCACAGCCACACCGCCACGCGCCTGGCCGACGGACGCGTGCTGATCGCCGGCGGCTTCGGTCCGAACAACGCGACGCTCGCGGCGGCGGAGCTCTTCGACCCGGCGACGAACTCCTTTCGGGCCACGGGCGCCATGCGCGAGGCGCGGAACGGGCATGTCGCCGTCCTGTTGGGCGATGGCAAGGTACTGTTGATCGGTGGCCTCGGGCCGAACTGGACCTTCCTGTCGAGCGCCGAGCTCTATGACCCGGCCACGGAGCGCTTCACACCGACGGGCCCACTGTCCGTCGCGCGCGAGAGCCATGTCGCGGTGCGCTTGCTCGACGGGCGCGTCCTCGTCGTCGGTGGACACCGCGGACGCCGGGACGACATGGTCATCCACGCCTCGACGGAGATCTACGATCCCGCCACCGGGCGCTTCAGCATGAGTGGCGCCATGCAGACGCGTCGCCACAAGCACGATGCCGTCCTGCTCGCTGACGGGAAGGTCCTCGTCAGCGCCGGCTCCGACGAGCGCGATGACCGCGGGATGTACACCTCGACCGAGCTCTTCGACCCGGCGACCGGCTCGTTCACGGCGGGCCCGTCACTGGCCATCGCGCGCCACAAGCTCGCGGGCAGCAGCGTGCTGCTCCCCGGCGGTCAGGTGCTCGTCAGCGGGGGCGCCGCGCAGGCCGAGCGGTACGACCCGGCCACGCGCCGCTTCAGCACGGTCGGCGGTGACGCGCGCATGGCGGGGTTCTTCTCGGCGGCCGCCGGACTCCGCGATGGCCGCGTGCTGATCACGGGCGGGTACGGCAATGGCGGTGGCCCGCGCGCATCGGCGTGGATGTATCGTCCGCGCTGAGTGGCGACACTGCGCGGCGCGATCCCGTCGCGACCTCACGTCAGACGATGCCGACCATGCCACACATCCGCACGCTCGACCCCACCGATCTGGGCGCGATGCGCGCCCTCCTCCACCTCTTCGGCCGGGCCTTCGAGGACGCTGACGCCTACAGCGCGCACCAGCCCGGCGATGCCTACCTCACGCAACGGCTTGCCGATCCGCACTTCATCGTCGTGGTCGCAGAAGATGCACCCGCCGGCACCGTCCTCGGCGGACTCGCGGCGTACCTGCTCCCCAAGTTCGAGCAGGAGCGCGCAGAGTGCTACATCTACGACCTGGCGGTCGACGCCGCGCATCGGCGGCGCGGCATCGCGACGGGTCTCATTCGCACACTCCAAGACGTCGCGGCGGTGAAGGGCGCGTATGTGATCTTCGTGCAGGCCGATCACGGTGATGACCCCGCGATCGCGCTGTACACCGCGCTGGGGCAGCGCGAAGAGGTATTGCATTTCGACATCGGTGTGACGCGCTGAGGCTCAGCCCGCCTTCGCCACTCGCCACACCGCAGGCACCTCGCCGCCCGCCCAGCGCCGCACCGTCCGCTGGAAGAACAGGTTGTTCGGCACCTGCAACACGCTGCCGGTCTCGGCGGTATCAGGCCCCACCTCGCGCAGCGTCGTGTAGATGAGGTTGATGTCGTGCACGCGCCCCTTGAGCCCGGGCTTGTCGCCGTTCTCGAGCACTTCGATGTGGTCGCCGAGCCGGAACGGTTTGGTCGAGAAGATCAGCAGCGTGCAGAAGATGTTCGACAGCACGCTCCACGCGGCGAAGAACGCCACCGCGCCCACGGCGGCGAAGCCCGAGAAGGCCGTCCACAGCACGGTGCCCGAGACGCCCAAGCGTGCCAGCACCAACAGCAGCGCGGCCCCATTGATCGCCCACCCCGCCGCGCGCCGCGCGCCAGGCAACGACTCCGGCGGCAGATCGTAATCTTGACCGATCCGGCGGATCAGCCGCTGCACCATCCACTTGAGCAGTACGGCGCCCACGATGATCGCGCCCACTTGACCGGCCAGCACGATGGGCGCGACGCCTTCGGGCACCCACTGGGGTAGCTCGGCGTAGGGGGACGTGGCGGTGGGGATCACGAGGACTTGGGCGTCTGGCGATACGGATCGGTCAGTCGCGGCGCCTACACGTCGTGCATCGTCACCAGCTTCACGATGCGCAGTCGGCGCACCCGGGTCGGCAACTTGAGGATCGTCTCGTCCCCCACCGCCTTGTCCACCAAGGCCCGCCCGATCGGCGACGACATCGTCACCTTGCTCTCGTCGAACTCGTCGGAGTCGCCGATCACCAACTCGTACGTCTCCTGCGCACCCGTGCCCAGATCCTCGACCGTGACGGTCGAACCGAGCCCGGCCTTGTCGGTCGGGATCAAGGACAGATCCACATTGGCCAGCTTGGACAGGCGCTCGCCAAGTTGCCCCAGCCGGGCCTGCACGAACCGCTGCCGTTCCAGCGCGGCCTTGTACTCGGAGTTCTCCTTCAGGTCGCCAAGTTCCACGGCGCGCGCGATCTCGCCAGGCAGGGTGACGTTGAGTTCGTAGCGCAGCTTCTCCGCTTCGGCGTGGAGCTTGGCCTTGAGTTCTTCAAGCATCGGGATCGTCTGGACCGGAGAATGCAAAAGCGCTGGCGCCCGGCCTGCATGGGTGCGGCCGGGCGCCATCGAACCTACTATTGAAATCTAGTCGGGATGCCGGTGGCGGGCAATCGCCGGGGACACGCAGCGCCGGCACCGTACCGGCGCCCACCGGCCGCTGCCTCTACCAGCCCATCACCAGCGCGAACACGAGCGGCGCCACGATCGACGCATCGCTCTCGATGATGTACTTGGGCGTCTCCACCCCGAGCTTCCCCCAGGTGATCTTCTCATTCGGCACCGCGCCCGAGTAGGAACCGAAGCTCGTCGTCGAGTCGCTGATCTGGCAGAAGTACCCCCACAGCGGCACCTCCGCACGACCCAGGTCCTGGTGCAACATCGGCACGACGCAGATCGGGAAGTCGCCCGCGATGCCGCCACCGATCTGGAAGAAGCCCAGCGAGCTGTCCTTCGTCGTCCTGGTGTACCAGTCCGCCAGCCACACCATGTACTCGATACCACTGCGCACCGTGTGCACGTTCTTGATGTTCCCATCGATCACGTGCGAGGCGAAGATGTTGCCCGTCGTCGAGTCCTCCCAGCCCGGCACGATGATCGGCAGGTTCTTTTGCGCCGCCGCCAGCATCCACGAGTCCTTGGGGTCGATCTGGTAGTACTGCTCCAGCGCGCCGCTCAGCAGGATGCGATACATGAACTCGTGCGGGAAGTAGCGCTCGCCCGCCTGATCCGCCCGCGTCCACTCGTCCAGGATCGCCTTCTCGATGCGCCGGATGGCCTCGGCCTCCGGAATGCAGGTGTCCGTGACCCGGTTGAAATGCTGCTCCAGCAGCTTCTGCTCATCCGCCGGCGTCAGGTCGCGGTAGTTCGGCACGCGCGCATAGTGATCGTGCGCGACGAGGTTGTAGATGTCCTCCTCGAGGTTCGCACCCGTGCAGGTGATGGCGTGCACCCTGTCCTGCCGGATCATCTCCGCCAACGACAGGCCCAGCTCGGCGGTGCTCATCGCCCCCGCCAGCGTGACCATCATCTTGCCACCGTCCGTGAGGTGGCGCGTGTACCCGTCGGCCGCGTCGATCAGCGCGGCGGCGTTGAAGTGGCGGTAGTGATGGCGGGCGAACTGCGAGATGGGCCCGCCCTGCGAGGGCGTGACAGCGGACATGGCACCGGAAGTGACGGGGGAAGCGCGCGCACGATCCCGCGGCGCACCTCCGTGGAATCTAACGATGCCCGTGGCTCACCGCCGCTTCCCACCGCCGTTCCGCGGGCGCTCGAGGACCGACGAGGCCGGGCTCGGCAACTCATGCTCCCCCGCGTGCAGCCGCATGCCGTGCGAGGCGGCCGCCGCCGTGAGCACCGCCTGCACCGCCTCATGCGGATCGTCGGTGATCACCATGAGGTCCAAATCCGACAGCGCGATCTTGCCGGCCTCCGCCACCATCGCACGCAGCCACTTGATCAACCCCGACCAGAACTTCGTCCCCACCAGCACCACCGGGAAGTTGTGGATCTTGCCCGTCTGGATCAGCGTCAGTGCCTCGAACAGCTCGTCCAGCGTGCCGAAGCCGCCCGGGAAGATGATGAAGGCCTGCGAATACTTCACCAGCATCGTCTTGCGCACGGCGAAGTAGCGGAAGTTGATGACCTCGTCGATGTACGGATTCGCATGCTGCTCGAAGGGCAGCTCGATGTTGCACCCGATCGACTTGCCGCCGCCGAGCTTCGCGCCCTTGTTGCCCGCCTCCATGATGCCAGGCCCACCACCCGTCATCACCGTGAACCCCGACTCGGCCAGCAGCCGCCCCGTCTCGACCGCCGCCTTGTACAGCGGATCGCTCGGCTTCGTCCGCGCGGAACCGAAGATGGTCACGCCGCGCGCCACCGTCGCGAGCTTGTCGAATCCCTCGACGTATTCGCCCATGATCCGCAGCACCCGCCAAGGATCGCTGCGCGTGAAGGCCGTGTCGGGCGGCTCGTGCGCCAACAGCTGACGGTCCGCGGTCATCTGCTGCGGCGGGCGCAGCGCGGTCTTGGCCTTCCGGCCCGACGCACCCTTGGCGTCCCCATTGAGGCCGTGCCGCGCACGCAATCCCGCGTAGGCGCGCTCCTCGGCGCTGCGGAGCAGCTCGGGGTCGAGTCGCTTGCCGCTGGCGGTCTTGGGCGCCTTGGCGAGCGGTCCTTTGGCCGATGGCGGCGCCGGGCGCTTGGCGGGGCCGCTGCCAGCGGTGGTGCGCGGCGTTGCCGCAGGGGGACGGGAACGGGAGCGTGGCGCCTTGGCCATGATGGGACTCGATTCGAGGTGCACAGGGAGCGACCGGTCCAAATTACTACCCGGGTCGCTTGTGCGCGGTCGGGCACCGAGGTTCATTTGCGGTCGATGCGAATGCTGCCGCGGTGCCCGTAGTCATCCTCGTCGCGGACGGCGTCCGCCCCGACACCCTCAGGTCGCTGCTCGACGCCGAGGCACTGCCCGCTCTCGCACGGATGCGCGACGAGGGGGGCCTGCACGACATCACCACGGTCTTTCCCTCGGTGACGGGGCCGGCCTACACGCCGTTCGTGATGGGGCGGCATCCGGCGACAGTGGGACTCCCGGCGCTGCGCTGGTACGATCGCAGCCGGCGCGATCTGCGTTGGCCGTACGCGCGGAGCTACGTGGGCCTCGAGTTCTCGCGCTTCGCCGACGACGTGGACCGCGACGCCCCGACACTCTGGGAGCTGGAGCCGGATCACTTGGCCGCACTGCCCGTGATCGGGCGCGGGCTCCGCCCTGGCCGCGAGGAGGGGCGCGGCCTCGGATTCTCGCTCCGTGCCGCCGTGACCCACGTGCGCGGGCATGTCCGGGGCTGGTTGGACATCGACCGCTCCGTGGGCGATGCCTTCGTGCGTCGCTGGATCGCCGAGCGACCGCGCTTCGCCCTCGGCGCATTCACCGGGGTGGACAAGACCTCGCATGCCTATGGTCACGGCAGCGAGGCGGTGCGTGAGGCGCTGACCATCGTCGATGCGGCGGCGGCACGGATCCGCGCGGCCGCCGAGGCGGCGGGCCGTTGGGCCGAGACACACCTCTGGATCGTGAGTGATCACGGGCACGAACCCGTGACGGCGCACGAGGATCTGTCACGCGTCGTGCGCGCGCTGGGCTACCGCACGGTGGCACACCCCTTCGAGTGGAGCGCGGCGCCACAGGTCGCCGTGATGGTGAGCGGTAACGCGATGGCGCACGTGTACGTGGACCTGGCGCAGCGCAGCCGGTCGGGCTGGGAGTCGCTCGCCGGGCGCTGGGGTCCACTGCTCGACCAGTTGCTCGCGCGTCCGAGCGTGGACCTGGTGCTCCTGCCACAGCATGACGCGCACGACGTGACCATCGCGAGCCGGCGCGGCACGGGGCGGATCCGCACCGATGGCAGCCACTGGTGGTACACGCCGCAGCGGGGCGACCCGCTGGGACTCGGACCGGTCGTAGCCGTCAGCGCGGACGAGGCGCACGCGCTGACTTCGATGACCGATTACCCCGACGTACTGCTCCAAGCCACCAGCATCGCGGCGTCGCCGCGCAGCGGCGACCTGATCCTGAGCAGCGCGCCGGGCTGGGATTTCCGAGCGCGCTGGGAGCCGATCCCGCATGTGTCGTCGCATGGGTCGCTGCGGGCGTCACACATGCGGGTGCCACTGCTCGTGAATCATCCCGTGGCGCGCCTGCCGCGCCGGACCACCGATATCGGCGCGACGGCGGCCGAATGCCTGGGCATCCGACCGCCGTCCGACCTCGATGGGGTGAGCTGGCGTTAGGGCGTGATCTTCGCGCCTGCCTGCGCACTCTTGGCGATGGCGCCGTCGGCCGTGGGGCCGCCGATACCACCGCCAGTCCAGCCGACCGCAGTGAACTTCCAAGTGAGCTCTGATCCAGGCTTGAGCCCCCAATCACTAATAAATCCACTGACACCACTGAGGTCAGGAACAAGAAGATCTGGTGACCCCGCGGCGTATGCGGCTGACATGTTCACCTGAACTAGGCGCCCACCGCTCACATCTTGCTCGTAACTCGCCTCGAAGTAGCGATTGTAATCCGCCTGCGGAGATGCGTAAGTCGTACGCATGCGAACGTACGGTGACGTCGTAACGATGCTAGTGCTGGCGCCCGTGAGTGATGGGCCGAACGCGATTGTTTGGTCTTGCGGCGCTGCCGTGAGAAACAGCACGCTTCTGCCGTTGAGCGAGGAGATCGGATCAGTGCCGGTATACGCCTGCGCGATCACGGTGTGCTTGTCGCCAGCGATCAGTCGCTCACCCGGTACGCCGTACCATGGACGTGTGGTCGCAGTGCTTGGCAGATCGAAACCTAGTAATGCCGCGGTGCCACCATTGAGCGTCTCAAAGAGCGTCGACACCTGAAGCTGATGTCCGAGCGTATTGGTCAATGTCAGTGCGCGCTGCGCAGGCGCGAACGATTCGGGGCCGTTCATATCAATTACGCCGACCGACCCATTGTTGGCCACATTGACGTTACGGCGCAGGAAGATGCGCTCGAGTCGCGATACGAAGTTGATTCCCTCCAGCTGCAGCACGCGCGCGGCGAAGAGGTCGCGCGGCCCATCCGGCACATTCGCAATCGAGAACGCCGATCCACCGGGCGTCACCCGAGTAGTCCGACCTCCCAGTGAAATATTCACCAGATTGAAACCGTCATTCCCAGTCACCGTCCCATTGATCGTCTTCACTACCACATTCGGACACGATGACACTCCCAACTGGATCAGCTCGGCCTGCGAAGCGAAGAACACCGACTTCTCGAAGCCAGCCCCTTCCGCCTGCACATACGCCACGCCGCCCGTCCCACTGAGCACATTGAACTGGAACACGCCCGGCGTGGACGGCAGCACCCGCGCCCACGCGCCGCTGCCATCCTGTACCGCGAACCACAGCGGCGCCTCCGTCCCGCAGAAGCGCCAGGTCACGTTGCCCGAGCCACCGACCGGTGCCGCAGTGACGGTGAGCGTGACCACCGCCGTCTGCTCCGCCACGCCCGCGCCATTCGCGCGCACAGTGATCGGGTAGGCACCCGCCGCGACCGCGGAGCCGACCGTCATGGTCAGCGTGCTGGTCGTGCCGGTCACTGAGGCCGGATTGAACGCCGTCGTCACGCCAGCCGGTGCGCCGGTCGCCGTCATCGCCACCGCGGCCGAGTAGCCGTTCAGACGCGTGAGCGTCACGGTGCTCGTGCCCTGCTGCCCCTGCTCCACCGACACAGCGGTCGGCGCCGCCGCGATCGTGAACGTGCCGGCCGGCGGCGGAGCCGTCACCGTCAACGTCACCGTCGTCGTCTGCTCCGCGACATGCAACCCGTTCGCGCGTACCGTGATCGGATACGCGCCAGGAGTCACTCCCGCACCGACGACCAGCGACAACGTGCTCGTCGTGCCCGTCACCGAGGCCGGATTGAACGTGGCCTGCACACCCGCCGGGACACCCGTCGCCGTCATCGCGACCGCCTGCGAATAGCCACCGGTCCGCGTCAGGGTGACGGTGCTCGTTCCCGTCGCGCCAGCCTCCACCGACAGCGCGTTGGGCGCGGCGGCGATGGTGAACGAACCTGCCGTGACCGTCAGCGCGACCGTCGTCGTCTGCTCACCGACGTTCGGCCCATTGCCACGCACGGTGATCGTGTGACTGCCCGGCGGCACCGACGCATCGACCACCACATTCATCTGGCTCGTCGAGGTCCCGGTGGTCACCGAACTCGGCACGAAGCTCACAGTGACGCCGGTCGGCGCGCCCGTCGAGGTCAGCGCGATGGTCCCCGAATAGTTCTCCGTTCGCGTGATCGTGATCGTGCTCGACGCCGACTGGCCGGCCAGGATGCTCAGCGCGGCGGGACCGGCCGTCAGGCCGAACGAGCCCGTGGGCGTCACCGTGAGCGTGAGCGGGACCGTGCGTTCGGTGACGCCGGCCCCATTCGCTCGCAGGACCAGGTTGTACGTGCCCGGCGCGACCACCGGAGTGACCGCGAGCGTCAGCGTGCTCGTGGTCCCCGTGACCGTCGTCGGCGTGAAGTTCGCCCCCACACCCACCGGACCACCCGTCACCGCCAACGTCACCGGCTGGTCGTAGCCATTCTCGCGCGTGATCGTGACGGCGGTCGTGGCCTCGAGCCCCGCCTGGATCGTGAACGCGGTCTGCGTCGCCGCGACCGTGAACGTCGGCGGAGGTGGCGGCGCATTCACCACCACCGTCGCCACGATCGACGAGGTCGTCACGCCCGTCCCCGACGCGGTCACCGTCACGTTGTAGGTACCAGGCGTCAACGTCGGCGACGCCGTGATGGTCAGCGTGCTCGTGGATGCCGCGCCACTCAACACCGAGGGTGCGAGAAAGGCGGTGAGACCACTCGGCGCCGTGGCCGTCAATGTCACCGAGCCGGTGAAGCTCGCCGGCTTGGTGATCGTGATCGGCATCGTCGCCGCCGACCCGCCGGGTGTCACGGTGCCGGTGAGCCCACCGACCGAAATGGTCACCGTCACATCAGGGGTCGGGCCCGTCCCGTTGTCCCCATCGCCACCACCGCACGCGGCGATCCACATCCCCGCGAGCGCCACCGCCACGGTGCGCGCGCGTCGAACCAGTCGAACTCCCATCACGGTCCTTTCCCTCGTACCTGAGTTACGCGGACCGGCGTAGCATCTCGACGCACGCCGGAGTCAAGAACATCTCGCATATCGTAACATCAGGCCCCACCCGGTGCTATGTCGTGTGCGCTACGTCACATGCAGGTCACGGTGTCGCCGATCCGACGGCCTGCTGCGCGGCCTCGTCCAGTCGTTGCGCGAGCTGCGCTTGGCGCGCGCGCAGATCACTGAGCCGCGGATCGGCGCGGAGCATCCACCACCGACGGACGGCGGCCACCGACGACTGCCAGCGATCCACCGCGAACAGTCCCGCCACACCGAGCACCGGGGCCGCCACAAGGGTCGCCACGGCCCACGGCCAGCCGGCGCGCATTCCCGCCGCGATCGACAGCCCGCCGATCCACACCAGGAACACCGCCGCGCCCACCAGCACGCGGTACGTCGAATGCGTGTCGCGATTCGCGCTCATGCGCCCCGCGATCACGCCCGTCAGCCGGTACGGGATCCAGAACACGAGGGTCGCCAGCGCTGCGAGCAGGCCGAGCGCGACCGACTCCACCGAACGCCGACGCAACACCCAGCGCACCGCGCCGGCCAGCCGCGGATCGGTCTCCACGTCGGCCGGCTCGATCCGCAGCACCTGCAGCAAGCGCGCGTGATCGCGCACGTCGCGCGCGAGTGTCGCCCAACGATCATCCTCCCGGGCACGCAGGATCGTCCACGCCTCGCTCGCCGCCCGCAGTCGCTCGACACGCGCACCCGGCTCGGTGGACGCGCCGCGCACCGTGGACCACACGGCCTCGGCGGTCCGCAGCACGGCCTCGTCCTCCCAGCGCGCCAGATTCAGCGTGACCGTGCGCATGGCCTCGTCGAGGCGCCGCGTCAGCTCCATCACGGCCTCGCGCGAGGCACCCTGCGCCGCGAGGTCGTCCCACGGCACGGCCACACCCACCTGCGCATGAGCCTCGCTGCGGAACACGTCCTTCTCCCGGAACACCAGTCCCACCGGCACGATGGGAAAGGCGCGGCCCAGCTGCTCCGCGGCGCCCAACGCGATGCGCGCGGCGCCGGTCTTGAGCGGCGCCAGCGAGGGCCGATCGTGACTGATGCCCTCGGGGAACATCGCGACCGCTGCGCCACGAGCCAGTGCGTCGTGCGCCGCCGCGAAGGTATCGCGGTTGCGCCCCATCTGTGCGGGATCGTCCTGCGCCCGGTAGACCCGGATCGAGCCACTCGCTCGGACCAGCCATCCGATCAGCGGATCGCGGAACAGCGGCTCCTTGGCCAAGAACCGCAGCGGACGCTCTGCGACCCATGCCAAGAACGCCGGATCCAGCAGCGAGTTGGGATGATTCCCGACCACCAGCACGGGCCCCTGCGCCGGGATCGTCGCTCCGCTCCGCGTGGCCCGGTAGTACACGTGCACCGCCGCCGTGCACAGCGTCGCGAAATGGGGGAGCAGCCACATGGTTGCGCCAAGGATACTCGCCGGCCCACGCCGGCGGGAGCCTCGCAGTCCGCCGCATTGCGACGGCGGTGACCCACCACCACATTCGCTGCATGTGGCAGCGGCACGGACTTCCGGGGTTCCGGTTCATGGCAGCGACCGTGGTGGTCGCTGGCACCGTGCTCTCGTGCGGCCGAGACACAGCGGCTCCGTCGGGTCCGGCGACCACGATCGCGTTCGACCGGGACAGCCTGCTCCTCGATGCCATCAATGACGCCGTCCAGCTGAGCGTGTCCCTGCAGGACGCGCGCGGCCGAGCGAGCGCTGACCCCGTGGCGTGGAGCTCGGCCAACAGCAGCGTCGCGACCGTGGACGCGGACGGCCGCGTGCGGAGCGCCGGCGCCGGGCGCACCACGATAAGAGCGACGGCGGGTGCCGCGGTGGACTCGCTGGTGGTCCGCGTGGCGCCCATCGCTCGGGCAGTGGCGTTCACCGCCGATACCCTGCGTCTCGCGACCATCGGGCGAAGCCTGTCACCGACCGTCGAGATCCGCGACCGCAACGGCGTGCCGCTCGCCGCGCCGCTGCGGCAGTGGCAGAGCCGCGACCCGGGCATCGCCACGGTCTCCGCGGAGGGAGCGCTGACGGCCATCGCTCCTGGGGCGACGACCGTGGTGCTGTCCGTCGATGCACAACGCGACAGCGCAGTCGTGGTCGTACGCCCAGTCGCTGCGCGCATGGCGGTGACCATCGACGCACCGGTCCTGGACGTCGGCGGCACCGCCCTGCTCTCCACGCTGGCCGCCGATTCCGGCGGGACCGCGATCACCACGGGAAGTGTCGCCTCGTTCGCGGTGCGCGATCCCGTGGTGGCGAGTATCGAGGGCGGCAACGGGCTCATCCGCGGTCTGTCGGCGGGGACCACCACGCTGCTCGCGACCGCCATCGACGACGCCACACTCCGCGACTCCGCCGTGCTGCTCGTCGCCGCGCCGGGCTGGGCCGTCGGCCGGGCGATCGTCACGGCGCTCGATCCTGCGGGCGTGCCCGCCGGGACGACCTTGGCCATCCGCGTCACGATCGATGCGTCGCGGCTGGCACAGCCCGGCGCACTCGCCGCCGCCGAGGCGACGCTGCGCTGGGACCCGACCGTGCTCGCCCTCGACTCACTGCGCAGCGCCGCGAATGCGGCCGTCAACGCACAGGGGCCGGGTGCGGTGGCACTGGCCTACGCCGCGGCCGATGCGGCGAGCGGCGGCACGATCGACCTCGCGACACTGTTCGTGCGCGTGGTCGGGACCGCCGCCCTGCGCGAGGCGGGCCTCGCCTTGAGCACGCCGTATCGCCCCGTGGACCTCGACCTCATGTCCGTCGCCGAGTGGGCCGCCCTCAGCGACCGCATCCGCACCCGATGAATCGCGCCGCCACGTCATGGTCGCTGGTCGTCGGGACCACGCTCGGCCTCGCGGGCTGTGCGATGCTCCGTCCCGCCGAGCACTGTCCTACCCCGCCGGGGTCCGCGCCGGTCCTGCTCGCGTTGCGGCCCGACTCGGTCGCGCTCGCCGCGGTGCTCGAGGAACGCGCCACGGTGACACTCGTGGGCTGCGGCTTCGGCGACGGCCCGGTGCAGCTGTCGATGGGTGCTGCACGCATCGGACCCCTTACGCCCACCGACGCCGGCACCCGCGTGCGCTTCGTGGTCCCCGCGGCGATCGCCAGTGGCGGCGAAGCGCCGCCGATGACGACGCCGGCGGGCACCTATGACGTCGTGCTCACCACCGCGCGTGGACCAAGCCGCGCCCGCACGTTGACGGTGTATTGATGCGCCGCCAAATCCAAGTGATGCTCGCGGCGATCGCACTGGCCGCGACCACCTCACTCGCGCAGGAGCCGCCGCTCACCAGCAACGCAGCCCGCCGCGCGCAGTATATCGATGCGATGCGGCAGTTCCCCTTCGCCGAGGTCCCACTGCATGCGTCGCGCCGCGAGTATCTCGCGCGGCTCCGCGCCGGCAGCGGGCTGTTCGACACCGAGGGATCGTCGCCATGGGTGAGCATCGGGCCCGCCCCCATCGCCTCGGTCGATGCGGGCCGCGTCGCAGCCGTGGTCATCGACCCGCGCGATCGCAACGTGATCTACGCCGGCGCCGCGCAGGGCGGGATCTGGAAGTCCACCGACGGCGGCAACACCTGGCGTCCACTCACTGACGACCAGTGCTCGCTCGCCACCGGATCCATCGCGCTCGACCCGCTGGACCCCGACGTCATCTATGTCGGCACCGGCGAGCAGACTTACTCGAGCAGCAGCTACTACGGCTGCGGCGTGCTGAAGTCCACGGACGCCGGCGCGACCTGGGTCCAACTCGGCGCGCCCGAATTCGACACCAACAACGGCGGGGCGCGCATCGGCACCCTGCGGATCGTCCCCGGTGTACCGCCCGCCACGCGCTCGACCACGCTGCTGCTCGCGAGCACCTTCGGTGTGTACCGCAGCACCGATGCCGGACTCACCTGGTCCAAGAGCACCATCGCGGCGAACCCGAACTCGCAGGCCACAGACCTGCTGGTGGATCCCCGCGACCCGCGCATCGTGCTGGCGGCCTTCACGTCCACGGGTGCGAACGTCGCCAACAGCATCTATCGCTCGACCGATGGTGGCGTGACCTTCCCCGAGCGTACCGCCGGGCTGCCGACCGCGAATGTCGGCCGCATCCGCCTCGCGCATGCGCCGACGAACCCTGACACGGTGTACGCGGCCATCCACATGCCCTCGACCGCGATGCTCTTGGGCATCTGGCGCAGTCTCGACGCAGGCCGCACCTGGGCGCAGCTCCCAGCGACCGGCGCCAGCTGCGGATCGCAGTGCTGGTACGACATGTATCTCGCGGTCGATCCCAGCGACTCGCGCCGCGTGTACTTCGGCGGTGTGTCCCTGTATCGCTCGCAAGATGCGGGTGCCTCCTTCCAGGTCATCGGGAGCTCCATCCATGTGGACCACCACGCGATGGCCTTCGACCCGGTGGACCCCTCGCGCCTCATCGCCGCGAGCGACGGCGGTGTGTACGAGTCGCTGGACCGCGGCGGGTCATTTCGCTCCTTGAATGCCACGCTCGCTATCACGCAGTTCTATCACGGACTCTCGATCGGTGTCGAGGGACCGACCCAGCTGTTGGGTGGCACACAGGACAACGGCACGGGTGCGCGCACCGGGGCCTTGGGCTGGCCGCGGGTCCTTGGCGGCGATGGCGGCTATACGGCCATCGATCCCACCACCGGCATCGCGTTCGCCGAGACGCAGTGGGTCGCGAACGCCGCCTACGTGGGGCCGCGTCGTGCGGCCAGTTACACCGGGACGTTCAGTATCGTGCGCAACGGGATCAATATCGCCGACCCCGGGTTGTTCATCCCGCCACTCGTGATGGATCTGCCGCGGCCGAACACGCTGTACTTCGGGACCAGCCGGCTGTACCGTACGCGCGACCGCGGCGAGCTGTGGACCGAGCTGTATCCGGGGGCCGGCGGCACCGGCTCGGGGAACGTGTCGACGATCGCGCCGGCGCCGTCGGACTCGCTTGTGATCTACTTCGGCAGCTCGTCGGGCGATGTGCGGGTCAGCACCGACGGTGGCACGACATGGTCGCAGCGGCGCAGCGGGCTCCCGACGCGTGTCATCAGCGACATCGTCGTGCACCGGGGCGATGCGTCGATCGCCTTCCTGAGCGTCTCCGGCTTCGGCACCAGCCATGTGTTCCGTACCAGCGACGCCGGCCTCACGTGGGTGAGCATCAACGGCAACCTGCCTGACCTCCCGGTCAACGCGCTCGCGCTGCTCCCCGACGGCTCCCTGGTGGCCGCCACCGACCTCGGCGTGTACCGCACGCAGGACGGCGGGACCACGTGGCAACGACAGGGATCGGGGTTGCCCAATGTCGCCGTCTTCGACGTGGCGTACCACGCGGCGACCTCGACACTGATCGCGGCCACGCACGGGCGCAGCATGTTCGCCTCGACGGTGCCGGCGCCAGCGGTGCCTGCGTTGGTCTCGGTCGCGACGCCGCCACCGGCCAGCGTGGCACCGGGGGTCGCATTCGGTGTGGCCGCGCGGCTGACCGGCGCGGCCGGCGATCCGGTCACGGCCAACACCTCCGTGACCGTCAGCGTGGCCGAAGGGGCGGCCACCCTCGAGGGCACGACGGTGGCCAGCACCAGCGCTGGCGTGGCGACCTTCAGCGGCCTCACGCTGCGCGGCAGTGGCACCGTGCGGTTGCGTCTCTCCGCGCCCGGCGTCGCGGCGACCCTCACCGGACCCATCGCGCTGCGCGATGTGGTCGGCGATGTCACGGGCGACGGCCTGATCACGGCCGCGGACGCGGACCTGATCCTGCGCTCGCTCGTGGGTCTCGGGGCCGGTTCCGCCGCGCGCGTCGCCGCCGTGGGCGATGCCAACTGCGATGGCGTCGTCAACGCGATCGACGCGGCGATCATCCGGGCCCTGGTGGCGGGTCGGGACATGTCGCGCTTTTGCGTGGGACGGACGCTCCCTCCCGGCTGAACTGCGCCGTTGCCCCGGCGAGCGCCGACGCCGAGATTCCGAGATATGCAACGTTGGCTCCCGCTCGCCCTCACGCTCGCCCTGCGCGGTCTGCTCCACCCGCCCACCGGCGTGGCGCTGCTCATCACCGGTTGGCGCTTCCGCCGTCGGGGATGGTGGCACCGGCCCCCGTTCCTGCCGCTGCCGGCGACCACCTACGTCGCGTGGCGCATGCACACGGCCTACGGTGATCACCACGCGGTGCCCCCGGCCGAGGACGTGATCCGCTACGCACGCTGGGCCGCCAAGCACTGATGCCGCAGGTCTCCGAGGCCGCCGCAGCGCGCATCCGGGCGCAGGCCTTCGGACTCGGATTCGATCTCGTTGGGTTCGCGGCACTGGGGCCCGCCGACACCGCCCCACACCTACACGCGTGGCTCGACGCCGGTCACCATGGCGAGATGACATACCTCGCGACCGGTGCGGTGCTGCGCGACGACACGACACGCCCCGAGCCGGGCATGCGGAGCGCGATCGTCGTGGCACTGGACTACGGCGGGCGAGCGCCCAGCGGCCCCGTGGCGCGCTACGCCCGCGGCGACGATTACCACGAGCTGCTCCGCAACAAGCTGCGCGCCTTGCACGACTGGCTCAGCACCGAGCTCGGCGCACCAGTCGCCGCGCGACCCTACGTCGACACAGGCCCGATCCTCGAACGCGACCTCGCACGCCGGGCCGGGCTGGGATGGTTCGGCAAGAACACCATGCTCATCCACCCGCGCCTCGGCTCCTTCTTCTTCATCGGCGCCTTGTTCGTCGGGCTGGACCTGCCACCCGACGCTCCGTTCAGCGAGACCCACTGCGGTCGGTGCACCCGCTGTCTCGACGCCTGTCCCACGGACGCCTTCGTGGCACCTCGCGTGTTGGACGCGCGCCGCTGCCTCAGCTACCTGACCATCGAACATCGCAGCGACATCCCCGAGCCGTTCCACGCCGCCTTGCGGGAACAGCTCTATGGCTGCGATATCTGCCAGGACGTGTGTCCGTGGAACCAGAAGTTCGCCCGCGCGGCGCAGGAGACGGCGTTCGCGCCGCGCCCGTTCGTCGCGGACAAAGATGCGAGGACTTTGGCAGCCGACGTCCTCGCCCTGACACCGGCGGAGTACGCGGACGCGTTCCGCGGGACCGCGATGAAGCGTGCGAAGCTCGCCGGGTGGCAGCGCAACGCCCGCATCGTGCTGGGGGAGTCCGCGTGACGGACTCCGCCATGCAGCGCTTCCTCGCATTCCGTCGTGCCCAAGGCGCACCGGTCCCACTCGAGGCGCTGACGGTGCGCGCGCGCGGATTGGAGTTCGCCGTGCGCCTGAGTCCACCGCGCGATGACGCGCCGCCACTGCTGTGCATCAACGGCGGGCTGCTCTTCGGCCACCAGCTACTGTGGCCTGCGCTGGCTCCCTTGGCGCAGCGTCGCCGACTGATCCTCTACGACCAGCGCGGCCGCGGCCAGACCCCCGCACCGCCGGGCGTCCGGGCGGCACGCATCGCACACGACGCGGCCGACGTCCCGGCGCTGCGGCTCGCGCTCGGCATCGAACGCTGGGACGTGCTCGGCCACTCGTGGGGCGGCGGCATCGCCATGCTCGCGGTCGCGTCTGACGCTGCCGCGACCCGCGCGCTGACGCTGATCAACGCCGTGGGGGCGACGAGCGGTTGGCTGCCGCCGCTGCACGCGCTCGCCCTCGCCAAGCTCCCGGAGCCCGAGCGGGGTCGGCTCGCGGCCTTCGATCCTGCGCAGTTGCTCGTGCCCGACCCGGCCGTTCACCTCGCCTATCACCGGGCCTTCTACCCCGCGTGGTTCAGCGACCTCGACATGGGCCGGCGCTTGGCCCCACCGCACGCGCTCAGTGTCACGGGCGCGACCATCGCGGCGCGCCTGCGCGGCGAGGGGTACGACTGGCGCGAGACCCTGCAGGGTCTCGACGTCCCCACCCTGCTGCTGCACGGCAGCGACGACCTGATCCCGCCGGGCACGGCCGATGCCACGGCGGCGCTGCTCCCCCGAGCCCGACGCGTGAATGTCCCGCAGGCCGGACATCTTCCCTTCTTCGAAGCGCCGGAGCACACGTTCGCAGCGATCGAGGACTTTCTGGGGTCCGTCGGCTGATGCGTCGCAGCGATGCGCTCGTCGCCTTGGTCGCGTTGCTCTGCCTCGGCACCGTCGGCGTCCTGTGGTGGCGCACTCCCTCGGCGAGCCGTGCCGATCCGGCTGCCGCCGCGGCCACGGAGGCGTCCGACGCGACCCACGGCGAGGGGGCGGTCGTCGGCGACGCGTCGACGCAAGCCGCGCCGCTCCGCGACCTCGCCGCGATCCGCGCTGTCCTCACGCGCGATGCCGCCGGCACGTACATCGGCGACATCCTCGCGCTGCGCGACTCGAACGTCGCCCGTTGGCCCTCGCGCACGGCGAACCCGGTCCGCGTGTGGATCGACGAGCGCTCCCAAACGCCGGGGTTCTCCTCGGCCTTCCCCTCGGACATCCGCCGCGCCTTCGCCGATTGGGGCCGTGCGGGGGCACCGCTCGCGTTCACGTTCATCAGCGATTCGGCGTCCGCCGATGTCACGGTCACCTTCCGTGAGCGCTTCGAGGAGCCCATCAGCGGCCGCACACGCTGGGTGCGCGACCCCCACTGGTGGATCGTCGGCGGCGACATCGTCCTTGCGCTGCGCACGCCGATGGACCGTGTGGTGACCGCGCCCCAGCTCTACGCGATCGCCCTCCACGAGATCGGGCACCTGCTCGGCCTCGATCACACGCGCGACACCAGCGCGGTGATGGCGCCGCGGGTGAGTGCCCTGCAACTCACCCCGGCCGATGTCGCGACGATGCGCCTGATCTACACCATCCCGCCGGGCTCGGTGCGGGCGCGCACGCCCGACGAGCCCTGAGCTCAGCGCGAGAGCACGACGGTCCGGGTCGCGCCCTTCCGCTGCACCGTCAACTCGACACGGCGGGCCTCGGCCGTGATCCGCAGCAACTCGTGCACGGCCGTGACCGCGGCGCCGTTCGCCGCGCTCACGACGTCGAACGCGCGCAGTCCTGCCGCGTCGGCCGGCGACCCAGCTGCGACCTGATCCACGAGCACGCCCTCGCCGCGGAACGAGACGAACTCGCGCGCGTCGGCATCGAGCGCCCGGAACCGGGCTCCGTACACCGTCGGCGACATGGCGATGAACGCCAGTGGACGGCTCGGCGCCACCGCGGGGGGGCTAGGCGGCGACGGCAACGCGACTCGGCCCGGCACGGCCACGGGGGCCGTGCGGGGCACCTCGCTCGTGCTGACCCGCCACTCGGCCGGCGTCGACCGCAGCGTGATCGACTCCGCCCGCTCGCACACATCAGCGGGCACACCGGGGCGGGGGGCGACCGTCACCTCGATGGTACGCTCACGGCCGTCCCGTCGCACGCGCAGCTGCTGTTTGGAGCCGGGCCGCAGACGCGCCGAGATCTCGTCCGTGCTCAAGCCGGCGAGCGCATCGCTGCCGAGGGCCAGCCACTCGTCACCCGCGCGCAAGCCCGCGCGCTCCGCGGGCGAGCCGGGCTCTACCGCCGAGATCCGAGGCGACGTCGAGAACCGGATCGTGACCGCACCACCGCCACGTTGCGGCTCCGCGAGCATCATCTCGTCGTCGAAGGTCACCCCGATGTAGCCACTGCCCTGCGGCACGGAGCGCGCGGACTGACAGGCGACCGTGAGCGCCGACTGCCGGGGATAGAACTCGGACCAGGTCCGGGCGAGCCGCTCCTGCACCTCGAGAAGCCGGCGACCGTCTGCGCGGTCGGCGCTGCGCATGAGTTCGCGCAACTGGCCTTCGAGATCGCGCTGCGTGGCGGTCAGCGCCGTCAATTCGGCGATGAGTGCCCGGAGCTGCTCAGGCGACTGCGGCGACACCCGCACCGTGACGCGGACCGAGTCGTTCTCGGTGCGCACGACGGTGTTGCGCTGCTGCGCGGCCAGCGCAGGCGCGGCGATCGTCAGCAGCATGACGGAGGCGGACAGGGCACGCATCAGAATCGCGCTCGCTGCGTGGTCGAGGCCGGCACGACCGCACCCATCTGTTGCAGCGTGAGGTCGCGCGCGCCGAGGGTGGTCAGATAGTACTGATTCAGCACCGGATCCTGCGGTGCGAGGTACAGCGCCGCCTGCGTGGCGGCGACGGCGCGATCCAGCGCGTCCAACCGGGCTTGATACAGTTGCACGGCATCGCGCCCGCGGAGGACGACGTTGGAGTCGTGCGCCGCGAGGTAGGAGACCGCGCGGGTGTAGTCATCGGATGCCCGCTGCAGCACCTGCATCGCGTCGGCGGTGTTCTGGAAGCTGGGTGCCGCCGCCTCGGACGCACTCTGCAGGGCTGGCGGCGCCGATGCCGACGGCCCGGCCGTCGCACGACCGACCGCCGCGCCGCCCACGACCAACGCCACGGCAGCGGCCGCACGCGTCATCGCACGCCACCGCGTGGCGCCGGCCGGCCGGAGCGGACGCACCTCGGTCGGCACCGGTGGCGCGGCGACCAGCTCGGGCACGCCCGGTTGCATCAACCCTTCAGCGCGCAGCGCCGGTCCCAGCCGCTCCCACGACGTGATCGGTGCTTCGATCGTCGGCACATCGGCCAGCGCGAGCCGCACGAGGCGCTGCGCCGCGACGAGCTCGGCCGCACAGAGCGCACAGGACGCGAGATGCGTGCGTTCCAGCAGCGTCGCGGGTTCGTCCGCGAGCGCCGCGAGTCGTTCAGGAGAGACGTGTGACATAGGCAGGATCCGTTCCCGTCATCGGGGCATCGACCAAGTGGGCCAGCAGGCGCCGGAGCCGCGCCCTGGCCTTGAACAACTGACTCTTCGAGCCACCCGAGGTGATGCCGAGCTCCGCGGCGATCTCCTCATGCGTGTAGCCCTCGATGTCGTGGAGCACGAACACCGTCCGCGCTCCAGGGGCCAACTGTTGCACGGCGGCATCGATCGTCGCCGCCAGCACCGCACGTTCCCCATCGTGCTCAACGCTCGCCGAGTCCTCCTGGATCTCGACCTCCGCCGCCTGGAGCCGCCGGGTGGACCGCAGCGCGTTCAGCGTGCGATTCACCGCGATGCGATGCGCCCAAGTGGAGAAGCGGGCGTCACCGCGGTAGGTCGGCAGGGCCCGGAAGATCTGGATCCACACCTCCTGCGCGATGTCGGCGGCGATGTCGGGATCGCCGGCCAGTCGCCGAACGATAGCATCGATGCGCGGGGCATACGTCTGCCACAGCTGGCGCATGGCCCGCTCGTCGCCGCCGGTGGCGCGCCGGATGAGGGTGAGGTCGTCGGACATCTCGGGTTCGCCCATTCTGTCACCTCCTCCGGTACGGAGGGTTGCCTGCCCCGGGGCGGGCTCGTCTTGACCCCGCAGGGGTACGGCCTTACCTACGGGTCGTAGGCCCGCTGCGTTTCCCTCGTCATGGTCGGGGTCGCCGTGCTCGCGTTCCTCCTCGCTGCTGCCATCGCCGTTGGACCTGGCGACCGCCTTCCGGTGGCCGCCCCAGCGGCCGTGGGCATGTCGGCGGAACGGTTGGCCGCGATCGACCGGGTGGTCAGCAAGGGGATCAGCGGCGGGGGATTCCCGGGCGCGGCGGTGGTCGTGGGCCGCGCGGGGTACAGCGTGTACCAGCGCGGCTACGGCCGCCTCGGCTGGACCGCGCGGTCGCCCGAGGTGGACCCCGAGACCACCGTGTACGACATCGCGTCGCTGACCAAAGTGGTCGGGATCACGACGGCAGCGATGCTCTTGTTCGACGCCGGCCAACTGGACCTCGACGCCCCCGTCCAGCGCTACCTGCCGCAGTTCGCCGGCGCGAACAAGGCCAAGGTCACGGTGCGGCACCTGCTCACCCACCACTCGGGGCTGCCGGCGGGCCGCATCCTCTGGCGCACGGCGGCCACCCCACGGGCGGCGAAGCAGATGGTGCTCGACACGCCGCTGGCCTGCGCGCCGGGCAAGTGCTTCGTGTACTCCGACCTCGGTGCCGACGTGCTGGGCTGGGTCATCGAGACGATCAGCGGCCAACGTCTGGATGTGTTCCTGCGCCAGCGCGTCTTCGAGCCGCTCGCCATGACCGACACGCGCTTCACGCCCCCCGCCGCGTGGAAGTCGCGCATCGCCCCCACGGCCGATGTGTCGCGCCGTGGCTACGAGATCCGCGGCGAGGTGCACGACGAGAACGCCCATGCGCTCGGCGGTGTGGTGGGCCACGCCGGGCTCTTCAGCACGGCCGCCGACCTCGCGATCTTCGCGCAGATGATGCTGAATCGCGGCACCTACAACGGCGTGCGGCTGGTCGCCGACAGCACCGTGGCGCTCTTCACCCAGCGGCAGGCCGGCCCGCGCGCCTTGGGCTGGGAGATGGCCGAGGGCGTGCGTGGTGCCGGGGACTACCTGAGCCCCAGCGCCTACGGGCACACGGGCTTCACAGGCACGTCGATGTGGATCGATCCCGAGCGGCAGCTGTTCGTGATCCTGCTCTCGAACCGCGTGTACGCGCCGCGCGCGCGGCGGCCGGCCGACGTGATCAGCAACGTGCGCAACGATCTCGCCGACGCGGCGGCACTGGCCCTGACCGACGACCCGGCCTTCCCCGTCCTGGCCATGCCGACGGCCTTCCGCGCCGACACCGCGAAGAGCTGGAACCGCCCGGTCCCGCGCGCGCGACGCGACTGATCGGCGCTGGGCGAGCACGGCGCGTCGAGGGGACGGGAGCGCCGGCGACCGGGCGAGGGCCGTCTCGGGTTATATTGCAGGGAGAGACATGGACACCGCCAACGACACCCCCGCCCCGACCTCGGCCATCAGCACCGAGCAGCTGACGCTCGCCCTGCGACGCGTCAAGGACCCCGAGCTCAATCTGAACATCGTGGATCTGGGCTTGGTCTATGCGGTGCGTGCCGAAGGCAGCACGGCGATCATCGACATGTCGTTGACGTCGCCCGGCTGTCCGTCGGGCCCCGAGATCATGAAGGACGCCGAGGAGGCGATGCGCAGCGTGCCCGACGTGACCGACGCGGTCGTGAACCTCGTCTGGTCGCCGCCTTGGACGCCCGAGCGCATCGATCCCCGGGTGCGGGCGTACCTGGGCTTCTAGGGCGCCGCACTGGGCGTCGCCCGTCGCTGCGCGGTGGGCCCTAGCGGGCCACCGCCTTCAACATCTCCGCCCCCATCAGTCCGATCTGCCAGCGACGCAGGTCGGGGATCGCTTCGAGTTCCTCGAGCGAGGTGGGGATCTTGCGCGCGACCGTCTCGAGCCGCTCACGCGAGCAGAGGACGCCCGGATCCAGATCGAGCTTCGCCGCCGCGGCATCGCGCACGCTCCGGAGCGCATTCACGCGCTCCTCGAACTTGGGATCGCGGTCCCAGCGGGGCGCCTTGGGGAACTGCGGCAGCGCCTCGGCGGGGACGGCCAACCCGCGCGCGACGGCCGCGAGGACGTCCGCGGTGCGGCTTTCGGACAGGCCGCGAGGCACGCCCTTGATCGCCATCAACGCGCTCGCCGTCTGCGGGGCCTCGCGCGCGATGTCGAGCAGCGTCTCGTTGCCCATCACGCGGAAGGTCGCGCGGTCCAGCGTCGCCGCGACCCCATCGCGCCATTGGACCAGCTCGCGCAGCAGCGCCAGCTCCCGGCGCGTGAGATCGCGCGCGCCTTTGAGTTTGAGGAAGGCATTCGCCGGGTCGTCCGCGCTGAACTCCACCGCCTCGAGGCGGGCGAACTCTTCGGCCGCCCAGGGCATGCGGTCGGCCCGCTCCAGTCGCTCGCGCAGGATGTCGCGAAGCGCCAGCAGGTGCATGGTGTCCTGCGCCGCGTAGGCCAGCATGTCGGGCGTGAGTGGACGCATCGACCAGTCGGCGCGCTGATGCTTCTTGTCGAGCTTCACGCCGAAGTGCTCGCCCAGCAGTGCGGCGAGCCCGAACTGCTTGATGCCGAGGAGTTGCGCGGCGACCCGCGTATCGAAGAGCCCCCGGACCTTCCAGCCATAGTCCTGCCGGAGCAGTCGCAGGTCGTAGTCCGCGTCGTGGAACACCACCTGTACGGCGGGGTCTTGGATCAACGCCCCGAGCCCGGCCGGCGGCGCGATCGCGAGCGGGTCGAGCACCGCATGCTCGGTCGGGGTCGAGAGTTGCAGGAGATACACCCGATCCACGAAGCGGTGGAACGAGGCCCCTTCGGTGTCGACCGCGAGATCCCGCGTGGACGCGATCGTACCGAGGAACGACGCGACCTCGTGGTCATCGTCGAGGTATGTTACGTGTGATGCACCCATCCGCCGTCCCCTGCTGCGCCGCCTTCGCGACCTGTGAATCGTTCTGTGGCACAATCTAGCGACCGGACCTGTGGGTCCTTCGGGGGCGAGGAATGAGCGCGCCGGCGCCAACGACGACGCCGCGGGACCTGCTCCGCACTGCACTGACGG